>JBBRAT010000095.1:0-1536 GCA_038206515.1 Anaerolineales bacterium | reverse complement strand
CGGTCATGGACGACCGCCAAAATTGTCCCCTCGAACACAGCCAACGCCTGCTCAAATTGGGCGCGCGAGGGAATATCCAGGTGGTTGATGGGTTCGTCCAACAGCAAGAAGTTGCAGCCCTGCGCCACCAGGCAAGCTAATGTCAGGCGGGCGCGCTCGCCATAGGAAAGATTTGGCACAGGGGTAAAGACTTCATCGCCAGTGAACAGGAACTTTGAGAGCAACGCGCGGACTCCTGTTTCGGATTGCGGCATGATCCTTTGCAGGGTGGTGAGCGCGGTTTGTTTCGCATCCAGGTTTTCCTGCTCCTGCGCCATGTACCCTATGCGGACGTTTGCGCCCAGGCGGACTTCACCAGCGAGCGGCGGCAGCTGCCCCTGGATGGTACGCAGCAGGGTGGTTTTGCCTGCGCCGTTCGGTCCGACCAATGCCAGACGTTGCCCAAAGCGCACCACGCCGTTCAGGTTTGCCAGCAAGACCTTCTCGCCGTACCCGATGGATAAATCGTTAAAGACCAGCACATCCCGCCCGGAAGAAGGTATATTCTGAAATTCCATCTTCATTTGCCAGGTGCGACCGGGCTTATCTACGCGGTCATCGCCCATCATGCGATCTACGCGGGCTTCAATTTGTTTGGCGCGGCTGATGGTTTCTTTGGCGCGATTCATAAAATGCCCCACAGAGAAGCCATCTGTCTTGGCAGGGTCCGCCTTGCCGCCTTTGTGCGCGGTTGCTTGACTGCGCACCCGCGAGGCAGATTGACGCAGCCGGGCAATTTCCTCTTGCTGATCCTGATATTCCTGCCACTGGCGTTCGCGTTCGGCTTGCTTTTGATCCAAATAATCAGAATAGTTCCCGGCGTAACTGCGGACGGCGCGCTTTACAGGGTCCATATCCAGAATGGATGTCGCAACGCTATCCAGAAAGGCGCGGTCATGGCTGACGACCAGCACGGCAAAGGGATAAGAACGCAGCCAATTGCCCAACCAGGTGAGCATATCGAGGTCAAGGTGATTGGTGGGTTCATCTAATAATAAAAGCTGTGGTGAACTGAGCAGCATGGAAGCCATCGCCAAGCGCGTCTTTTGCCCACCGCTTAGGCTGTTGACCAGTTGATCCGCGTCAACTTGATCTAACCCCAGGGCGGCTAGGATGCCGGGCGCGGCTCCGGCGGATTCATCCGCGAGAGAGAGCCGCGTGAGGGTGTCGTTATAGGCTTCTTGCAAATCTACCCGCTGCGGATTAGCAACCAGGGCATGGGCGATCTTTTCCAGTTCTGCTTCCAGGGTGGGCAAATCGCCGGAAAGACGGGCGATATATTCGCCAAAGGATTCAGCAGGGTCATAAGTTTGCCCCTGCGCCAGATAGCCGATGCGTAAGTCAGAAGGGGAAAAACGAATACTACCGGAAGAGGCTTTCTCTTGCCCAATCAGGATTTTGAGGAGAGTGGTTTTGCCGCAACCGTTTGGTCCGACCAACGCCACGCGCTCGCCGGGGTTGACGGTGAAACTGACATTTTCAAAGAGGGGTTCGATC
>JBBRAT010000094.1:0-3272 GCA_038206515.1 Anaerolineales bacterium | reverse complement strand
AACATTCAAAATCAAGCAAAATCTAGGGCTGGAACTGCCCGAAGTCACGCCGATGGAGAGAGTGTCAGTCTCGACTTCAAAACCGAGCATTTCTCAGCGAAGTCGGAAGCCGCTAGGTCTTTAGCCTAGCGGTAGTTCACTCGAATGCCCACACAGACCAGGTGATATCGGAGGAATAATGTCTTTTGAACTCGTTTTCTTGATCTCGATTGCGGCCGGTTTTGTTGGCGCCATGAGCGGCATGGGCGGCGGGATTATCCTGATCCCGGCCCTGACGTTGCTGGGGATGGATATCAAACACTCCATCGCGGTCAGTATTGTCTCAGTCATCGCCACCTCCAGCGGTGCGGCTTCGGCGTATGTGCGCGATAAAATCACCAATCTCAAAGTTGGCATGTTCCTGGAGATGTTCACCATTGTCGGCGCGATTGCCGGAGCCGCCATTACCCTGGTTTCTGGACAGCGCTTCCTGTATCTGCTGTTTGGCATGGTGCTCCTGGCTTCGTGGGCGGCCCTGCTCATCCAGCGCAGGCTGCCGGAAAAGATCGTGACCCACCAGGACCGTTTCTCAAAATGGTTAGAGCTTTCCGGCAGTTATTATGACCAGGCCACCCACGAAACGATATCTTACAAAGCCGTTCGCGCCCATTTTGGCGCGCTGCTCATGTTCGGCGCCGGTCTTGTCGCGGGTCTTCTGGGAATTGGGGCAGGCGCGCTAAAAGTGCTGATCCATGACCTGGTGATGGGCTTACCCCCGAAAGTATCCACCACCACCAGCAATCTGATCATCGGCGTGACTGCGCTAGCCGGTGCGAGTGTATACCTGGCAGCCGGAATGGTTGACCCTGGTTTAATCGCCCCGGTGATTCTTGGGGTAGTTACAGGCGCATTTTTAGGCACGAAGGTCCTTGTGCGGATCAGCAACCAGACCGTCCGGAACTTCTTCCTGGTAATACTGATCGTATTGGGTTTAGAAATGTTGCTGCGCGGGTTCGGGGTAAAATTATGATGGAAAATACGAAAAATATCCAGGCTGCCAATGAGAACGCCGCTGAACAGGCATCCATGGGCAAGATGGACGTTCTGGTCGGCTATATTCTGCTGATTGGCGTACTGGTGAGCGCTGCACTGATCATTGCCGGCACACTTTGGAATTGGATGATCACCCACAGCCTGTCCACCCAATTCACCATTGCGGGGGAAAACTATTTCAGTTTTCTTGTCTCCAGTCTGCATCAACTGTTTACTGGCGCAATCCAACCGCACTTACTGATCAGTCTCGGCATCGCTACCCTCATGTTTACGCCCTACCTGCGCGTCGCAGCCTCGATGGTTTACTTCGCCTTTGTGGCTCGAAATGTGAAATATACGATCTTCACTCTGATTGTATTTTCCATCCTGACTTACAGCCTGTTCCTTCGATGATCAGGATAAAGAACTTCACAAGTTATTCACATCGCCTTCGATAAATCTCCACGGGCAGCCGGTATGATTACTTCAAACACATCATTTGAAGGAGCTTACCGGATGACCGCACAATCCTTATCTGCTAAAACAGGCAGCGTTAAGCCTCGCGTACGCGGGTTGAAAGCATTCCTGACCCACCAGACCTTCCGCCGCATCACACAAATTTTCTTTCTCGCGTTTATTGCCTTCTTTGCCATTCAGCATTTCATCGTTGGTGAAGATAGCGGTGTTGTTACCGCTTCGGCGGAAGCTTTCTGCCCCTTTGGGGGTCTGGAAACGATCTATAAATTCATCAGCACGGGCGGCAGTTATGTCGCCCATACCCACCTCTCGAATGTCGTGGTGCTCATCGCCGTGCTGGTCACCGCGCTATTCACCCGTTCGGCCTTCTGCGGCTGGGTCTGCCCGCTGGGATTCTTGCAAGATCTGATGAGCAACCTGAGCAAGGTGCTGCAAAAACGCATCCCCGGGTTGCGGCATGCGATTGCCACCCTGAAGCATCGTGGCGCCCGCCTAGCGGTACTCGATCGTTACCTGCGCTACATAAAGTACCTGGTGCTGACCTGGACTATCGGTGGGGCAGCTTACTTTGGGGTGATGGTCTTCCGCGATTACGACCCATGGTCCGCGCTGCTCAATTTAGGGGAGTTCAGCTTTACCCCCGGCTTAATCGTGCTGGGGATCACCCTGGTCGGCGCCTTCTTCGTCGAGCGCCCCTGGTGCCGGTATGCCTGCCCGCTGGGTGCTGCTACGGGCCTGATCAGTAAGCTCAGCCCAGTTTATCTGAAGCGTGAAGAGAGCGCCTGCAAGATATGCAAAGTCTGCACCAATGCCTGCCCGATGGGAATTGATGTACATACCGCAACCACGATCAAAAGCGTTGACTGCATCTCCTGCCTGGAATGTGTGGGCGCCTGCCCGCGCAATGGGGCGCTGGAAGTCAAATTCGGCTGGCCAGTCATCGGAAAGTAAGGAGAGATCGAATGCGCATCAACCCAATTATCTTCGGAGTTCTCGTCATAGCGATTTTTATGGGCACCATCCTGGGCTTTCAGGCAGCTGGTATCTGGTCGGTCTCTGGAAAAGTAACCTCTGGCGGCGAGGCAGTACAGCCTTCCACCGCCGATTTGAACAGCATCAAAGGCTGGATGACGCTGGATCAGATCGCAACCACTTACAACGTCCCTCTGGCAGATCTTCTGACCCAGTTCGAGCTGCCTGCCGATACGCCCGCAACCACCGCGATCAAGGATCTGGAAACTGATTTATTTTCGGTGACCAACTTACGCACCTGGTTACAGGCGCGCCAGGATGGGAGCTCCGCAGCCCCGGTTGAGAGCAGCCCGGTTTCTGAAGACGCGACCGCTACACCAGAGCCGGTTACCGTCCAGCCTGCTGTCGATGAAAACGCTCTGCCAACGCCAACCGTGCATGTTGCGCCGGACCGCACCATCACCGGGAAAACCACCTTCCAGGAACTGCTGGATTGGGGTGTCTCGAAAGAAGCCATCCAAACGGCCATGGGCGGCGATCTGCCCCCAGCCAGCGCGGTGATCAAGGATTATGTCACGGGGAAAGGGTTAGAGTTTTCACCCATCAAAACAGCTTTACAGACTGAAGTCAATCAAGTCAAATAGCAAAGGTCATTAAAAGTGAGGATCCTGATATTCCTCAATATCAGGATCCTCACTTTATCTTGTTATAATCGTTCCACCGGCGCTCGAAGGATTTATCCCTCCAAATCCTGTTTCTTCTGCTCGGACTGTTCTCGCGGAATTTCACCCAGCGCATAGCGTTGGTCCACA
>JBBRAT010000093.1:0-3322 GCA_038206515.1 Anaerolineales bacterium | reverse complement strand
GCTTGATTTTCGCCATCCAGGTATGATAAAGCTTGGTGATTGACATGGGCTACTCCGTGTATAAAATGGTTCCGCAAAACCTATTTTAGTGGAGATCTCTCGTCAATCACCTCTCTTTTTAAACTGTCAGGTAGCTAGTTACTTTTACGAACTTCGAAGTTGGGTTCAAGAAGGTGAAGCGGTTTTTGAACGCGCGGCGGATGCCCTAAGCACCCTGACGCCTGAACCTGAGCAGCAGATCCTTTTGGCGAGACTCTACAATATACAAGGAATATTCTGCAACCGGCTGTCTCGCTACACCAAAGCGGTCCGTGTTCTTGAAACCAGTCTTTCAATCGCTCGCCGTGTAGATCCTCGCCGCGCCGTGCATCCCTTGGCGAATCTCGCCACCACCCAGTTTCTGCACGGCGCGTATGTCGAAGCCCGGAAATTGCTGGAAGAATCCCTGGTGATTTATCGTCAGATCAATGACCTGCCCTCTCTCTTTGAGGCGCAGAGCAGCCTCGGCTACGTCCTGTGCCAACTCGGCGATTACTCGCAGGCGCGTGCTCTGCTTGAACAGACCATGCAGGGCTTGAAGGATGCAGCCTTGCCGGATCACATTGCTTTCACCCATTGTTATCTAGGGTTGGTGGCTCAGGGGGAGCAAGACACCGGACAAGCCGTTCGAAGCTTACAGACAGGACTGGCGATCTTTCGCGAGCTGGGGCATGCCTGGGGCGTCGCTGCTTGCCTCTCCAGTCTGGCCAGTGTCGCGCTGCAAACCGGCGAGGTTGACCAGGTGGCACATCTGGCGCAAGAAGGACTCACCCAAGCGAAACAGGCGGGCAGTCCCTACATTGAGGCACTCTGCCTCAATTGTTTAGGGCAGAGGGCGCGCATTGGGGGGAATTACGCAGAAGCCAAAAACGATCATCAACAAGCGATCCGAATTGCCTGGGAGAATGAGCAGCTTCCCCCTGTTTTGGATGGGGTGATTGGAATCGCGGAGTTGGAATTAAATCAGGGCAGGCGACAATCGGCGGGGGAATTGCTGGCTTTCGCTATTCAGCATCCGTCCACCTGCGCGCGCGAACGTGATCGCGCCAGACGATTATTCATTCCATTGGGATCCCAACTTCCGCCCGAGGTAATTTCAGCCGCGAAAGCTGAAAAACTTGAGGACGTAGTAGAAAAAATTGCGAAAATGTAAGGTAATCTGCCAAAAAGGAGCGGCATACGGGTGTTATAATTCCCTCAATTCTTTATTTTCAGTCAAAAAGAAAGCGTTTGCCGTGACAACTCCTTCTGTAAAAGAAAACTCTGACGGTTTTCCTGCCCGAAAAAAAGCCAATCCGACTCAACTTGTATTACAGTATTCGCGTCATTACGTTGTGCCGCTGACCCTGACCATTGTCAGCATGTTCCTGCTGGTGGGCGCGCAGCTGGCGATCCCCTGGATTATTAAAATTTTAATTGGCGCGGTGACAGGCGGTACGCTTTCAAAAGAGACCCTTCAGCTGGTGACGCAGTTGACCGTCATTACGCTCATCGTTTATATTGCGCGCGCTGGACTGCAATTTGTGCGCAGCTATTACGCTCACGTGGCGGGGTGGGGCGTGGTGGCGGATTTGCGTAAGCATGTCTTTGAACACATGCAGCGCCTGACTCTGCGCTTTTACGAAGACCGCCAGACTGGGCAGATGATGTCCCGCATGGTGAATGACACCGACCTGTTCGAGCGTCTCATTGCCCACGCCATCCCGGATGTGATGGTCAACGTGATTACGCTCATCGCCATTTCCGCGGTGCTGTTTACCATGAGCTGGCAGCTAACCCTCTTGTGCATGTTGCCCATCCCATTGGTGATTGGCTCTTTGCGGGTCTATGCCCGCTATGTGCGCCCGGCATTCCGCACTCGTCAGGAAGAATTGGGCGAACTGAACGCCATCTTAAACGACAGCCTGTCCGGCATCCGCGAGATTAAGGCGTTCGTGCGCGAAGATGGTGCGTTAGAGCGAGTTGGCAATGGCATTGACCGCTACCGCTCTTCACTACTCAGCGCGCTGCGCCTGATGGCAATTTTCCAGCCGTTCATCGACTTTACCTCCTCCCTCGGCAGCCTGATGGTCATTTTCTTTGGCGGGCAGCTGGCTTTTCAGGGCGTCCTTAGCGTAGCGGACCTGGTTGCCTTCTTCCTCTATCTGGAAATGTTTTATCAGCCGGTGCGCAATCTGGGCGGAGCCTGGGAAGCCGTGCAGGAATCACTGGCTGGCGCGGATCGCGTCTCTGAAATTTTGGATGAGCAGCCTGAAATTCACAACCTGCCTGGCGCGATTGAATTGAAAGCGCGCGCTCAGGGCAACATCACCTTCAAGGATGTTTCTTTCCATTATGTTGAAGGCGAAACGGTGCTGGATAATATCTCGGTGGATATTCCTGCGCATGCTATCACTGCATTGGTTGGACCCACCGGCGTGGGCAAGTCTACGTTTGTCAGTCTCATTCCGCGCTTCTATAACGCTATCAGCGGCACAATCACCCTGGATGGGGTCAATATTCAAGACCTGGCGTTGGATAGCTTGCGCCAGCAAATGAGTATTGTCTTGCAGGATGTTTTCCTATTTCATGGCACGGTGCGCGATAATTTGCTGTTTGGCAGGCCGGATGCCAGTGATGAGCAAATGATTCAGGCGGCGAAGGTGGCGAATGCACATGAATTTATTATGACGCTGTCTGATGGATATAACACCCTGGTCGGCGAACGTGGGATTAAACTTTCCGGCGGGCAGAAGCAGCGTCTTTCCATTGCGCGCGCTGTGCTGAAGGATGCGCCGATCCTCATTTTAGATGAGGCGACTTCCTCAGTAGATACCGAGACGGAAATGCTCATCCAGCAGGCGCTTGAACGTCTGATGGTAGGGCGCACGACGATTATTATCGCTCATCGCCTTTCCACCATCCGCAATGCCAAGCAAATTGTTGTGTTGGAAGGTCGTCGGATTGCTGAAATTGGCAATCACGAGCAATTGCTTAATCAGGAAGGGTTGTACCGGCGTCTCTATAGTGCTCAACAGCATTTGCAGCCCGTTGGTCCTATCCAGATGAATTAAAATCATCTTTGTTTTGCTCTTGAGAAAAGGCGCGTGATAGGGTTGGTAAATGCTGGTTTTTATCAACTTTACCACGCGCCTTTTTACTCTCACCGCTTTCGGTGTACAATCAAAGAGTAGCTCATAGTGGATTAGCGTAGTGTTGGGTTTGGTTTTAACTCAACCAAAACCACGCGGAACCCCGATTAGCTAACCAATAAATGGGTTGAACAGGGGGAAAGGGGGAAAAA
>JBBRAT010000092.1:0-3984 GCA_038206515.1 Anaerolineales bacterium | reverse complement strand
CCCGTATAGCTGCCAGGACCTGTCGCTTTCTGCTTCTTTTGGAGATCCGTGGGCATTGGGCGTGGCAGTCGTGGAGCGGCACGATCTCCCACTCAAACCGACTGCCACGCCAATTCCAAAAATTCCTTTAGTAGTATACTTGAGAACAGCGTTTCTTTCATCGGATCATCTTTTTGCTTTCCTCCCTGCCAAGTCAAGCGTTCTTTGCTCGACACGGGGAGGGCAAGGGGAGTGATCTTCTCACCGAGGGTGGGGTTGCCTGATAGATACGCCCAATTTATAAAATACTTAGGAAGGTGATAACCATGGCAGCTTCTCTTTTCCTCCAGCGGTTAGCCTCTGGCAAGCAGTGGGTATTGGATGGCGCGACCGGTACAAATTTGCAAAAGCGTGGCTTGCCCATAGGCGCTCCCTCAGACTCTTTCGTCTTGGATAATCCCGCCGCTGTTCTCGCCCTTTATCGTGATTTTGTTTCCGCTGGTTCCGATATTCTCCTCACCAATACCTTTGGCTCCACTCGTCTTCATTTAGGTCATGCTGGCATGGCGGATCGCTTTGAGCAGACCAATCAACGCGCCGTGCAGATGGCGCGTCAGGCTGTACACGGTACCTCTGCCCTGGTGGCTGGCTCAATGGGTCCGCTTGGCGAGATGCTTGCCCCCAGCGGCACGCTCTCAGAAGAAGCCGCCCAGCAAGCCTACGCCGAGCAAGCTCACATTCTGGCGGAAGCTGGCGTAGACCTGCTGGTCATCGAAACGCAATTTGACATGAACGAAGCCAAAGCTGCCATTCTAGGGGTAAAGTCTGTCACCGACCTGCCCCTGGTCTGCTCCTTCAGCTATGATCGCGGTGTGCGCAGCATGATGGGCGTCAAACCATCCCAGGTGGGCAAAGAGCTGTCCGATATGGGCGTCAGCGCGCTTGGCATCAACTGTGGTCGCAGCTTAGAAAATAACCTCAAAGCTTTGGTTGAACTGCGCCAGTCTACTTCCTTGCCCATCTGGTTCAAACCCAACGCCGGTCTCCCTCATAATGACGAAAATCAGCAGCTCGTCTATGATGTCACTCCCCAAATGATGGCTGCCCTGGTTCCCCAATGGGTGCAGGCGGGCGCTTGCTTGATAGGCGGCTGCTGCGGCACTTCCCCTGAACATCTCGCCGCCATTGCCTCCGCTGTTCACGCCCTCTAAAGGATACTCAAGATGACCTTGTCCGCGAAGAAAAAAGTCATCATCGATTTAGAACCCATTGGTCGCCGCGTTGAGGTGGACGCAGGTACTAATTTGCTGGAAGCCGCCCAAAAAGCCGGGATTGACCTGGTTGCCTCCTGCGGCGGCGTAGGCATCTGCGGCACGTGCCGCGTCCGTGTCGTTCATGGGCAGGTTTCCGCTATGAGCCTCACCGAAGAAGAATCGCTGGATGCTGCCCAAATTGCCGCTGGCTTCCGCCTCGCTTGCCAGACCGAAGCCCTCAGCGATGTGCGCCTGGATATTCCCCCTGACTCCCTTACCGCCGTCCAGCAAATGCAAGTAGAAGGACGCGAAGCCAAAGTGGCTCTTAGTCCGGCGGTCGTCGCCCTTGACTTGCAGCTTCAGCCGCCCACCCTCGATGATTTGCGCTCTGACCTGACTCGCGTCAATGACTTTTTAGCCGCTCATGGGCATGCCCCCCTGCGTGGCGAGGTTGCCATCTTAGGCAGTCTTTCGCGCGCCTTACGCAACAATGATTGGCAGGCGCGGGTTGCCATTCGACCCGAGCCGGGCGCATCCATCCTCGTATCCGTGCTGCCGGTTGGTGCTGCTCTCACCGGTCTGGCGATGGATATGGGTTCCACTAAGTTAGCAATCTTCCTGGTTGACTTGTCTACCGGCGCAACGCTGGCAAAGCTGGGCATCATGAACCCCCAAATTGCTTATGGCGAAGATGTCGTCAGCCGCATTGCCTTTGCCAATAAGAGTGAAGAAAACCGCTTGCTGCTGCGTTCCCGCCTGGTTGACTCCATCAACCAATCCATCGCTGATTTTTGCCATCAGCTGCGCCTGTCGCCCACCCAAATTGTGGATGTGGTTGCAGTCGGCAATACTGCCATGCACCACCTCTTCTGCGGCTTGCCAGTGGAACAGCTAGGCGCAGCCCCCTATGTGGCTGCCGTCAGTGATGCCCTCACCTTCTCTGCCGCCGAAATCGGCTTGCAGGTTGCCCCTGGCGCGCAGGTCTTCCTCCCTGAAAATATCGCCGGCTATGTCGGCGCGGATCACGTTTCCGCGTTGCTCGCCACCCAATCCTACGCCGCTCGCCAGACCACCGTGGTCGTGGATATTGGCACGAATACCGAAATCAGCCTCACCTATCTGGGGCAGGTGTATTCCTGTTCTTGCGCCTCTGGTCCCGCCTTTGAGGGCGCACACATCCACGATGGCATGCGTGCCACCGCTGGCGCTATTGACCGCGTTCACATCCGCAAGGATGAGGTCACCTATACCACCATTGGGCGCGTGCCGCCGGTTGGTATTTGTGGCTCAGGCATCCTCCAGGCAGTCGCCGAGATGCTCATTGCGGGCATTGTGGATGCGCGCGGCGTCCTTCGCCCCACCCACCCCCGCGTGCGCATGAATCGAGTGGATGGGCGCGCCGCCAAGCCTGAATTTATCCTGGCTACCGCCGAAGAGTCCGGCAACGGGTGTGATGTCATTATCACCCGCAAAGATGTGAATGAAATTCAGCTGGCAAAAGGCGCAATCCGCGCTGGAATTGACCTGCTCCTCAAAGAAGCCGGCATCCGCCCTGATCAGGTCGAAAAGTTCATTATCGCCGGGGCATTTGGCACATTCCTCGATTTAAAATCTGCCTTGCGCATTGGCATGTTCCCCCCCGCCCCTCTGGAACGCTATCATCAGGTGGGCAATGCCGCCGGAGTGGGCGCAAAACAGATGGTGCTTTCCACCGCCAGCCGCGCTGAAGCCGCTGCCCTCATTCACGACGTGCATTATATTGAATTAACCGCCCATGCCGAGTTTACCCCCACTTTTGTCGAGGCAATGTATTTCCAGCCTGAGCCAATTTAGGGTATAATACAGCAGATTTATTCCCACCAAACCGTTTTCCAACCTATACAGCGCAGAGGAGTTTTACAGACAATGGATGAAAAGCTGAAAGCAATTTATGATAACGTTGTCGAAGGTGATAATGCTGGTATTCAGAAGAACGTACAAGCCGCATTAGAAAGCGGTATGGCGGCTGGTCAAATTCTCAATGAATCCCTTATCCTGGCAATGGCGGAAGTCGGTCGCCTCTTTGAAGAGGGCGAATATTTCGTCCCCGAAATGCTCATCAGTGCCCGCGCCATGAAAAGCGCGATGGCGCTCCTCAAGCCCCACCTTCAGCAAGATGGTGTCAAGATGGCTGGCACGGTCGTCATTGGCACCGTCAAAGGTGACTTGCACGACATTGGCAAGAACCTCGTCAGTCTCATGCTCGAAGGCGCTGGCTTCCAGGTCAAAGACCTCGGTTCTGACGTTACCCCTGAAAAATACGTGACTGCCGTGCGCGAATCCCACGCCAACGTGGTTGCCATGTCCGCTCTGCTGACCACCACGATGGTCAACATGAAATCCATCATTGACGCCCTCAAAGAAGCCGGTCTGCGTGACCAGGTCAAGATCATGGTCGGCGGTGCACCCGTCACCGATAACTTCGCCAAACAAATTGGCGCGGATGGCTACGCCCCAGATGCTTCCCGCGCTGTCGCACTCGCCAAATCCTTACTGGCTGCTGCCGCCTAACCAAAAAACTAGCGAGTCGCTTTCTGTTGTCCGGTTCAAGCATTGTTTTGAACCGGACAACTTTTTTATAAGAAGAACCGACTGAAAACCGCGAAGTCTTCAGCTTCGCGGATGAAAGACGGGTGGGCCGAAGGCGCAATCTGGGGCAATTTTGAAAAATTTGTGCTAAAATCGTCATAAACATATGGTAATTCGCAAAGCC
>JBBRAT010000091.1:0-4190 GCA_038206515.1 Anaerolineales bacterium | reverse complement strand
GGCTGTTGCTCCGCCTGTACGTTCCCCGAATGAACCAATAGACTGACGACCGTCAGCGCAACCGACAGGAAAGCAAAAAATTTACGAAGCATGCGTGACCCCTTCTCATTAAAAACCAGCCAACCGTGAATATATATTTTTATTTCTGAAGCACATGATGAGAATATTATAATCTTGTGCGAGAAATAGGACAAGGGAGGAGTGGGTGAAAAATTGAAAGGTGTAGACGGGTCCTTCAACCCATTTTAAACTTGACTCTCTCCCCACCGGTGGTATAATCAAAGTTGTTGTATATGCTGATTATGATTATTTCCTGGTAGAAATTTTTTGGTTGGGGAGTAGCTGCCTGCGGTTTTTTCCGCAGGGGGAACTGTCGCCACCCCGGAGTAAACATTCGCTCCCGGCAGTTCCACCGCCCGCGTTCTGTGCGCGGACTACGAATGCGAGACCACCCACGTTGCTGTCTGTTCAGCCTGGGTGGTTTTTTGATGTTTATGAGTGGAAATGTTGAAAAGCGAGGCTGTTGTGGATTGGGTCCCTTCTGTGGTGATCGCTTTTGGCTTGGCAATGGACGCGCTGGCTGTTTCCCTGGGGATTGGCACCACCGGGCAGGCAAATTCCAAGCGCGCCCGCTTCCGCCTGGCGTTTCACTTTGGATTCTTTCAGGCGGGCATGACCCTGCTCGGCTGGTTGGCGGGCAGCACCATCTCCGGCTTCATCAGTCAATTCGACCATTGGATCGCCATGGCGTTGCTCGGCTATGTGGGTGTCAACATGGTGCGCTCCGGCTTTCACCCGGACCAGGAAACCTATTCCACCGACCCTTCGCGCGGCAAAACGCTGATGATGCTGTGCGTTGCCACCAGCCTGGACGCGATGGCGGTGGGGCTTTCGATGGCGATGCTCCACGCTGATGTGGTGGTCCCTTCCATTATTATCGGCGTCATCACCCTGGGCTTGTCGGCGGCGGGGCTGCTGGCGGGCGCGCGCCTGGGCGAAGCCTTCGGTAAAAAAATGGAAATCGCCGGCGGCTTGCTGCTGATTGGCATGGGGCTGCGGATTGTGTTTCTGCATGTCTTTTAACGTTGATTTCTCTGCCGCGCAAGCCGCGCATTGCGAAGATGAACCGCTCGCGCTCGCCTCGCTTGCCGGGCAGAGCATCCCGCTATTTGCGGATCGTTCGCGTAACCTGCGTCTCAAGCGATTCCGCACCCAGCTGCTGCATCAATGGCTAATTGCCACCTTCGCGCCCTGCCGTGTGGCAGATGTGGGCGGCGGCAAGGGGCTGCTGGCGTATCTGCTGGATGGCTCTGGCTTTCATTCCACCGTCATAGACCCGCTGGATCAACCCCTGCCGGATAAATATAAGGATGTGCTGACCGATCAGCGCGTGAAAATTCCCCCCACGGCGCGGGTGGAGCGGCGCACGGCTGCCTTCCAGACCGAAGAAGCCGCCGGCTCCGAGGCAGCGGCAGGATATGACCTGCTGATTGGCTTGCACGCGCATGGCAGCAACGCCCGCATCATTGACGCCGCCGCGCGGTACGGCTGCGGCTTTGTGCTGATGCCGTGCTGCGTGATTGACGAACCCTTCTTCCCCCGCCTGGGCGTGTTGTGGATCGAATGTCTGGCAGATTACGCCGCCCGTCAGGGGCTGCCCGTCTTCCCCTTCCGCTTGAATTTTAAAGGGCAGAATATCGGTCTGTGTTATGCCGGTCGCGCCCCACGGAATACAACCATTCCCCTCATTTCCGCGTAGCTCCGCACTGCGTGCGCCCAACTGGATGCGGGGGAACTTTCCAATAGAAATGCAATGTTCTTAATTCGTTCCTGTTCAGGGATCCCCCTATTCGCAGTGGCAACCCCCGTCCGTGTAGTGGCTTCCGGCAGGAAGCCTGCGGTTCGTTGAATAATTCTCTCTGCGTAACAGAATTCGGGTGATCATTGCCAGGCTTCCTGCCGGAAGCCACTACACGGACGGGAATGTTTCAGCAATCACCCTCATTTTAGAATGGGCGCGCTGCCAGGTGCTTATCGGGGCTGCCCGGCGGCGTAAAAGGTGGGGACGTATAACGCGCGCGTGCCGTCTTTGCGCGATGCCGCGTCCAGCTGCCGCCAGGCATCCAACTGCTGATGGCTTACGCGACCCTGCAAATCCGCGGTGAGCTGCGCCCATTCGCCTTCCTCAGCCGCATCCGTGACATCCCCGTTCCACTGACCGCCCAACACGCCCCACTGCCGCACGGTGATCCCCGCTTGGGCAAAGACCGCCGCCAATTGGCGACCCATCTGCGGCTGCGCGCCCTGCTCAACCAGCGCGGCGGTTTGCGCATCCCCCAAAGCGTGCAGCTCAGCTGGGAAATCCACCCGCGCGGCGTGATCAGGTTCGGCAAACGCCATCACCCAGCCATCCGGCTTACACACGCGGCGCATCTCGCGCAAGGCAGCCACCGCGTCCGGCAGCCACAGCAGCAGAAAATGACAGCACACCAGCGCGCAAGAATCATCCGCCAAAGGGAGGTGGAATGCATCCGCGGCGGAGAGGGTGGGTTGCGGCGCATTATGCGCATAGCCACTACTGATTTTGCGCGCATATTGCAGCGAGGGCAGGTGAAAGTCCACACCAAGCAGGCGATTATCCCGCAGGCGATTATCCTGCAGGGCATCCGCAGGCAAGGCGGATTGCAGCCAGCCCAGAATTGCGCCAGTGCCACAGCCGACCTCCAGGATGCAGCCATCCGCAGGCAGCGGGAATTGAGCCAGCAGCGCGCGCCGCAGGGATTCCGTCCAGGTAGCTTGCTGCACGCAACGCGCGTGCCATTCCGGCAGGGCAAGGGGCATGGCACATCCTCACGAATGCTTGAAAGTGGGGAATAGAGGCAGGGATGCTTTTATTTTTCAGGCAAATGCTTCAGCAGCAGCTCGCGGAACGCCGTCTGATCCTCCGGCGTGGCAAAGGCGCGCTTGGGCAGAATCTGAAACGTGCCGCGATTCTTAGCTGCCAGCAGTAAGAAATACTCCGGTCCATCCACAAAGCCGCCAAACGTCTTCCACGGCACCTTAAACTGCCCGCCCATGTGGGCAATCTCAATATCGTCTTCCGTCACCGTCCACACCATCGCGGCAGTCAGGGATTTATCCCGCGCGGCGCGTTGCCTCAGCTGGATGGGCGTAGCAAATTGAATAAACACCACCATGCTGAAGCACACCACCCCATACAGGAACAGGAACGAAATATCCCGCAGGGGCGAATTGGGCACCAGCAGGGTGAACACTTCCAACACCGCCAGCACCGCCAAAACGGCAATTAAAATCCAAAATGCCTTGCGGCGGCGGTAAAAAAACGTGGCGGCGCGTTGATAATCGTTCGGCGTGGGCGTAAATTGAAACGTATACAGCATGGTCATGGGGAGTTCTCCTCTATAGCAGGATCGCAGCGGAATTTTGATCTATAATCATTGTACCAAGAAATTCACTAAAAGATATTTTATCCCTTTTACGGAGAAAAACTTGAATTTCCTACGACTTCATTGGTTCGATGTGGGCTTTTTCCTAGCGATTCTCACCGGCGCAGGTCTTTTTTGGTTCAACCCTTCCCCCCTTTCGTGGATTCTCTGGGCAAACCTGATCGCCCTGTTCTTTCATCAGCTGGAAGAATACCGTTACCCCGGCTACTTCCCCGGCATGATGAATACCGTCATGTTTTCCAGTCAGCAGCCTGACCGCTACCCCCTCAACGCCAACACCGCTCTCATCATCAACCTGGGTGTAGGGTGGCTGGCGTATTTCCTCGCCGCTGTGTTCGGTGAACGGGCAATCTGGCTGGGCATCGCCGCCATTTTGGTATCAGTAGGCAATATTTTTGCGCATACCTTCCTTTTTAACCTGAAGGGCAAAACCTTTTATAACCCCGGCATGGTCACTGCCCTCCTTTTATTCGCGCCCATCACCGCCTATTTCGGATTTATCCTCCTGCGCGGCAACTTCGCCACCCTCGCCGACTGGGTCGGTGGCATCCTCCTTGGCGTTGTCCTTAATTTTATTGGGGTTGTCAAATCTCATAAAGTCGTATACCTGAACCTTAACAAAAGTCTCAAAAAGTCGTATCACATAACTGCCAAGCAAAAGCGAAAGCAGGATAGGTACGATGAGCCAAAAAGGACAAACAACCACATTGGAAGAACGAGTGA
>JBBRAT010000090.1:0-4346 GCA_038206515.1 Anaerolineales bacterium | reverse complement strand
TTTGCTGATGGCGGGTGTTCTTTTTGAACATGCTTTCCTCGTTCGGTGCTGGGCTGCTCCTATTATATTAAATTTTTCCCCGCTTGCTCAGGGTTGAATCTGGATACCTTTTCTCGTATCCTTTTTGCAGTGGAGTCATCTATAATATGTTAACACGAATTGAGCAAAAAAGGCAAAGTATTTGCGAAAGGAGAGTGGATTTGGTGAAAAGCGGCGAAATTTCGTGAAATGGGACTGAATTGTAAAAGAAAGTGGGAACTTTTTTAAGACACCACCGTCTCTATTGAAGATCAATCTATTGTTCCTCTCCTCTGCGAGAGGGAGAGAAGAATATGGTAAAGGAGAATGCAATGAAACACATCGGCGTAATTTCAGGTATTTTGGTGCTGGTAGCGCTGCTTTTTGGCGTTTCCAGCCCAGTTTTTGCTAGCCAGGCGCTTATCCCCGCCACAGGGAACAGCGCCTCTGTCATCCAGGCAGATCGGCTGGCAGGCGCAGCGCTCAGTTCGCTTATCACCATCCCCACTTTTTCCATTACGAAAGTGGAACAAGGCAAAAGCGTGACGATTGAGACCTTAAACTTCCCAGCCAACGATCAATTTGACGTGTTGATGAATAAATTTGGCACGTTAGGCGTTGGCGGAACAAAGATTGAAACGGTGCAGAGCGGCGCTGGCGGCGAACTGACCTTCACCTTCAATGTGCCTGATGCTCTCAAAAATGAGACGCTCATCGCCATCCGGCTGCAATCCCCCAAGACCGGGTATTACAGCTATAACTGGTTCGTCAATTCCACTGCGTCTGTTCCCAGCACGCCAGTAGCGCCAACCCCAACCCCTGTTCCAGGCGTACCGGTGACGGGCAAGATTCCGACCATCAGCATTCAAAAAGTGGTAAAAGATACCTCTGTCACCTTTAAGACCAGTGACTACCCTGCTAGCACCAGCTTTGATGTACTGATGGGCGCGTTTGGCACAATGGGCAAGAATGGCACGAAAGCCGGAAGCATCGATTCAGGCAGCGGCGGCACGCAAACTTTCACCGTCAGCATCCCTGACAGTATGAAAGGCAAAAGCGTCATCGCAATCCGCGCGCAGTCTGATAAGACCGGATACTATAGCTACAACTGGTTCTGGAATGTAACGACTCCGTAAGACGAAAACAATTAAGCAGCGATTGATAAAAGAATAGAGAAGGAGCGTAGCTCCTTCTCTATTCTTTTATCAATCGCTGCTTAATTCCCTCCGCGTGCAAGGTCAGACTCCTTTATAATAAGCGAGGAGACTCTTATGTATACCAATCGCCTTGAAATGTTAACGAAGTCCATGCAAGCCAAGGGGTTTGACGCGCTGGCAATCTTGCCAGGACCAGCCCTTACCTACTTAACCGGATTACACTTTCACCGGATGGAACGCCCTACCGTACTGCTCGTGACGGCGCAGCGCTCGCCTGTACTGATCTTGCCTGAATTAGAGATGGGCAAAGCCAATTCTGGCGAGCTTTCCATCGAGACATACGCATTTGGGGATAACCCTGCGCTTTGGTCAGAGGCGTTTGTGGATGCGGCGCAAAAATTAGCTCTGAACGGCAAGCGGATTGGCGTAGAACCCACGCAGATGCGCTTTTTGGAACTCGATTATTTGCAAAAGGCAGCTCCAGCGGCGCAATTTATCAGTGCAGAGGACGTTCTGGTTGGGCTGCGCTTACGCAAAGATGCGCAGGAAGTGGCAGCCATGCGTCAGGCGGTGAAAATTGCGCAGATCGGGTTGCTCGCCACCCTGCCCTCTATTCATGTGGGAGTATCAGAGCAAGAAATTGCCAACGAGTTATTTCTGCAGCTGCTGAAAGCTGGCTCTGAAACGGAAGTGCCGTTTATGCCGATCGTGGCAGGCGGGCCGAACAGCGCCAACCCTCATGCTGTGCCAACGGAACGCAAGCTGGCGGTGGGGGATTTGCTGGTGATTGATTGGGGGGCGCGCTGGCAAGGGTATTGCTCTGACCTGACGCGCACCTTTGCGATTGGCGAAGTCAGCGAAGAATTGGCGAACATTGTGGCGATCACCGAACGAGCCAATGCCGCCGGTCGCGCAGTGGGCAAACCGGGCATACCGGCTGGGGAAGTGGATCGCGCTGCCCGACAGGTGATTGACGCAGCCGGATATGGGGCAGCCTTTTTCCACCGCACCGGGCATGGGTTGGGAATGGAAGAACACGAAGCGCCCTACATGTTTGGCGAAAATAAGCTGCTGCTCGAACCAGGAATGGCATACACCGTTGAGCCGGGCATTTACCTGACT
Source organism: Anaerolineales bacterium (assembly GCA_038206515.1). Classification (GTDB taxonomy): domain Bacteria; phylum Chloroflexota; class Anaerolineae; order Anaerolineales; family Anaerolineaceae; genus DSYU01. The sequence continues at coordinate 2,049 of JBBRAT010000090.1, read as the reverse complement.
GGACGCGGCGGCGTGCGCATTGAAGATAACATCATCGTCACTGCTGAGGGGTGCGAAACCCTTTCTGACCTGCCCCGCCAGCTCATTCGCCTGGATTAATGGATGAGCCGTGACCTGATTTTACTGGCGGTCTCCCTATTTACCTGGGGGTTGGGCGAGGGGATGTTTCTGTATTTTCAACCGCTCTACTTGCAAAAGTGGGGAGCAGATGCCCTTCAACTTGGAACGATCCTGAGCGCGGCAGGCATTGCGATGGTGGTGGCGCAGATTCCAGCCGGGTATTTGGGAGATCGCTATGGCGCGCGCCGGATTATGTGGACATCCTGGGTGATCGGCTGCATTGCGACCGGCATGATGGCTGCGGCGAATTCGCTGGTGACATTCTCGGCGGGGATCGTGGTGTATGCGCTCACCTCGTATGTTAGCGCGCCGATGAATAGCTACATCACAGCGATGCGCGGACGGTGGAGCGTGCAGCGTGCCATGACGTTCATCTCAGCGGTCTATAGCCTGGGCGCAATTTTAGGACCCAGTATCGGTGGGTGGATTGGTCAGCAAGAAGGACTTGGGTTTGTTTATCGCGTGGCTGCCGTCATTTTTATCTTTTCTACGCTACTGGTTTTCTTCTTGCGCGAACCGCCTAAAGAAGAGAATCTGGCAGTCAACGCAGATCATGCACCCGCGCCTGGGCTACTGCAAAATCCGCGCATGGTTGGCTTCTTGACGTTGATCACGTTCACCATGTTCAGCATGTACATGGTGCAGCCGCTTACTTCGGTATATTTGCAAAACCAAAAGCATCTGGATTACCAGGCAATTGGAGGGTTAGGCTCATTCAGCAGCCTGGGAAACTTTGTGCTTTTGATCGGGTTAGGGCATCTTGAAGCGCGCGCAGGGATGCTGATTGGGCAAGTATTGGTAGGATTGTTTGCTCTGCTGCTCTGGCAGGGCAACAGCGTCCTCTGGTATGGGCTAGGATATTTCTTCTTTGGCGGCTATCGGTTAAGCAGGATGATGGCGTTAACGTATATACGGAAGCACGTCAACGCGCGTGAAGTGGGGTTGGCATACGGTTTGGTGGAGACTAGCAATGCCATTGCCGTCATCGCTGCACCGTTAGCGGCTGGTGCGCTATATAGTCTGCGTCCTGACTTGGTGTATATCGTAGGTGGCGGTATCATTGGGTTGATGATCCTGGTGAATTTCTTCAAACTACCGGCTACCTCTGAGTAAAAGAGGCAACCTTCATTATTTTTAGAAAGTAGAGGGATATTGTGCTAGAAATTCGCACCTTTCCTTTGGGGAACATGGATAACAACACCTACGCAATTCTAAATTCGCGGACGCGCGAAGCTGCCCTGATTGACCCTAGCTTTGGGAGTGAATACATTCTGCGTAATCTGGAGCAAGAGAATTATCATCTGAAAGCCATCTGGTTGACGCACGCCCACTTTGATCACATTATTGGGGTGCAAGAGATGGCTCAATATGATGATCATTTACAAATCGGCTTACATTTTGCGGATTTAGGCTTATATCAAACCGGGGGCGGCGCAGGGTTAATCAACATTTCGCTGGATAACCTCCCTGCACCAACCATTGCCCTAGACGACAATAAGATACTTGGGCTGGGTGGGCGGCGCATCCGGGTCATTCATACCCCTGGGCATTCGCCGGGGCACGTGATCTTTTACATCGCCGCCTTGAAAACTGCTCTGGTGGGAGATTTAATCTTTTATCACACCATAGGGCGCACCGACCTGGAAGGGGGCGACCCACGGGCGTTATTTATCAGCCTACGGGATAAATTGCTGACTTTGCCGCCTGAAACCCGTCTGTTGCCCGGTCATGGGCAGGAAACCACCATTGCTGAAGAACGCGCCAACAATCCTTATTTGACGAATATGAAGTGAACTACCGCTAGGCTAAAGACCTAGCGGCATCCGACTTCGCTGAGAAATGCTCGGTTTTGAAGTCGAGACTGACACTCTCTCCATCGGCGTGACTTCGGGCAGTTCCAGCCCTAGATTTTGCTTGATTTTGAATGTT
>JBBRAT010000089.1:0-4741 GCA_038206515.1 Anaerolineales bacterium | reverse complement strand
ATCGTTTGACCTTTGCTGTCGTTTTGCTGTTTCTTGAATTGCTCACCTCTGGCTCTAAAATTATCAAGAACGGCTTACGCCGCCTTGTTGACCGTTCTGACCGCCGCGATTTGAGCCTCTTTCGCATTGGTCTCTATATGCATGAAAGACATTTGGCTAATTCCATCCCTTTTGTCCTTGATTTCTTCCCCCTCTTATGACAAACTGTCAGGTAGCTAGTATTTTAACAGGAATTGAGTCCATGATACCCCTTTCAGAAGATGATTTTTCGCGGTTTTTACAGGCGTTGACGTTTGCGGCGTATAAGCACCGCAATCAAAAACGCAAAGATGGCAACCTGCCGTATATCAACCATCCGATTGACGTGGTGGATTTGCTGTGGCGGGTGGGCGGCGTGCGTGAAGTGGATACGCTGATCGCCGGACTGCTGCACGATACGGTAGAAGATACGGAGACTACCCCGGAAGAGATACGGGAATCGTTTGGGGAGGCGGTGCTGCATCTTGTCGAAGAAGTGACGGACGATAAATCTTTACCGGATAAGATACGCAAACAGAAGCAGATTGAGACCGCGCCACACAAATCCGCTGGGGCACGTCAGATTAAGTTAGCAGATAAGATTAATAACGTATATTCGCTCGGGAATATGCCGCCAAATTGGGATCAGCAACGCAAGCGGGATTACCTGGATTGGACGGAAAAGGTGGTTGCCGGACTGCGTGGGCATAACCCGGCGCTGGAAGCTTATTACGATCAGCAGGTCGCCGAGGCGCGGGAGAAGATTGGTTAGGATATGGTGCTGATTGGGGAAAATTACTGGGACAGGTTAGATGCGTGGGTGATGCAGGGTACGATTATCGTAGATCGTCCACGCGGCAGCGCGCATCCCCGCTACCCTGAATTGATCTACCCTTTCGACTATGGCTATTTGCAAGAGAGCAAAAGCATGGATGGCGGCGGAATTGACGTATGGTTAGGCAGTTTGGGGACGCGCCGGGTGTGTGGGGTGATTTCTACCCTGGATACGCTGAAGCGTGATGCTGAAATTAAAATTCTAGTAGGCTGCACCTGGGAAGATGCGGAGATTATTTTTCAGACGCACAATAGCGAGAATCAGACAGGGATTTTAATATGGCGTGAGGAATAGCAAAACTGGCGAGAAACTTGCATCTTAGAGGGAAATGGTATTCAATAGAGTCAGGTTGGATTCGCACTGAACCCAGCCGCTATGGAGGAACATATGACCCCTTATCGCGTTTTGTCTATTGATGGCGGCGGCATTCGCGGGATACTCACCGCGCGTATTTTGGAACGTCTGGAAAAGGCGCTTCCTGGGTTTTTGAAAGAAGTTGACCTTTTCGCAGGCACGTCTACAGGCGGGCTGATTGCGCTGGGATTGGCATCAGGGATGACGCCTACGGATTTGCGCAAGCTATATGAAAATTCAGGCAGCACCATCTTTGCAGATTCCTTCTTGCACGAAGTGGAGGACTTGGGCAACCTGATTGGCGCAAAATATCCCTCTGCGCCGCTCAAACATGAGGTGGAAAAGCATTTTTATGGCAAAACTCTGGCAGATTTGCCAAAGAAGGTGCTGATTGCCGCTTTTAAGCTGGACAATGAGGGCAAAGGGCCCGGCGGGGTGCGGATGTGGAAGATGAAATTTTTCCACAATTACCCTGGGGAAGATTCGGACGGCGATCAATTGGTGGTGGATGTAGCGATGCGCACCTCGGTAGCGCCGGCATTTTTCCCCACCTATCAGGGCTATATTGATGGGGGCGTGGCGGCGAGTAACCCGGCGATGTGCGCCCTGGCGGAAACTTTGCACCCAGATACCGGCAAACAGAAGATTGAGAATGTCAACGTTCTTTCGATTGGCACAGGCTTTAACCCCCATTATCTGCCGGTTGAGAACGCGGATTGGGGTCTGGTACAGTGGGCTCCGCATTTTTTGGATATGATGCTGGAGAGTGACAGCGACATGGTGCATTTCCAGATGGAGCGGGTGCTGGAAGATCAGTATTATCGCCTGAACCCAGTGCTGCCCAAACCCATTGGCATGGATGGGGTACAGGATATGCCCGCTTTGTTGACGACTGCGGATCAGTGTGACCTGGGGGATGCAATTGCCTGGCTGAAAAAGAATTTTTAGGGTTTCGATATCAATAGAGTTATTCGGGAATAGGATGGTGTTCGTTGAGTTGCAGCGAAGCGCAACTCAACGAACACCATCCTATTCCCTATGAACCAAAAAAGCGACATTCAGGTGATTAGTTCAATTTCATCTGATGACGCAGTAAGAGCCAGGAAGAGAAGAAGAAAAATACGCCAATGCCCAATAAGCCGCCAAGAATGGGCCAGTTGATGGCTGCGGCGCGGAACATGGTTTCCTGAATGAGCTGCATGCCGTAGGTGGCGGGCAAAATCCAGGACAAGATGCGGATGGTGGGCTGCATCAGGCGCAAATCCAGGAAGAAGCCGCTGAAGAAAATGGTTAATAACAGCATGAGCATGGAGTATTGCACCGCCTGACTGGTATTTTCTGATACCAGCGAGATAACAAAACCAAATCCAAGCGAGGCAAACAAGACTGCTAACAGCAAAATGGCAAAATGGGACCAGCTACCCAGCATGGGAACATGCAATACCAGCACGACCAGGGCAGAAATTGCGGCGGCAAGTACCGAGCCAAGCAACATATAGCTGATATATTTTCCGATTAGCACCTCAAAGGCGGAAACGGGCGAGACACGGAAAAGCTCCATTGTGCCAGACATGCGTTCACGGACGATGGACAGCGCTGCAAACGTGACCGCCAAGTGCTGCAAGAGCAGAATAATGACGCCTGGGGAAAAGAAGTCAGACGAAGTAAGCACCAGACCCGTAACGTTTTTTGATTCGCCTTTGAAGGGGGAGATTAACACGTGCGGGTCAATCTGACGAAAATCCGTCACCTGCTTATCGAGCTTATCGAGGTCAGTTTCGATTTTGGCGGATTGCTGCGCCTCGGCGCTATATTCCTGCTTGTTCGTATCCGTCTTTGCGAGGGATTCGTTGTTGGAATTAATATCCGAAATGGTGCCTAAGATTTGAGCAGGGTCGCTGGAATTATCGGTTGACGCGCCACTGTTGGTTCCCATGATTTTTTCTACGCCTTGCAGCAGCCCGAGGGTGGCGCCCAAGCCAAGAGAGACAGCATCCATTGATTTTTGGGTCTGCTGCTGCTGCTGGCGCGCGCCGACCGCGTCTTTTTGCTCATACGCCAAGCGCATGGCGTGGGCGCTGGCTTTGGCGGTTGCTAAATATTTTTGAACATCCGCTACTTGCTGCTGCCCTTGTGCGGCGGACGAAACCAGAATACGCCGGTTGATTTCGCCCACGTAGATTTGAGCAAAGTAATTGATATAGTTGGCTTGCAGGGGGTCAATCTCACGATGGTAGAGGGTGACGGTAGGCTGCTCAGAGCTGCGAATTTTCGCCTCAATTTGGTCAGGGATGACGGCGACCACGTCCACCTGACCACTCGCCAGTTGGCGCAACGCCTGAGCCTGATCGGTGGTGATGCCCTGGTAGCTGAGTTGAGGTCCAATATTTTTTGCGTATTCCTCAATTTGAGCTTTCGCCGCGGCTTCGGACACGGGAACGACAAACACGGTACGCAGTACGCGGGCTTCGTTGCGGTAGCCCAAGCCAAAGAGGAGCAAGATAGCAAAAGGTCCCAAGATTAGCGCGAGAATCAGTCGGGGTTGACGAAAAATCTCGACTAATTCTTTGCTAATGAAAGACGAAACGTGGATGATAAAAGCGGCGATACTACGCATTGACAGTATCCTCCTCTTGCTTGACCAATTTGACAAAGACATCGTCAAATGGAGGCAAAAATTCACCAATGGATTCAATCTCTAAGCCATGGTCATGCGCCCATTCCATCAATTTAGGAATAGAAGTATCTGCCTCGTCTACGACTATACGCAGTTCACGGGCGTTGACCTGAGTGACGGGCTGCAGGATAAATGGTAAGTCTTCCAAAGTGGAACGCAGTGCGGCAGCAATGGGGGAATTGGTACGCAAATTGACCACGTTTCCACCATAGGCGCGGCGGCGCATCCCTTCGGGCGTATCCACCAACAGCAGCTTGCCCTGCGACATCACCCCCACCAGGTCACAGTAAGCCGCCTCGCCAACATATTGGGTAGTGATAAACAAGGTGTAGCCCTGAGATTGCAACGTCTCGAAATAATCCCAAATTTTACGGCGCAGAACGGGGTCAATGCCGGCGGTGGGTTCATCGAGGAATAAAATTTGAGGCTGATGAATGAGGGTGGCAGCCAACGCCAGGCGGCGCTGCATCCCCCCCGAGAGATTGCGCGCCAATTTGTGCTTATGATCCTTCAGTTCAACAAAATCAAGCAAGGTATTGATGCGTTTGCGGCGGAAGAAGGGGACACCGTAGATCGAGGCAGCAAAATTCATGTTTTCATTCACCGTAAGATCAGGGTAAAAGACAAAGCCCTGGGTAAGATAGCCAATCCGCTCGCGGTCACGCCGGGAGAAAGTGGCAGGAGCGCGCCCCATCACCTGAGTTTCGCCGCTGGTGGGCTGCAAAAGACCGGTGAGCAAGCGAATGGTGGTGGTTTTTCCGCAGCCGCTTGGACCGATAAAGCCGAAAATTGCGCCGCGCGGGACTTCAAAGTTCAGGTCTTCTACGGCTTTTTGGTCACCAAAGGACTTGGTTAAT
>JBBRAT010000088.1:0-5344 GCA_038206515.1 Anaerolineales bacterium | reverse complement strand
GGCTGCAAAAGACCGGTGAGCAAGCGAATGGTGGTGGTTTTTCCGCAGCCGCTTGGACCGATAAAGCCGAAAATTGCGCCGCGCGGGACTTCAAAGTTCAGGTCTTCTACGGCTTTTTGGTCACCAAAGGACTTGGTTAATCCATGCGCCCAGGCGATCATCTCTGGATTTGAGGCGGCGGGAGAGGTGGAAGGCGATGGGGATGTGAGATTCTTTGATTCGTAAATGGACATAACTTTCCCTATGTGAATGGCTAATCTTAAAATTCCCCCTGGTAGAATTGTGACACAAACCAGAGAAGAATCTGGTCAACGATTGGTAAAGATATTGAAAAAGGAGGTGTGGCGAGAATCGGTGGGCAGAAATGCAACGTATCGAATGGCAAGGTATAATCGAAGGGAATAAGAAAAGGGAGCAAATTGCTGCGCCCTGGTATTTCAACGACCCAAGGGAATTGAGAGTATGAATCGAACTGTTCCGCGCGCCACCTCAGACGAAATCCAACTGTACCGCTCCACGCTCTACTCCTTGCTGCGATCAACAGCGGAAGTGAAAATACACACGCTGGAAGGGGTGCATGCAGGGATGAATTCACTAATGCACCCACTGGCGCGCACCACAACGCCTGACATCAGCGCGTTAATTTATAGCTGTATGCGGCTGCCAGACTGCCTGCCAGCGGTGCGCCTGGTGCTGCTGGGGCAAAATTCGGACGTGCTGCGGCGGAATGGCTATCCGGATGTGAATAACTGGCAGCCCTTCACGGCGCGAGCGCGGCGGAGGCGCTGCTTTTATGACGGTCACGAAACCCTGGCTTGTTATATCGCCAGCCGGTCCGATATTGAGGATGTTATTCCAACCCTGACGGCATATCAGATGGAATGGAATAAGCTGCACGTGCTATTTGCGCGTTTTCCAAAAGAAGTGGACATCCGCAACATTGAACAAGACCCTGTCCAATTTGCGGCGCTGGCGCAGACCTTAGAAATTAGCGTGGAAGACCTGGAACGGCTGCGCACCGTCTGGCGGGAAAACTTTGTGGCTATTTTGAAGGGAATTCAGCAAAAAGCCTGTTCGATCAGCGTGCGGCTGCTGGGCGGCTCGATGGCGCAATACTTACGGGCTACGCATGAGTGGTTTGAGAATGTCAAGGCGGCGTTCCCGGATATTCTCACTCGGCCGGTATATTTTATCTCCAGCAACACACACAGCATTGCAAATGTGCTGACGGGTTTTGCCCTTTCGCGGCAAAAAGAGCTAGAAGAATTTATTCACACGTCTCAGGACGCGGACTTGCAGCAGGAATGGCAGCAAATTGAAAGCGGCGCGGTGCGCACCAGCCGCGAGAACTTCCTGTATTACGCGCTGAAGAAATATCAAAACACGCGCAAGGGCGCAGGGTTGATTCAGGCACAGCTGGAGGCTGAACGGCAACGGGGTATCTTACGGATCAATCCACAATATACGTTTGACGTGGAGGCGCAAATCTTTGACTTGCAGAGGCTGGATATTGCCAGCCTTGACCCGCGCCTGACAGAGGGCAAAGACCTCTCTTTTTTGACAGAGAGCAAAGCGATTGTGCTGAATATTGACTATCCATTGGGGTTGGCAGCGTATAACATCCTTTCGACCGTGAGCATTCACACGGATTTGCGCGGCGTGTATTCGATGGGCAAATCAGCCTCTTTAAATGCGGCGCGGGGGGATGTCATTATCCCGAACGTGTGTCAGGATGAACATTCGCACAACACCTATCTGTTTACGAATGCTTTTTCCGCGGCAGACGTAACGCCTTACCTGCGATATGGGTCGGTATTGGATAATCAGAAGGCGATCTGCGTATTGGGAACATTTTTGCAAAACGCGCACCTGATGGATATATTTTTCAGTGAGAGCTTTGCAGATGTAGAGATGGAGCTGGGCAATTTTTGCTCAGCGCTCTACGAAGCGACCCGTCCCAAACGCTACCCGGTGGATGAAATTGTCAATTTGCACGAAACTGGGATCGATTTTGGGGTGCTGCATTATGTTTCGGATACGCCGTTGAGTAAAGGGAAGAACCTGGGGGCAGGCACGCTCTCTTATTTTGGGATGGATTCCACGTATGCCTGCTCGGTGGCGGTGATGAATCGTATTTTTGAGATGGAACGACATACCATAGAAAATGAAAGGGAATTGCCTTAATGTTAAACAACGCGGATTCGCACATGGTTGAGGAACAATATCAAACCAGTAAAAATTTAGAGGCGCGGATGCGCTTGCATAAGCTGTTCAGCACCAACTCATACGGATGGTTTCGGTGGGTGTTGGATCAGATCAGCTTGACGGCAGGGGGGAATTTGCTGGAATTGGGGGCGGGGACGGGGGCATTGTGGCGCGAGAACCTCGGGCGGCTTCCAGCAGGGGTACGCCTGACGCTGACTGACCTTTCGGCGGGGATGGTGGGGAAAGAATGGGAAAGCCTGGGGGCGGATAGGCGGTTCTGGTTCGCGCGGGTGGATGCGCAAGCGATTCCCTTTCCAACTGCCCATTTCGACCTGGTGATTGCCAATCACTTTTTATATCATGTGCCTGATCGCGCCAGAGCCATTGCAGAAATCCGGCGAGTGTTGAAACCGGGCGGAAAGCTATATGCCGCCACGAATGGCGAACGGCATGTGGTGGAAATCAATGAGCTTTCTGCACGGCTGGCGCGGAAATATTTGCCTGCACAAAATAAAGAGCAAGTTGGACTGTGGACAAAAACCTTCACCCTGGAAAATGGAGTGGAGCAGCTCTCACAATCCTTTGCACAGGTCATCTGCCAACGCTACCCGGATGGTTTTCGCGTGACGCAGGCGCAGCCGTTGGTAAACTACGTGCTATCGCTGCTTTCCAGCATGCGGGGGGCGATCCCTGAATCAGAGATACGGCGGCTCACTGTTTCTTTGGAAGAAGAAATCCGGCAGAGGGGCGAAATCTGGATCACGAAAGATTCGGGGATATTGATCGCAAGTTGAGCGTGAGATAAAGTAACAAAAAGAAGAGCTTCTGATGAAAAACCGATCGGTTTTCTATCAGAAGCTCTATTTATTTAAAGGATGAAAGAGAAAGAATTACCAGGAATTGCGACCACTGCCACCGCGGCGATCCCGATCCTTATCGTTTGGACCGGCAGAGCGGCGTTGGCTGCCGCGCTCGTTGTTATAACCGCGATCGGTAGCACCAAAGCCACCGCGGTCGTTGTTGCCGAAGCCGCCACCACGATCATTGGTGTAACCGCCACTGCCAAGACCACTACTACTGCGATCATTGCTATACCCACCCGAAGAAGGGCGGCGTTCACCCGTGGGAGCGCCTGCACCCTTGGGGCGAGCTTCATTCACCTTAAGAGGACGGCTACCCATGGGTTTGCCGTTCACGCCGGTGATAGCTGCCTGACCTTGTACCCCGTCGGGCATTTCAACAAAGGCGAAGCCGCGAGATTGACCAGTTATATGATCTTTGATAATAGACACTGACGAGACCTGGCCAAATTCAGCAAACATCTGGCGCAGTTCATCTTCGCTTGCCCCAAAAGGCAAATTTCCAACATAGATATTCATCCCAACAATCCTCTTCCCCGCGTCCGGGGACAAACTAAAATCCCATCGTCCAGATTTGAAATTGGTCAATCTGAGCTTACATTCGGTTAAGCAACTGGTGACAAGGAAATCATTGCTCTGAGTTCCTTCAAGGATTTGCTGAAGGGCTTTCACCCTGCAGCTTTGCGCGGCGATGAAACTTCGCAAAAGAAACGCCAACCCTTGCTCTACACCGAGACCAGCCCCCGGTGATTTCTTTGCCCCCGCAGGCGTAATCCGACAGTCATGGGTGATTAAGACAAGTTTATCTTACCAAAGGAATGGTAAAAAGTAAAGTAACAATTTTGTTTTGCGGCAATTTACTTTGCCAAACCAATGGCATCACGGACTTCCGCCATGGTTTGATCCGCCAAAACACGGGCGCGGCGGGCGCCATCGTGAAGCGCATCCCAAACGACATCAGGATGGAGGTTCAGTTCAGTGCGACGGGCGCGGAAAGGCTCCAGGTGGGCGTTGATGTTCTTTGCCAGCATCTTCTTGCAATCCACGCAGCCAATGGCGGCGGTGCGGCATTCCACGTTCACCCGTTCAATCTCTTCAGGGGAAGAGAAGAATTTGTGCATGGTAAACACGTTGCACACATCCGGGTTGCCGGGGTCGGTGCGGCGTTGACGCTGGGGATCTGTGACCATTTTCAAGACCAGTTTGGTGGTTTCTTCAGGGGTGGAAGCCAGTTCAATGTGGTTGTTCAGGCTTTTGCCCATCTTCTGCTGCCCATCAATGCCCAATACCTTGGGGAATTGAGTGGCTTTCATTTCTGGTTCAATCAATACATGGGTATTAAAGCGATAGTTAAACGAGCGGACGATTTCACGGGCAAATTCAAGGTGCGGCGCCTGGTCAATGCCAACCGGAACAACAGTGGCTTTATACAGCACAATATCAGCAGTCATTAGCACAGGATAACCGACCAACCCGTAATTAATATTATGGGGGTGCTGACGAGCTTTTTCTTTGAACGTGGGCAGATCGGTCAGCTTGCCGAGGGGGGTGACCATGGAAAGCAGGGTGTACAACTCGGTGACTTGCGGCACGTGAGATTGGACAAATACAATGGATTTTTGGGGGTCAATGCCGGCTGCCATCCAATCCAACGCCATTTCGTAAGTATTGGTGCGCAAATCCTCGGTGGTTTCAAGAGTGGTGAGGGCGTGCAAATCCACCACGCAATAGAGGCATTCATAATCCTGCTGCAAGGCAACATAATTGCGGACTGCACCCAGGTAATTGCCTAAGTGCTGCCGTCCGGTGGGACGCGCGCCAGAGAAAACACGGCCTTTAGAAATTGTCATGCGGTTCTTTCCTTCAAATACGTGCGTAAAAGATCAATCACTTCACCAGCGCGGGCATGACGCCCATTTTCCAGCTTAGAATAGAGCAGAGCGCCGTCTACTTCTACCTCATAGCGCCCCCCTTCGGAGGGGATGAGGGAAACCTTTTCGATTTCTGGCTCAAATTCATTTAACAGGTCTGCCGCCAAACGGGTGGCTTTATCGGTGTAGTGTCAAACCGCGCAGTAGGTGATTGAAATATTTAATAACATCTTCGCTCCTCCGATATTTGGTGCAAAGACTATTATATCACTAGCTACCTGACAGTTTGTCATAAGAGGGGGAAGAAATCAAGGACAAAAGGGATGGAATTAGCCAAATGTCTTTCACGCATATAGAGACCAATGCGAAAGAGGCTCAAATCGCGGCGGTCAGAACGGTCAACAAGGC
>JBBRAT010000087.1:0-5507 GCA_038206515.1 Anaerolineales bacterium | reverse complement strand
GACAATGCCGCCCGTCTCAGGGTCTATCAGCAAAATCATTTCGCGGTTGTTTTCAAACAAAGCCTGATAGAGCTTTTGGCTCTGCTGCATTACCTGCTCCACCTTTTTGCGGTCGGTGACGTTGGCTAAAATGCAGTGCGTGCGCTTAAACGAGCCGTCCGCGTGGCGCGCGATTCTGCCTTCGGCAGAGGCAATCACAATTTCGCCATCTTTGCGCACCATTTCAAATTCTGCGCCATGAATCTCGCCAATTTTCTTAAAGCCTTCAAAACGGGTGCGGAACAATCCCCGGTTCGATGGGCTAATGAACTCACCCCACCACCGCCCAATGACCTCTTCTTTCTCGAAGCCCATCATGTCACACCAGGCGTTATTCACCGTCAGGATATTGCCGTTGATGTCTAAGGATTGATATGCCAGGGGGGCTTTTTCATACAGGGCGCGGAAATATTTTTCGTTTTGAATCAGCGCATCTTCGGTGTGTTTGCGCGTTTGCAGCCAATTCAGGGCGCGATCCAACGTGCGGGCGGCTTTTTCTTCCGCGGAAACCTCTTCGCGCGCCTCATAATACGGGTTACTGAGGACGCCGTCATTAACGGCTACCAAAGGGTGAGCTTTTAAAATCTCCAATGCCACAGAAGGCGGGAATTGGTATTGGTTATACTGGCATAAGATGGGGCAAGTGGAGTTATTCAAAAGCAGATCTTCCATCGCTGCCCATTGGGGCTGCAAGTCTGCTCTGGATTGCAGCCAGGTAGCATCCCCTAAAATACGTATGCCGCCCGTCAAGCCGCGTTCGAGTGCCTGGGCTTCGTAAGCATGAATTTTTTCGCGGACGACATTTTCACCGGCAAGCATCGCCTGCAACATATTTTCAGGGTGGAGGAAAATAATCTCACCGCTGGCAATTGCTTTTGAAAGATCGTCTGCTTGCTGGGTAAGTGCCTGAAGAAAGCCTTGCGAATCTTGCGTACAGACAAGCACCTGCTGTTGATTCGCAATGCCATCAGTGACAAAACGAATGGCAATTTTCCATCGTTCTTCCTGATTGGTATAAAAATGGCAAATATGCTCCATTGCTAACGAATCGACAGCCAAGCGTGCTGCTTCTGACATACTTTATAATCCTTTACCCTCTTTGGTCTTCAAGCTTTTCGGCTTTGGTTTGATGCCCATTCCAAGAGAAAACTGATTTTACGTCGTTACGGAAAGGGTGGGCGACGTTCATGTGAAGAAGGTACAAAATCAATGAACCCTGAATGATATTAAGCTTAGCACAATACTCATTTTCAGACCAGTATAGTCCAAGATAGAATCTCGTGGTAAATCACAAAAAACAAGATTCTCACAAAAGTGATAAGCAGAGTGTTAGGTGAGAATCCATTTTCGTTAAAACATCCCCGGCATAAAGTAACCCACCGGGGATGTTTAACCTACTTGCATACCGATAAAAGAATACCCATAAGCGTTTCCATTACCATTAATATTTCATCTGACCAATCAGTTGGATCAGCGCAGCGGACGAAAACCCATCATACAATACCGCATCTACCTTGACTTCTATAGAGGGGTCTTTCTGCTTCGGGTAGGGCAACATTAAGATCATGCGCGTCTTTGGATTGGATGATCGAATTTCATTGATGCAACCCTTATCTATATTTTGGAGGATATGATGGTCTACAATCACCAAAGAATTGGATTGTTTCTCTAAAAGCCGTTTTCCTTCTTCAAATGTATTGGCTGCATACACCTCCTTAGCGCCTATCATGGAACTCAAAAGCACCAATAGGCTATCGCGCCGGCGTCCGGGGGCTGAGACGACAATGATCTGGGAGAACGAGGTTTCGGTCATAAATTTCAGTCAACGCTCCATAATCTATAGCTTCACTATAGAGAATTTTAAGACAGAGGGCATCGCCTGGAATAGTGAATAAGTGTACCAAAAATTGCCACATTCGAGTGACATTTTCTACTACTTAAGTAGGAGAGATGAGCCGTTTTAGTTGTTATTTCTGTTTTTCGTAACCGCCCGCTCTCCCCATCCGTGTAGTGGCGCACTGCGTGCGCCTAATCCATGCAGAAAATTATCTTGATGGAATCATATGATTCCTCATCTAACGGTAGGCGCACGCAGTGCACCGCTACGCGGATGGGGAGGGTTGGCAATTAGAAACGAGAAAGAAATTAGTCCAAAGCCACAATGCCTTCGCGCAGGGCGTATAAGGCTGCCTGGGTGCGGTTTTCAAGGGCTAATTTTGTGAGGATATTGGTAATATGGGTGCGCACCGTCCAGACGCTGAGGGTAAGTTGATCGGCGATTTCCTGATTTGAAAGACCATGCGCCACCATTTTCAGGATTTCCAGTTCGCGGCTGGTGAGAGAAAGAAAGGACTCGGAATGTTCGGGGGTGGCGACTCGCTTCAACTCACGCAGCACCATGCTAGCAATGCGCGGCGGTAAGGAAGATTCCCCACGGAACACATCCTGAATGGCAGTTTGAAGCTCGTAGGGAGAAGCGTCTTTTAACAAATATCCGGCAGCTCCAGCGTGGATGGCAGCAACCACTTTTTCATCTTCCGCAAAGCTGGTAATGACCAAGATTTGGACGCGAGCATTTTTCTCTTTAATCAGGTGGGTAGCTTGAATGCCGTCCATTTTGGGCATCATAATATCCATCAGAATCACATCCGGTTGAAAGGCATCCACCCGCTCTACGGCTTCAGAACCATCTTTCGCTTCCCCCACAATTTCCATATCGAGTAAAGGAGTTAGAAAGGCTTTCAAGCCTTCGCGCACAATTTTATGGTCATCCACAATCATTACCCGAATTTTACCCGTCACTTAATCCCTCCGTGTCCATTTCGCCCACAAAGCTCAAGGGAACCATAATTTCCACGCGGCAGCCCTGGCCCTCGGAAGTAATAATACTCCATTTTCCATGCAATTTATCAGCGCGCTCCTGAATACTCTTCAACCCTACGCCGCCGCTGTTAAACGCTTTCGCCAGGTCAAAGCCAATGCCATCATCCTCGACAATCAAGGTAATATGGTCGGATTGGCGGTGCAGGGCAACCCCGATTTGCTTCGCGCTGGCATGTTTGAGGGCATTGTTGAGCGCCTCTAAGGCAATGCGATACAAATTTTCTTCCGCTTTTGCGCGCAGCGGCGGCAGATCATCCGCCTCCATGCGGGCGGTCAACCCGGAACGGCGCTCTACGGCATCCAGTCGGTTTTCAATCGCGCCTACTAATCCAGACTGGCTTAATTGCGGAGAGCGCAATTCGTACACCAGCAAGCGCATTTCTTTAAGAGCCTGCTGGGTAATTTGCTGCAATTGATCCAAATATCCCATGACTTCACGTTGATTGCCCTGTTTGAGGTATTCTTTTGCCCCGGCGGAGAATAAAGTGGCGCCATACAACTGTTGTGTAACAGAATCATGCAGTTCGCGCGCCAGGCGTGAACGCTCCTCTAAAATGACATTTTGCTCATATTGGCGAAAGAGATGCGCATTTTCAACCACCAGCCCCAGGTGATCAGCTACAAAAGAGAGCAAAGTCATCTCTTCCACATTAAAAGTCTCTCCGCCGGGGCGAGAAACGCTCAACGCGCCCAGCACCTGCTCGTGAATGCGCATGGGCAGGCTTAAGAAAGAAATCAATTCGTTGGGGCGGATATGCCAACCGGCGCGCTCATCCGCTGCCAGGTTGTTGATGACCAGGGGTTTATTATTCTGAATCACCCAGCCTTCCAGACTATTATAAGAATCCTGTACCCTGATACGTGCAGCCACATCCTGCGGGAAGCCAGCTTGCGCCACAAGATGGATCGCTTCTTCCTCCCGCAAGAAAATGCCACCCACTGTTGTGTTGACCGCCTGAAGGGTCAACTCAAGGGCATGTTGCAAGGAAGCGCGCAGATCCAGGCTCTCGCTGGCGGCGGAAGTGACTTCATAAATGCTTTCCAGTTCGCGGTTGCGCATGCTGACCATGTTTTCAAGGGTTTCCGTGACGTTCATGCGGTGCAGCGCACTACCAGCCATCTCGCTAATGGCGCTGATCAGACGGCGTTTTTCTGTAAAGACTTGGGGAGTATCATAGGCTAATGCCAATAACCCGGTAACGGTTTCACCACTTTTCAGGGGAGATAAAATGCTTGCCACCCATGGATCAGCGGCAAATGGATCGGGTAGCTCGCCGGGGACGTTGCGTTCAAACCAACGCGGTATTCCATCGCGGATGACCTGCCAGAAGAGGGAATCATCTTGCGTCAGGACCTTATTTTGCCAATGCGCCATGACGCCCTGCGCGCCTTCGATATGAATGGCGTTGCCCTGGATCAAGCCCAATACACCGCCCTGTGCGCTCAAAGCCTTCATAGACTGATTTACCAGTAAGATCGCCATGTCGGGGCGGGTTTGCGCCTGGCGCATGCTGACGGATACTGCGGTTAATGCCTCTAGTTCCTGCACGCGACGAGCCGTTTCATCCACCTGGCGGCGCAAGGTTTCTTCCGCCTTTTGGGCAGTTACCTCGCGAACAATGCCATCAACGGCGATGAGCGCATGATTTTCATCATAAATGGGTGTATTGAGCTGTTCCGTCCAGATGACCTCGCCATCTCTGCGCTTCCACCGCAGGCGCAAAGGACCAGCAAAGATTTTTTCGTCATCATTTACTGTCTGGGGGCTGGGTAAATCTTCCGAATAGACAAGTTTTGTTCTCAGGTCAGGGTCGGAATAATACTCTTCGGGGGTATAGCCGGTAATGCGCATGGCGGAAGGGCTGACATATTCAAAGTGCGGTTCAGGGAGAAGGGCAAAGTGATAGATCAGGTCTTGGGCATTTTCAGCAATGCTGCGGTATTTTTTTCGTTGGCGGAAAGGGCAGCCTGCGCCTGTTCAAGGGTGGTCTGATTGGCTTGCAGGCTTTCTTCAATGGCAATGCGGCGATTAATTTCATCGGTGAGAGCGTGCGTGCGTTCCTTCACCAAACTTTCTAACCCTGTCTGGCGACTCAATAGGATATAGAGAATTATTAACAGAAGGACAAAAATCCCTATTTCGACCAGATTAAACTGATTATATTGTTCCTGAAGAGCGAGTAGTTGCCCGCTGATTTTCAACAAAGAAGACATGTAAACGGGAAGGGAGATAGGCTGAAGAGAAAATAAAAGAAAGGTTATTAAATGCACTTGCACTTCCCTTTACGAAACATGAAAAGCAAAAGGCAGAGACGAACATTTACCTGATGCTATTGTATCGTCATCTGGAGAAATTCCCATAAATTTAGAATAAATTGCGAATATTTGAGGGGATTAATAGGAAGTGGGGTAATTAGGTTGGCTTTTGCGCCGCTTTTTCCACCGTTTGGATCACTTTGGGGAGCAATTTTTCAGTGGTGAAATGGTTGAGGGCATATTCACGACCTGCAATGCCCATGCAGGCGAGAGTCTCAGGGGGAAGTTGGATAACTTCTTCAATTTTCTGGGTCAGGGAAACGATGTCA
>JBBRAT010000086.1:0-6185 GCA_038206515.1 Anaerolineales bacterium | reverse complement strand
CATGGCGATATTAGCCCCCTGATGCGGAATCACGCGCTCCAGGTTGACCAAAATGCGGTCCAGCACATCCTCAAAGCTGGATGCGCTGATGAGGGCGGAGGAAATATCGCGCAGCACCTCCGCCAATACGCGCTGACTGCGTTCTTCCTCCTCCACCTGCCCGCGCGCCACCGCCAAAGACACCGCCCGCGAGATGGAGCGCAGCATATCGCGTTCCTCGTGGGAAGGTGGGGTGCAGCGCGTGCGCGCAACATCCACAATCAGCCCATAATTGCTCTCATTGCCCAAAATAGGCAGAATCATCAGCGCGCTGATCTGCCACTCGCGCAATAATTTCGCCAAATCAGCTGGCAAATCCGTATCCGCAGCGCAGCAGCATAGCAGCCCGTGCGCTTCCAAATTACGCCGGATGGAAGGGTAACGCGCGTATTCCAGCTCTGGCGAAAATGGCGCCATGTCTTCCTCGATAAACGCCTGCACTACCCTCGCTCGCTGGTGATTCGCGTCATCTTCCATAAAGAAGACTGCGTCCGCCTTGGTATAAATGCCCATCATCTCTAACACCTGCTCCATCGCCACGATCAAGTCAGCCGGGCGGTAGAGCAGCTGCAACAGGTAAGTAAGGAACTTCTGCTGCTCCAGGTTTTGGCGCAAAAATTCTTCGAGGGGCTGATTGTGGGTGGTGGGTTGCAGGGTAATCAGGCAGCCTTCCGTCTGCCCATGCTCATCCACCAGCGGCGCAAAGGTCACCTCCACCCAGGTATCCAGCGAAAACACTGAGGCAGTTGGCACGGGCGGCACAGGGTCGGGCGGCTGCGCGGCGGAGGGTTTCAGGCGATATTGCCTGGTCACCGGCAGGCTTTGCGCCGATTCCGCGTGGAGCGTTGCTTCAAACAATTCGGTAACGGGCTGTTGATCCTGTGGGTGAAAAAAATCAAAGATGCTGCCATAGATTAAGGCAGAGGCTTGGGACGTTAAAATGGAATGCGCTTGCGGCGAGGCAAATTGAACCTCCCCTCCAAGCGATGTAATCAAAATACCGACTGGGAGTGCATTTAATAACAAGCGCGAACTTTCGTCAGGTGTCTTCACAGAGCAGCCTCACTTGAGAGCGGTTTCAAATATTAATTGAAGCGACTATATCAAATTAGTTATATTTGTGTGGGTTTTTATTTACAAAATCCCCTACAGATATTGTACATCACTTAACAAAAATGAAAAGAGGGGAAAGATTTTTGTAATGAAATTGGAAGGAAAGAGTTTATGGAGTTTTATTGGGGGTTGCCTCTATCCGCGTAGTGGCGCACTGCGTGCGCCTGCGTATGCAAAGTATGCTTCCGGTGGAATCACAATCATGCTCATCCCCTCTGGGCGCACGCAGTGCGCCACTACGCGGCGTAACAATAACAAAAAAGTGGAGCGCGCTCCACTTTTTTGAATATCCTCTTTATCCCTGTGGAAAATTCACCATGCGCTGACTGGCTTCGTCCCACAACTTACAGCCCAGGCAGGTGAGGCTTTCGCGCAGGCTAATCACCCGCGTATACTGCCGGATGAGGGTGGACTGCGCATACGCCCGGTCTAGCTGATAATTAGGGATGCGCGGGCTGAGGTGATGAATTTGATGAAAGCCAATATTTCCGCTGAACCATTGCAGCACGCGCGGCAGATGGTAAAAGGACGCGCCCTTCAACGCGGATGCGGCATAGCTCCACTGCCCATTGCGCACCCAATACACATCGGGGTATTGGTGCTGCACGTAAAACAGCCAGATGCCGCCCATGCCCGCCAGCCAGATCAACGGCAGCTGGATGAGCAAGTATCCCTGCCAGCCAATCGCCAGTGAAATGAGCGCAGCCATCCCCAAGATCGCCAGGTCAGCATAAATGACGCTGAGGGTTTCTTTGCGTCCGTAATGCGGGATAGGCAGGCGGTGCATGATGACAAACATATACAAAGGACCCAAGCCGAACATCACCAGCGGGTTGCGGAACAGGCGATAGCCCAGGCGTGAAGCCCACGGCAGGCGGCAGTACTCCTCCACCGTCAGAGTGGTCACATCGCCATGCCCGCGCTTATCCAGGTTGCCAGCCGTGGCGTGATGAATGGCGTGATCATGCCACCACTGCTCGCCGGGGGTCCACACCAACACGCCCAGCCAAAACCCCACCGCGCGGTTGAGCTGGGTGGAGGGGAAAAACGAGTTATGACCGCAATCATGGAAAAAGATGAAAATGCGCATCAGGAACAACGCCGCCGGCACCGCCAACGCCAGGGTCAGCCAATAGGAAACGCGCAAACTAAATGCCATCGCCACCCACAGGGCAATGTAAGGCAACACGGTGTTCGCCAGCTGAATTAAGGGCTTACGCATCTCTGATTTTTGATAAGGCGAAAGCTCACGATTCAGATCAGCCATAGGGGGCAGGGAATTGGATTTAAGCATAGACAGGCTTCCTTCTTCGTCTGAAAGGATCAAAATAGGACGCAAAAACGTCTGTATTTTAGTATACAAGCAATGCCGCCCCGCCCAAAGCGTCCGCAGGCACATTTCCGGTCACATTGCGCAATGTGACCCGATCCGAATATAATCCGCTGAACGAAAAACAGACACCTATAGAAGATGTCTGTTTTCAGTGGACCCAGGGGGATTCGGACCCCCGGCCTCCTCAATGCCATTGAGGCGCGCTCCCAGCTGCGCTATGGGCCCCTTTTTACGGGAATTTGGTGATGTTTTCTGCCTGATGAGAGCAACCGCCCTCTTTGCACAGAGTGGACCTGAGGGGATTCGAACCCCTGGCCTCCTCAGTGCGATTGAGGCGCGCTCCCAACTGCGCTACAGGCCCGCATTTCTAAAAGCAAGACGGATTTTACACGCTGTTCCTGTTCTTGTCAAGGAATTAGAAAGTTTCATTTTTGCCTAAGATCGGCAGGGGGCGTTCCACCCAGACTTGCCAGAGGGCGGCGCTGGTGGCGAACAGTTCGCGGATTTGCCAGTTGGCGACGGTCGGTGGGGAGAAGTAGCTTTTATCTGCCGCCACGCCATGCACATCTATGCCCAGGTTGGCGCAGGTGAACAGGGCGCGCGGCAGGTGGAACTTTTGGGTGATGAGGGTGGCGGTGTGGATGTTGAAGATGTGGCGCGCGCGGTAGCAGGTATCGTAGGTGCGGTTGCCGGCATAATCCAGCACAATATCTTCCGCCGGTACGCCTTTTTGGACGGCATACGCCTGCATGACGCCCGGCTCGTTGTGATTAAGGGTGCGATTATCGCCGCTCATCAGCAATTTGCTCACTTTGCCGGTCTGATAGAGCTGAATTGCCATATCCAACCGGTCACGCAGGACGAGGGTGGGGGTATCATCCGGGGTGATGCCCGCGCCAAAGACGATGCCCACCCGCTCGACTGGCACCGATTGCGCGGAGTAGGCGCGCGGGTCGGCTTCGGCGTGGGCAGCCCATTGCGGCAATCCCAGCAGGAGCAGCACGGTGAGGGCAGCCGCCAGGGCAGGCCACGGAAAGAGGACGCGCCACAGGTTGCGTACCAGCAGCCGCAGCCGCGTTTTCAGCGGGGGGGAGGGGTTATTTGCCTGGAAAATCTTTTGCATTCAGGTTTAACGTACCCACAAATTTGCGCAACGGATCATAAACGCTGTCATCTACCACCTTGAGTTCGTCTATTTGATAATTGCCCACCGAAAGGGTGAGCAGAGCGCGCCCTTCGGGGGTTTTGGCAACGTCCAGCAGGGCGTTCACCAGGGACTGCCGGTCACGCTGCGAAATGCCCGCCGCAAAGGACAGGCTGAGATTGGGGATGACCCCATCGGTGCGCCAGATGACGATGACGCGGTTGAGGGTATCCGGCAAATCTTTGAGGACGGCATCCGCGGTGCGTGGGTCGCCGGAAATGGCAAAGGTTGCGCCGAAATCACAGATGCCTTTGATATACAGGGCGCGCACCAGGGCGGTGTGATTTTGGACAAAGACGGGCGGCAAGGTGGTAATGGCAAGAGCGTTCAGCTGCCCAGCCGGGGCGATGTAGCCCGAAGGCGAAAGCGGGTCTACCCAACAGGGGCGTTTGCCCGCGAATTGCGCCAGGGCGGTGGCGGCATCCGCAGAGGTCAGGCTCGATTGCGGGTCAAAGTAGGGGATAAAGCTGCTTTCCACGTTCGCCAGGTATTGCGCGCCATAGGCATACACCCCAAAATGGTTGCTGAGGAGGGCTGCGTCCGCCTGACTGCGCTGCGAGACGTACAGATAGGTGAGGGGCGGCAGCCAAACGAGCTGCACTTTGCCCGCTTGCAATTCATCCAACAGGCTGGCGTAATCGGGGTAAAGTTTGGCGTTGACGGCAAGCTGAGTGGTGGCGCTGAGGCGGCGGGCAATTTCTTGAGCGGCGGCGGTCATCTCATCCGTAGATTGCTCCACCACTGCGCCAATTACATAAGGGCGCTGCGGACTGCCCAGGGGGAGCGGGGTGGGGGTGACGGTGGGCAGCCGCGTGGGTGAGGGGGCGGGCGTGGCGGTTAACACTTCCGCCGTGGGGGTGGTCGCCGGGGTGTTCGTTCCGCAGGCGGTCAGCAGCGTAAAGAGCAGCAGGCTCATCAGCAGCAGCGCGACCCGTATTTGCCCCCTTTGTAAGGGAATCCCCCATGCGAAATGATTCACAAGCGACCTAACCCCGAATTGAATTTGTTTCACTTACGAATTATAATCAAGATTGGGGTTTGAGGGGGAAAATGCCCTCTCTCCCTCGGTTCGGGAAACGTAGCGGATAGGATATGGATCGAAGTCATGGGTCAGGGATCCGCATATTCGCAGTAATGCCCCCATCCGTGTAGTGGCTTCCGGCAGGAAGCCTGAGGATGATCAGATCATTTCTGTTGTGCAGAAAGAATTGTCCGATGAACAGCGGGCTTCCTGCCGGAAGCCACTACGCGGATGGGGGCGACTGAAGATACGATGATGCGGATGCTAGATTGGGCGCACGCAGTGCGCCGCTACGCGGATCAGAGCAATTATGGATAGAAAGGCAGCGCCATGAATTCAGAACCCAATTTGCCCCCAGAGAAAGAGTTGCCAGATAACCGCTTTGCGAATCGCGGCGGCGTTTCTCCGTTTATTATTTTTTTAATTTTAATTCTGCTGGTGATGGCGGGTGGGTTGATGTTTGCCATTCTGGAGGTCAACCGCCAAAACGCGGATCACAACCTGGCGCCATTAGTCAGCGCAAATCAGCGGATGGAGACGAGCATCGCCCAGTTGATGCAGCCCACGCCCACGTTTTTGCCTGATCCGGTGACGATTGTCCACGATGTGCGCTCGCTTGCCCGCTTAGAGACCATTCAATATACCCTTGAAAAGGTGGTAACGGCGCAGAGCAACCAAGGCGAGTTGGCGTTTTTGTTTGGGGAGAAGCTGATTTTCGTGGCGCATGGCAAGGTGATTGCCGGAATTGACATGGCGAAGCTGCGCCCCGAGGATGTGCGCGTGAGCGGGGGCGTGCTATACGTCAATCTGCCTCCCGCTGAGGTGTTTGTGGCAACGTTGGATAATGAAAAATCCTATATCTATAACCGTGACACGGGCATTCTCAAGCGGGCTGATCCCAATTTAGAGACGCAAGCCCGTCAGGTGGCCGAACGCGAGCTGCTAAAATCCGCGCAGGAAGATGGCATTTTGGATCAGGCGCAACGCAATGGCGAAAGTTACCTGTCGCGCTTGTTTCTGAGCATGGGCTTCAAGGACGTGATTTTTAATGACGCCGCCACGCCCACTGCGCCCAAGGCAACCCCGAGCGTTACGCCCATGCCCAGCGCTACGCCGTGACGTTTTGATGGATCATCAGAATAAAGGAGAGAGCGATCTGCCCTCTCCTTTATTCTTACCCTCATTCCCATTCAGGTTGACGTTCACACCGAATACCCCTACACGGACGGAGAAGTCTGAATAGTTGCGATTATTCCTTCTTTGGGATTAAGAACCTTTTTGGGAACAGATACTTGCTATTTTTATCTTTTAACCAATCAATTAGTTTCAAAACCCTGTTGAGTCTCATAAAATCGTATCCATAGAACTTTAACAAAGTCTCATAAAGTCGTATCAGGGTAAGCGAAAGGGAGCGCCAGTTGGTAAGCCACATAATCTGGTAATGCCAGAGCACTTCCCATCAGCGCCGACTTGGT
>JBBRAT010000085.1:0-6662 GCA_038206515.1 Anaerolineales bacterium | reverse complement strand
GGCTGTTCTTACCCCAAGAAAACGTCATCCGGTTGTAAAAAAGGCCAAGACTTGACCTTTTCGGTTCGTTTATTCGGTTGTGAAGGTACTTCCTTGCTTTTGGCAAAAAGCAGGGTTATTTCGGATTGTCAAAAGTCCAATTTATGAGGACGTAGTTCTTATAAAAAGGGCATTGGCTATTAGTGCAAAGCGAAGGCGCAACCATCCGCGCGAGGGTCACTGCCGCCCCACAGGACGCCGCTGGCAGCATCCCGATAGATAATTTGACCACGGCCAAATAGCATGCGGCTCATGCCACTGACCGGACGCACCTGATGACCCAATTCACTCAAGCGGGCAGCGGTTTGCCAGGGAATGCCCTCTTCCAGGGCGATTTCTACCCGTCCCTGGGCGGCGATGGGCATGTCTTCGGCAGCCAGGCACAGGCGCGGGCGATCTAGTGCGCTTTGCGGATTTAAGTTATCATCCGCCATGCCTAAAAGCACCTGAACATGACCCTGGGGCTGCATGAATCCACCCATTACGCCAAAGCTGGCGAACAGGCTGTCATCCGCAGCGCGCGTTGCCATGGCGGGAATGATGGTGTGGTAAGGGCGTTTGCCACCTTCGAGCATATTGTTATGCCCTTCTTGCAGACTGAAGTTATGACCGCGATTTTGCAGGGTGAAGCCCCAACCGCGCGGCACAATGCCCGTCCCGAAACCCATGTAATTGCTATTAATAAACGAGCAGGCATTGCCGAAGGCATCCACTACGCTAAAGTAGACGGTATCGCTGGAAGCGACCGGAGCGCCATACTGCACGCTACGGGCAGCACGGCGCGGATCAATGAGCGCGCGGCGGCGGGTGGCGTAATCGGCGCTGAGGAGTTCTTCTAAAGGCGCGGGGCGGAAAGCCGGGTCAGCAATGTAATAATGGGCATCCGCAAAGGCAAGGCGCAAGGCTTCAATGACCAGGTGCAGGCGATCCGCAGAGAGGGGAGGCAAGGCAGCCAGATCAAAGCCTTGCAGCAAGTTTAACGCGAGCAGGGCGGTGAGTCCCTGACCGTTAGGCGGGCATTCCCAGACGTTGAGGTCACGGTAACGGACGTGGATGGGCTCTTCCCAAGTGGAGTGATGATCTGCGAGGTCTTGGAGGGAAAGGCAGCCGCCGGCTTCTGCAAGTGTAGCGACAATGCCCTCTGCGACTGCACCCTCATAAAAAGCGTGCTTGCCGCCCTGGGCAATCTGATCAAAGGTACGCGCCAAGCCGGGGTTGCGGAAAATTTCACCCGGCTGCGGAGCGCGACCCTCGATGCTCATTTCCAGCCCGTTCACGGCGCGCCCTAACTGCCCGCGCGTGATGGCATTGTGCCAGGCATCCGCGACCAATGGCTCGACAGGGTAACCTTCGTCTGCCAGGCGGCGAGCCGGGGCAAGAATTTGGGACATTTGCAGGCGGCCAAAGCGTTGAACGGTATCACACCAGGCGGCGCACGCTCCTGGCACAGTGACGGTATAGGGATGATAAGGCGGAAGCTCTGCCCCGGTAAACCCTTCCTGGCGGAGGCATTGCAAGGAAAGGGATTTTGGAGCGCGACCGGAGCCATTCAGGGCATATACCTTGCGGGTGGCAGCCTCGTAATAGAGGCAGAAGGCATCCCCGCCCAGACCGGTGCTGCATGGTTCAGTGACGTTGAGACCGGCGGCAGTGGCTACGGCAGCATCCGCCGCTGTGCCGCCCTGCTCTAAAATTTGCAAGCCGCAAGCAACTGCCATCGGTTGCGAAGCGGCGACCATGCCGCCCCGCCCCATGACAGGTGAGCGGCGCGAAGAAAAGTTAAATTCAGGGAAAATCATTCAATTACCTCAATTCCATTGCCAGCAATGACATTGCCAATTTCCCAATAGGGGAGATGATCTTGATCTGCCAATTTTTGGAAAGCAACCCATTTTTCCTGTGGGACGGCAAGCAGCAATCCGCCACTGGTTTGCGGGTCAAAAAGCAGCATCTGGCTGGCTTCATCCAGGGCGCTGGCAAAGCGAATCTGATTGCCAAAGTACAGGCGATTATCGGCTGCGCCGCCGGGGAAGGTAAACAGGTCAGCATATTTGTGCGCACAAGAGACGAAGGGAATACGCGCATAGTCTATCTGGAAAGCCACGCCGGAAGCGTTCGCCATTTCCAGTCCATGCCCTAGCAAGGAATAACCGGTGACATCCGTGCCGCCGCGCAGCCCAACCTCTACTGCAATGCGCGCCGCCGCCGCGTTGAGCTTTTTCATCCACGAGACGACCTCCGCCACATCCTCTGGGGAGGCTTGCTGACGCTTGAGGGCGGTGGTGGTAACGCCAAAGCCGAGCGGCTTGGTGAGGATGAGATGATCGCCCAGGCGCGCGCCGGACTTGGTGAGGGCTTTATCAGGGTCTAGCATGCCAATGACCACCAGACCGAATTTTGGCTCCTGATCCTGCACCGTATGCCCGCCTGCCACAACCACGCCGGCTTCACGGGCTTTTTCAGCGCCGCCGCGCAAAATTTCAGCCAGGATTTTAGTGGGCAGTTGAGGGGGCAAAGCAGCTA
Source organism: Anaerolineales bacterium (assembly GCA_038206515.1). Taxonomy (GTDB): domain Bacteria; phylum Chloroflexota; class Anaerolineae; order Anaerolineales; family Anaerolineaceae; genus DSYU01. The sequence goes on along the minus strand of JBBRAT010000085.1, from coordinate 4,100 downwards.
CGTTAAGTGCTAAAAACGGCTGCCCCCCCATGGCGTAGACATCCGAAAGGCTGTTAGCAGCGGCAATTGCGCCATAATCGTAAGCGTCATCCACCACTGGGGTGAAAAAATCAGTGGTGATAACCAGAGCGCGGTGATCGTCAATCCGCCAGAGGGCAGCGTCATCAGGGGAATCCAAACCAACCAATAGATTGGGATAATCCTCTGGTTTAAAGGTATCGTGAATGGGGCGCAGCACCTGCGCCAGCGTTTCCGCATTCAGTTTGGATGCTCAACCCGCGCAGTTTGATAAACTGGTGAGGCGAATTTGTTTACCAGAAGGCGAAGGAACGGATTCGCTCATAATTTCCTTCCGTAAAAATAGGCAATGCTCAGGCATACCTTTTCTGGGTAGCAGCTTCCGGCAGGAAGCCTGACAATCATCAGAAAATTTCTGTTTCGCAGGGAGAATTGCTTGAATACTATGGAGCTTCCTGCCAGAAGCCACTACGCAGATGCGGAACACCAGAGCAGGTACAAAAAATGACTTCCAGGCATTTTACCCTGGAAGTCATTATAGCGACAATCGGAATTTTCGTTTTGATCGGAATTGGTGTTTCAATCCCGATCAAAAGCAATGTGGATTAAGGTTGCGGGGTAGCCGTGGGTTCCGCGGTGGGAGCGGTGGTTGGGGTAGGAACAACTGGCGTAGGCATGACAGTGGTGTTATTGCCGTTATTCAATGTGCCGCCCGATTGGGTTGGACCGTAGTTAGGGAACGGCAGCACGAAGGGGGTATTGGCGGGCAGCAACATCACCTGCATATTAGGGGCAAGGCGAGAGATGTATTGGTAATTGAGCAGTTCAGGGCGGTCTTTGAGCGCCTGGGCAATCTTTTCGAGGGCTTGAGACTCGGCTTGTGCCTGAATCAGGCGGGCTTCGGCATCACCCTTAGAGGCAATAACGACTGCATCCGCGCGACCCTGAGCCACCTGACGAGCCTGTTCTGCTTCCTGGCGGCGCTGTTCAACGACAAATTTTGCCTGCTCAGCCTGCTGTTGGGCAACCTGTTTCTCTTCTACAGACTTGGCGTATTCTGGTGAGAAGGTAATATTGCGCAGAATAAATTCTTGCAATTTCAGTCCGTTGGTTTCGAGGCGAGAATTTAATGAAGTGGTGATCTGCTGCGAAAGTTCGTTGCGCTTGCCACTGTAGACTTCCTGCACGCCATACTGCGAGACCGCATCACGGATGATGCCGCGAACGAGGGGGCGTACCAGGTCATCATTATAGCGGGACTGCCAGGCAATGTGTACTTGCACTACTTTATCAGGATTGATGTAATAAATAACGGAAGATTCAATATTCACCTGCTGACCGTCAGCGGTGCGGGCGATAATTGAATCATCGCCTTTAACCTGACCTTCCGAGGCGACGGAAGACATGGTATAGGTTTGGCGAGAGATGGGATAAACCACGACCGTCTCCGCAAACGGGACGACCCAGCGCAGACCGGGCTGTAAGGCATCTTCACGATAGCCTTTGGCGGCGACCGCAGAAATGACCACACCGCGTTCCTGGGGGTTGATAAAGACGAGACCCGCGCTAACGGTGGTAAAGATCACCGCCAAGACGAGTAACGCGGCAGCAAGGCGACCGAGTCCGCGCGCTGGTTGACCACGACCGACACGAGCAAATGCCATGACCCCTAAAGCTACTGCGGCAATCCACAGTAAGACGACAAAACCTTGAATAAATACAGCTACATTCATGTAGAACTCCTCTTCTTGAAAAAGCCGAACCTATGAATTATATCACCTTCTCTCCTTTAAATTGGGGCGATTGGGAGTTCGCGCATGAACGGACTTTGACATGGGACGAGGTTATGATATGCTAGGAGAGTGGCACAATCCAATGGGAGTATTACTGAAATTCATTTAACGAACAGCGTAGGCGGGATGAGCTTGCGCGCCGGGCGGATTCGCTGCACGCCCGCATTGCACCCCAAGCCGGGGCAATATCTGGTTGCCAGCAGCCCAAATCGAGCTAATCCGCTGCCGGTAACGCTTTTTGCGGCAGGCGAGGCGGGGGATGAACTGCTGATTGCCCCTTCTCTGCCGGAACCGTGGACGGTGGGAACGCTATTGAATATCCGTGGAGCGTTGGGAAACGGCTTCCGGCTGCCTGTGACAGCGCGAAGGGTGGCGCTGGCTTGTTTTGAGGATACGCCAGAGCGATTGATGTCGCTGGCAACCCTGGCGTTGGAGCAAGGCGCGGCAGTGGCGTTGTATACGCCGGTGATTCCTGCCGGACTGCCGGCTGAGGTGGAAGTGCTGCCTCTGGAGCAAGCGTATGAGGCGGCGCAATGGGCGGATTACCTGGCGTTGGAGTTTGCGTTGCCACGCCTGGGGGCGATCCGCGCAACGTTAAGGCTGAAGGTGTATGAGCCAGTGGGTTGCACGGCACAGGCGCTGATCCTCGTTCCGATGCCATGCGCGCATAATGGGGAATGCGGAGTATGCTCCGTTTCTACCCGCGCGGGATGGAAATTCGCCTGTGTGGACGGACCTGTATTTGATTTTAATACGCTGGAGGCAGGATGAGCGCGGACGACTTTGACGTTTCGATGCTGCGCCAGGAGTTGACGCTCACCTCGCCCTGGATGAACGCCGCTGGGATGTTGGGCTTCACCCCACCGAATCACTGGGCGATGCCTGCGGCAGCAGGAGCGTTCATCACAGACCCCATTAGCCTGGCGGCGCGCGCCCCGGCGGTTAGCCGCGCGGTACTGCCCTACCCGGGCGGATTTCTGCTGCACAGTGGCTTTCCGAACCCGGGATTACGGGCTGTGCTGAAACAATACGCGGCGCGATGGGCACAATCAGAACTGCCGATCTGGGTACATCTGATGGGGCAAAACGCGGCGGAAATAGAGCAAATGGTACGGCGGTTGGAGGGCATGGAAGGGGTGATGGCCGTAGAGATCAGCCTGCCACCGGAAATGCCCGGCAACGAAGCGTTAAACGTGTTACAAGCCGCGTATGGAGAGCTGCCGGTGGTGGTCAATGTGCCGATCACAGAGGCAGGACAAAGCTGGTTGGGAAAGCTGGCAAAGCGAGGGATGGCAGCGATCAGCCTGAGCGCGCCGCGCGGGACGGTATACACGGATACAGGCAGACCGGTCAGCGGCAGATTGTTTGGCCCATCCCTGCTGCCACTTACCCTGGCGGCAGTGCAATCCGCGCGGCGGTGGGGGCTGCCATTGATTGCGGGAGCCGGGGTATATTCCGCTCAGGACGCGCAACAATTACGTGATGCGGGCGCATGGGCGGTACAGGTGGATAGCCTGCTGTGGCGCAATGGCTGAAACGAATAGGTAGGATCAAGGGTTACATTTCAAGCACAATGGTAACAGGACCATCATTTTCAATTTCCACGAGCATAGACGCGCCAAATTCGCCTTGCTGAGAAGGCACGCCTAATTCCGTCAACCATTGAGCGAAGCGATCCACCAAGGGGCGGGCATGGTCAGGCAAGGCGGCATCGGTGAAGGAAGGTCGTCTGCCGCGGCGAGTGTCAGCATAGAGGGTGAATTGCGAAACGACCAATGCCGCGCCGCCCACATCGCGGATAGAGAGATTCATTTTTTCGTTGGCATCCTCGAAGATGCGCAACCCGGCGACCTTATCCGCCAAAGCGCGCGCAATGGATTCATCATCGGTTGGGGCGATCCCAAGCAAAATGACCAACCCTAAGCCAATTTCCGAAACGGTACGCCCGGCGACTGACACTTTTCCGCGCCTGACACGCTGCAAGACTGCTCGCATAGATCCCTTTCCGATTCAATTAGGAATTATTGGGGTAGAGATTGAGAGGGGAAGATCGCCCCTCTCAATCTCTACCCCAATAATTCCTAATTGAACCCTTATCAAGTCCATATAAGCTTCTCACCCATCGCTATAATAAAAACAACTCTATTTTAACTAGCTACCTGACAGTTTAAAAAGAGAGGTGATTGACGAGAGATCTCCACTAAAATAGGTTTTGCGGAACCATTTTATACACGGAGTAGCCCATGTCAATCACCAAGCTTTATCATACCTGGATGGCGAAAATCAAGC
>JBBRAT010000084.1:0-6744 GCA_038206515.1 Anaerolineales bacterium | reverse complement strand
GTCCCGGCGGATGGGCGCATCCTGTTCATTTCGGATGTTGTGTTGGCTGCGCTGGAAGGCGCGGTAACTCGCCAGCTGGCAAATGATAACGCCGTTGATCGGCGCGTCATGCGCTTGGATAACATGGAAGTTGTCATGGTGCCGCAAACCCGCTTCTATACTCAGGTCACGCTGGACGCTGGCGCAACCAGTTCCGCAGGCGGTTACAGCAAGACGGCTTCCACCGGTAAGGACATCAACTTTATGATCGTCCACCCCTCAGCGGTTCTGCAAGCCACCAAGCTGGACAATATGAAATACTTCGCCCCGGAAGTCAACCAAAAGGGCGATGGTCACCTGTGGCAGTACCGCCTGTATCACGATGCCTACGTGTACGACAATCACCAAAAGGGCATCTACCTTTCCAACAAAGCTTCGTAGAAAGGACAGCCTGAGCCATGACGGATTACGCAGACTTTACGTTTTATAGCGAGACGTTTCGCGGCGCAGCCATTGCTCAGGCTGAGTTCCCCTCCCTGGGGATGCAAGCCAGCGTGGTCATTGACCAGCTCACCTTTGGGCGGGCTGCGGCTGCCTTTGCAAGCGGCGACCCGGCGGTCGTAGCAGCCATCCGATCAGCTACCTGCGCAGTGGCGGACGAACTGCAAGCGCAGATCGAAAGCGGCGGCGCGGTGCAAACCGAGCACGTGGGAAACTTTACCACCACTTATCTTTCGCAGTTGAGCGAGGATGCCAGGCTGAAGCGGGCTGCGCGGCGTTTTTTGGGCATGACTGACCTGATGTTTCGGGGGCTGAATGCGGACGAACGCTAATTGTACTCTGTATCAAAAGAGCGTGGACGCAACCACCCGCGGCGAAAAATGGACCCGCGTAGCGATCAAGCGGGTATGCTGGGAAAGCCGCAAAGCCGCCAACGTGCTGGCATCCGGCTTGCTGGAGGCGGATCAAGCAACCATCTATATCCCAGTGGCGCGTGGCTCCATCCACATAGCGATAGCGCCGGGGGATGTGATTGTAAGAGGAATTGCTATGGAGGAAATCACCACCACCTTTACCGTCAGCGCCCTCAAACGGGCTTATGCGGACGCGCTGACCGTGCGCTCCGTAGACACGATCCTGGGAGGCAGTCGCCATCTGCATCATTGGCAGGTAGGCGCAGGATGACCCATCCGAAGATCGAGACCCCCAAAGGGCAGGTCATTGTCAACGGGAACGGCAAGGCGTCTCTGGAATGGAACGCCAATTTTCAACCAGCATGGCAGGCGCGATATTCGGCTGCTCAGAAATTCGTGGATAGCGAAGTGCTGCGCTTGTCTGAGCCATACATCCCGCTGCGCACGAGCATGTTAATCAAATCGGGCATCTTAGGCACCGAGATTGGCTCTGGCACAGTCCAGTGGATCGCTCCGTATGCGCGGGCGCAGTATTATTCCCCTCGCGCTCCGGGCAGCGAGACCGGCCATTTGCGCGGTCCCCACTGGTTTGAGCGGATGAAGCAAATCCACAAAGACAAGATTTTGGAAGGCGCTCGCCGTGTGGCGGCAAAGGGCGCGCAATGAGCCTCATCAGCGCAGTGCAATCCTACTTGAAGAGCTACAGCCAGCTGAAAGACGGCGCGCCGCTCTGGGTGGACTATCTGGGATCGCAAGCCACCGAATACGCGGTGTACCCCCTACCTGGGGCGCGGATCGTAGAGCAATACCTGAATGGCGGCAGCCTGCGCGAATATCCCTTCGCCTTTCAGTCTACTGAGTTGACCGCGGACGATCAAGAACGTCTGGAAACGCTCGACTTCTATGAAGCGTTCGCCGATTGGCTGGATGCGCAAACCCTGGACGGTATTCTGCCTGACCTGGGAACGAAGAGAACGGCGGATACTATCGCCGCAACCGGCTGGGCGTACCTCTATCAACAAGGCCAGTCTGACACTGGCATTTATCAAATTCAAATCAAACTAACCTATACGCAAGACCCAAGATAAGGAGCAAGAATGACAGCGACTACGATGGTAAAACGGTCCCAGTTCAAAACCTTTTTGAACACAGGCACGACTACGACCCCTATTTGGAGCTTGATCGGCGATGGCGTAACCACCGGAAAGATCAGCTATAACCCGCAGACGTTGGAAGAGGTGTACATCCACGAGGATAGCGCCACCACCGAAGTGGAACGCTATAAGCCTGCCATGGCGATTGATTCCACTGCCAAGCAAGGCGATGCGGTCTTTGAGTACATTGACGCGCTGCGGAAATCGCGGGCGGTGATGACGGACGCCCATTCTGAGATCATGAACGTGTGGCTGTATGAGACGGCCACCGCTGGCGCGTATCCGGCGGAACGCCAGCCTGTATCCATTCAGGTCAACGAGTTCGGCGGGGATGGCGGCGGACCTGCTAAGATCAGCTATGCCCTGAACTTTATGGGGCCTTCGGGCGCGGGGACGTTCAACCCCTCCACCGCTACCTTTACAGCCGTTCCCTAATACAAAATACAACCAAAGCCCGCTCGAATATGGGCGGGCTTTTTTGAAAGGATTTTATGGACAGTATCCAAATTACCACCGGCATCAAACGCATTTCGGTCAACGATGACCCGGATCGCGTGATTTCCTTCAACCCAACGGACGTGACCTTTGCGGAGAAGTTCTACGGACTCATAATTGAGTTCGAGAACAAGCAGACGGAACTGACTGCGCGCGCGAAAGCCATTGACAACAATCAGAGCGTGGACGAGAACGGACTGCCGAGGAATCTTTCCGACAAGCTGACGTTCCTACATGAAGTGTGCGTGTATATGCGCGAAACGATTGACGGACTGTTTGGGTCAGGCGCGTCTCAGGCTGCCTTTGGGGATGCGCTCAGTCTGGATATGATCGCACAGTTCCTGCAAGGCATCACCCCCTTCTTCCAAGCTGCGCGCGCGGATAAGCTGAAGAAATACACGGCGAAGACCGGGCGCGTAATGAAATAATGAATATCCTCATCGAGCAGCTGCCTGACGCCGTCGAGATTGACGGGCAAGAAGTGGCTATCCACAGCGACTTCCGTGTCTGTTTGCGCGTGATCCTGGCGTTTGAGGATAACGACCTGACTACGCTTGAAAAGCAGCTGATCTTGTTGGATCAACTCTATCCGGTCAAACCGGACAACCTGGCGGCGGCGTTTGAGATGGGTTTGCGCTTCTTGAACGGCGGAGAAGAGGGAGCGCAAGAAAAGGCAGCCTCCCCGCGCCTGTACTCGTTTGAGCAGGACGCTGCCCTGATCTTTGCTGCCTTCCGCCAAACGCATAGCATTGACCTGGAAACGGCGCAGCTGCACTGGTGGAAGTTCATGGCGCTGTTTATGGATTTGGGCGCGGAGACCACCTTTTGCAGCCTGGTGAGCTTGCGCCAACGGGTGAAGAGCGGAAAAGCTACGCCGGAAGAGCGGGCAGCTGCGCTTGAGATGGGCGAAGTGTTTGACGTGCCTGAGTTGGATGATCGCAACCAGGCAGAACGCGAGCGCGAAGCCGAGTTCTTGCGCCTGATAGAAATGGGAAAGAAAAATGGAGTGTAAACGTGGCTGCTTATGATGGCACGATCCGCATTAATACGTCCATGGATTCAGGCGGCTTCAACACCGGTCTGAATAAAATCATGGGCGGGCTGAAAGGGTTGGCGGCAGCAGTCGGGCTGGCGTTCAGCGTTGGCGCAATTATCGAATTTGGGAAAAGCGCGGTGGGGGCAGCTTCCAATGTGGAGGAAATGCGCAATAAGTTCCTGGCAGTGTTCAAGTCAATGTCTGGGGGTGTAGAGCAGCAGCTGACCCAGATGGCAGATTCTACCAACCGATCCAAGTATGACCTGATGGAGTACGCCGCTACCATGCAGGGGACGTTTGTGCCGTTGGGGTTTGCTCGCAGCCAGGCGGCAACCATGTCGGTAGCTGCGGTGCAACTTGCCAACGACCTGGGTAGTTTCCACAACCTGGATACCGGCGCGGTGTTGAGGGATATTCAGGGCGCGCTGGTGGGGCAGACCGAAACGGTGCGGAAGTATGGCGTAAGCCTGAATGAAACGGTTATTGGACAAAAAGCCATGGCGATGGGAATGTGGAACGGAGTAGGAGCGATCAGCGCACAGGCGCGCGCCGCTGCCGTGATGCAACTCATCATGTCTGCCACCACAGATGCCCAGGGCGATGCAGCGCGCACATCCGGCAGTTACGCCAATACCGTGCGCGGGCTGGCAGCTGCCTGGCTGGATTTTAAAGTAGCGGTAGGCAATGCCATTATCCCTGTGCTGATGCCCATTATTGGTTGGCTCAAAACGGTGATTGTATGGATGACCGCGCTTGCCACCACCTTCGCCCAGGTGATGAGCATCCTCACCGGTCAGCAGGTGCAGACGGGCGCAGGGTTGGGAGCAGTGGCAGACAGCGGGCAAGCGGCTGCCGATGCCCAGGGGAAACTGGCGGATAACACCACCAAAGCGGGCAAGGCTGCCAAGGGTGCGCTGGCTGCCTTCGACCAGCTCAACGTCCTCCAACAAGCAGATAACTCTGGGGGCGGTAGCACGCCTGCGCCGGGGGGCGTACCTGCTTTACCTGCGGGCGGGGACCTACCTGCCATGAACAATCCAATCTCACCACAGCTAATTGCACAGGTAGAGTCCTTTAAAGGAAAGCTGCTCGGGTTACTACAGCCGGCAATTGATGCCTTTGGGCGGCTGCAAAAAGCTCTTGAGCCGCTGGGAGAAACGATTTGGAGCGGTCTAAAATGGGCATGGGATAACATCCTGGTGCCGCTGGGAACGTGGGTAATCACGAATGCGCTGCCTGTCTTTCTTGACCTGCTGGCAGCTGGGGCGCGGGTAGTTAATTCCGCCCTCAAAGCCCTTGCTCCTTTGGGACAGTGGCTATTTGATAACTTCTTGAAGCCAGCAGCTGCATGGACGGGTCAGGCGCTGTTAGACTTCCTAACCTGGCTCACTGCCCGTCTGAACGATTTATCCAAATGGATTGACGCCAACCCGAAGACCTTTAGTAACATTGTCGCTTCAGTGGCTTCTGGTGTTCTCATTCTCATCGTGGTCATTGGCACGATGGTGCAGAACTGGATCAAAGGTTGGGAACTGATACGTCAAAAAGCAAGTGAGGTCTGGGCGTGGATTGTGCAGAAGTGGAGCGAGGCAGGACCCTGGTTCAATAAAAATGTGACAGAGCCGGTTGCAAAGTGGTTCAAAACTGCCTGGGAAAATATCAAGCAATGGACTTTAGCCGCATGGAATTGGGTCGTCTCAACGTGGGTAGGCGCAAATACGTGGATCACAAACACCGTAACTACGCCCATTTCGACTGCGTTTTCAAGTCTTTGGACGAACGTCAAGCAGTGGATTTCAGATGCCTGGAATTTGGTCGTCTCAACGTGGGTAGGCGCAAATACGTGGATCACTAACACCGTAACTACGCCCATTTCGACTGCGTTTTCAGGACTTTGGAATGATATTGCTGCATGGGCGAAAACGGCATGGGGGAACGTGCAAACTTCCTGGAACGGCGTAAAGGACTGGTTTGATACTAACGTGACAGGGAAAATTAGCACCGTCTTCACCACGCTTTCAGGCACTCTTAGCACCGAGGCGACAACTGCATGGACGAATGTTAAAAATGCCTGGACTGGCGTAGAGACCTGGTTCAGCGACAACGTGACAAAGAAAATCGGAGACCTCTTTACTAATTCAACTACAGGCTTGTGGGCGGGCATTAGTGGAGGGATAACGAATATTAGCAAAAACTTCCATGACACTTTTATAGGCGCGGATGGAACCGGCGGCATCAAAGGGATGATCTATACAGCAATAAAGAAGATCATTGATTTCCTCAACACAATGATAGGTGGCATCGCCACTGGTGTAAATGCAGTGATTACTGGACTGAACTCAATTAGCATAGATGTGCCTTGGTGGGTGCCTGGTTTTGGTGGAAATAAATGGGGGTTTAGTTTATCTACCGTTTCAGCATCTACAATTCCCTACCCCAGATTAGCCACCGGCGCAGTCATTCCCCCCAATGCGCAATTCCTGGCGCTTTTGGGCGATCAGCGCAACGGACGAAATATTGAAGCACCAGAAGGGCTAATCCGCCAGATTATGCACGAGGAAATTGGCAAGATGCAAGCAGACATCCGCATTGAGTTTGGCGGCAGCATGGGCGCATTGGTGCGCGAGATGAAACCGCACATTGACCGAGAAACCACGCGCATCGGCAAAAGTCTCATTAACGTAAAAGGGAGCGCAGTATGATCGTGATTGACGGAATAACGTATAACATCCCGGTCATATCCATTACCCGCAAAGCGGATGTGCTGGATAAGTTCGCCGAACGCACCGAGGACGGGGTGCTGCGCCGCGAGATTATCGGCGTATATTTTAACTATACCCTGTCTTTTGGCAGCACCACTGATACCGCTGAGTATGCCCGGCTGTGGAATAAGCTGACCGAGCCGGAAGAGTTTCACCAGGTGACGGTGCCGGACGAAAGCGGCGACTTCACCTTCACGGCATATTTTTCGGGCGTGGGGGATGAGCTGCGCAGGGTGCAGGGAGCGCGGAACTTCTGGAAGTCACTGCAAGTCAACTTTATTGCGCAATCCCCAGCCAGATCATAATGACAAAGACTTCACCGCGCGTCACGTTCGGTCTCTACGATCTGGAATTAAAGGAGGACAGCACGCTTGCCTGCTCCGATCAGCAGCCGTTCTCCAAAC
>JBBRAT010000083.1:0-6878 GCA_038206515.1 Anaerolineales bacterium | reverse complement strand
TCAGTTGTTAAGGTGCGCTAGGGTTCATCAAGGCGATAAAAAATCCGATGTCCTTTGTTTCTCCGTTGCCTGACACCGGCTTCGCTTTTTTGTAGTCCCTATTCTCTTGTGATAGATCGCGCTGCCCGTTTGCTTTCGCTCCCATCCGCGCCGTCTACTGTCTTGCTCCGAGGTTTCTATTCTACATCCTGTCATCTGCCTTGTCAAGAGTTTTGCCTTACTCAATTTTTTCTCTTTTTCGTGACCTCGTCTTGCGTCTTTCTTTCGTTCCTGATGTCACGTGCAGCAGGGTTGTATTATATGCAGTCTCAAACGCCTGTCAAGGGTATTGCTGAATATTCTTTTTTTAATCACAAGCCCCTTCTCAATGTTATAATCCTTCATTATGAGTTCTATTCAGTACCCTTCTTACCAACGACCCGTTCTGCGCCCACCCACGGCGCGTCAACGTTATTCCCTGGAACATGCCCTCCTTTCTATCCTGTTGGGTTTGCTCTTCTTTGTTGCCATCTTCTTCCTCTTTATTACGTCCTTCGAGGTATGGTATGGGGGGCGGATATACCCGGGCATCAGCGTAGACGGCATGGATATGAGCGGGCTTACCGTTCAACAGGCAGCGGATCGGATTGCCGCGCAGGTGGCGTATCCAAATAATGGCAAGATTCTGCTGCGAGATGGCACACACATTTGGAGCGCCACCCCTGCCCAGCTGGGACTCTATTTTGATCCACAAACGACTGCTCAAAAAGCCTTTGAAATCGGTCGCCAGGGGGTATTCACTGACCAGTTAAAAGATCAGTACGCAATTTTTTCCTCTGGAAGCAGCTTGCAGCCGGTGATGATCTTAGATGAACGCGCCACGTATGCCTACCTCACCACTCTGGCAGGTGAAGTGGATAAGCCCAGCGTGGAAGCCAGTATTGAACTGAAAGGCACCGAGGTCAGCGTGCGGCAAGGGCAGATCGGTCGGTCGTTAGATATTCCCAAGACGACCGCGCTGATCTCGATGCAGATGCGCACGCTGCACGATAGCATTATTAACCTTTCCATCGAGGAAAAGAAGCCGCAGGTATTGGACGCTACGCAACAAGCCACCCTCGCACGGCAAATGCTCAGTCAACCCCTGACGATTGCGTTACCCAAAGAAGACGCGGATCAATCTGGTCCATGGGTGATTGACCCGCAAACGCTGGCAAGCATGCTAACTTTTGAACTTGTCAAAACGGACAAGGGGCAGCAGTATCAGATGAACCTGAACACGGATCAACTGCGATCCTATTTGACCCAAATCGCGCCGACCCTGGTACGCACGTCTCAAAATCCGCTAATGCACTTTAACGATGACACCCATCAGCTAGAAGTGGCACAGCACGCCGTGATCGGGCGCGAATTGGATGTGGAAGGCAGCATCAACGCTATTCAGGAAAAGTTACGCGCAGGCGAACATACCATTTCCATGAGCATGAAATATACCAACCCTGGCGTGACGGACACCTCTACAGGCGAATCGCTGGGCATTCGTGAACTGGTGCATGCAGAGACCTCGTATTACTACGGCTCCAGCGCTGCGCGTGTGCAAAACATCACCACAGCCGCCAGCAAGTTTAACGGAGTGTTAGTTGCCCCAGGCGAAGTATTCTCGATGGCGACTACTTTGGGCGATATAACGCTGGATAATGGCTATGCCGAGGCGCTGATTATCCTGGGTAATCAGACCATCAAAGGCGTGGGCGGGGGGGTCTGCCAGGTAAGCACAACCCTGTTCCGCGCAGCTTTCTTTGCGGGATTCCCGATTGTTGAACGACATGCCCATGCTTACCGGGTTTATTACTATGAAAAAGTGGCTGGCAACCGCGTTGATCCAAAACTGGCAGGGTTAGATGCAACCGTATTCGTTCCGCTAGTGGATTTCAAATTTACGAATGATACGCCCAACTGGCTGCTGATGGAAACGGAAGTCAACCCCGCCAACAGCAGCATCACGTGGAAGTTTTACTCCACGCCAAACGGGCGCAGCGTGACGATGGATACCACCGGAACCACGAACCTCACCCCACCCCCCGCGCCGGTCTATCACGAGAACCCTGACCTGGCGAAAGGAAAGATCAAACAAGTAGACTGGGCAGCGGAAGGCGCGGATGTATCGGTAACGCGCACCGTAACCCAAGACGGGCAGGTGGTCATTCAGGATACCTTTAACACCCATTACCAAGCATGGCCCGACATGTTTGAATATGGTCCAGGGACGGATGTGCCTACGCAGGATGCCAACAAGCCGCAAGGATAGGTTGCTTTGCTGCGGGGATTTATGGCGCCAGTCAAGGATTTCAGCCGATAGCAGTGGTACAATAGAGCCATTCTTTTCTATAAAAGGAAAAAACGCATGATTAATTCTGATTTCATTGAAATTTTGCGCTGCCCAGTGTGTGTGCGTGAGCCAGCAAAGGGTGGCAAGCTCGTTTTAACCAAAGAAACCTGGCTGGTATGCCCTTCCTGCAATCGCAAATACCCTATTATTGAAGACATTCCGGTAATGTTGATTGATGAAGGGGATAAGTGGGTGCAAACTCCGGCAGATTCCTTACCGGTGCCCCCGCCGAAGATGGGTTAAAGTAACATTTTTTGCAAGGCTTTAACCAAAATTTATAGAGGTTGAGTCAATGCCGATGGAACTAAACTTGCATCTCTTTAATCCAGAAAGACTCAACCCCTTGACATCAAGAAGGTAAAAAGAAGTATGTCACGTGATCACATTCGTACAGCTCGCGCAAAGTCCACAATCGATCTATTTACCTGGATTGTTTTAGGGGCTTTTATTGTTGTGGCTGGAATTACAGCCATCCTGGGATTCACCTGGGCAAGAGGGTTCTTTGCTTCGTGGACTCTGACCTCCATGCCGGGCGACCCACTGGTAAGCAGCACCAAAACGCCTGATCCATCCTTGCCCACTGCTCCAATCAACGCATTGAGCAATCAACTACCTGCACCGCTGGGCGCATTAGACCCGCAAACAGAGGTGACGCCCGTCCCGTGGGATGGGTCTAGCCGGGTGACGATTTTGATTATGGGGTTAGATTATCGGGATTGGTCAGAGGGGAGAGACGTTCCGCGCACGGACTCGATGATCCTGCTTTCGATTGATCCGCTGACCAAGACGGCTGGGGTGCTGTCCATTCCACGCGACCTGTGGGTAGCCATTCCAGGGATGGAAAACAATAAGATTAATACCGCTTACCGCTGGGGGGAGATTTATCAATATAAAGATGGCGGACCTGGGCTAGCCATGAAGACCGTTGAGGGCGTGGTTGGCGTGCCGATTCAATACTACGCGCTGATTGACTTTAATTCCTTCGTCCAGTTTATCGATTCGCTGGGCGGACTGGACATGAAAATCCGCGAAGAGATCACGGTAGACCCCATCGGGCCGGGTAATACGATCACGATTAAGCCGGGAACGCAAACTCTGAATGGGGAGCAGGTGCTGGCGTATGCGCGCGAACGTCACCAGGGCGATGGCGATTTCTCACGTTCGCAGCGGCAGCAAGAAGTGATTATGGCAATCCGCAAGCAAATTCTTACCCTGAATATGCTCCCAACGTTGATCGCTAAATCACCTGCTTTATATGAACAGCTCAAGGCAGGCATCCGCACCAATCTGACGTTAAATCAAGTGGTACAACTCGCCTGGCTGGGATCGCAAATTAAGGAAGAAAATATTAAGAAGGGCGTATTCGACCCGCATAAAGACGTAGGATATGGCACGGTAATGACCCCAGACGGCATACAGGATATTTTGATCCCCAACCCGGATCAGATTCGCATCCTGCGCGACCAGATTTTTGCCACGAGCGGACCAGTGGGGCCAGCTTCGATTGCTGAAGACCCTGCGCAATTGATGAAAACAGAAAACGCCAAGGTGCGCGTGTTGAATGGCTCTTCTACCACGGGCGCGGCGGCAAAAGCGGGCGATATGCTGAAGTCGCAGCAGGTGAACATCACGGATGAAAGTAATGCAGATAAGGTGTATGGCTCAACCACCATTATTGACTATACCGGCAAGCCTTACACGATCAATTTCCTGATTAAACAAATGGGGATTGAAAACCCGGTGATCGTCACTCAATTTGACGCAAATTCGAAGATTGACGTAGACTTGATTGTGGCTCAGGATTGGGCGGCAAAAAACAAGTAAGTTCAGCGCTTTTCATTCCATCAAAATACAGGGTATTGAGAGGAAATTCTCAATACCCTGTATTTTGATGAGTACGGTAAAAATGGGGATTTATTCCAAGGTGCGGGAAGGTTTTTCAGGCAAATCCACAAAATAAACCATTTGATCGCTATAATTCAATACTCTGCCAATTTTTTGGAGCCAGTCTAAATCACCAGATTGCGCGCCGTGACTGACCTGGCTGTCATTTGCGTTAAAGAAATCCCCTGAGATGGCTTCCTGATATAAGCCATCACCCCAATCAATTGCTAAGACACCACTTTGCATCATCACAACCCAAGAGCGTCCCACCGGAATGCCACCAGCCATGAGATTATTCCTTTTCTTCAGCCGGGCAGGTTAATGAAGAAGGCGATTAACTTGCTTCCGAAGTGGCAGTTTGAGGATTTGCTAAAAATTGCGCAAAGGTGGTGTGGCGTAAGCGTTCCACCAAGTCGTTTTGGGTCTCACACCAAAGGGGACGGAGGGGGCATCTCTCGCCAAAGACGCAGGAAGAAGCGGAGTGGGTGCATTCATTGAGGGCAATGGGTCCATCAATAGCTTCGACCACCTCAAGGATCGTAATTTCTTCTGGCAAGCGAGCCAAAGAAACGCCACCCCGCGCGCCGCGTGAGGTGTGGATCAGCCCGGCAATGGAAAGCTGCGAGATGATTTTTGCCAGAAAAGAGGGTGGGATATGTTGATCATCCGCAATCTGACTGGTAGCGGCGCGTTGGCCGGGTTCTATCTGAGCCAAATACATCATTGCCCTAAGGGCATAATCTGCCTGGCGAGTGATTTGCATAAATTCATCCTCTTTTGGTAATACGGGTAGAATTACTCTTTTTATTGTATGAGTTTATGCGAACCTTAAGAAACCGGCAAGTGACAGAGGTCATTCCTAAAGAATGACAAGTAGCTTATCTAGACGAAAAAGGGTGCAGAATGTATAATTTAGACGGATAAAGAAAAGAATCTGTCTGAAAGGTCAAAAATTATGCCTATTCCTGCTGTTGATGTGGACTATTTACTCCATTTCCTTACCCGCTTACTAAATACGCCCAGTCCCACGGGGTTTACCGAGCAGGCGGTTGGCGTAACAGAAGAGGCTTTGCGGGCTTTTCCGCAGGTTCAGGAGAGGCGCAATCGCAAAGGCGCGCTATTGGCAGAATGGGAGGGGGAGAGCAGCGACACCCCACGCGGGTTGACTGCGCATGTAGATACCCTGGGGGCAATGGTCAAAGAGATCAAAGCGAGTGGGCGATTGAAGATGACTGCCTTGGGCGGATTTGCGTGGAACACGGTGGAGGGTGAGGGCGTGACGGTGTTCACGCACACAGGGCAAACCGTGCGCGGCAGTATTCTACTGTGCAAATCCTCCTCGCATGTATTTGGGCATGAAGTGAATGATACGAAGCGAGACGCAGAAACCGTGGAAGTCCGCCTGGATGCGTGCACACAAAACGCGGAAGAAACGCACCAGCTAGGCATTGAAGTGGGGGATTTTATCGCCTTTGATCCGCGCGTTGAGATCACGAATGGGTTTGTGCGCTCGCGTCACCTGGATGATAAAGCATGCGTGGCTTGTATTGTGGCGGCAGTAAAGGCGTTAAGTGATGCGGGGGTAAAACCTGCACAGCGCACCCATTTGCTCATTAGCAATTATGAAGAGGTGGGACATGGCGCGTCCACCGGGTTCCCGGCGGATATGGCTGAACTGCTGGCGGTGGATATGGCGGCGATGGGCGAAGGGCAAGCCTCAGATGAATTTCACGCCTCTTTGTGCGTGAAAGATAGCGGGGGGCCGTATCATCATGGGTTCAGCCAAAAGATGCGCCAACTTGCCGAAGAGCATCAGATTGCGCATAAGGTGGATATTTATCCGCTGTATGGATCCGATGGGGAAGCGTTCTGGCGGGCAGGCGGGGATGTGCAAGTTGCGCTGATTGGTCCGGGGGTGGATGCTTCTCACAGCTACGAACGAACGCATATGGAAGCCTTGATTGCCACCACGCAATGGATCATCGCTTACCTGTTATCGTGAGATCAGAAAGCAAATCGGGGAAAATTCTTGCCGCGTTGGGTCAAGTATGATAAAATACCAGACGTTAAGAAGTGGCAAGGGCATCCTATCAGGAGGGATGGCCGAGTGGCCTAAGGCGCCTGTCTTGAAAACAGGTATAGGGCAACCTATCGTGGGTTCGAATCCCACTCCCTCCGCCAGAAAGCAGACTCCTGATAGACTTGCACAACTTAACCACTGGGGAGGTGCCAGAGTGGACGATTGGGCTCGCCTGCTAAGTGAGTGCTGGGGTTAACTCAGCCGCGGGTTCGAATCCCGCCCTCCCCGCCAATTGACAAATAACTGAAGCACGGCGCACGTGCAAAGGGAGTTTGTCAGATCAGGAGCAAACTGTTACAGCAGTTTGCTCTTTTTATTTTACCTGACTTTTGACTCTGTGTGCCAACAAGCACAGGTCTTGTTGGGATGGGAATGTGCAGCCCTGAATGGTCAGAGATATATTTATTATACACGATTTTGTCTGAACGAATCAATTATTCGCATAAACGATCGCCATTAAGTGCAAAGAATAAGGTAAAATAATTGATTGGTAAGATATCCGAAATAATAAAAATCATTAAAAAGTGGGGAAACGATGAAGGAACT
>JBBRAT010000082.1:0-7263 GCA_038206515.1 Anaerolineales bacterium | reverse complement strand
ATCGCCACCACCATTCAGCAGGTGGCAAAAGGCACCATGCAGCAGTCGGATAGCATCACCCACACCACCGTTTCGATTGACCAGATGACTCGCGCCATTGACGGGGTGGCGAAAGGCGCGACTGAACAGGCGGGCGCGGTGCAGCAAGTCTCTGAAAACGTCACCGAGTTGGTGCGCGGCATGAGCGAATTGACCGAAGTCTCGCAGAGCAACGCGGAAGCCTCGGCGCGCGGCGCGGAAAAAGCCCAGGCTGGCACGATCACCGTCAACCAGACCATCGCGGGCATGGAGACCATCCAGATTAAGGTGAGCGAATCAGCGGCGAAGGTGCAGGAGATGGGCGCGCGTTCTGAGCAGATTGGCGCAATTGTTGAGACGATTGACGATATTGCCTCGCAGACGAATTTGCTGGCGTTGAACGCAGCCATTGAGGCGGCGCGGGCAGGCGAAAGCGGGCGCGGCTTTGCCGTAGTGGCTGACGAAGTGCGCAAACTGGCGGAAAAATCCGCCAATGCCACCAAGGAAATTAGCCGGTTGATTAAGGATATTCAGCGCGCGATTGGGGGGGCGGTGAGCGCGATGCAGGAAGTGTCGCAGGAAGTGGAGAGCGGCGTCGGGCGCGCCCATCAAGCTGGGCAGGCATTACAAGAAATTCTGGCGGCGGTGGACGTGGTGACGGCAGGCTCGCAGAACGTAGGGGTCATTTCGCTGCGGCTGAAGGAATCAACCGATCAATTGGTGATGGCGACCGATCGGGTGAGCGCGGTGGTGGAGGAAAATACGGCTGCCACCGAAGAGATGAGCGCAGGCTCGGGCGAAGTGAGCATGGCGATTGAGAATATCGCTTCGGTCAGCGAGGAAAACAGCGCATCGGTCGAAGAAGTGAGCGCATCCGCCGAAGAAATGAGCGCGCAGGTCGAAGAAGTGACCGCGTCGGCGCAGTCGTTGGCGGAAATGGCGGAAATTTTGCAGCAGGTGGTGGCGCAGTTCCAGTTTGGTCAGGAGCAGCCAGCGGCGCAGCCTGTGATGAAGTCTAATGGGAAAGCGAATGGCAAGGCGCAGCGCGATCTGCAGCGCCAGCCCGCGCGGTACTAAAGGCTCGCCCCACCCTGACGAGGAGATCACTCGTCTAGGCGAGAAGATCACTCGTCTAGGCGAGAAGATCACTCGCCTATCCCTCCCCGAAGATCAGGGAGGGGAAGAAAGAGCAGGGAATAAGAACGATGCTCTTTCTTCCCCCTCCCCACGTGTGGGTGAGGGGGCTAGGGGGCTGGGGTGATCTTCTCGTCCGTGATTAACCCGTTTCGTTACTTCTTCACCAGGTTAAACTTGGTGTAATTGGTGGCGATTTTGCCCTCCAATACGCCCAGGGCATCGCGCCCATCCTGGACGGAGGCGGTGGCGCAATCGGCGGACCAGTCCACCCAGAGCATATCGCCTGAGCCATCGCTGCTGCGCAGGGTAAAGGTGGCATTCGGCAGCAGGTCAAGCAGCAGGTGATTGTACCAGTCGCGGATAGCGTCCGCGCCTTGTTTCGTGCCATCTGGGCAGATGAACACCGCGTCTGGGTAAAAGAGGTCCACAATGGCGGAAACATCGCGGCGGTTGAGGGCGTCAAACAGGCGGGCGGGGACATCCGGGGAGGTGGGGGGCGGGGCAGCGCTGCCAAACTGCGCCATCAAGCTCCAAATTTCAGGCAGATCGCGCTTACATTCATCCCAGCTGAAGAAATTGAAGGCGGGCAGTCCCAGGGTTTGGGCGGTGGACATAAACTGAGTGACATCATTCTCGGTCGGTCGCCAGCCGCCGGTCTTATAGGCGGGCGCGGTGGGGATGACCGGGCGGGGGTTGGGCATCGCCTTAAATTCGTTGACCGAGCGGGTCAGCTGATCCGCCGCATTATGCGATTGTTCCCAATACACCTGCGGCATGTTGTAATCACATTTTGCCAGAAATTCCTTCCAGGGCAGGGCGGCGTGCAGGCTGGGGAAGCGGTAGGAACTGAGCGCGAGGGGCAATTGCGGGAAGGCGCGGCGCAGCTCCTTCATATAAGTGCGGGCGGCGGCGGCGCGACCAGGCAGCTTGTAATCGCCTTCGGCGTCAATCACAAACCCGTCCAGATTCAACTGTTGAATGCGCTGGGTGGCGGCGTGCGCCTCGCCAAGCGGGTCAAAGCCATACACAAATTGCCAGCCCCACACCTGAATGCCCGCCCCGCGCAAAGCGGTGACAATGGGCGGCAGCAGGTCAACGTGCGTGTCGGCGGTGATGTTGGCTGTGCCGTTGCCATCCGCAATTTTGAGGATCACATGGCTGAGACCGGCATTGCGCGCCGCTGAGGTGATGCCTGCCGCGCTGCCGCCTTCGCAGTCACGCGCTTTCCAGATGAAAAACCCTTTGCCTTGTAGCGCCATAGGTGTCCTTTAGATGATCTTAATTTTATCCCCATAAAAATAAGCTGCGCTTATTTTTATGGGGATAAACTTTTTTTATTCCGCTTTTAAATTGCCCTCCAACCCCAACTCTGGGGCGATGGAGCGCATCGCCAAAATGACCTGATCGGTATGCTGCCAGAGGTCTACCCCAAACTCAGCGGCGGCGGATGCCATTTCCTCGCGGTTGGTTCCGGCGGCAAAGGCTTTGTCCTTCCACTTTTTCTTCACGGACGGCGCTGTCAGGTCATACAACGAACGCGAAGGGCGCACCAACGCCACCGCCGTGATCAGCCCCGTGATTTCGTCATTGGCATACAGCGCCTTTTGCATCAGCGTCACGCGCGGCACGCCGGTGTGATCCGCATGGCTCATAATCGCCTGGATAATGTCTTCCGGCACGCCGCGCTCACGCAGGATCGGTTCGCCCGCCAGGGGGTGTTCCTCCAAAGTGGGGTGAATTTCCCAATCAAAATCATGCAAAAGCCCCGCCAACCCCCAGGTTTCCACATCCTGATCCATTTTTTGGGCGTAGTGGCGCATGGCGGCTTCCACCGAGAGCATATGCCGCACCAAGCCTTCGTTTTTCACGTATTCGCGTACCATTGCCAAGCCTTCAACACGGTTCATGGGTCAAACTCCTATTCAAAAGATGCAAGATGAGTGCCAAAATCCTTGTTACTGTTCAGTTGCCCCAATCCGTGTAGTGGGACACTACTACGAATATGAGAACGCCTGAGCAGCAACCAACCTCTTACTCGCCGCGCGTCAAAAAGCGCGCGCCGATCATTGCCACGACCACCGTCACGAATGCGGTCAGCAGGAACATGGGCGGAATGCCCATCCGGTCTGCCAAAATGCCCGAAAGCCAGGGTCCGCCGAACATGCCGATGGCATAGACCGCCTGATACAGCCCCATGGCGGTGGAACGTTCGGTATCGTTGATTTTTTGGATGCACATGCCCATCAGCAGGGGTCCGCTGATGCCATCCCCCAAGCCAAGCAGCAGTTGGGCGACCAAAATCATGGAGATGGAGGTGCTGAGTCCGGCGATGGTCACCCCGGCAAAGAGGACGAGAAAGCTGAGGTAGATGAGGCGGGTGTTGACCCCGCGCCGCGCCAGGGCGGTGGTGATGAGGTTGCCCGCCAGTCCTACGCCCAAATTCAGGCTGAGCAGCAGGGATTGGGTCTGCCCATCCGCGCCTAAATTGCGCGCCAGGACGGGTAAAAAGCCAAACGTGGTACTCCAGGCAATATATTGCGCCACGATGCTCAGTCCGGCAGGCAGCAGCACGTGCCGGTTGCTAATGAGCGCCAAAATGCGCGTGGCGGAGGGACGTTTGGGCGCGCGCGCCACCTCGCGGATGGGCAGGACGACCAGTACGCCCAGGGCTGCCGCGCCAATCGCCACCCAAAAAGCCAGTTCGTAGCCGCCCATTTTGTTCAGCGTGCCGTTGATGCCAGTGGCAACCATGCGGCTGAGCGTGTTGGAGAGGGTGAGCAACGCCGTGGCGCGCACGGCTTCTTCCTTGGGGAACAGGCTGCTGAAGAACACGGTCATCGGCACCCAGGCAGCGGCGGCTAACCCCGTCACCGCGCGTCCGGTGATCAGTCCGGTTGCCCCAGTCGCCGACCCCATCAGGAGTGCGCCGAGCGCGGCAAACACGAAACCAAGCAATATAAACGGCTTGCGTCTGCCAAACCAATCCGAGAGGATGCCCAGCGGGAAGCGTACCAGCCCCTGCCACAGACCATACATTGCCAGCACCACGCCCACCGCCGCCAAGTCCTGGCTTTTGGATTGAACGTAGACGGGTAAGGTGGAGGCATAAAAATACAGGCTGGACCAAAATAAGGCGACCGCGATCACCAGCAAAATGAGGGTGCGGCGGCGCTGCGGAGCAGGTTCGGCGAGCGGCAAAACGGAGGGGGGAACAGCGGAAGGGGTTGTCATGGGCGCAAGTATACCCCTGTTTGTTTCCTGATCGTGTATTTTATTTTCGATAAAATACACAATCAGGCATCTTAATCCGCGCAGCTGCGCACTGCGCCACGCCCCCACCCATTTCAAATATGGGAATGCGTAGCGGCGCACTGCGTGCGCCTGAGATGGATCAACGTTTTATGTTTCCACCGGAAAATATCCGTGCATATGCAGGCGCACGCAGTGCGCCGCTACACGGACGGGGTTGACGGTGCAACATCCTCTGTTTCCTGGCGGACGAGGGCGGCAATCAGGCTGGCGGAACGCTGAAAATCGCCATCCCCGCGCAGCAAGAAGTCCGCATAGACGCGCGAAGGCTGCACGAATTGCTCATGCCCCACCCAGGCGGATTCCAGGTAATAGTTGGCGATGGCGGCGGCATCCTGCCCCACAATGGGATCATAGGAATGACCCAGGTTGCGCACCAGGCGGCGCAAGGCGCGCACCTCGCCGGGCGCATCCAGAAATAGGCGCAGGTCGCATAATTCGCGCAGCTGCGGAATGGCAAGCACCATCAGCCCTTCCAACAGGATCACATCCGCAGCCTTCGGCGTAGATTGACGGCGGGCGTTCAGGTCTGCAAGCAGGGCGGGCAGGTTGAGCGAATCGGGGCGGTTATAGTGGGGCGTCTCTAATCCGGTGGAGGGGGAGACAAAGGTAGGAATCTGCCCGGCAGGCAAAAAATAAGCGTCCGTGGAGAGCAGTTCGGCGCGAAGGGCGGGCTGCGCGTGGGTCAGGCGATGCAATAATGCCTGCGCGAAGGTGGTTTTGCCCGAAGCCGAACCGCCCGCCAGTCCGATGAGGTAAGCGTGGGGTGTGGTCATGCGGATATTATAATGCTTGTCCCCTGGGCGAGAAGATCATTCGCCAAAGGGACAAGCGTTTGAAAAGACCACAAGCAGATCAGCGCGCTGGACCGCGGGCGATGATCTGACGCAGGGATTCCACGCTCATCTCCCAGGTGGATTCGATCCACCAGGTGGCGCCGGCATCCGCCCAGGCAGCGATCATCGCGGCGGCTCTTTCGGGGGGCAGGGGGTAACTTTTGTCTTCTATAATGAAGTCATAGGGGATTGCAGAGGGGGGGCGCTGTTCGTTCACCCACGTCACCAGTTGGCGCAGCTCCGCGTGGGTGGGGGTGACGGGTTCGCCTTTTTCATTCAGCTTGAAGGGCTGCATGCCTTCCGCGTTCAGGGCGCGCGCCAGGGATTGCGACCTGGTGAACAGGGTCGGCAGCCAAATGGGGACGTGGGGCTGCTGCACGCTGCGCGGCGGAAAGTGCTGCAAGTCCATGCTGCTCAGGTTGACCACAAAATTCGGTCCGGCAAAGTCAAATTGTTGGCGTTCATGCAGGCGATGGACGATTTCGACCGTCTCTTCTAACATGCGGGCGCGCTTCTTCTGCGAAAGGGGCGCGTGGGGGAAGTGCTGCCAGCCCATCCAGGTGGCCCCCGTCCCTAACCCCAGGATCAGGCGACCGTTGGAAAGCATATCCAATGCCAGCGATTCGCTTGCCAGATGCCAGGGGCGGCGCAGCGGAGCAGCCAATACCATCGTCCCCAGGCGGATGCGGGTGGTGATACTGGCGCAGGCTGCCAGCTGGATGAGTGGATCTACCGAGAGGATGGCATCCCCGACAAAAACGCCGTCCCAACCGGATTGTTCTGCCAGCTGCGCCAGTTCCGCCGTGATGCGCGGGTCTCCATACGGGAGGATGATTCCAAATTGAAGAGGCATGAAAAAAATCTCCTTTCCATTATTGTAATGAAATTCGGAGATTTTTGTGACGGCGGAAGAGCCTAGTTTTTATTATTCTGGCGTAGCCACCACAAAGAGGCGTCCCCAAGAAGGGTTGCCCTGGGCTGTGATGCAGGTTTGCAGGATGAGCTGACCGGGAGTCTGGTAAAAGTGGGCGAAGATTTGGGCAAAGGAGGAGAGGGCGGCGGACGGATCATCCAGGCTGACAAAATCAGAGAAGGGATCCGTGGGGCGGGTGGCGCGGAAGTGTTCGCTGCGTTGAATGTGGTAGCGGGCGATGCGCTTATCCCCAAAGATGAGGAGCAGGGATTGTCCATTGGCAAGTTGGCTGAAGTACCGTCCGCTGAGGGTGTTATGCGCCAGCAGGGCGGTGACGCCAGAGGCAGCGGGCGCGGCGTATTGGGTGAGGGCACCCGCCCCATCGCTGACAAATTCAGGGTCGCCTTGGGGTTGCTGTACCACCGGCAGGGCGAACACGCCGCGCGCATATACGCCGATCAGGGCATTGGCGGGCGCAGTCGGCAGCGATTGCACAAAATCTGCCAGGGTTGTATCCGCCGGGGCAGTATCTGCTGGCGCGTTGATTTGCGCGTTGGCGATGCGGGCAGCGCTGGCAGTCGGCTGCAATGTGACGATGGGCAGGGGCTGGGCGTTGGCAGCGGATTGAGCTGCTGATTGGGCGTTTACACGGGGCAGGTTGGAAATTTGCGGCAATAGCGCAATCATCAGGCTGCAACTGAGCGCAACCGCCGCCAGTATAAACTTTGGCTTCATCTTGAATCCTAAGCTTCCCAAAAAAAAGATTTGATGAACGCCGAACAACCGTTCAGCGAATGTAGGTATATTTTATCAAAAATACGAAATTAATCCAGTGGTTTTTGTCATTGGTTTTTGCGGCGTTTTTTCGTCTGCTGTTGCTTTTTATGGAACGCCAATTCCCAATGAACCCTTTTTATAAGAAGAACCGACTGAAAACCGCGAAGTCTTCAGCTTCGCGGATGAAAGACGGGTGGGCCGAAGGCGCAATCTGGGGCAATTTTGAAAAATTTGTGCTAAAATCGTCATAAACATATGGTAATTCGCAAAGCC
>JBBRAT010000081.1:0-7630 GCA_038206515.1 Anaerolineales bacterium | reverse complement strand
CAGATCAGAAACTTCAATCCCTATTTCGTCTTTAGGAATTCAGGAAAGAATAAGGATTACCAACCTTACGGCGCACGCAGCCTACGGCACAGCTGGGTAAGCGGTCGCCGGGTTATTCGAGGCAGGCTGCGGCGTGGATTGCTTCATCTGCGGGGATATAGCCGTTGCCAGCGGCGTGATCGTCCCCACTGGCGAGAGGGCAAACTGGTGGTTGACGATGTCAAAGTAGAGCGGGCTGCCATTGGCTTGCTTCAATATCAAGAATGTCCCTTGCTTGCCGGTGAGGGTGATGATGCCGGTAGGGATACTAACCTTATAAAGAGTTGTCGTGTTAAATATTTCGTCTCGCCGCAGAATAACACCCCGGTTTGTCCCATCTTTCAACATCCCAGCAAAGTAAATTGCGGAAAGTCCGCCTGTTGTAGGATTTGCCTCAATCCACTCGCCATCAGACTGATCTACTTGCTGATCATAGTACATCAAGGGTAATAAATGGCTTAATTCTGATTTCCTGGTTGGAAGGGGGCGATGGGTAATAACTGGGTGGGGGGTGAGAGTAAGATTGGCAACCAAGGTTTTCCCCTGAGAAATCAGAGTAGGGGCGAGGGTCGCGTTCTTGACGAATTCTGTTAATTGGTAATTGTGATAATTTAATTTGGCTTGAAAACCAACGCGTAAGGTTGGGTTTGCCGTTGCCAGGGCAACATCGGTTTTATCCATGTTTATCATTTGTTGCTGTTGCTCAATAAGAAAATTCCCCGCCTTTGGAGTAGCAACAGGTAGAATTCCAGCATTTACCAATGAGGGTATTGCCACAAGAGAAATTACTAAAATAGTCATGAATATGATCATTAAACGACCTTTGTAAGAGGGGAAGTGAAAAGGCTTCATTAAGGTTTTCATTTTTCGATTCCTCTATTTGCAAAAATCAGACGTTTTTCCATCTGTTCCCCAAGATTGATCCATCCAACAAATATCAGTGCGATAATGATAATTACCATATGCATCCTTTTCAGCCACTTCAGGAGTTGTAGTGGTAATTGCGTCATGAAACACTCCATATCCATGTTCAGGATCATTATGAGAAGAAGGATTAGGAGTCAAAGTAGATTTTTGCCTGAAGGCATAATAATCTGTAAAAATTCCTGTAAACCTAAAGCGATAATTCGTTTCATTATAATGATTTATACTCAATACAATCCATTGCTTTGTCAATATATCATAATAAATTTCTGGCAATACATTGCAAATAGGACAATTTGATATACTCCATACATCATCCGGCGTCCACATAAATGTATTAGTCTCACTTGCGTTAAGTGCATAACAGTTTACGTCTGCTGTTGGAAAAGAATTGGGGCAACCGCTAGCATCCCCAAAGTTAAAAAATGCGCCAATTTCAATTTTTTGACTTGGATTTGTATTATCTGTAATAAATACTTTATCTATATAAGCTTGCAACCAGTATAACGTGATTGAAGGATTAGCCCACCCTAGTTCAAAATCACCTCCAGCAGCAAAATTCACATTTGTACCCAGATCACAATATGTTAAATCGTAGTAGAGGGTATTATTGCAGGGTATGGGATTATACAGAAATTGTATTCCATGAAGAGAAGTTTGCAATCTGTAAATTTCATCTCCCCAAGCTGCACCATGAAAATAGCTGTACCCGTCTAAGTATGTATTGTATTTTCCTTGATAATTATTAATACTCAACACAATTGTAATTTGTTTTTGTGGATCTTTGTTTGAGCATACAGAATAACCTCTCGCAAAATCTAATGCTGCACGATGTACATCATAATGAATATCGTATAAATTATCAGGATCATAAATTGGTAAATTAATGCCATCATATAAATATGCTCCTTCATCGTGGCGATAATCCATTAAAAACGCTTGACCAAAGTGGAGAAAAACAATAATATTTTGATTTCCTGATAAGCTTTCAGCTTCATTCCCTTGCTGACATCCCATATGATATAAAACATTATCCGATTGATCAAGTAAATATAAGTAATCAATGTAGTAACTTCTTGTGACTGGAGGTGTAATTAGATTTGATAACAAAGGAAGGTAAATAGTATTATCTGCATATTGAAGTCCGGGTTTTTCTGTAAAGGTTCTTTGGGGTGTGTTTGTCAAACTAGGGGTAATGGTTACAGTAGCCGACTTAGTAGGAGTATAGGTAGGTGACCCTGTCAAAGTTTTGGTCGGTGATTTTATTGGAGTGCTTGTTTTTGTTGGAGTGCGAGTGATTGTGCCGGTAGATGTTTTGGTAGGCGTGTTTGTGGCGATACTGGTTTGTGCTGGTGTACTTGTATTCGGGGCTGGGTAAGCGTGATACGGCTCTAAGTGCGTTGGATTTGCATTAACTTCTCCAATTTGATTGAAAATGAACAGTGTACAGAACACAA
The DNA here is from genome assembly GCA_038206515.1 of Anaerolineales bacterium. Lineage (GTDB taxonomy): Bacteria > Chloroflexota > Anaerolineae > Anaerolineales > Anaerolineaceae > DSYU01. The sequence continues at coordinate 5,210 of JBBRAT010000081.1, read as the reverse complement.
CAAGGATAATGAAAAGGGTTAAGGCTTTTTGCTTTGCTGTCATTGTGACCTTCTCCGCTTCTATGTAGATTTATTTTATAAAAGTTGAACACGTACAAAATATATTATACAACCCAGATCAGAAACTTCAATCCCCCATTTTATTAGACCTTTCATTTCCTTCGATTCCCGAATGATTAGAATTGCAAGGTTTTGCATCTTGTGGTAAAAAAGAAGGATGAGAGCTTTATTTCGATTCCTTCGACCGTATTCGGGGGTGGTGACGCTGGCGATGGTCATGCTCATCCTCTCCACCGCGGCTGACCTGGCGACCCCATCGCTGGTGCAGCAAATTATTGACGTAGGCGTTGCCCAAAAAGATGAGGCATTCGTCTGGCGGGTGACGATCCTGATGGTGGTGGTCACGCTGATCAGCACGGCGCTGTCGGTGGGGAATTCCTATTTTTCGGTGAAAGCTTCGCAAAGTTTTGCGGCGGATTTGCGCCGGGCGTTGTTCCGCAAGGTGCAATTTTTCTCGTTCCAGAATTTTGATCAATTGCAAACCGGCGGGCTGTTGGTGCGCCTGACCAGTGACGTGAACCAGGTGCAGTCGGTGGTGCAGCTGTTTTTGCGCCTGATGACCCGCGCCCCGCTGATGATGATCGGCAGTTTTGTGCTGCTGGTCTTGGTCAGCAAACAGCTTTCGTTGATGATTCTGGTGCTGCTGCCCTTTTCTTTGGCGCTGATTACCCTATTTACCACCCGCTCCAATCCCTTATATTTGCGCGTGCAGCGCCGCCTGGATAACCTGAACGCGGTCATGCAGGAAAACTTAGCCGGGGTGCGCGTGGTGAAGGCGTTTGTGCGCGCCCGCCACGAGATTAACCGCTTCTCGGCTGCCAATGAACATCTGGCGCAAGAGACCAGTCACGTGATGCAAATTCTCTCACTGCTCAACCCCCTGCTGGGGTTAGCCGTCAATCTGGCGACCCTGGCGGCGTTGTGGTTTGGCGGGGTGGATATTCACCAGGGGACGGTGACGGTGGGGGCGGTGGTGGCGTTTGTCAACTATTTAATGATGATTAACTTCCCGTTGAATATGCTTGGTACGTTTGCCGCCCAGCTGACGGCGGCGGAGGCTTCTGCCACGCGCATCAACGAGGTGTTTGACGCGCAGGCGGCGGTGCAAAATAAGCCGGATGCGCGCAAGTTAGAGGAGGTTCATGGCAGAGTGACCTTCGAGAACGTCTCGTTTAGCTATAACGGCAAGGCGGAAGAAGCGGTACTGCGCGGGATTAGCTTTGAGGCGGACCCTGGCGAAAAAATCGCCATCCTGGGGGCAACCGGCGCGGGCAAATCCACCCTCGTCACCCTCATCCCGCGCTATTATGACCCCTCCGGCGGGCGCGTCTTGCTGGATGGGGTAGACGTGCGCGACCTGGAGCTTTCCTGGCTGCGCTCGCAGGTGGGCATCTCCATGCAAGACCCCATTCTTTTTAGCGGCACCATCCGCGAAAATATCGCCTACGGCCGTCCAACCGCCAGCCTGGACGAGGTGATTGCGGCGGCGCAAGCGGCTCAGGCGGATGAATTTATCCGCACGTTACCGGCGGGCTACGATACGCAGCTGGGGCAGCGCGGGGTCAACGTCTCCGGCGGGCAAAAGCAGCGTCTTGCCATTGCTCGCGCCCTGCTGATCAAGCCCAAAATCCTCATTTTGGATGATTCCACCAGCGCGGTGGATGTGGAAACCGAAAGCCTGATCGAATCCGCCCTGGATGCGGGTTTGGTTGGCTGCACCCGCTTTGTGATCGCCCAGCGCATCAGCTCCGTGCTGCACGCGGATCGGATTATCCTGCTGGAGCGCGGCGAAATCAGCGCAATTGGCACGCATCACCAGTTGATGACTGCCAGCTCCCTGTATCGTGAAATTTACACCTCGCAGCTGGGGGCGCGCCCATCCCTGGGCGGAGCGACCCCGCCCACTTTGGGCAATCAACTGCTGCCAGGCGGTGCGCTATGAACCAGTCTGGCGCATCCGCAACCACGCGCGCCAGTGCGCCTGCAAATGTCCCCGTTCCTGGCGGCAGAGGGATGGGCGGCGCGCGCATTGAACGCGCCAAAGACCCGCGCGGCAGCCTGCTGCGCCTGATGCAGTATCTCCTTCCTTTTAAAGGGCAGCTGATTCTGCTGATGATCGTCCTGGTTGTCTCCACCGCGTTAGATTTAGCCACCCCGTACCTGATGGGGTTGGCAATTGACAGCTTCGGCAACCTCAGCCGCCTGGTGACCATCTGCCTGATTTTGGGTGCAGCCTACCTGCTGACCATGCTCGGTCAATATTTGCAAGCCGCTATGATGGCATCCATCTCGCAAAAAGCCTTGCGTGACCTGCGTCAGGATTTGTTCGACCGGCTTCAGGTGCTGCCCCTGGCATTCTTCGACCGCCAGACGCATGGTGAGTTGATGAGCCGCCTGACCAACGATATTGATGCCATCAACCGCGTCATCTCGCAAAACATCACCCAACTTATTGCCAGCCTGCTGACGGTGGTCATCATTATGGTGTTAATCTTCTGGATGAATTTCTGGATGGCGCTTGGCACGCTCTCCATGTTCCCCATCATGCTCATCCTGACCACCCAGGTCGCCAGGCGCACCCGCAGCGGATTTCGCGCCTTGCAATCACAATTGGGGCAGATGAACGGCTTGCTGGAAGAAACCATCACCGGTGAGAAGGTCATTCAAGCCTTTGGGCGCGAAGAAACCATGATTAACACCTTCGAGAAGATCAACCTGCTGGTGCGCGATACGGGAATGCGCGCGCAGTTCCTTTCGTTGTTGGTGCCGCCGATGGTGACCGCGATGATTAATCTCGATATTGCCGTTGTGGCGGGCTTGGGCGGCTGGATGGCGATTCATGGGCTGGTCAGCATTGGCATGATCGCCGCATTCATCAGCTATTCGCGCCGCATCTCCAACCCCTTCCGCCAGATCGGAGATATGTATAACTCCATCCAGGCGGCGTTGGCGGGGGCGGAGCGCGTCTTTACGGCTATGGATGAGCCGCCGGAAATGGAAGCGGGCAGCGAATCAGAAGAGGACACCCTCAACAAGCCGATTCAGCCGATTGCGCCGGAAAATGTGCTGCGCGGGGATGTGGAATTTAGTCATGTGGACTTTGGCTACCTGCCGGGCGTGCCGGTGCTGCAAGATGTCAGCTTCCACGCCACGCCTGGGCAGACCATCGCTTTGGTGGGTCCCACCGGTGCAGGCAAGACGACCATTATCAGCATCCTCTCGCGCTTTTATGATATTTCCGGCGGGCATATTTGGATGGACGGGCGCGATATTAACGACATCCCGCGCATCAGCCTGCGGCGGCAATTAAGCATTGTGCTGCAGGATACCTTCCTGTTCACCGGCAACGTGATGGAAAATATCCGTTACGGGCAGCTGGGCGCGAGCGATGAGGCGTGCATTCAGGCGGCGGTGTTGGCAAACGCGGATCAGTTTATCCGCCGCCTGCCGGATCAGTACGCCACGCAGGTCTCGGAGCGCGGCAATAACTTCAGTCAGGGGCAGCGGCAGCTGATTGCTATTGCCCGCGCCATTTTAGCTGATCCGCGCATCCTCATTTTGGATGAAGCTACCAGTAATGTGGATACCCGTACCGAGGTACGCATTCAGCAGGCAATGCTGCGGCTGATGGAAGGGCGCACCAGCTTTATCATCGCCCACCGCCTCTCTACCATCCGCAACGCGGACTGCCTGCTCGTCATCCAGAACGGGCGAATTGTGGAATCAGGCAGTCACGATGCCCTGATTGCCGCGAAAGGCGTGTATTATCGCATGTATGCCAGTCAGTTCAAGGGTCTGCCGGTGGAGGTAGAGTAAAAATGAGTTTACGAACAGTGATTGTCCATTTTGTCTTTAGTCAGGGGGTGGAACGAGGGGCACGGCAGCGTAATTATGCCAGCTTGGGCGATGAATTGCAGTCCGGGCAAGAGCATCTGCTGGCGCAGGTACGCCGCCTGCCGGATTCGCCTGCCAACCTTGAGCAGATGGCGCACATGATCGGCATTGAACGCTGGAGCCAGAGCCGCCTGAAGACTTTGCTGGGCGCGGAGCTTACGCTGGATGAGTACGATGGCTACCGTCCCGCGGTTGACCTGACCCTGGCGCAGCTCGCGGACGAGTACCGCAAGACGCGCCAGGCGAGCATTGCGCTGCTGAAGGAATTGCAGGCAAACGAGATTCCGCTGACGGCGAAGGCGCGCCATAATGACGCAGGCGATATTTCCGCATCTGCCTGGTTTTATTACTTCATGCAGCACGAGGGCGGACATAAAACAAGGATGAAGTAGCATGGCGTTCTCAATCATTAATAGTTAGGCGGCTCGAATGCAAACTTCAGAAGAAAGAAGAGTGGCGACTCTATATTTGATGGTTGGACTTCCTTGTTCAGGAAAAACAACGCTTGCACAAAAGCTTGAGCGTGAGCAATCGGCACTTCGACTGACACCTGATGAATGGCATGTGCGTCTCTTTGGTCAAGATGCAGAAGAACCAGAACATGATGCCAGGCATAATCTAATCATGGACATGCTTTGGAATATAGCAAGTAGGGCGCTGGAATTGGGAACGAATGTAATACTCGATTTTGGTTTCTGGGCACGAGAGGAGCGTGAAGACTACCGGTTACGAGCAAAGCAGCTTGGAGCCAGTAGCGAAGTACACTTTCTTGATGTATCGGAGGAAGAGTTGCTACGACGGCTTGCTATAAGGAATTCGCAGCCTTCGCAGGCAAGCTTCTATATTTCCGAAGAAATGATGAAGCCGTGGATTGTGTTCTTCCAGAGACCGACGCCTGACGAACTTAAGCGCAGAGAATAAAAGAGTATGGCTATGCCGTCTAACACCGGCTCCAGCGGACAGCGGCATTGCCGTTTAAGCGAATAGCCTCGCGTGGATCGAAGATCTATGCGCTCACGCAGTGAGTTTAGTCTCCAAGCGGATGTAGATAGATGATCCGATTTTCTTCCAATCGTCATATTCAATTGTTATCTATCTGAACGAATACCCTTAGCCCATTGGTAACAAGTTAAGCATTTAGGATAGGCGTCAAGGGTAGGGGCGGATGATTTTTACGTTTGAGGATGCCATAAAATTTGGCATTCTGAGCAAGAAAAGTAACCGGATCACTGGCGCGGCCCAGTTTTTTCTCTTGG
>JBBRAT010000080.1:0-8230 GCA_038206515.1 Anaerolineales bacterium | reverse complement strand
ACAGGTCCTTTTGGCGCGGAAGATCAGGCAGGCAATATTTGGGAGTGGACCTCCAGCCTGTATTTGGATTACCCGTATTCCGCGGAAAAGAGCGAGCAGCCCGAATCGGAAGATCGCCGTGTTTTGCGCGGCGGCTCGTGGTTCAATAGTGAGATCATCGCGCGCTGTGCTTTCCGCAATTGGGACGATCCGGACGCTTTCTACGATTACGATGGGTTTCGGGTTGTGGTTGCCCCGCCTCTTCGCTCTGTACTCTGAAGCTCTGAAGCTCTGTTCCTCTGACTCTTTGGTTTTTGCCTGCTCAATTCCCTCTGGTTCGCTAGCGAACCAGAGGGAATTGATTTTTTTTGGTTTCTGGCTCGATTCTTGCATCTATTTAGGCTATGCCAACTTCTGAAATGCCTATTTTCACCCGCACGTTTGATTTCCTTACCTGGCTGCTGCCGATCACAGAGCATTTCCCCCGCGCGCAGCGGTTCGCCGTCACCCAGCGCCTGCTCAATGCCGCCTTTGACCTGCGCGAACATCTGGAAGCCGCCAACGCCGCCGGATTGGGAACGGAAAATTGATCCCCCTTTAGTGAGCTGTGAAACTCTTGACTTTTCCCCCCTCCTTCTATAGAATGAAGATCAGGTGGTTTTAATATCTTTGTAAAATTTGTAACGCGCTACAAATTTTACAAAGATATTAAAACCACTGGAATAAGCATTTTCAAGCGCAGGCAGAGAAGAGTCCCTGAAATCGTGCAAGTGTTTTATTTAATTATTTTTATCGCTGTGCGATAAAAATAATTAAATAAAACATCCTCAATAGACGTTCAGGCACCGAAGGGGCAAATTCGCCGGGCATCCCCTGGCAATGAATCTCTCAGGTAAAAAGGACCCTGCTTGCGGGCGGCTCTCACAAGGCTGATTGACAGCCACCGGCGGGGCAAACCCTGGTCACGGACTTATTTGGTCACAAACCAGCGGCGAATCTCTCAGGTACCTCAAGAGGGCGCGTAAGGTAGAAATTCTATCTGCGCGCCCTCTTTGTTCGTTATCAAAGCCATTTTCTCATTTTCAGCATAAGGAGTATGTTATGAATATCCCTGTAGACCTCATCTATACGCAAGGCGATGAATGGAGCAAGATCGAAGGCGATACCGCTACGGTTGGCATCACCGATTACGCCCAGGAGCAGCTTTCGGACGTGGTGTTTGTGGAATTTCTTGTAGGCGTGGGGGACGTGGTGGAAAAGGGTCAGCAAATTGCCACGGTTGAATCGGTGAAGGCGGCGGCGGAAGTAAGCGCGCCCGTCTCTGGCACCGTCACCGCGATTAATGAAGACTTGCCGCAATCGCCTGAACTGGTCAACAAAGATTCCTTTGGCGGAGCGTGGATGATCCGCCTGCAAATGAGCAATGAAGCCGAAACGAAAGCACTGATGGACTCAGACGCATACGCCCAATACGTGCAGGAGAGGAGTCACTAATGTTCGTCCCTCATACCGAGGCAGAGCGGGATGAAATGCTGAAGACTATCGGCGTAGAGCAAATCGCGGATCTCTTCACCGATATTCCCGCCAATTACCGCTTTCCATCGTTAAATATTCCGGCGGGCTTGACGGAAATGGAAGCCGCCGCCGAGCTGCAAGAATTGGCGCAAGGCAATGAACCCGCCGGCGAGCTGATTTCCTTCCTGGGCGCAGGGGCGTATCATCACTACATCCCCGCGGCGGTCAACAGCATCGTCAGCCGCGGCGAATTTCTGACCGCCTATACCCCCTATCAGCCCGAAATTGCCCAAGGGACGTTGCAAGCCATCTTTGAATATCAGAGCCTGATCGCCGCGCTGACCGGGATGGACGTTTCCAACGCCTCGCATTACGATGGCGCAACCGCCGCCGCCGAAGCGGTGGTGATGGCGTATCATCATTTCCGCGGCAAGCGCAGCAAAATTGTCCTCTCGCCGGGGGTGCATCCACATTATCGCGCCACCATTCGCACCTATATGCAGGGCTACGCGGACTTTTCCATCGCGGGCGACCATGAAGAAGGCTGTGACCCGCTCTCCGGCACGGAATCCCTTGCCGAGCGGATTGATGCCAATACTTCGCTGGTGATGGTGCAATACCCGGATTTCTTCGGGCGCATCTACGATTTTACAGAACTGGTAAAGACCGCCCACGCCGCTGGCGCGCTCGTGGCAGTAGCCGTTAACCCGCTTAGTCTGGCGCTGCTCAAGACCCCCGGCGACTTTGGCGCGGATATTGTGGTGGGAGAAGGTCAACCCCTGGGCATTCCGCTCTCGTTTGGCGGACCGTACCTGGGCATCTTTGCCACCAAGAAGGAATACGTCCGCCGCCTGGCGGGCAGATTGGTCGGCGAAACGGTAGATCAAGATGGGCGGCGCGCTTACGTGCTGACCCTCACCGCCCGCGAGCAGCACATCCGCCGCGAAAAGGCGACCTCGAATATTTGCACCAACCAGGGATTAATCGCCCTCACTTCGTTGGTGTATATGAGCCTGCTGGGCAAGCATGGTCTGCGTCAGGTGGCTGAACTGTGCTATCACAAAGCCCATTACGCCGCCGAGCAGATTAATCAAATTCCTGGCTTCTCGGTGTGCATAGATCGCCCCTTCTTCCATGAATTTGTGGTCTGCTGCCCCAAACCGGTGGCGGAAATCAACGCCGCCCTGCTGGATGAGGGTATTTTAGGCGGTTATGACCTGGAGCAAGATTACCCTGCCTTGCAAAACCGAATGCTTGTGGCGGTGACTGAGTTAAATTCGCGCCATGAGATTGATGTATTGGTAGAAGCGTTAAAGGAGATCACCCATGCCTGAACCGACCGTATTTGAACTTTCAGTTGCTGGTCGCGTGGGCGTGCGCTTCCCTGAGCCGGACGTACCCTGCGCCGAGCTGCCTGCCGCCCTGCTGCGCGATTCCCTGCCCATGCCTGAGCTTTCCGAATTGGAAGTGGTGCGTCATTTTACGCATTTATCCACTCTCAATTACAGCATTGATAAGGGCTTTTATCCGCTGGGGTCATGCACGATGAAATATAACCCCAAAATTAACGAAGATATGGCGAAGCTGCCTGGCTTTGCTGACATCCACCCCTTGCAGCCGATTGAGACGGTACAGGGCGCGCTGGTGCTGATGTATCGCTTGCAGGAGATGTTAAAGGAAATCAGCGGATTTAGCGCGGTCAGCTTGCAGCCTGCCGCTGGCGCGCATGGCGAATTGACCGGCGTGCTGATTATCCGCGCGTATCACCATGCCCGCAACGATTGTGCCCGCACGCGCATTATCATCCCCGATTCTGCGCATGGCACGAACCCGGCTTCCTCCGCTATGAGCGGGTTTGAGGTGGTCAACGTGCGCACCGATGCCAACGGCAACGTTGACCTGGAAGCCCTGAAGCTCCTGTGTGATGATCGCCTTGCTGGTCTCATGCTCACTAACCCGAATACCCTGGGATTGTTTGAGCAAAATATCCTGCAAGTGATCGAAATGGTTCACGCAGCGGGCGGTTTGGTATATGGGGATGGCGCGAACCTGAATGCTCTTTTAGGCGCGGCGCGACCGGGCGATTTGGGCATTGACGTGATGCACTTCAATCTGCACAAGACCTTCTCCACCCCACACGGCGGCGGCGGTCCTGGCTCTGGACCGGTGGGCGTCAATGAATCCCTGGCGGAATATTTACCTGGTCCCATTGTGGCAGTGGTAGAGGAAGGCGATGACGAAAACGCTCCGCTGTATGGATTTGTGATGCCTGAACATTCCATCGGACGGGTAAAAGCCTTCTTTGGTCACTTTGGGATGATGGTGCGCGCGTATACCTATATTCTGATGAATGGCGGTGACGGGCTGCGTCGGATCGCTGAATACGCAGTGCTGAACGCCAATTACCTGATGGCGCGGCTGAAGGGCGTTTATAACGTGCCTTATACTCGCCGCTGCATGCACGAATTTGTGGCGGAGGGCTGCTGGAAAGACGTGGATATTCATGCCCTGGATATTGCCAAGCGTCTGATGGATTATGACATCCATCCGCCAACCAATTATTTCCCCCTCATCGTGCATGAAGCCTTGATGATCGAACCAACGGAGACGGAAGACAAACAAACCCTGGATGCCTTCGCAGACGTAATGCTCAAGATCGCTCAAGAAGCGCGCGAGACCCCTGCGCTGCTGCGAGAAGCCCCTCATAATGCCCCCACCCGCCGCCTGGATGAAGTCAAAGCCGCCCGTGACCTGGTGTTATGCTGTTGGTTCCCAGAACAATAGCAAGTCATAACGGAATTTTCTTATCGCTTTACCCAAAAAAACCTTTTCGATCAACGAAAAGGTTTTTTTAATTTGGTAAAAGAAGAATTTGTAACGTATTTGTTAATTGTAAATTAGCAAGATTCGTAGCATAATAAGAGTATATTTTTCGATCGTATCTATCAAGGAGTCTTATTATGTTATTCGCACCATCTGAAAAAGGGCAAGGGTTAGTGGAATACGCCTTCATTATGCTTTTGGTGGCGTTGGTTGTCATCGCTGTCCTGACGTTGTTAGGTCCAGCCATTGGGAACGCCTTTAGCCGGGTCGTTTCCAAAATTTAAGGTCTACTTTTTCTGCACAACCGAAGATAATTCCATCAGATGGGCGACTGCTTCAAAAGGCGAAAGCTGGCGGTCGCTCATTTGATTTAAAATTTGCTCATAGGCTTGCGTAGGCAAACTAGCGCGTAACCGGGCGACCAACGTCGCCTGAAGCAAGACATCTAATCCATTTTGCAGGCGATCTGCATCTCGCTGTCGCCACTGATTGCTCTGTAGAAGATAATCACGATGCTGCTGGATGGCGTGCACCACCTCATCCACGCCCTGACCGGATGCGCTGACGGTTTGCAACACGGGCGGCTCCCAGGGCGGCAGGGCTTCCTCTACCATCACGCCATGCGCATCTTCTGCACGCGGATTGCAGCCCCGCAACAGCCGTGAGGGGTAGCCCAGGTCTATCATCGAGCGCAGCACGCGCATGGTCTGATCCGCCCCCGCCAGATCAGCCTTGTTGACCACCAAAATATCCGCGATTTCTAATATGCCCGCTTTGATCGCCTGGATATCATCCCCTAAACCCGGCGCTTCCACAACCAATACCGTATGCGCTAACCGGGCAATATCCACTTCGGATTGCCCCGCCCCGACCGTTTCAATAAAGATCAGGCCATATCCGGCAGAGTCCAGCACCTGAGCAACCGAGGAAGTGGTACGCGCCAACCCGCCTAACGCACCGCGTGAAGCCATTGAGCGAATAAAGACGCCACCATCGCCGGAAAGGTCACGCATCCGCACGCGGTCGCCCAAGAGCGCGCCCCCACTGAATGGGCTGGTCGGGTCAATGGCGATAATAGCGACCTTGGGTTGTTCTGGCAAGGCGCGAAATGCCTTCGCTAACCGACAAGCAAGCGATGATTTCCCCGTCCCTGGCGAGCCGGTAATGCCAATCAGATGCGCCTTACCGGTAAAAGGAAATAAACGATTTAACCCCTCTCGACCGAGAGGGGTATCATTTTCTACCTGAGTTAACATCCTCGCCAACGCCAGCCGATTGCCCTGACGCACGCCTTCGACCAAATCCATGCTAGGCTACCGGTTCGCCTAAAATTGCTGCGCGAATATCGGTTACCATCTTTTCTGTGGAAGAGCCGGGGCCATATACCTCAGCCACACCAGCTTCCTTTAATACTGCCACATCTTCATCGGGGATAATGCCGCCCACAATGACGTGCATGTTATCCTGCCCGTTTGCGCGCAGGAGTTCCATCACGCGCGGCACGAGTACCAGATGCGCGCCAGAGAGAATGGATAAACCCACCACATCTACATCTTCCTGTAAAGCGGCTTCGGCGATCATTTCAGGCGTCTGCCGCAAACCAGTATAAATGACTTCCATCCCAGCATCACGCAGCGCGCGAGCCACGACTTTTGCGCCGCGATCATGTCCATCCAAACCAGGTTTGGCAATCAAAACACGTATTGACTGTTGCATAGTTTCGGATCACTCCTATCTTTGTGAATTATAACGCAATTGACTCTACTTTGATGCGGGCTATTCTTCACCCGTTTTGGGTGAGGATTATCCATTTATTATTTTGGTGGTTGTACAAGGTTGATTTAAATGTCCTCTTTGGGTAAGATTGAACTTATGTTTTATACTCTCGTGCGCATCTCCCAATTTATCCTGATCCTTTGGCCCGTGATCATCTTGCTGGTGTTATTCACCACCTATCGTGGCACAGGTGGCATTAAAGGCATGGCAAAACGCATCTTACGCAGCCTGCTGGTGACGTGGCTCATCCTGCTCGTCTTTTGGATACTTGCCTGGTTTGCGGACGAACCTATCCCAGGGGTGATTCCAGAGCCAACCAATTCGTGGGTGTTTTTTGGCATACTCATCTTGCTCCTTTTAATTGAATTGACCCCCCGGATGACGCGCCTGATGCGTAACCAACGCCGACTACGTCAAATTCGCTCAGTGCAACAATTGATGAACGTACCGCCCGACCAATTTGAAGAACTGGTGGCAACCATCTATCGCCAATTGGGATATCAGGCGAAACGGGTTGGACATTCCGGCGATCATGGCGTGGACGTAGCGCTGCGCACGCCCGATGGCAAAAAATGGATTGTGCAATGCAAACGCTATCGCGCATCCGTGGGTGAATCCATCATCCGCGACTTGTACGGCACTATGGTCAGCGAGCGGGCAGAGAAGGCTATTCTGGTGACAACTGCTGAAATTACGATCCCCGCTGAAAAATGGGCGCGCGGAAAGCCGATTGAGTTAATTGATGGGGATGGTTTATTGCGCCTGATGCAGCAAGCCAAAGCGCGCTCACAAGAAAATCCGCTCCTGCGCCTGCTGATGACCATATCAACCTGGTTCTCTCCGCCGCCATCCCAGTTACGCCATGATCTTCCCCCACTTTGCCCACGCTGCCACTTCCCGATGGAGCTTCACCCATTACGCGCATACTCGTTGCCTGGGCGAATCCTGTATCGTTGTGTCAATTACCCAAACTGCCGGGCAGTGCTGGATCAGGCTGTTCCGAATCTTCACCTGCCCAGCGGAGAGCCTCACCCAGAGGTGTGATATATTTAAGCCATGAATGAGACACTTCAAAGAGGAATTGCAGCCCTGAAGGCGGGTAACCGCCTGGAAGCGCATAAATGGCTCATCGCCGCAGTGCGAGAGACCCCCAATGACCTGAACGGCTGGTTATGGCTTTCTGGCGCAGTGGATAGCGACAGTGAACGCCTGGATTGCCTCCGTCATGTATTGGATATTGACCCAAATCATCCCGCCGCGCAGCGCGGTATGCAACAGCTTTTGCAAAAACGCGCGCCTTCTGTGTCACCTATCCCTGATTCTGCTCAGGCGGAAGCCCCCGCAGTTGATTCTGCCCCCGTAGAGCAAAATACGCAGGTTGTTGAAAAAGAAACGTCTATTGATAAAACGGAAGATGTCGCCCCATTATCAGTGGCAGAGGCAGACCAGAAAACTCAGCGGGCGGTATTATCTATTAGCGAGGTGCAACCAATGGCAGATTTGCCTGCTGCACAAAATCTGGTCGCCCTTGAATCAAGGGCGATGCCCATGGAAGAAAGCGAGGCAAAGACCGCTCTTATCTTCCGCGCTCGCCCTTCGCTTGTTCCGGCAATGGTCGTCTTTTGGGGACTAGTCGTGGGCGTGCTGCTGATGAATCAGATCACTCAGGAAGCCATCGAATTAAAATTGATGATTACTGCGCTGACTTGCGGGCTCTTGGGGCTGGTCATGGGGTATCTCTTTCTTCACCGGCTGCTTACACGCTACGAATTAAGTCCTTTGGGGCTGCGTGTGCCAATGAATGGTCACCGCATACGGATTGCGCCTGAAGCAATCTATGATATTTCGACCCATCAATCTGCCTGGCAGCGCATCCTGCGCATTGGGAATATCACGATTGAAGCGAACGCAGGCGGAGTGCTGCGCCGGATTGTCTTATATGACCTGCCCCAGTTTGAGCGTCACGCCCAAAGCATTCGGGATATTTCTTCTCACCTATCAATACCTTCGCCAAAAATAGGCTGAAGTGAATGGGCTTCTGTATTAGAGTTTAGTTGACTAAGACAAAAACTCAAAACCACAAGAAGCCCACATGGACATTTTAGCACTTTTACAACCGATCGAAGATCAATTATCC
>JBBRAT010000079.1:0-8365 GCA_038206515.1 Anaerolineales bacterium | reverse complement strand
CCCTCCCCATTTATGGGCGAGGGGGCAAGGCGAGCGATCTTTCTCGCCTGGGGGCTGGGGTGATCTTTGCTCTTTCTTCCCCCTCCCCATTTATGGGCGAGGGGGCCAGGGGGCTGGGGCGATCCTCCCCTCATTCGCCCGCTTCGCGTTATAATATCCTCATGCCCACTGCTGACCCCTTGTCCCTCAGCTATGCCCTCGCCCAAGACGCGCAGGATGAACTCGCCGCCTTCCGCGCGGAATTTGCGCCGCTGGAGCCTGGTCTGCTTTACCTGGACGGCAATTCGCTCGGTCGCATGCCCATCCGCGCCATCCAACAGGTGCGCAATGCCCTGGTGGACGAATGGGGAACGCAGCTGGTGCGCGCCTGGGGGACGGATTGGTGGGATGCGCCCCGCCGCGTGGGCGAAGCCCTTGCCCCCCTCCTCGGCGCCGCCCCCAACCAGGTGCGCGTGGCGGATTCCACTTCTATCAATCTCTACAAACTCGCTGACGCTGCCTGCGCTGCACAGGCAACCGCCTCCCGCCGCGTGCTGCTCACCGATGCCCTCAACTTCCCCTCTGATCTCTACATTCTGCAAGGCATTGCCCAGGCGCGTGATTTGGAATTGCGCCTCCTGCCTGATGATTCCACCGACCCTACCCAAACCATCCTGGATGCGCTCACCCCGGAAGTCTGCCTGGTCAGCCTGTCGCTGGTCACTTTCAAATCCGGCTACCTGTATGACGCCGCCGCCATCACCGCCCGCGCCCATGCCGTTGGCGCACTCGTCTTATGGGATGTTTGCCACGCGGTCGGCGCAGTGGATATTCAACTGGATGCGTGGCAGGCGGATTTGGCAGTCGGCTGCACCTATAAATACCTCAACGCCGGACCCGGCGCGCCCGCCTTTCTTTACGTCCGCGCGGATTTGCAATCCCGCCTGACCTCGCCCATTCAGGGGTGGTGGGGGACAAGCGCGCCCTTCGCCTTTGACCTCACTTACACCCCCGCCGAGGGCATCAACCGCTTCCTGGTTGGCTCTGCGCCCATCCTTTCCATCAAACCCCTCGAAGCCAGCCTGGAAATCTTCCAGCGCGCCGGAATGCCGCGCATTTTGCGCAAATCCGCCGCCCAAACCGCCTACCTCATCGCCCTGATTGACCATTTCCTCGCGCCCCTCGGTGTAGAAGTCGTCACGCCACGCAGCCCACAGCGGCGCGGCTCGCACGTCTCCATCCGTCACCCGCAAGCCTACCCCCTCAGCCAGGCGCTCATCGCCGAAATGAACCTCCTGCCCGACTTCCGCGAGCCAGATCAAATCCGCCTTGCCGTCACCCCCCTCTATACCTCCTATGCCGACCTGTTTGAGGCGGTTCAGCGCATCGCCCAGGCATTACGCGAAAATCGCGCCCAAAACTATTCCGCCGAACGCAAATCCATCACCTAAACCGTTCGCGCAGCCTGTACACGCGCTTGCCTGCCCCCCCTCCTTCCTTATATACTGACTCCATGACTCTTCGCCTGGGATACGCCTGCATCCACACCCAACTGCCCAGCCCCAACCGCACCTGCCGCCTCGCCTCCGCCACCCCGCAGCGTGTCGAAGAGCTGGCGCGCGCCAACCTCAGCGCCCTGCAAACCATCCTCGAATGGAACGTGGCGCACGGCATCCCCCTCTTTCGCCTCACCTCTGACCTGATCCCCCTCGCCTCGCACCCGCAACTGCGCAGCTTGGATTGGCAGTCAGACCTGGGCGCGGAGCTAGAGGCAGCCGGCAGCTATGCCCGCCAACACGACCTGCGCCTCTCGTTGCACCCAGGGCAATATACCGTCCTCAATTCCCCCCGCCCCGAAGTCGTCACCGCCGCCATTGCCGAGCTTGCTTATTCCGCTGCCCTGCTGGATGCCCTCGGCTTGGATCAGCAGCATAAGCTCGTCCTGCACCTGGGCGGCGTGTATGGGGATAAACCTGCCGCCCTGCAGCGCTTTATCAACGTTTATCGCCAACTGCCTGCCTCCGTGCGCGCCCGCCTGATCATCGAAAACGATGAGCGCAGCTACACCCTTGCCGATGCCCTCGCCGTCAGCCAGCAAACCGGCGCGCCGGTGGTCTTTGACGTCTTCCACCACCGCTTCAACCCCTCCCTGCCCGACCTCACCCTCCGCCAACAGGTACAGACCGCCGCCCGCACCTGGCAGCCCGCCGATGGTCGCCCCAAACTGCATTACTCCGACCCGTTCCCCGGCAAACCCAACGGCGCGCACTCCGCCAGTGTAGATGTGGCTGCCTTCGCCCAGTTCGCCGCCCAACTGAACGGCTTAGACCTGGACGTCATGCTCGAAGTCAAAGATAAAGAACAATCTGTGCTGAAATTACAGAATTTATAAAAAAACGAAAACGAAGTTGAAAATTCGCTTCTGAATTTTCAACTTCGCCCTTTTATGCTATCATGGAGCTATGATCCACCGCAGCAAACCCAAATCCATCCTGCCCTATCTGCTGTTAAATATCCTCGTCTCTGCGCTGACCACCCTCACCGTGCTGGTCGTGTGGACAGCCATGCACCCGCAGCCCACCCTCTCCTCCCTGCCGCCCCAACCTGAGCTGACCCCCACCCCCCAGGTGGTCATCGTCTCCTCTGGCGGCAACCTTGCCCCCGCCGACCAACCCGTCATGGAAATCAGCGCAGTCATGGGCGCAGGCGACCTGGGTCAGGAAGCGGTCATCCTCAAGCGGATTGGCAAAGGCAGCGTAGACCTCACCGGCTGGCGATTGCAGAATCAGCAAAAAGTGATCTACACCTTTGCCCCCACCCCCAAACTGGTGGTCTTTGAAAACGGCAGCGTCCAAATTTACACCGGCGCAGGCACCAATACCGCCACTACCCTCTACTGGAATCGCAATTCCCCCGCCTGGCGTCCCGGCGACACCCTCTCCCTGCTTGATGATCAGGGCGTGGAGCGCGCCAGATATAAGATACCGTAAAGCCATTCACCCCAGCCCCCTGACCCCCTCACCCACAAGTGGGGAGGGGGAAGAAGTTGCCATCCAATTCGCTCTTTCTTCCCCCCTCACCCACAAGTGCAGAGGGGGTAAGAAGTTGCCATCCAATTCGCTCTTTCTTCCCCCCTCCCTACTTGTGGGCGAGGGGGACAGGCGAGTGATCTTCTCGCCAGGGGGCTGGGGTGATCTTACGCCTCTAAATGTTTGCGGACGGTCTCCAGCAGCTTTTCATACTCCGGCAAATTGGAAAAAATGACAAACGCAGGGTAAAACCGGCGCAAATAAAACATCCCGTACAAGCGATGCAAAGGCGTTAACCCCTTCACCTGCACCGCATACGCCTTAAACCCCAGGTTATTCGCCTCTTTCACCCGAATGACCCGCTCCCATGGGATAAACAACATCCCGCGGAACCATTCCACCCGCAGCCCGTCTTCCGCCACATCCACATTCGGATATAAATTCGTGGCATACGCCCAAAATACCCCGCCCGCCAGCAACGCCGCCGCCAGCCGGAGCGCATCCAGCCAGCCAAACACGCCGTTCAGGGCATTTTCCATCGCGCCAAAAATATCAAATAACGCGAAAATGAGGACCACCGTCAGCAGCAGCCAGAGCGCCGCACGCCCCAACCAGCTGCCAAACGGATAGATATAATGTACCGGTGGACGAGATTTTTTCATGTATAAAATTATACCTTAGCAATGATTAATCCTCTCAGTACATGCACATTTTACGCGCCGTTTAGTTCAGCTTCACCTCCTGTTTACAGACTCCCCCTCTATAACCCCGTAAACTGAAACAGATGTTACCGGTTCATTGAAATAATTTAACAATAGAGTATAATCAACATCGTACCCACCAAGATTCAAAGAATTTATAACCCTTTTAGACCTATAAAAAACTAAGGAGAATAAAATGTCTTACCAAGCAGAAATTAGCCGCGCGAATCCGACCTGTTTCTTATTCCTTATTGATCATTCCAGCTCTATGTCATCTCCCCTTATGGGAGTGCAGGATAATCCACGTAAAGCGCAATTTGTAATGGATGCATTAAATAAGGTTCTTCAAAACTTGGTTATATTGGCGTCTAAAGATGTTGAAGTACGAAGATACTACCAAGTGGGCGTAATTGGATACGGCAGTTCTGTCGGTCCCGCATTGGGTGGGAACCTGTCCGGTCAGGAATTGGTTTGGGTAGACGAATTATATGCCAATCCTCTACGAATTGAAGAACGGCTGAGAAAAGAATCGGATGGCGCGGGTGGGTTCATTGAAGTAAAGACAAAATTCGCTGTTTGGTTTGATCCGATTGCGAACGGCAATACCCCCATGTGCCAGGCGCTTCAATTAGCCCATGATATTCTGTACCGATGGGTCGAAGAATATAAGTTTTCGTACCCTCCTACTGTGATCAACCTCACCGATGGAGAATCAACAGACGGAGATCCGCGACCAATCGCGGAATCCCTTCGGAATTTATCCACTTCGGATGGGAATGTGGTTCTCTTGACCGTACATGCATCATCCAATCCATTGGCGCAGCAGAGTTTCTTTCCAAACAATGCAGAAACGCTTCCAGATGATGTATCGAAGATTATGTACGAAATGTCGAGCCAATTGACGCCAAATATGCTGCAAACAGCCAGCGAGTTGTTAGGAAAACCACTTGATCAGAATGCCAAAGCAATCGTTTACAATGCCGAAATATCTGGAATTATTCAGGCATTGGAAATTGGTACAAGACCCGCCAATATGCGATGATCTTTAGATGGAAATAATCTGGCAATCTCACACGTTAGCGAAAGATGGCAATTGCCAGGAAGAAAACGAGGATGCGTTCAGCCCAAACGGGAACAGTGCCTTTTCCGGGGAAGAACCGTTTATTTGCGCTTTGGCAGATGGAGCAACCCGCACTTCATTTTCTTCTCTGTGGGCAAATCTATTGGTTAAAAGCCTGGCTGATCCTTACCTAGGATTAACCGATTCAGCTGTATCAACAGCTCAAAAAGAGTGGTCACAAACGATCAACGAAATGAAACTGCCCTGGCATGCTGAAGAAAAAGTCAAGCAAGGGTCATTTTCTACTCTCTTGTGGTTTCGGGTAACGCCCAACCCAAAGGAATCAGGTGAACCAGGTGGACCTTGGGAAGCAACAGCAGTCGGTGATTCTTGTTTATTTCAAATACGCAACGAAGAATTGATCACGAAATATCCCATAGCCCGGTCTGAAGATTTTGCGAATAACCCTATCTTGATCTCCTCGATACCAGAAAGAAACCAACAAATATGGGAAACTTTGTCCGATAAAGCGACAAGGGGTACATGGTCGCCCGGAGATCAGTTTTTGTTGATGACTGATGCTTTGGCTTGCTGGTTCATGCGCAAAACAGAGCAAGGGAATATGCCTATCCAGAAATTGTTTTGCGCGTTACAGCAACCAGAGGTGAGTGATCAATCTGGGTTTGAAAAACTGATCCTTGAATTGCGCGACTCTAAAGCAATCAAAAATGATGATACTTCTCTGATATATATTACGATTAATTGAATAGGGGAATATATCCAATGATCTCTACCCTTCCCACTCCAATACAATATCAAGAAGTGATCCAAAATCCAAAGGTGTGTTTCGGAGAAGCCGAACTGCAAAACTGCCAGGTTGAAACGGATCCAGTAATGGGTTTACCGCGTGTGCGTTCAGGCGGCTTTGCGATTACCTATAAATTACAAAAGCCAGGAAAAGAATTTGCGGTTCGCTGTTTCCATAAACCAATCGCAGACCGCGAACAACGGCATGAGGCAGTCAGCCAATTTCTTCAGCAGTGCATATCATCTGATATTTTCATCTCTACACATTACGTCAAGAGCGGAATTTTGGTAAAAGGACAATGGTACCCCATCACATTTATGCCTTGGGTGACGGGGGATACATTAGGCACTTTTCTTGATCACAACTATAAAAATCAGCAGGTCGTCGCATCCCTGGCAGAAGAATTTGAGCGTGTGGTTGGCGAACTGGTAAAACTCAATATCGCCCACGGTGATTTGTCTGGCGCAAACATCATTATCAAAAACAATAAAATGATTTTGATTGATTACGATGGAATGTTTGTACCAGGGCTGAAAGGATATCAAAGCCATGAGTTAGGCAATGTCAATTTTCAGCACCCCGGGCGCACGAATCGCCACTTTGATACCAGCATAGACCGCTTTTCGTGCCTGGTCATTTATTTATCACTAGCAGCTATATCCAAAAAACCTTCCTTATGGGCAAATTATGGAAATGGAGAAGGGCTGCTCTTCGGGCGAAAAGACTTCGATTCGCCACTTCATTCCGCTATCCTTGCAGAGGTAGAGCAGTTTCCCGATCTTAAACCGTTCGTCAATCAATTTCGCCAAGTATGCCAAGCTGATTTTAATAACATCCCCTCCTTAATGGACTTCTTATCCAAACGTCCACTTGCTCCTTCTGTTCCTACCCAACAAATTGTACCCACTCGGCGGTATACCCCACAATTTCCCGTCTTAAACGCAAAATTAAAGGATACAATCCAGCAGCGCGAAGGCGAAATGGTTGAGGTGGTGGGGAAAATTACGGATACCCATCGTGACAGAGTTAAAAATGGAAGATATTCCGGTAAGCCTTATTTGTTTTTTAATTTTGGGAACTGGCAAGAGCATTGTTTCCGCCTCGTCGCTTGGCCTGAAGTTCTAGATTTGTTCGCTGCATTAAACATAATCCCAGACTCCTCTTTTGAAGGAAAATTTATCAGTGTGACTGGGATTATTTCATCTTATAGAGGCACGCTACGAATCGTTCTTGATTCTCCAAAACAAATAGAAATATTAAGTGGTGAAAGGGAAGCCAATGAAAGAATCAAGGCTTATCAAGAAGGAGGGATTGCATCAGTTTCCAGCAGTTCTTCAAACGAACTACTAACCTATATTCAACAAGAAGATTATGTTCCACCGATCGTTCCCAAGAGCCCAATACGTACTCATTCATTGGCTACTCCGCAAAATGACGTTTCAAAAAAACAGATTGATAATGACAATCTCATGGATAAACTATATGCAAATTGGCCTGTGTCTAAACCAGTTCAAAATGTTGTTTCGCCCCCAACAAGCATGCCATCCGCTGTTACCAAGCAACCGGTAAATCTTACGCCTTCACCATCTATTCCGAGAGCGCTGCCGGTAAATTCCTCAAAGACAGCCGTTCCTGCAAATGGTACGGTAAAGAAAAATAGGAAGCCACAAAAAAACAAGCTCTCACCGTTTATGAAGGCTATTCTATTAATAATCTTAATTATTGGGATCATCGTGGCTGGTTTTCTAATATTCGACATGATCAGTCGTTTTTATATTCCATCAAGTACAGGTGTTTCTCATATTATTGCCTTCATTCAAGCAATATCTCGCCAAAAATAAGCTAATATAAGCGATACTCCTCTTTCGCTCTAAAATTTTCAGTTCAAAAAATGAGAAAATAATATCTTTCAATTAAACGCACATTTTACGCGCCGTTTAGTTCAGCTTCACCTCCTGTTTACAGACTCCCCCTCTATAACCCCGTAAACTGAAACAGATTGCTCAAACCTTGTCCGAAAGGCGCATTTTGTCATGCTCGTCTCGATTGCACAGGCACAAATCTTCATCCTTGCCCTCACCCGCATTCTGGCGGTGCTGGTGCATGTCCCTGTGCTATCTGGCGATTCCGTCCCCCTGACTACGCGGATTTTACTCGGCGTGACGCTCGCCATCATTCTCACCCCCGGCGCAGCCCTGCCTGCGGATGCCGCCTCGATGAACATGATGGTCTTTGGCATCGCCCTGGTGAAGGAAATCTTCTTCGGCACGCTCACCGGCTTTGCCGCCAGCCTGACCTTCGGCGCGGTGCTGATCGCCTCGGAAGTGATGGGCTTACAGAGCGGCTTTAGCTCAGGGCGTACCCTCAACCCCACCACCGGCGAGAATGGCTCCGCCTACAACCAGCTATTCGTCATGGTCGCCATGCTCTATTTTTTGATGATCAATGGGCATCACTGGGTGATCGAAGCCATCGGGCGGTCGTTTGTCGCCTTCCCCATCAACAGCAACCTCGCCCCTGGGTCGGTGGATGTCCTCCTGCACATGTCCTCGCAGTTATTGGCGGCGGGCGTGCAGCTGGCGTTACCCGTCTTTTGCGCCCTCTTCCTGACGGACCTCACCCTGGGCTTGATCTCGCGCGTGGCGCCGCAGGTGCAGGTATTCTTCCTCGGCATGCCCCTCAAGGTGGGCGTTGCCCTCATCGCCCTCAGCATGTCCCTCCCCATGATGCTGCCCCTCCTCTATAACCTCTACAGCGGACTGCCCTCGCGCATGTTATCGCTGCTGCC
>JBBRAT010000078.1:0-9357 GCA_038206515.1 Anaerolineales bacterium | reverse complement strand
CGCCAAGCCTTTTCTTATCAACACGTGACCCTTCCCCCATTTTATATTTTTTTGGGTATGGGGGGGGTTTGTTGTTGTGTGGCACTATCTCCCCCACAAAAACCCCCCCACGCCAATTCCCAGAGATCCCTTTTCTAAGGTTGGGTATTTTGCTGGATGCTTGGCACGGAAAGGGTGAAAATTGCCTGATACATGCGATGTTGATTCGTCAACCCCTGATTTGCCTCTCCCCCCAGGATGTGCAAATAACCCCCCGAGGCGACAACCGCATTAAACGCGCCTACAGATTGCGGCGCAACCTCAATTTCTGCCCATTGGTCGCTTTGTGGAAGGTATTGCCAGTTGACCGCCGGGTTGTTTTGCTCCCCCTTGCCGCCGATCAGGTAAATAAACCCGGCAATGGAGGTGACCCCCATGCCATATCGCCCATTCGGTAACGCGGAGTAACGTTCCCAGGCAGACCCTCCGCTGCCTTCGCGCGCCGGGTAATAGGCTTCGTTTAAATCCAACGCTTGCTTGCCATCATAACCACCCAAGACGTAAATCCTGCCGCCCACCACCGCTGCCCCCATGAATGCCCGCGCTTGGCTCATTGGGCTCGCCGCTCGCCATTGATCTTCTTGCGGATCATACGACCAGACCTGCGTCAGGTAGTGATCGTCCTCCCGCCCGCCAAACAGGTATAAATGACCTTCCAGCGCAGCCAGCGCGTAACTGCATATCTTGATAGGTAAGTCAGATTTCTTTTCCCACTGATTTTGGCGCGGACTGTACACTTCCAGCAGGTTGGAGCAGCTGCCATCCGCCAGCTTGCCGCCCGGGATGTAGATTTTCTCCCCCAACAATGCAGCTTGCACCTCTGATACAGCGGTTGGTTTATCTGCCATCGCACTCCACGAATTGGTAGACACGGTATATTTTTGGACTGCTGCACTCACCCTTTGTGATGTTTCTCCGCCAATCACATAAAAGGCGTTCTCCTCTTCAACCACCGCCATTCCTTTTAAAGCCTCTGGCAGCGCCGCCCGAGTAGACCAGCGTACCGGCAGGGTGGATTTCGCAGAGCTTTGTGGCGTGGCAGTGAGAAAGGGGATGCCGAAGATGCGCTGCACAATCAGCAAAGTAATCAGCCCGATCAGCAGCCCAGGGATAATCACCATTAACGTATTCCGCAGGCGATTTTCCTGGCGCTTTATTAATTTCTCATTCGGCAAAACGACATCCGCTTTGGGTTGAGCAGTTGCTACGGAGGATGACGTTTCTGTGATGAGCGTTGTTTCTGGCACAGCAGGGGGCGCGGAATCCTCTGTTTTTTCTTGCTCGGCTACAGGCGGCGGGCTGACCTGCCCCAGTTGAATCGCATAGAGAGTAGCCTCGGTGCGTGAGGAAACCCCAATTTTTGCAAAAATATTGCGCAAATGTACTTTTACCGTGTTGGGGCTAATGACCAATTGCTGCGCAATGTCTTTATTAGATGCACCAGTAGCTACTAATTTTAAAATTTCTCGTTCCCGCTCGCTCAATTCATTATTTTGATCTGACATATCCCCTTGATTATAGCATTTTATCCATCGTATCCCGTTCTTGCTCGCGGGGCTCTTTAGAAATTGGCGTGGTGTTAGTCGAGAGCGTACTGCGCACCTTCTCGACTAACACTACATAAAATCCCACAGACCCGCTCGCAGCGGACATTCTATAAAAATCCATTCTACTTGTCAGAAATGTAAGAACTTTCTTAATAA
Organism: Anaerolineales bacterium; assembly: GCA_038206515.1. Classification (GTDB taxonomy): domain Bacteria; phylum Chloroflexota; class Anaerolineae; order Anaerolineales; family Anaerolineaceae; genus DSYU01. The sequence goes on along the minus strand of JBBRAT010000078.1, from coordinate 7,615 downwards.
AACGATATTTAATCTCTTATTTGGTCTATTTTATTGTATAATCGCATCTGGAAAATCCTGGCAGCTTGCACTGAGTCGTATCTTGATGAAAATCTCCCGTTTTCGCAGGGATATTTTCATTACAAATATTCTCAAGTTCGTACTTGACTTTTAGAATTTCGTTTCTATAATGATAGTAGAACATAATTTCATAAATCGCGTTTTGATCGCTTTTCAATTTCAAACATGGAGGGTCGCATGGCTCCTTACTCTGAAAGAAATAATAATCAAGGCATGGTGAAGGTAATCCAGCAGCTTCAACCTGGCGCTGCCTTCGTTTTCATCATCTTCATCGCGCTCATCGCCTTTGAAATCTTCAACTACAGCACCACCGACCACGCCCTGCAAGACTTATTAGGCAGCCTCACCTTTGTAGGCATGCCCTGGTCTTCTATTTTGGCGATTGCCTTTTGTGGGGTGGACTTTGCCGGGATTGCCCGCCTCTTTACCCCTGAACAGGGCATAAATGAACCGAAAGAGGTCTGGTATTTATTTGGCGCATGGTTGTTAGCCGCTACGATGAACGCCGTCCTCACTTGGTGGGGCGTTTCGATGGCGATTGTTGATCACAAAGTCCAGAGCGCATCCATAATGGACCCACAAACCATGAACCTGATTGTGCCTATTTTTGTAGCCGTGATGGTCTGGGTGATTCGCATCCTCATCATCGGGTCGCTTTCGTTGGCAATGGATCGCCTTTTGCATCCGGCGGGTGTTCAACCTATGCTGGAGGATCAAATTCCGCTGCCAGTCTCGCCGGCTGTGCCGATGACCACCTACGCCAGCCGCCCAATGCAACAGCCCGCAACCATCAACCCAATGGTTGCCCAACCGTATCCATCTTTAAGCCGCGCAGCGATGGCGCAGCAACGCGCAATGGCGGCTGCCCCCCACAGCCTGCATCCCGTGTCCACCAGTGGCGCGCAGACCGAAGAATATGATAGCCTTCCATCCGCCGCTCGTCCCTCCCGCCCAGAGGCGAGTTACCATAGCCTTTCTATGAGCGCATCTCGCCCCACCCCTCCATCCAACAGTGGCGCAAAGCCACCCATCACCCGCTTCGGCAAGAGCTAGCCTTTCTAAAATACGCTTCCGCTTAAAACATAAGGCGTTGCAAATTTTTGCAGCGCCTTATGAATTTTTAACCGCTTCTTCTTCCGCGAGCGGCAGCCACACAAAGAAAGTTGTCCCCTGACCTTCCTGCGAATGAACTTCAATATCCCCATTCAACGCGTGGACAATCCAATAAGCAATGGAAAGCCCCAGCCCAAACCCGCTGCCCGCTCCGCCTGTTGAGCCGCTTGCTCGCTTGCGTGACCGTTCTCCACGATAAAACCGCTCAAAGATATGTGGCAAATCCTGCGGTGGAATCCCAGTCCCATTATCCGTAAAGGTGATTCGCGCTTTGGTTGCCACCTTCTGCAGGCTAACCTTCACCTGCCCGCCCGGCTGCGTATACTGAATGGCATTCCCACCCAGGTTCAACAACACCTGCTTGATCCGGTCACGGTCAGCCATCACCAATATCTGATCGATATCAGTGATTTTTACGCTGATTCGTTCCCCTGCCAGGGTTTTCATTTGCTGAAATACTTCTAACAGTACAGTATCCAGCTCCACCCGCTTTAAATCCATCGGCAGCCGCCCGGATTCCGCCTGCGCCAGCAGCAGCAAATCGCCCACCATGCGCGTCAACCGGTCTACTTCGCCTTCCACCGAATTGAGTGATTCGTCATCCACCACCCGGAATTTGCGCATGAGTCCCACTTCGCCCTTAATAACGGTCAGCGGCGTGCGTAATTCATGGCTCACGTCCGCCAGAAAGCGGCGTTGGGTATTGAATAAACTCTCCAACCGCCCCAGGGTTTCGTTGAACGCCAGGATCAACATGCCCACTTCGTCTTTTTCATTGCCGTTATAGGGAATGCGGCGCGAAAGGTCATCCGCGCGTGAAATCTGCGTGGCGACCTCCGTTGCCCAGGCGAGCGGCGCCAACGACCGCCCTGTACTAAACGAAACCGCTCCCCCCGCCAGGGTGATGGAGATCAATGCCATCGTCACCAGAATCGAGAGCAGGATTCGTTGGGTAGTGTCTAATAAATTTAAATTGAGCGCCACCTGCAATACCCCCGCCTCGCCATATTGCGAATGCAGCGGCACGCTGAGGACGCGCAGATGCCCTAATGGACTGACCGTATAATGATAGGCGGGGCGATCCAGCTTCAGAAAATCACCGTACAAGGCTTTTTGTTGCGGATCATGCGGGTGTTCTAGCTGTAATTTTTGATCGCTGCCCCATACCTGATAAATGAGCGTACTATCGGTTGGTTGGTATTGCCCAAAGAAACGCGAATCAAACTGCCCCGATGAATCCACCCGCAGGTAGTTTGTTAATACATTCACCTCTTGATTGAGGGTGTCGTCAATTTGGGTCAGCAGGCTTTGCCCCACCAACCAATAGACCAGAGCGCAGAACACGAAGAGAATGCCGCCCAGGAGAGAGCTATACAGCAGGGTAAGGCGCGAACGCAGCGACATTTTGTTACGGGTTTTCTCGCATGACGTACCCGACCCCGCGCGCGGTATGGATCAGCCGCACTTCGTTTTCTTCCTCCAACTTCTGGCGCAAGTAGCGGATATACACGTCCAGCACGTTACTCTCGCCGCCAAAATCATAGCCCCACACGCGATCAAAGATCATCTCGCGGGTCATCACCTGACGTGGATGGCGCATAAACAGCTCCAGCAGGTCATATTCCTTGGCGGTCAGACTAATGACGCGCCCATGCCGCATCGCCTGTCGGGTGGACGTATCCAGGGTCAGATCTTCAAAGGTGAGCACCGGGGCGCGTTCCAATTGCGTGCGGCGCAGCAGGGCACGTACCCTAGCCAGCAGCTCGTCAATTTCAAATGGCTTGGTCATATAATCATCCGCGCCTGCATCCAAGCCAGACACGCGGTCGTTGATGGTATCCTTCGCCGTTAGCATCAGAATGGGAATGCTGACGCTGCCCTCGGTGCGCAGCCGCTGGGTCACTTCCAACCCATCAATACCGGGCAGCATAAGGTCTAAGATCATCAGGTCCGGTCGCCATTCACGCGCCAGGTTCAGCCCGGTTTCCCCATCTACAGCTGTTTCCACCTGATAGCTTTCATAGGATAATGCCCTGCGCAAAACGCGCAAAATGCCTTCATCGTCTTCAATGATTAATATTCGCTCTTTCATAAGACCCTCCTTTAAATGAATATACCATAAGAACGGCTTTTCTCCTCCTGATACGTTATAATTTTCTCATGGAAGCATTCATTCATGGAGACCCTATCTGGGTAGATACCCCCGATCAATTGCAGCGCATGGCTGCGGATTTGCATTCCCAGCGTAAGATTGCCATTGACACGGAATCAAACAGCCTGTTTGCCTATCAGGAACAAATTTGCCTGATCCAATTTTCAACGCCACAACATGATTATCTGTTAGACCCATTTCAACTGGATGACCTTTCTTCTCTGGCGGATATATTCGAGTCGCCCCACATTGAAAAAGTCTTTCATGCCGCGGAATATGACATTATTTGCCTCAAGCGGGATTACTGCTTTCAGTTTGCTAACCTGTTTGATACCATGCAGTCTGCCCGCATTTTAGGTTTAGATGCAGTCGGGCTGGGGTCTTTGTTGGAAACGGAGTTTGAGGTCATTACGGATAAGCATTTTCAGCGTGCCAACTGGGCAAAGCGCCCCCTTACCCATGCCATGTTGCAATATGCCCGCATGGATACGCATTATCTCATCCCGCTGCGTGATATTCTACATGCCCGGCTGATTGAGAAAGATCGCCTGGAATTAGCGGAAGAAGATTTTACCCGTCTGACGCACATTCTGGCTGGGCAAGAGGTGAATGACGAAGCAGCTTTGCAATGGTGGCGCATCTCTAGCTCGCAAGAGCTTACCCCGCGCCAGGCGGGCGTCCTTTTACAATTATGCCGTTTCCGCAATAACCAGGCGCGATCTAGCAATCAACCCGCGTTTCGCATTTTATCCAACCAGATGTTGCTAGAAATTGCCCGAGAGATGCCCCGCAAACGCTCAGAATTAAACGATATCAAAGGACTGCCTTTGAAATTGATCCAACGTTATGGGGATGGCTTACTGCATGCGGTGGAAAAGGGCATCACCGGTGCGCCAGCCTATCGCCCTTTCGTACCCAAACCAGAAGATCACTTGCTCAAGCGCATGGAAGTCCTGCGTACCTGGCGGAAAGCGACCGCCAAGCTGGAGTGCGTGGAATCGGACATTATCTTGCCGAAAGATGTGCTTGAAACCATTGCCGCGCAAAACCCGCATAGCCTGGAAGAATTAGGCAGAGCGATGCAAGATGTCCCCTGGCGTTTTGAGCATTTTGGCTCACAAATCCTCAATGTTCTCACAACTTGATCCAATCATTTACTCGAATTACGATCACCACAGGAAGGGTTCTTAGATGAAAATTTCCTTTAACGGCGCGGCGCAAGATGTAACCGGTTCGCAATTTTTGCTTGAAGCCAATGGCAAGCGGCTATTGATTGACTGTGGCATGTTTCAAGGACGGCGCGAAGAGACCTTTACGCGCAACCAGACCTTTGCCTTTGATCCGCACACCCTGGATGCAGTCATCCTCACCCATGCGCATGTGGATCACAGCGGCAACCTGCCTAACCTGGTCAAACAGGGCTACAGCGGGCCCATTTACGCCACCTCCGCTACCTGTGACCTGGCTGCGCTGATGCTGCAAGATTCCGGTCATATCCAGGAGGCAGACGCGGATTATATGAATAAGAAGCGCGCCGCGCAGCATTTGCCGCCTGTCCAACCGCTTTACACCCTGGAAGATGCGAAAAAAGTCGCCGCTCAGTTCCATCCGGTTGATTACAACCAAAACTTCATTCCGGTTGCGGGTGTCTCTGCCTCGCTGGTGGATGCCGGGCATATCCTGGGGTCTTCTTCTGCCAACCTGACCATTCAAGAAGATGGTCAGACCCAGCGGGTGTGGTTTTCGGGGGATGTGGGGCGCAATCATTTGCATATCTTGCGCGACCCGGTGCTTCCTAAAGACGTGGACTACCTTATCCTCGAATCCACCTATGGCGATAAGCTCCATGAAGACCCACAACTGGCGTATGAGGAATTTTATCAGGTGCTACAACGCGCCCTCACCCAACACGGCAAGGTGATTATCCCTGCCTTCGCGGTCGGACGCACCCAGGAATTGGTCTATGCTCTCAATCAGTTTATTTCGCAGGGGCGGCTCAAGTCTATCCCAGTCTATATTGACAGCCCGTTGGCGGTGAACGTCTCGGACGTGTTCCGCCGCCACCCCGAATGTTTTGATGAAGAAACCCGCCAGTTTATCCTGAAATACCATCACCCCGCCCTGGAATTTGACCAGCTCACCTACGTGCGCTCGGTGGAAGAATCCAAGCAGCTCAACCATAAACCCGGTCCCATGATTATCATTGCCGCGTCAGGCATGTGCGAAACCGGGCGCATCTTGCATCACCTGAAAAACAACATTGAGGATGAGCGCAACAGCATCCTCATCGTCTCTTGGCAAGCGCCCTATACCCTGGGACGCCGCTTGGCGGATCGCGCCGAAAAGGTAATGATCTTTGGCGAAGAATACACCCGCCGCGCCCAAGTCTTTACCATTGGCGGACTGTCAGCCCATGCCGGGCAAAATAACCTGGTTGCCTATGCCCAGGCAACTCAAAATACCCTGAAAGGCGTGTACCTGGTGCATGGCGAACTGGCATCCGCCCAGGCGCTGCAAGCCAAAATGCAATCCGTGGGCATCCATGATGTTCACATCCCGCGTTTGTTTGAAAGCGTGGAAATCTAACCTGGATTTAAATGCACTTATGGTATAATTTGATCTGTTCTATTCGGAGAGGTGCCACAGTGGTTGAATGGGGCGGTCTCGAAAACCGTTGTGGTCCAACCGGGCCACCGTGGGTTCGAATCCCACCCTCTCCGCTGTAAGTAAACTGAACTAACCCATCCCCAAACAGGGCGGGTTTCAAACTAACGATTCCCTTTGGTATCGTTAGTTTGATTTTATAATGTTTGATCCAAAATCCCTATGGGCAGACGTCGCGTCATGTCAGGGACAAATGTCCCGTCAGATTATAAATATACGCCAGACAATGTAATTCTGGTGCCGACACAGCTCACAGGGGATAACTCAAAAGTCCTCGAAATCGCTCATCTTTGACCTCGGTGCTCGCTCCCCGACCCCGTAGGGTGTAAATACTCCATCTAGATAAAATCTTGGGAGTAAATTCAGAGCAGCCAACCTTTACTGGGTATCTCTCAGGTAGAATGAGCATTCATTCTGTCTGGAGGCAAGTAAATTATGGGTTGGTTCTTATTGGCAAAGCTTTTCTCTGCTCTGATTTCGTTCGTCTCGGGCGATTGTCTGAAACAGAAAAAGACCTGAAGATCCTGTTGTTACGCCAGCTGATATCCATACTGCTGCGAAATCGAGATCAGCCAGTGTGCGCCACGCGGATTGAGAAGCTGACCCTGGCTGTCATCACCGCCAGGTTGAAAGAACTAACCCATCGTACTGCAAGTCAGTTGAGAGAATTCATGCAGTTATTTCAGCCTGAGACTGTTTTGGGCTGGCATCGAGAATTGGTTCGGCGAAAATGGACGTTTTCACACAAAACAAAATGTGGCAGACCACGGATCAATCAAGAAATTGAAGCGCTGATCGTGCAAATGGCCAAGGAGAATCCTCGATGGGTGCGGCAACATTCAAGGAGAGCTTTTAAAACTGAGCTTTACAGTTTCCGAATCAGCCGTTCGAGACGTCCTCAAGCGTCATCACATTCAACCCACACTAGCTCGGAATGGATCCGAGCGTTGGAAACATCTCATGGCACATTACAAGGAACAAATCCTGGCCTGCGATTTCTTCACAGTGGATACGCTGTGGTTGAAGCAGTTATATGTTCTGTTTTTCATCGAACCGGGGACGCGCCAAGTGTATCTGGCGGGAATCACGGCTCATCCTAATGCTGATTGGGTAACGCAGCAGGCTAGACAGGTAGTCTGGGAGCTCTCAGAAAGCAAGACAGCCTTTCGCTTCCTGATTCGCGACTGGGACGGCAAATTTACTCAGGAATTTGATACCGTTTTTCAGTCTGAAGGGGCGCATATCATTGAAACTCTATTTCGAGCACCCAATGCAAATGCCTATGCCGAGCGTTGGGTGCGGACGGTCGGGGAGGCGTGCTTAGATCACCTCCTGATCCTGAATGAACCGCATTTGAGGCGTGTATTGAAGACGTACGATGATTACTACAACAGGTAGTGGCCGCATCAAGGGATACGGCAGCAGTCTCCAATGCCACGAACATCTTAGAATACCAGCGGTATCATGCGTGAACTACCGCTAGGCTAAAGACCTAGCGGCTTCCGACTTCGCTGAGAAATGCTCGGTTTTGAAGTCGAGACTGACACTCTCTCCATCGGCGTGACTTCGGGCAGTTCCAGCCCTAGATTTTGCTTGATTTTGAATGTTTTTAGCGGCGTTATGGTC
>JBBRAT010000077.1:0-10147 GCA_038206515.1 Anaerolineales bacterium | reverse complement strand
CTCATACGCCACGCCCTGCAAATACATCAGGTACGGGCGGGTGCGCGGCAGGGGGCGTTGACCCTGGGGGTAATTGCTCAAGGATTCCTCGCGGAAATAGGTCTTGAGCAAGTCGGTCAGCTGCAAGGCGGCTTCATCAGGCGCATAAGTGGCAGGGTCAAACAGCAATTGCTCAATGCCGCCCACCTGAGTAGCAAGCGAGGGACCCGGGAAGGTGACCTGCTGGCTGGCATCATTCCAACCCAAAATTTGCGCATCGTGATTTAGCTCGGAGACGTGCAGGTCATCGGTCACGCTGCCGCTGACGACTTGCATCGCGCCCACGCCGAACCAGGGACTATGCGGATCATCCCGGCTGACGGGCGATTCAAAGCCGACCTGATTGTGCTGAAAGAGTACGCGGAGCAGCAGCAGGCGATCCTGCACCAGATAGGCATTGAGCAAGCCCTGCCCATACGCCGGGCGGTAGGTGCGCCAAAGGGTAGGCGCGGCGCTGGTGACGGTGGCGGGGAAGTTCTGCGCCACGCGGGCATGCAGGCGACCATCCGCATCACGCAAGACCGCCCACAGCTGCATCTGCTCCTCGTAGCCAGTGCCTGCCAGGAAGAGCCAATCCTCGTGATCGTTGCCAGCGGTGGCGGGCAGGTCCAGGTAGTCGCCGTCTATATCGCCGTTCACCAAGCCGGTGGTCGGCACTTGATTCTGCTCCAGCAGTGGGACGATGCTCTGCGGGGAGGGCAGGGTGGCTGCTTCCAGTTGATGCCGGAACAGGTCAGCGATGTTAAACAGCTCGTGCGGGTTGGTGGTATCCGTCACAACATTCATAGAGGAGAAAGCCGAGCCACTGTCAGAAAGCCAGGCAGGCTCCACATAGCCCCAGTTGACTTTCATTTTGACGCCATCGTAAACGGCAGGGAAGGAAGAGGCACTCCCGCTGCGATACCTGGCGCGCTCAATTTCAAACAGGCGATTGGTTTGCAGCGCCGCCAGGAAGAGATGCGGCTCGGTGACGGTGTTGGATTTGCCGTTCAGGTCAATATCAGGGGCGTAATAGCGGACAAACTGCTTTGCCCAGGCGACCACCTGCTTGCTTTCGGCGGCGGTGGGCTTTTGGATGAGGGCGCGGAAGGCATCCACCGCCTTGCTGCTCTGGTTGGTATACGCATATGCCGCCGCCAGCCGGAAGCGCGCAAAATCGATGGCTGCCGCGCCTTGCGCGGTAAGGTCAGCGGGCGGGGCGGCAACGGCTTCTTCTAACGCGCGGCCGGTCTCGGCAGTGGGCAGACTGGTCTGCAATGCCCAATTCAGGCGCGCGCTGGGGTCTGCGGGGGCAGGCACTGCGCTGTTCACTTCTTGCGACCAGCGATACACGCCCGCGTTGAGTTCATACAGCTGCCGGGAGATGACCTGCCCCTGGCGTATGACGGCAAAAAAGCTCTGCGCGCCGCCTGGGGCAGGCACAAAGGTGTAGCCCTGGCACTGGCTGCCGTTAAACGTTTCCACCGTTTGCGGCGGGACGTTGCCGGTCAGGTTGATAAACGCACTGCCGTTCCACTCGTAGCTATCGATGGTCTGCGTGCAGGAATTGACCTCATACCAATTGAACCAGATGGCTTTAAAAGTAATTTCGGCGCGGTTGTTGCCGTCCAGGTCGGTAAAGATCGGGCGGATGTCTGCGCCCAGGGCGGCGGGCTGCCATGCATCGGTGAGGGAATAGACTTTAAACGAGGTGGCGCTATATTTGCGCACGGCGAAGAGACCGGTTGCGCCCTTGTTGACATGCACAGTCCACAATACGCCGTCAATGCCCTTCAGGTACATATTTTTCACCTGCCAGGCGGGTTCAGCAGTGAAGGCGGCATCTACACTCGTCAGCCAGGGGCGAATATCCTTCTCATCCGCCTTGCCGGAATTGAGGGCGTTCTCTAACAGGTCACGCAAGGGTTCAGGGGTAGAGAGGGGCTGCCCAAATCCGTTGACGCCGACCGTTTTGGCTTGCAGGGTCACGCGCTGGGCGCGGAAATCCGCAGTGGCAGATGGGTCTTTGGCAAAGCGGGCGGTGGCTTCTTGCAGGAGGGCATCGGTGGCTTGCCAATAATCGAGGTCGGAATAGGATTTTGCCGGGTCAGCGGGCAGGGAGAGGGCATCGCTGGCGGACTGCAAAGAGGCAATCGCGGCTTGCGTATCTGCCACGGACCAGGGTCGCAGGGTGAACTGGTCTGCGCCCGCCGCTAAGCGATTATAAGGAAGGGCAGTGGGCGTGGGGACAGGCTCGGCGGCGCGGACAGAGAGCGCGGGCGCAGCCAACAGGGAGGCGATCACGAACAAAGAGAGGACCATCCAGAATATTCGGCGCATAAAAAAGAAAATCCCTTCTAAAAAATTCGCCCCAGCCCCCAGCCCCTCCCCACGCGTGGGGAGGGGAGCAGAGCGAAGAAAGAGCTTCATTGGCGTTCTTTTCTGTCCCCCTCCCACGCGTGGCGAGTGATCTTCTCGCCGAGGGTGAGGGGGTCAGGGGGCTGGGGCGAATTACCCCAACAACTCTTCAATTTCCTTGATGTGGACACCGGAGCGCGCCAGCAGCAGAGTGTAGATGCGGCGCATGGGTTCTTTTTGGGCGCGCATCATCTCTTCGGCTCCGGCGCGCATGCCCAGGCTTTCCGCGCCAAATTTCAGCGAGGCAGCCATGCTATACAGGCGGCGGCAGCAGGCGAAGACCTCGTAGAAATCCAACGCCTCTACCGCCGAGCCGATCATGCGTTCATATTCGCGCAAAATACGCTCGCGCCACTCTGAGCCTTCATAAGAATCAATCAGCACCAGCGTCCAGGCAAGGTCAAAGCGGTAATCCGTCAGGTCAATGCCAGTCCAATCAATGACCACGGAGGCGCGGTCTGGGCGGATGAGGATATTATTGGGGTGAAAATCCCAATGGGTGAGGCAAATGCGCATACCGCCCGCCTGACGCTTGTGGCTCTGCAACCAATCCATGACAGGGGCGAAACCCGGCAGGGGCAGGGCGGTCATCACTGGGGCAACTTTGGCAAATTGGCGGTCAATCAACTCGGTGGGGGAATGGACTTCTACCGCGCTGACCTCCTGTTGAGACAACCCCTCGTGCCAATCGAGGGAATGCAGATCGTTGAACAGGCGGCAGAAGGTGCGCAGGGTGAATTCCTGGTTGTCTTTATCGCGCGTGCTGAAAAGTTCGGGCCACATCGGCTTGCCGTCAATTTTTTCCATCAGGATGGCAGGGTGACCGAACAGGGTGGGGTCTTTTTCCAGCGAATATACTTGCGGGACGGGGTAATTGGCGCGCGACAGCATCTTGAGGGCGCGGAATTCGGTTTCGGCGCGCTGCTGGGCGGGGGCAAGGTCGCCCGGATAGACGCGCAGGATCAGCTCCTGTAGGGAACGCTGCCCCTTTTCGGTAAATTCGGCGCGCAGACCGTATACTTCGTTCTCCCACCCATCCGAAAGACGTTTAAAGTCCGAGACGCGCGCAATGGTGCGCTGTGGGAAGGCATGCTGCAATGCGGTGAAAATTGGAACATCCATGAACAAAACCCCTCTTTTATGGTCTGACCACTGCTGGCAGATACGCCTGGAAGCGGGTGGCATTTGCCTTCACCTCCACCTGAAACGCGCGCTGCACCGTCAGCCCGTGAGAATCGCTCACCTGGGCGGTGACGGGGTATACGCCAACCTGGGCGGGCTTCCAGGCAATGACCCCAAAATTGGGGTTGATGGTCATGCCAGGCGGAGCGACCAGCAAGCTGTACTGCAAACCATCCCCATGCGCCAGGTCTACATCAGCGGCGTTCAGAGTCAAGGAAAAATTCGCCTGAAGCAATGCAATTTGATCCGCAATCGGGTCGAGCGTGGGCGGAGTATCTACATTAAAGGATAACACATATTCGCCGCCTTGACTATTAAAATTCTTTGGGGAAGTGGATAGGCGAATAAAATAGCTGCCGTTGGTGGGGGCAATATAGTTGATTTGCGCCAGCGGGTCACTGGCGGAACGGTCATCGTTGGCGGCCACCAGGGTCAGGTCAGGGGCATACACCGCCAGGGCGGGGTCTAGCGCGTTGCGGTAAGACAATCCATTTTTGGCAAAGGGGACGAGGGTGGAGAGTTCCAGCTTTTGCCCGGCAAGCAGGGGGACGCTGAACCAATCGTCCGGGGCAAATTGGCGCGCCGATGGGTTGGCGGAGGAGTAGGCAGTCTGCGCCGCAGAGGGCGTGCTGCCCGCCGCGATGAGATAGGTATAGCTGGTTTGGGCATCTTTGGGCAGCGCGCCCAGGTCAAAGGCGAGCTGCAAGGCAACATCCGCAAAATTCGCGCCGTTGGGGTCAACGGGATGGTTGATCACGCGGGCGGGGTCTTGCAAATCTGCACCATCCGCAGAGGCAGCCGCGGCAAAGGGCGAGCCGATCAGCAGCGTGCCAGCATCGTTCCAGCCCATCACGCTTTTGCCGTCCGGCAGCACGTCATCATAGGTATTCGGCACGCCGTTGGGGTCAGGGTTGAGGGTTTCGAGGGCGCGCAGGCTGGGCAAATCCGCGCCGGTGTGATTCTGCACCTGAGTGGTGACGGTGAAGGCATCCATCCCAGGGCGCAGGGTGACGATCCGGCGGAAGGATAGTCCATTGCCCGCGCCGGTGGACCAATACAGCGTGTCGCCATTGACCACGCTCATCTGATAATGCTGCACCGAGACAGGCGAATCGGTGGGTACGGCGGATTGGTGCAGGGTGCAGTGTCCGGGGGCATCGGTGGGGAGGCAGAGGGAGAATGCCATCAGCGGGCGCGGGGCAGGCAAAAATTCAGTGGTCTGCCAGCGGATGCCGTGGGGGTAGAGAGGGTCGCCGTCATAAAACGCGCCGGTGATGGGGTTAAAGCCGAGGGAGAAGGGGGTGACGATCCCCGTGGAGGATTGATCCGAGCCATCGGTGGGCAAGACGCCCACCTGACCGAAGATCGCGCCGCTGGTGGCGAAGGGCTGCGCCAGGGTGGGGGTATCGTTCGGCTCTTGCTCAAAGAGCGCCCCGCCGCGCGCCATGCCCAGAATATAGAAGATTTTCTGACTGCTGGCTATGCGCAGCGCATAATAGGCGGACTGCGGTACGGGAAAAGTGAATTGGCTGCGCGCATTCTCTCCGGCAGCGGTCGCTTCCTTTAATACGCCGCCGCTGGCATCCAATAGTTGCAGCGTTGGGGGCGGCTGATCGGACGAGGAGGAGCAAACCACCTGCAAGGTCTCGTCCTTTTCCAACCTCAGCAGGTAAAAATCTTGATCGCCGCCAAAAGCCAGATTGCCAATGAGGGCGGCGCGCTGTACCTTGCCACCCAGGCGGGTGAAAGCGGAATCAATGGATTGGGCGGCGGCGAGGGTATCGTTGGGGGTCTGGAGGGCGGATTCGGCTTCGAGGGCGGCGGAGGAGGCGGTCAGGTAAAAATTCCCCAATCCGCTGCCCGGCAAGGTGGATATTTCCATCCAATAATCATCTTCAGCGGACAGGGGGATGGATTGAAACAACAACGCCTGCCCGGGTTGGCTGGCAGATTGGGCAGGGGCAAGCAGCACGGGCAGATTTTTGCCGCGCTTGATGGCAAATTGCAGCAGCAGGGAGGGGTCTGGCGTCATCAAAAAGGAAAACGCCTGCCCGCCATCCAGATGCAGGACGAAGGAAATGGAGCCAGCCTGGGTAAACGTGCCGCTGAATTGATGGGAATACGCCATGCTGCCCAACGGGGCGTAGGTCTTGGCATACGATTCGCCCACCGTGAGGGGCGGGGCGGATTGCGCCCGTGCGGCAGGCGGCGCGGCAAAGATCAGCAGCGCAGTCAAGATCAGGCGCAGGAGTCGTAAGAATATACGCATAGGGCGGTTAGAAGAACCAGGCATTATCCCTCCGGGGCAGGAAAAGTCAGGCATTCCGCCTGAAAATCCATTATAGCGCGGATTAAGGGCGCGATTCCCAACGAATCCGCAAGGAAGAGGGGTAGTCCTGCTAGCCTCACTGGCGATCATTCCCATTCTGGGCGCGCGCAATGCGCCCATCATGCAGGCAGGTTTGCTGGTGATCATTCCAGTCTGTGTAGCGGCGCACGGCGTGCGCCCCATGTATGCAGGGAATATTCCGGGTGGAAGCGCAGATTTCTGATTTCGGGATGGGCGCACGCAGTGCGCCACTACGCGATGCTCCTATCACGCAGGAGAGAAATACGAGGGAAAAGATCAAGAGAAGAGAGAGATTCTTATTCCGTTTTCCCTCCCTGTTTTTGGAAGAAGAAATTAGGGTACAGAGGTGAGTGACTACACGAAGGAGGGTGGTTTTTGCTGGTTTTCCCAGGGAAGGAAGCCATAATCGCCCCGCCAATCCTTCTATATTGACTGGATTCTGACGCGGGGGTGGGTACAATAAAGATATGTATGAGATACCCATCTTCCCACTGCACACAGTTTTGTTCCCCGGCATGCCGTTGACGCTGCAAATTTTCGAGCCACGTTACCTGAGTATGCTGCAACGGGTGATCGCGGGCAATCGCACCTTTGGCGTGACGCTCATCCGGCGCGGGGAAGAGGCGATGGGACCATTGCCAGAGCCGTATTTGGTGGGCTGCACGGCGCGCCTGCTGCAAGTGGAGGGCAACCAGGAGGTCGAAGGCGAGGGAACCACGATTACGATTAGCGTGATGGGGGATGAACGCTTTCGGGTGGTGCATCTGGCGGAGGTGAACGAATATTACACGGGGTTTGTAGAGACCATGCCGCTGGAACGCCCTGCCTCGCTGACGGTCAGCCGCGCCGCCGCGCAATTGCACCAGCAGATCGGCAAATACCTTTTGATGCTGTCGCGTATAGCCGAACATAAACCCCTGCATGGTCGCGATGCGCTTGCCGAAGCCCGCCTGCGCGAGATGAATTTCCCGGATGATCCGCTGCTGCTGACGTACCTATCGGCGGCGCTGCTGCAAATTTCCCCGCACGAAAAACAGCCCCTGCTGGAAGCCGCCACCGCCGCCGACCTGATCCACGCCACGCTGCGCCTGGTTCGCCGCGAACTGACCATCCTGCCTGCGCTGATGCAAGTGGATGAGGATCGCGCCAGCGAATTGAGCGCGTGGAATTAAAAGAGAATGCCATCAAAAAAAAGAGGAGCAAGCGCCTCTATTGAGTGGAGGGATGCTTAGCTTATTTACCGCTCGGCGACTGCGGCGAACGTCTTTTCCATTTCTTCCAAGGTGATCAGCTGGATACTCAACTCTCGTCCCATCTGGAGGGCAGCCTCGGTAAAGCCTTCCCTTGAGAACAAGATATATTGCACCTGCCACCCTTCCGTCACTTGTGGCATGCATTGGCTGCGGCGGAGCAAGTCCGTCAAAACCATGCGGCTGACACTGTTTTTGCCCCATTTTGCCTCGCCGATTAAGAGCTTCTTCAGGCGTTGATTGCCGGCTACCACGTCTAACTGAACACCCTGCCCATGCGATTGCTGCCAATAACTGCCCACCACTTCCGGCTCAAAACTTAACTGCCCCGTCAGCCCGGCAGCCAACGTCCATTCGCGGCATAATTCTTCAAACACCGCTCCGCCAATGAACGAACGCAAATCCTGCGAAATTTGCTCCACCGCCACGTCAACATATCCGCGATCAATTTTAGAAAGATGCGGCACCAGAAAACGATAGTAGAACTGCATAAAGTGATCGCGCAGGTAATACTGGCCCTTCTTGTTGTCCGCGCGGGCAAAGATTGGGTCGCGCCGTTCGGTGATCTCCAATTCATTCAAAATGCGCAGGTAGTGGCTGAGGCTGGTTTCGGGGATGCCCGCCATTTTTGCAATATCGTTCCATTGATGATTGCCATTGGCGATGGCTGACAGAATGGATTCATACGATTGCGGCTCTTTAAGCTGTTCATGCAAGATGACCGCCGGGTCGCCAAGCATAATACTGCCCGGGATCAGGCATTCGCGGCGCAAAGCGGAGGCAAACGTTTCGGTACGGGTGAATAAATTCAAATAAGCAGGCACTCCGCCGGTTGCCGCGTAAATTGCCACGCGCTCATCCGCTGGGCGGTCTGGGAATAATGCCAGCAGGGCAGCGTAAGGCAGTGGACGCAACCGAAGCAGCGAGGTCGCGCGCCCATACAACGGGGCTTGATAGGAAATCACCTCACGCTCCATCATGCCCACCAGCGAACCGGTCAGCACCAGGCGCAAATTGGCGATCTTGGAAAGGCGATGATCCCACAATTTTTGCAGCAGGCTGGTGATGGCGGAATCATTGTGTACCAGGTAGGTAAATTCATCCAAAACCACCAGTTGCGGGGTGGAAAATTGCGCCACCGCATCCGCCATTTGCCCAAACGCCGATTCCCAATCGGGAAAGGTAAAATCAGCGGAAGGAGCAGACGAAAACCGTGGATCATAATGAAAAATCGCCTGCGAGAAATCGCGCAGTTGATAGGCAGCGTTGTGGGTGGTCGCCATCCAGTAAAACCCCCCAGAAAGTTGGCGGCTTTCCATAAAATGGGTGAGCAAGCTGGTTTTGCCTACCCGGCGGCGACCGAACAGGATCATTAACCCCGCTTCGGGGGTATCATAAAAATGTTCCAGCGCTTGAAGTTCACGTTTTCGCCCGATAAATTTCATGCTGATTCCTTTGGAACGAAAAAATATCATTGTGGCGATAATGATTATCGCCACAATGATATTATACTCTGTTTCGCATCTTCTTTTCCATGCTGCGGAGATTTATTGCAGATTTACCGCTCGGTGACTGCCACAAACTTGCCGACCAGGGCATCTAGCTCGGCAGCCATGCTTGCCATGGTTTGGGCGGCGGATTGGGCGGATTGGACTTGGGCAGCCATCTCTTGGGCGGAGGCGGAAACTTGCTCGATGGCGGCGGAATTTTCTTCGCTGACGGCGGCGATATTCTCCATCGCCTGAGCGATCTCACGGTTGCCCTCGGCAATGGCGTCACTGGCGATGCTGTTTTGCTCCACCACCGCGCTGACGGTATCCATGCCGTTCACCAAATCATCGGAGAGGGCGTTGATGGCGTGCGCCGCGCCGACAATCCCTTGCACTTCGCTGCGGATGCCATCCACCGCCGCCAGAATATCCGTCAGGGCTACGCCGGCTTCTTCCGCGCGTTTGACGCCGGTCTGCACCTCTGCGCTGCCTTCGTCCATCGAAGCGATGGATTCGCCCACGCGAGTTTGAATTTCGAGGATGAGCTGGGCGATTTCTTTGGTGGCGGCAGAGGAACGTTCTGCCAGTTTGCGGACTTCGGCAGCCACTACGGCAAAGCCGCGTCCACTTTCGCCAGCGCGGGCAGCTTCAATGGCGGCATTCAACGCCAGCAGGTTGGTTTGGGAGGCAATATCTTCGATGGTTTCGACAATTGCGCCAATTTTCTGCGAGCTATCACCCATTTCAGTCACTTTTGCCGCGGAGACTGCCACTTTTTCGCGGATAATGCTCATTTCGGCGATCGCGCTTTGCACCTTACTTGCGCCCTGCTGCGCCACTTGACTGGCTTGGGATGCCCGCTGCGCGCCGGTTTCTGCGCTGGCGGAGACCTGATGGATGGCTTCGGTGATCTCCATGGTAATTTGGGCGGTCTTGCCTACTGCGCGGGATTGATCTATCGCGCCGCGCGCCACGCCGTTAATCAACTTGCCCGCCTGCTCCACCGCGGCGGTGGTCTGGCTGACGGCTGCGCTCTGCTGGTTGATGCCGGTGGCGATCTGATTCATGGTTGAGGCAATTTGGGTGGAAGCATCCGCAGACTGGGCAGAGGAATCGGCAAGTTGCGCCGAGGAATCGGTCAGGTCAGCGGCATGGGCGGCAATCTGCCCGACCATATTTTGCAGCGAGCCGGTGAGGGCGGAAAAGGCAATCGCCACTTCGCGCAGGTGACTGACGACCCCGTTGAACGACTGCGCCAGGCGACCGACTTCATCATTCATATACACACCGAGCGGGCGCGAGGTGACGGCAAAGGTCTGGCTCAGGTCGCCCTCCGCCATCGCCGTCATGGCAGATGCCAGGGCGGGCAGGTCAGTTTCGGTAATTTGCTTTGCCACGCCAATCACGTCCATTAACGGGCGGATCATATTGCGCGAGGA
>JBBRAT010000076.1:0-10247 GCA_038206515.1 Anaerolineales bacterium | reverse complement strand
AAAATCAGAAAACTTCTCAAAAAATATTCGTAAATTTGTGGCAAGGGGTGATGAAAAATGATACAATAGAGAAAATTCCCAAAAATTCATCGCCAATTGGACGTAAATAAAGGGATTTTTATTTTGACGTGGAATCCCGGTATTACTCAACATGGCTGGGATACTGACCAGGAATAAGAATAACAGCGGCGAGCGGTAGGTGCGGAAGCCATCTTGCAGATAAACCAGGATCAGCAAAGCCAACAAGGTCGGAAATACGCTAATCCACTGACGCAGCGCCAGCATCACCAGGGGCAGGTCGTTGATCTTGCCGAGCCATTGCAAGGGCAGCACAACCAGGGCAGAAAGGGCAAAGAACGGAAAGCCGTAGTAGTAATAATCGTAGAAGAGGAAAGCGCGAAGAGTTTGCCCCAGTGTGGGCTGCGGGGCGATCATGTGCAATACATAAGGCAGCGGACCGGCTTCGTCTGGTTCAAACATGCGGATCATTGCCATATTTTGCGATGCGGCGGCGTTCGGCAAGGCAAAGATCAAAAAAACCGCCGCTGCCAGGGTCAGGGTGATGATGAAAAATCGTTTGGAAGAAACTGGCATGCGGCGGAATCCTTAAAGGTTAATTTGTTTATTTTGCGAAGGGTCCAGTATAGAGAACCTCAAACAAAACGCGGTCAGGCGATTCAAACATCACCTGATAATAGGTTTGGGCGGGGTCATTGCTAAACTCAGGGCGATGGCGGGGCGTCTCAAACAAGGCAGGCACGCCGCGTTGCCGCAAGTATGCAACGGTTTCATCCACCTGCGCCTGTTCTTCTACATTTATGCCCAGGTGATTAAGCCCCGGTGCATCATAATCGTTTTTCAAATCCTTAGTCGCCGCGCCAAACCACAGGCTCACTCCGGCTTCACTGCCCACGCCGAGCATGGTGGGGTCATCATACCAGATAGACCAGCCTAGGAAGCTGAAAAGCTCCTTGTAAAAAGGCAGATTCTTGAGATCAACGCTATAAACCAGGTGTCCAACATTCGATTTCATGGTTTGCCTCTCTTTTGAGTGGAGATACAAATGTGACGTACCTTCTTATTGTATAGGAAAACAGAAGAAAATGTGTTTACCAACGAGCGTAATGTTCTTCCGCAAAGCCTTTCAAACCCTCAATATGAATGACCTCCCCTTGCGGGGTTGTAAAATTACCCGAATAAATACCAAACATCTGGTGAACCTCGGTATAGACCAGCTTCAAATCGGTTCGGGCGACTCGTTCCATGCTGGGCGTAAAAGTAAGCGCCAGGCAGCCATCGGGTGACGTCATCCGCCAGGGAGCAGTATAATGCTGAGAGTCAAACTGAAAATCCACCTGGTCAAATTTGTAAATTTTGCCATCCAGAATAATGGCATGTTCGGTAATGGATCCAGGTAAACTAAACCCATATCCCAGGTTCAAGCCGATCGTGCGCCCATTGGGTAAAAAGCCAGATGAGGAAGCCCAAACCCAATGAGAAGCATATGCCCATACGCCACGCCCCCAATCCAAGCTACCCAAGCAGGAGTCTGGGGTAACAATGTATTCCTTGCCGCCATAGTGGACTATCCCATTCGCGGGCATGCAATTGATTTTGCGGTTGAAATAAAACTTTTTACCGCCAATAGGAAAGGCCAGATTCAGGGATTCATGTTCGGCAGGGCTGGCAAAGGACACATTAGTCATGAAATCAGGCTTACCAACGCCACCAAACTCCTTCCAGATCATTTTCACCTGACGCTCACCTGCACGGGTGAGGAAATCCATCTCCAGCTGCTTATTTTTGAAATGTGCATCCCCCTCAGTGCTGTTTCGTGGCAGAATAACGCCCTTACCTAAAGGCAATGTGAGAGTCGCTTCAACACATTCACCCGTCTGCCAGTGGATTGCATACGCAAACACCGAACCTGCATAACCCAAATCCGCCAGAGTGAAAGAAAAGAAGTATTCAGGGGTGAACAATGCGTAATAATCCCATCGTTTAAGACGAAAGGATTGAAAGAGGTTGAATGGAGTGGGACGGGCAAATTCCAGGTTACAATCAAGTTTAGGTTGACTTGACCAGCCCACCTGCTCCAAAGACCCATCTTTGAGCAGCAAAGGTCCTGCTTTTTTGATCAGGGTACCAGCAGACATGCGAACCTCGATTTGTAAATTAAGAATAGGATGACGCGCATTTTTATTATACCGCTCGTGTGTAAACTTCTTGGTTTCAAGGTAGTTTATTCCGGTAAAAATATCACTTTCCAAAAGTAGATGAATGGCATGATTATCGGCGGCGAATTTTACGAAGACCCAACCTGGCAAACCGAGGTGGCGAGTGACGCTTTTCAAGGGATGCACTTCTTGAACGGCGGGCGGGCTTGCCTGACGGTGATCGCTGACTATTTGCTGGCGCGGGGCATCCGCAATGTGCTGCTGCCAGAATATTTATGTCCCACGATCCTGGATGTGCTGGAACGTTGCGGAATGGGCTGGGAATTTTATGCGGTGCAGCCAGACTTTTCGGTTAATCTGGTTGACCTGGCGCAGAAGGCTGCCTCTGCCAAAGCGATCTATTTCATCCACTATTTCGGCTTTTTGCAACCTAATCCGGTGCGCGCCTGGATGAAGGATCAGCAGAAAAAGGGGGCGTTAATCATCGAAGATGACGCTCAAATGGGATTGCTCCTTCAGCCTACAGGCGATTTTGTCTTTAACAGCCTGCGCAAGTTTGTGCCGTATGATGGCGGGTATTTGCGAACCACTCAGGATGTTTCTGCCTCTTTAAATAAATTCCCAGCTCGTCCAAATCAGCGACTGCCGCTCATCCGTGCATACCGGCGCGGGTTGCGGGATTATTTACTGGAAAAGCAAGGGAAATATGCTGCGTTAACTGCGCTTTACCAGCAAGCGGAGGCCCTTTACGAGGCAGAGCCGGTCGTCATAGGCGACCCTGGCGAGCAATGGCAAATTGAGCATCAGGATTGGGCAGGCATCCGGCAGAAGCGGCGCGCCAACTATGAATACCTGATGGAACAAATTCGAGGCATCTCTGAAATTACGCCGCTTTTCCCCGAATTACAGGCAGAAAATATGCCGCTGGGGCTACCTGTTTTCGTTAAAAGCGCGCTACGAGACGCGCTTTTTGAACGATTAGGGCAGGCTGGGATCGGGTTAATCCTTCATTGGGAAGAAATTCTGACGGATATACGCATGCAGAGGAATGAAGATGCCATCCAGATGGCGAAACAGATACTCACCTTGCCGATTGACCAGCGCGTCACCCACAAGCAGATGGATTATTTAGTGTATCAATTGGCGCAGGGGATCATAAAGTAATCCCTTATTACTCAGTCACCCTGTCCATGTAGTGGCTTCCGGCCGGAAGCCTAACAAATATCAGATAATTTCTGTTGTGCAGAGAAAATTGTTTGACGAACAACAGGCTTCCTACCGGAAGCCACTACACGGACGGAGACAGCACTGCGAATATGGGAATCCCTGAGCAGCAAAAGAGAGCTGAAAACAGCTCTCTTTTGAATTACTGGAAGAAATATTCTCGTTACTTAATCTTTTCAGCAGCCACCAGTTGATTGATGAGATCACTGCGCGGAGGGACGAGAGTCAGGTCGCCTTTGCCATCCAGGATTTTTTGCGTTTCGAGGATTTCAAACACAGCCCCTGAAACTTCGGGGTCAGCGGCAATATCTTGCATTGCCTTGCCGACAATCATGGGACGAACGGCGCCTGCCTTGCCAAATTCAATCGCCGCCTGACGGTCAGCGGTGCTGGCGATAATGTTTACCTGGTTCGCGCCATCCTGACGGATCGAAGCCGTTACCTGGCGCAAGCGGTTGACCACTTTCTCCTGAATCTGATTGGTCATGCCGGCGTCACGGAAATGAACTTTGCGGATATAGACGGACCCTAGCTTGTAACCCCATTCGTGCGAGCGCGGCGAAACTTCCTCGCGGACGGCGCGGCTCATGGCATGGCGGTTGACGAGCATTTTATCAAGCGGCATGTTGCTGAGGGAGCGCACAACAGCATTGCTAACGTTCGCCGCCAACGATCCGCGCGGATCGGCGTTCTTGAACAGGTAAGAGACCGGCTCGCTGATATACATCTCATACCAGATGCCTACACCCATCGGCGCGCCCTCTTCGGAGTTGACCGGGTTGCTGCGTAAATACTGCTGATCGAGGCGCATATCCAGGATGCGGCAACTGCCCAGCCATTTGACCAAAAACGCGCTTAACCCCAGTTTGAAGGGCAAAATGTGCAGTCCCGGTTCAGCGATAATGCCAATCACACGCCCAAACAGGACAAAAACCTGGCAGGTGCCTTCCTGCACAATGGTATACAGCCCAAACTGACGCAGAGCGAACAGCAAAATGGGCATAATAACCCACATGCCGAAGAAGGTGACAAAGAGAGAAAGGAAAAAGCTGGCTACGGTATCCATTATTTCACCTCGCGCACGATATTTTTGGCATGGGTATACAACTTTAAGCGCACATTGCGCAAATATGACTCAAGGGTATCTGGTCCACTCTTACGCAATTCGCGCAATTGATTCGCCAACGCGGTGAGGGGTTCGACCTCCGCCTGAGCATTGAGGGTTTCAATTTCCACTGCGCGCCTGGACTGCACGATCTTCTGATCGGCAAGCGCTTGCGCTAGGCTGATGTCAGAAGAAACCTGGTTATGGGCGGTGTTGATGGCTGCCAGGGCGGATTCCACTTCGGCGGGCGGGTCAATGCCGGTAATGAGCGAAGCATCCAGGATAATGCCATAACGGACGGCGGAGGTGGCGCACTCGCGTTCCATGTGATCGTTCAGGTCGCGCAAATTTTTGCGCAAGTCGTTGATGGAAACGCCAGTGACAATGCTCATCTCTGCGCCACGATCAGTGGGAACGTCAGGGGATTCAAAGCTGGCAATGCGTTCGCGCAAGACGGAGACAAAATAGCCCATTACGTGTGAGATGGGGCGCTTGACCCCAAATAGGTAGGCGTATAAATTGCTTTCGGCAATGCGATAACGAATCTGCCCGGTGAGACCGGTATTGAGCTGATCTTTGGTGACGGCATCCAGCACCGTGCCGTTATCGTTCGCGCGGGGGTCATCCGGGTCTTGCGCCATATTGATGGTTTGGGTAGCGATGGAAACTTTATAAACCCGTTCCCAGGGCCACTTGAAATACGGTCCACCAGGGGGAATGACGTGTACCTGCGGGTAGTTGTAACGCAGTTTATCCTCTTCGTTCATGCTCTCGCCGAGGGGCGAATTGGCAACGGTAACGTTCCCAATCCGTTCGGCGCGACCAAAGACTGTTTTGAGCGCGCGTTCGTTTTGATCTACCGTGTAAAATGCGCTTAACACGTAGCGCAAAACGAACCATGCGCCAAAACCGATTATCATACCAAGTAAAATGGTCATCGAAAACTCCTATGGCGGCTATCCGAAAAAACGAATATCTTCTCTATGATTGTATGCCATTCGCGGGAATATTGCTACTACAAACAGAGCCTCCTCCTTCTATGATAAAATTAATCTGGTTCAAGGAGATTGAATTTGGAAATTCTTGTGTTGTTGATCTCCAACATCATCATGGGTGCACTCACCTTGCTTGCCTGGCAGCGCCGGAAAACGCCAGTGGGGTTGGCTTTTTTTGCGCTTATGTTATGCGCGTTTATTTGGGTCGCTGGGGATCTGATCGAAATTCAACAAGCTGGCATTGAGCAGCGCATTTTTTGGGCGAATATTGAATTTTTGGGGATCACGTTTCTTCCGCTGATGCAAATTTACCTGGTGCTGGTATATAGCGGCAGAAGCCCCTCACCTAAGCTGCTCGGTCTGCTCGCCATACTTCCTATTCTGACTAACCTGGTGATCTGGACAAATCCGCTGCATCACTGGTTTCGCGGACAGCCGTATTGGTCGGTACAACCGGGAATTTTCCCAGTATTGGTCTATGATTACCGCTTCTGGTTTTATTTCATCCACGCGCCAGTGGCGTATCTGTATTCTTTCATCGCCATTTCGATCTCCATTCGCGCCATTTTTGAGATGCACGGCATTTACCGCCGCCAGATAATCTTGTTCCTGGTGGCATTGGCATTTCCAATTATCGCTGACCTGGCGTATGTGGCTGGTCTTTCGCTCATCCCTCATTTTAATATTGCTCCGATTATCTTTAGCTTTTCTGGTTTGTTACTCGCCTGGAACTTGTTTGGCTTTCAATTCCTTGACCTTTTGCCCCTTGCCCGTGATTTTGTCTTTGATTATATAGATGAAGGCATTATCATCCTGGACAATAGACAGCGCATTGTGGATCTAAACCTGGCTGCCCGGCACATGATTGCGGTGCAGCAAGAGATGATCGGCAAGAAATTTTCGGAAGTTCAAGACCCTCTTTTGGAACATCTTCAGAAAATGATTGATAGCAAGCTGAGTGTGATGAATGTGGAAATAGAACAGTCCAAAAAACGCTTCTATGAATTAAAAACATCCGCCATTTTTAAAAACAATCGTCTTTCTGGGCAGATTATTCACATTCGAGATATTTCTGAATTTACTGCACTGTATAACCAGTTACACGAACTTGCCATACGGGACAGCCTGACGGGAGTTTTTACGCGCCGACATTTTGAGGAATTATTACAGCATTCTTTACATTCTTTAACACGCCACCCCGAATATTGTATTTCTCTTTTGTTATTGGATATTGATCACTTTAAGCAAGTGAACGATACCTTTGGGCATGATGGGGGTGATCAGGCAATTCTGGCGTTAACGCAACAATGCCAGATCGCTATTCGGATCACGGATGTATTGGCGCGCTGGGGCGGGGATGAGTTTGCCATCCTATTGGAAGGCGCCAATGAGGAAGAAGCCTGGCAAATTGCTGAACGGGTACGTGAAGCGATTGGGGCCATTTCCGTCTCCACTCCTAATGGAGACATTCATATCAGCGCCAGTATTGGGCTTGCTACCTCAAAGGATTTGCCCCTGGTGGAGATGACCATCCCTAACTTATTTCACCTGGCGGATGTGGCGCTGTATTATGCCAAAGAGCATGGGCGCGACCGCTGGGTAGCGTATGCAAAGATCAGTGCGCCGCCTGAGCCATAGCGCGGATTTCGCCTATTTGCCCGCGATGCTCGGCTTCATGCTGCATGAGGTGGTGCAAGACCCATTCGGGGGTGACTTCATACGTCTCGAAAGAGCGTTTGCGACTAAAATCAGCATCGGACATGGGGAAATACGCCGCCAGAGTGGCATTGCGCGTTTGGGTGAGGCTCGCAAGGTGCTGCGATACGCTGACATCCTTTACTGAGGTGAGCGTACCTTGTTCATCACGCACAGGATAAGGGAAAAGTTTTTCAAGCGCAGGGGAGAACTCTTTTTGCAACACTTCTTCGTATACCCAGCTGGCTTCTACGGCAGCAATGTGATAAAGCAGCGTTCCAATGCTATTGCCACCCCAATCAGGCTGCCAATCTAAGTCTTGCTGAGAAAGGTCTTTCAGGCTGAAAAGAGTGCGGCGGCGAGTATCTTCTAACGCGCCAATCCAGGGTACAATCAGAGCAGCATAATCCGTTGTTTTCGGAAGAAAATATTGTTTTTTGGCAGTTGAATTTTCCAAGTTAATTCTCCTAAGTGTGTGATTATAATGCAAAAAGGGGATATTTAACAGAAAGGCGTAATCGTATGGAAATCAAACCCATCCGCACCGATGCTGACCACGAAGCTGCGTTGAAAGAAGTTGAAAAAATGATGGATGCACAACTAGATTGAGTTGAGGCTGATCGGTTGGATGTGTTGGTAACGTTGATCGAAGCCTACGAAGAAAGGCATTTTCCGATTCCCATTCATGCTTTACGTCACCCGCGCCAGGGGTGGGAAGAACGTTTTGCTATAATGGCAGAACAACACGATGACCAGCTCCTCGATGAGCCTTTAACTACGGAATGGGATAAGCAAGAGTGGACGTGGTAATTTTCTTAAAAATAACTCGACCTGCCCATTCTTATGAACACGAGTGAGTAGTTCGGCAATGCGGGTGATGCGTATGGTGGAGAGAGAAAAAACGTCAAGCGGTTAACCGGAGGGGTGAATCACCAAATTCAAAAAGGTTTCAACAACCTCAGGGTCAAAATGTTTACCAGATTGTTCGCGGATATATTCAGTGGCAGCCTCTTGCGTCCAACCTTTACGGTAAGGGCGGTCAGAGCGGAGCGCATCCCATACGTCTACCACGGCGAAAATACGGGCTGCCAGGGGAATATCTGTCCCTTTTAAGCCACTGGGGTAGCCGGTGCCATCCCATTTTTCGTGATGATAATGGGGAATATCGAGCGCGGGATGAAGGAAAGAAATGGGGGAGAGCAAATCATAGGAATATTGAGGGTGCAGTTTCATTAAGCGCCATTCTTCATCGTTCAACTTGCCTGGTTTCAGCAAAATTTGATCCGGTACGCCCACTTTGCCAATATCATGCAGGAGCGCGCCGCGCCGGATGTGTAAGAACATTTCTTCGGGGATGCCAATGGCTTTTGCCATCTCGAGGGAAAGGTGCATGACGCGGCGAGAATGTCCTTCCGTCTCATGGTCGCGCAAATCTAACGCGCGTGACCAGCCTTCGATGGTTTCATCATACGCCTGACTAAGCACCTGGTTTGCTTTGAGCAATCCATCGTACATATAGGCGTCATCAATGGCAATAGCTGCCTGCCCAGCCAGAGTCTCAAAGTAACTGACCCAATCATTCTCCACCTTAAGCTCACCACGATGGAAAACTTCCAACACGCCCAGGACTGCGCCTTTGGCAACCAGGGGCGCGCCATGATAGGCACTGAATTTTTCTTCCTTTAATAATTGTTTCCGCGAGAAATGCTCATCCTTTGAAAGATCTTCGATCTTCAACGGGATTTGGTGCGCGGCGATATACCCGGCAATGCCTTCGCCAAAGGAAATAGCTGTTTCATCAATCAATGAGGAATAGAAGCCCTTGCCCGTACCATACAAAAGTTGATTCTCTTCTGGGTTAAAGAGCAAAATATCGGCGGCGCTTACCCCTAGCTGCTCAATTGCCTGATCCAGCACCACTTCCATAACAGTGGATAAGCTCAGTTTGGCATTGATAGCAGTATCTATAGTGCGTAAGGCGGTCAGGCGTTGGAATTGATGTTCAATTTTCTCTTCCGCTTTTTCGCGCTGAATGAGGGTACGCGCCAGCTGCACATTCTGAATTGCCAGCTTAGAAAGTTGATTGGCAATGCTATAGAGCGCATTGCTTACCTTTTTAAATTGTTCTGCGGACATGCGCGTAATTTCAGGCAAGGCACTGAGAACGGACTGCTCATCTGCGCCCACTTCACGGGAATACTCCAGAATGCGCTCCGTGTCTAACACGCTAGTGGCTACCTGACCAATGAGCCAGTTGGCAATGTGGTGATCGCCCACCATGATGCTGGCGCCCGCATCCACCAACCCTACGCTATGGCATGGGCTGATCGTTGCTCCATTCCCGTTCGGCTGCCCAATGATGGCATCGGAGCGCATGCAATTTACCAATCCTTTGGGAGTTTTACGAATCAAATCACTGCAAAGCCGGCAAAAATTGCTTGGGCGCGTGATGGGCGTGCCATCCACATCCGTAATGATCGCAGCGACGCCAGTGGCATCGGCAAACGCATCCTGTACCGCCTGAATATCTTCTATATTAAACAGGTCTTCAAATTTCAGCTTGCCATCAGGTTGAACAGGCTCTACCAGGGCAATCATGCGCTGCTGCATGGCAACGTTCAGGCGTTTGGCTTCTTCTTCAGCTCTTTTGTGACGGGTAACATCATGGACGATAGAGTACAAAAGGGGATAGCCATTCAAATCAATGGGACCGCTTAGGGTTTCTACGTCTCGAATTTCACCATTTGCCAGGCGGTGTTGAAAGGTAAACGTATTCTTCTCTAGCGAGCGAGAAAGCTCCATTTCGGTGGCGACCTCTGCTTCTGAAAGCGTGTTAATTTGCGAAATTTTCATGCCCGTGAATTGAGCCAGGGAATAGCCATAAAATTCGCAGGCAGATGGGTTCGCCGTGACAATGCCGCCCGTCTCAGGGTCTATCAGCAAAATCATTTCGCGGTTGTTTTCAAACAAAGCCTGATAGAGCTTTTGGCTCTGCTGCATTACCTGCTCCACCTTTTTGCGGTCGGTGACGTTGGCTAAAATGCAGTGCGT
>JBBRAT010000075.1:0-10646 GCA_038206515.1 Anaerolineales bacterium | reverse complement strand
ACATTCAAAATCAAGCAAAATCTAGGGCTGGAACTGCCCGAAGTCACGCCGATGGAGAGAGTGTCAGTCTCGACTTCAAAACCGAGCATTTCTCAGCGAAGTCGGAAGCCGCTAGGTCTTTAGCCTAGCGGTAGTTCACTTCTCCCAACTGGCGCGGTAATCGTGGATATATTGGCGCATGAGGATGGGCTTGCGCCCCAAAATCTGCTCTACCGTGCCGGTGATGCGATCCGCCATGCCGTTTTTGGTATTGGTATACAGCCAGGTGGTGATGAAGGCAAAGATGATCGCTGATTTACTGCCGCGCAGCTGGCGGAAGAAAAAGGACAGGGCAGAGGGGCGTTTATAGGTGATTTTGCGCCCAAGTTCCTGGCTGAACAGCGCGGCGACCTGGTTGTAATCCAAGGCTTCTGCGCCGGTGATGTCGTAGATGTTGTTCTGGATGGGATGGGTGAGGGCATACGCCGCCACTGCGCCGATGTCGCGCACGTCCAGGAAGCTGGTGCGGGCATCTCCCACAGGGACGTAGATTTCATCGCGGTCGCGGATTTCGGCGCGGTGGACGGTGTTGAGGTTTTGCATGAAGAAGCTGGCGCGCAAGAAGGTGTAGGAAATGCCAGAGGGGCGCAAATATTCTTCCACTTTGTAATGCGGCACGACTTTGTTTTGCTCAATGTTGATGATCGAGAGGAAGACCATCTGCTTTACGCCGGCGGCTTTGGCGGCATCCATGGCGGGGAACATGTAGCGTTTCACGTCCGCAATTTGAGGCGGGCGCATGAGGAAGACGCGCTCCATGCCCGCAAAAGCAGGGGCGAACGTCTCGGGGCGCGAAAAATCAAACAGGATGGGTTCAACGCCCTCGCCAAAACGCTGCGCCACCTTTTCAGGGGATAAGTCCCCTGCGCGAACGGGGATGCCTTGCGCTTTCAGTGCGTTAATCACTTCTGCGCCTACGTTGCCAGTGGACCCTAACACTAAAATCGTTGCCGTCATAGATAAACTTCTCCCGATTAATAATCTCAGGCTTATTATAACGACCGGTCTATATATTGTCAAGAGGGAGAAAGAGCGATGCCGGATGAATTCCTCATGAAATGGCACTTCCTCTTTTTCCGCGACCAGAGTAAAATGAACTACGGTATGGATCATTCGCACCTTGCAATTGCAGGCTGCACATTCGGAAAGGATTTTTCTCTATGACGTTTACAAATATTACTTCGTTGCTGACCCCCGCCAAAACCAAAATTGTGATGCTGGTGATGGACGGGTTGGGCGGGCTGCCGATGGAAGCCGGCGGCAAGACCGAGCTGGAAACGGCGAATACCCCCAATATGGATCGCCTGGCGACCGAAGGCACCATTGGGCAGACGCTGCCGATTGATTTTGGCGTGATGCCCGGCTCCGGTCCAGCGCATCTATCCCTGTTCGGCTATGACGCAGTGGCGCATGAAGTGGGGCGCGGCGTATTGGAAGCCCTGGGCGTGGGCATGTATGTTCACCTGGGAGATGTGGCGGCGCGCGGAAACTTCTGCACCGTGGACGAAAACGGGCTGATCAGCGACCGCCGCGCCGGGCGCATCTCTACCGAAGATGCCATGCCCATCGTGGAACGCCTGAAGGCAATCCAAATTCCGGGTGTCACCATTGAAATCAAGCACGTCAAGGAATACCGCTTTGCGTTGGTGTTCCGTGGCGAGAATTT
The DNA here is from genome assembly GCA_038206515.1 of Anaerolineales bacterium. Taxonomy (GTDB): domain Bacteria; phylum Chloroflexota; class Anaerolineae; order Anaerolineales; family Anaerolineaceae; genus DSYU01. Next base: position 8,941 of record JBBRAT010000075.1, on the reverse strand, counting down.
GCACCCTGATCTGGAAGAAACCGATCCGCAGCGCACCGGCGTTGCCCCGTTGCAGGTCGTGGCGCGTGATCCTCAAGCCCAACCCACCGCTGACATGTTCAACCGCTGGGTGGAAGAAGCCCGCAAAATTTTGAAGGATGAGAAAAAAGCCAACTGCCTGACCCTGCGCGGCTTTGCCACTGACCCCCGCCTGGAACACTTTAAGGAACGCTACAACCTGCGCGCCGCCTGCGTAGCCGTCTATCCCATGTATAAGGGCGTTTCGTCCCTGGTGGGCATGGACATCATCCAGTTTGAAGGCGAAAAGCCCGAAGATGAGTTCCACGCGGTGGAGAAAAATTGGGATAATTACGATTTCTTCTTCGTCCACATCAAGAAGACCGACAGCTACGGCGAAGACGGCGATTTTGCGCATAAAGTGGGCATTATCGAGGGCGTGGATGCTGCCCTGCCTGAGCTGCTGAAACTGAAGCCGGACGTGCTGATTATCACCGGTGATCATTCCACCCCAGCGAAGCTCAAATCGCACTCGTGGCACCCTGTGCCGTTCCTGCTGTGGGCGCCGCTGACCGCCCGCCCGGATGATCAGACTCAGTTTGGCGAACGCGCCTGCGCGCGCGGCGGGTTTGGCACCATGAAAGCCTTAGAAGCCATGCCCCTGGCGTTGGCTCATGCCATGCGCCTGACCAAATTCGGCGCGTAGTCCCTTTTCTTTAACCTAAAAAAATGGCTCTCCCATTTTTGGCGGGAAGATACGGGCGAACTGATTTGGATATAGTGATTTGCACAGCTTTAGAGCAAGTGTCTCGATTTTTGCTAAGCTTTCTGCGAGTAGTATCACTTCATCCAAATTAGTTCACCCGTATCTTCCCGCCAAAAATGGGAGAGCCGAAAACAGGAGTGGTAACAAATGAATCAATTTACACGAGACAACTGTAGATTATTACTAGCTAGATTCATCGAAGACAACAAGCTTGATGTTCGGCGGGTCGCTAAAGTAATAGGATGTTCCGAAGCGACTCTTACCCGTATTCTAGATAACCGTTCATTGCCATCGGATGAAATGATGAAACAGGTTGGAATCTTAATAGAACTTGGGTTTGTTTCATATTCGAAATTATCGAACACAGAAAAAGAACACATATCTGAAGCAATCGGCACTTTTGGTGGTGGTATTCTTGGATTTGGTTCAATATCCGCTGTCATAGGTGCATTAGGTATCAGTGGCCTCTCAGCAGCGGGAATAACTTCAGGACTTTCCGCTTTAGGAGTAATACTTGGTGGCGGAATGGTCGCAGGAGTTACGGTAGCAGCAGCGATTCCTATCGCTGCCGGGGCTACTGGCTATGCAATTATTAATGGCGTTAAATATCTCGTAAATGAGTGGCAGCTTAATGTCACAGAGTTTAACGAACGTTGGGAAGTCACTATTGTTCCCGAGGGTGAGTAGGATTTGTCGTATATATTCAGACCAAAGAGAAAGCCTAACAACTTAATCCACACGAATTTCTATCGCCCGTTTTTTACGGGAAAACTTTGACGAAGTGATACTACTCGCAGAAAGCATTGCAAAAATCGGGACACTTATGCCAAAACTGTGGAAATCACTTTATCCAAATCCGTTAGCCCGAAACTTCCCGCCAAAAACGAGAGAGCTAAAAAAAATGAGGTGAGCGACGCTCATCTCATTTTTTTTAGGATACAGGTTGTTTTTTATGCTTCGGCGAGCTGCTCGGCAAGCGGCGCGGGCTGCTCTATATCTAAACTGGTGGGAAATTCGGGGTTGAGCGCGGTGGGATGGAAGAACAAGACCAGCGCGAACCCCAGATACGCCACCATGCCAATGATGCCCACGACCAGCGGACCCAGCAGGGCGGGCGGCTGACCAGCGATAAACGCCACCGGCAGGGCGGCGATGCCATTCATGGCGGCATGCCCAATGACGGCGGGCCAAATACTGCGCCCCTTCAGCGTCAACCACATCAGCAGAGTACCGCCCGCAAAGGTGAATACCAGGAACAACAGCATCCCTACCCAGGGGAAGCCCCAATATTTAAAGCCATACTCATAGCCCATGGCGATCACGGGCCAGTGCCACGCGCCCCAAATGACGCCCATGATCAGGGCAGTGGGGCGTTTGCCCAGCGGCAAGAGCTTGGGCATCAGGTACGCGCGCCAGCCAAATTCCTCGCCAAAGGTGGCAAGGGAATTGGCAATGGGCGAGATCAAGATTGCGCCGATGACCTGAAGGAGGATCAGCAGTTCAAGGCTCATGGGCAGCTTCACGCCGGTGGCTTCCACCTGCGCGCGGATCTGTTCTAAGCCGCCGAAATATTGGGGGAACAGCGCAAAGAACAGCGCCGCGCCGAGGACGGTAAACACCGCAGGCAGCACCCAGCCCGCAATCCAAAGGGGCCAGCCCTTCTTGAAATGGGGCCACAGTCCCACATTGTGAAAGCCCTCGTGGGTGATGAGGCGGGTGAGGACGTTCGCCAGGGCAGGCGCGCCCATATACGTGGTTGCCAGCAGCACCAGCGCCAGGGTGATGTTCGGCGCAATCTGCGGGCTATTGGTCAAATCGCCGGTAAAGTGAATCACCAGCGCGGTCAGCCAGGCAATGCCGAAGGCAAAGCCTAAAAATATCCAAATGCGTTTCATATCCAGCTTGCTTGTATCCATCTTGATTCTTCTCTCCCTGTGAAAAAATGAAGACTCCCCCAGCCCAACCCCATTTTTGCGTGGAATCCCCATCCATGTAGTGGCTTCCTGCCGGAAGCCCAACGATGATGAGGGAATTTCTATTTTGCAGAGAAAATTGCTCCAATACGCAAGGCTTCCTGCCGGAAGCCACTACCCGGACGAGATCACCCCTGCGAATAGGTGGGGAGCGACTGAGTAGTATCTATTTTTTGTTGCTGCTCAGGCATCCCAGTCCGCGTAGTGCCTTCCGGCAGGAAGCCCAACGATGATGAGGGAATTTCTATTTTGCAGAGAAAATTGCTCCAATACGCAAGGCTTCCTGCCGGAAGCCACTACCCGGACGAGAACACCTGAGCAGATATTTGTATTGTTCTTGTTCCCTCCCCACGCAAGGCGAACGATCTTCTCGCCGGGGCTGGGACGATCTCTACCTTGCGCTCACCCGGCGCGCCACGCCCCAGCGTGAATTGAGGAAAATGAGGACGATTGCGCCCAAAATGGTGAAACCGCCCATCAACAAAAAGCCATCCTGCCAGAGGTTGAGCGGGAACAGGCGGATGAGGGTATCGGAATAATTAAACAGCCACGAGTCGCCGGTGAAGAAAATCTCGTGAAAATAGGTAAACAGGTCGCGGAAACTGAGGACGACCCCCACCAGGATGAGGGCAACCACCCCCAGGGTCAGCTTGCCGCCATCCGAGAGGGCTTGCAGCAGATAAGATAGCCACCGGGCGCGCCACGCCCACACCACCGCGCCTACCAACAGCGCCAGCAACACCCACCACGCCACAATCATCTTCTGCACCAGGGTCTTCACATCCAGCATGTGACTCAGTTCCCGTTCATTATATAACGGACTGCCATCCGGCAGGCGCTGATCCGCCAGATAGCTGATGGGGGAATCGTTCAGCAGGTAATCGAGCGAAACGCGCGACCAGTGCAGCCGGTCTTCCAACGTAAAGCCGTAAGGGTCGGCGGGGAACGCGGCGGAGCGATATTCCACCTGGAAGAAAACAGGGGTAAACAGCAGGCGGATTGCCGTCATAATGAGGAAAAACGGCACAAGGATGGCGATGACGGGCATCAGTACGCGGCGAAGAGGAGTGGTCATTGCAAGTTCTCCACATTTCCAGAGACAAAGAAGTCAAAAATCATGCTATTGGTAATCCATTCAATGGGCGATTGGTCATCGGTGAAGACCTGCGCACCCCGCTTGACGGGCTGCATATGATTCAGGGCGGTTTGCAGTGAATAGAGCAGCAGCGGGTGGGTTTTCGGCACGAAGATCAACGCCTGGGTATTGGCGCGCAAATTGCTCAACTGGGTGGGCTGCACGGTGGCGTAGAGGATGGAATTGAACGTATCCGGCACATCCATCACGTAAACGGAGGGGAAAACCGAACCAATGGTGCTGCTCATGGCATCCACCAGGCGGCGATCACCGGCGGCGCGACCCACGTTAATCACCAGCACGCCGTCATCGGTCAGATGAGCGCGCGCCAGCTGGAAAAATTCACGGGTGGTCATGTGGGCGGGGATGTAGGGCGGGCGGTAGGCATCCACGCTGATGACCTGATATTTGCGCGGACTGTGCGCCAACCCCCAGCGACCATCTTCCACGAAGACGCTCAGGTTGGGTTCGGTCATGCCGAAATATTCGCGCCCCACGCGCACGATTTCAGGGTCAATCTCATAGCCATCAATTTGAATCTGACTGCCGAAGACAGCGGTCGCATCACGGGCGGTGGTGCCGGCTGCCAAGCCCACAATCGCCATACTGTGAACATCCTCCGGGCGCACGGCTCCGGCGTTGAAGAAGGGCGCTGCCAGAACTTGCTCCCAGGGACCCTTAAAATTCAATTCGGTGGGGTGATAGATGGAATGCACCCCTTGCCCCTCGTTCAGGCGCAGTTCGGCAAAGCCATTTTGCTGAATGACCTGTATGTAGTTATAAGCGGATTCTGTCTCATAAACCATGCCCTCGGGAGCTTTATCGGTGCCGCGCACGCCCAGCACAAACAGAACGGCGATCACCAGGGGCATCCAGGCATAAATCAACGCCCACTTACGCCCGCAGGTGACGGCAAGGACGACCCATGCCACCACCACCAGAATTGCGCTGATGGTAAGGAAGGTGCGGAACGTGCCAATGGTGGGGACGAGGAGGAGGACGGGCAAAAATGTGCCGATGAATGAGCCGAGGGTGGAAATGGCGTAAAGCCGCCCGGAAATTGCGCCTACATGGCTGGCATCCGTGATGGCAAGGCGAATGGCGAAGGGAGAAGCCGTGCCAAGCAGCACCACCGGCACAACAAACAGGATCAGCATGACCACAAACGAGCCGAACAGCACGCCCATTTCCAGATGATCGAATGCATCAGCGGCAAACGCCAGCAGCGGACGACCGACGAGAGGGACGAGGGCGATGGAAAAGCCCGCCCAGAGCAGAATTTGGAAGAAGGTGCGCGGCTTGGGGGAGCGATCCGCCCAGATGCCGCCCAAGAAATACCCTGCGGTCAGGTAGAGCATAATCAGCCCAATGATGGACGCCCAGACCAGATTGCTAGCGCCAAAATAATTGCCCAACAGGCGCGAGGCGACCATTTCCAGCGCAAGGCTGGTGAGACCGGAGAAAAAGACGGCAATGATGAGGGAGCGTTGTTTAATCATGGGTTAATGGAGTTTCGTACCGCACACGCGGCAGAAGACATCCCCGGATTGAACGCGCTTGCCGCACTGCTGGCAATAGGCTGCGCCAGTCTCTTCACTGGGGGTAGGCGATTTGCGGTGTCTTTGCATGCCATTAGGCGCAGCATTCTTCGAGGACGGGAAGGGCTGGGCTTTGCCGGAACGCCAATACCACAAGCCGCCGCCCAGGATAAGGGCAATCCCCAACCCGCCCACAATCCAGGGGACAACATCCATGGTGGCGCGTCCGGGGGTCTGCTGGGTAATTGGCTCAGTGGGCTGCACCGATTGCGAAATGACCGTATCCGACAGGGTGGCATCCGGCTTATTATAGCGAATCTGCAAATCAAAACTCATTCCGGCAGGCTGATTGCTATTGACCAATGAGAAATAGGTCAACCCATACAGCCCGGGCTGCCCGCTGCCCATCGAGGGGGTAAAGCTCATCTCGGTGGCGTGGATGGGCTGCTGCACCTGAAAGAGGAGCGAATCGGTGGCGTAATCGCCCAGCCATTGAAAGGTGAAGTCGCGCTGCTGCGCGGTGATCTTTAAGGAAGGGTCATAATATTCCACGCGGGCTTCGGGCATGGGGGTGGTAAAGGTGAGCTGATTCCATTGGCTGCCGGTGGTAGCTTGATACGGCACGGTAATGAGGCTGCTCGCATCGGTATAGGCGACGGCGTGGGGTTCACCGGCGGCGGCAGGGATGCGCACGGTGAGGGCGGCAGGCAGCTTGACATCCGGCGCGAGGGTCATATCCACAATCACCAGGGCGGAGGAGCGGTCAAATTCGGGCCAAATCTGCACAGTCACGCTGGTCAAATGAATAGGCGTTTGGGCAGCTTGGGGGGGGTTGAGTTCTTGGCTATGCGCATCACTGTGCGCCTGCACTACGCGCGGCGAAGAGAAGTTCAACAGTGCGGAAAGCAGCAGCGCGGAAAGCGCGACAATACGTAAAAGGCGGGGGAGGATGCGCATCATGGGGTAAGTATATCAAAAATCTGCGCCGATGCGGAAGAATCGCATAGAGGAGGAATTTTGTTGCCACTCCGTGTAGTGGCGCACTGCGTGCGCCCATCTCAAAATCGGAAATCTGCGCTTCCACCCGGAATATTCCCTGCATACACTGGGCGCACGCAGTGCGCCGCTACGTGGACGGGGCATCACGCAAATACGAGATTGCCTATGCAGACAAACTTACAGATTTCTCATTAACGGCTCTGTGGGGCAATTCGGTCTATAATCATATTTAGGGATTGCTCCCCCTGTTAAGGAAATACGCATGAACTTAAAATCGTTTATGGTTGTTCTGATGTTTTTAGCGTTATTTGCCGTCCTGGCAAACGGCATGATGAGCAATACAGACCTCACTTCAAATACGCCTTTCAGCGACGCAAGCTCCTCTGGCGCGCCCTCTCCATTATTAAGCGGCTCTGCGGGGGCATGTAAGAGCGTGTACGTGGTGCAAACCGGCGATACGCTTTCTAACATCGCCACCCGCTGCGGGCTACAGGTGATGGATATTCTGGCGGCGAACCCCAGCATTCAAAATGCCAATCAAATCAGCGTAGGGCAACAGATCGCCCTGCCCGCCGCGCTCACGCCCGGTCAGGCAGCAGTGGATGTGGCTACGCGCATCCCAACTGTGGCTGCGCCCAAAACGGATGCACTCGCCGCAGGCGCGAAGCCTGCGCCCAGCATCACGCCCACCACCCCAGGCGCGCAAGTTACAATTTCCTTCCACAACCTGCCGCTCAACGCCGCGGTGCTGATCAAAACCAAAATCGGGGATGGGCTGTATTACCCCTATAAAATCATCCGCACCGCGGATAGCAACACGCTCGACCTGGAAATGAGCGTGCCAATGGAGATCAACAGCGGCGCGTTGTGGGTTGTGAGTGCGTTCAACAGTGATCAACCCAGCGTGGAGGTGGATACGGTCACGTTCCGCGTGGACGCGGCGGGGAAGTAATTATTCCTTATGCGCAAATTCTTTTTCCTGCTGCTGGCTGCCCTGTTTATTGGATTCGTGGCGTGGGCGGGCAGCCTGACAGGCAGCCTGGCGGGGGGTGATTTCTCTGCCATTGGCGTCTATCCATCGCAAAAGCCGCTGCCTACGCCCTGGGCGAGTACACCTTGGGCGAGTGACGCAACCGGCAGTAACCCAACTGAAAACGCACGTCAGGCGCAGATTAAAGTTGTCAGCGGGGCGGAAATTACCCCCACTGTCCACCTCAACCCTCCCGCGGCAGAAAACGCCCCCCGTTCGGACTGCCCCACCAGCATCACGGTACAGCGCGGCGATACCGCCTCTGCCATCGCGCTGCGCTGCGGCATTGACGTCAATCAGCTGCTGGGCGCAAACCCTGGCTTGCAAAACGCCAACCGCATCTACATTGGGCAAGTTTTGACGATTCCCAACGGCAGTTCAGGCGCGGTAGAGGCTGCTGCGCCAATGGGCGCGCCGTTGGGCGTATCCAATGCGAGCGCAACGTACCTGCAAGGCAGTGGATTTCCGGCTGGGGCGCATTTCCACTATGGGGTGGGGCTGCCCTCCAGCGGGTATGTCGCCATTGGCGAGGGGCAAGCGGATGCGCAAGGGGCGTTCCGGCTGCCGTTTCAGCTGCCCGCGCAAATGAACCTGGAGCCGCGCGCCTTTCTGCTGGTCACCACCACCGGATTGCCCAACGTGCAAGCCATCACCGCGCTGATGCCGTAAACGGGGAACGGCGAACTCAATCCGGGTAGTAGCTTCCGGCAGGAAGCCTGGTCGTTATCGGGATATTTCTGTTTTGCAGAGAACACTGTTCGATTGACATCGGGCTTCCTGCCGGAAGCCACTACCCGGATTGAGACATCGCTGCAAACATGGGGATGGGTAAGCAGAACCCTAGAGAAGAATAGGGAACCAATCACCGCGCGGATTCGTCTGTGTTTTATAGAGAGCGAGGTGATGGATGATTCGTAAAACGCTGTTTGCCTATCTGTTGATCTTGAGCGTATTGCTGACCGCGTGCAATGGGACGCCGCTGGTAATTGAAATTAGCGTGCCGACCGCCACCGCATCTGCGCCCACGGCGAGCGCGCTGCCCTCCATCGTTCCACCCATGCCGACTGCTACCCATCCCGCGCCCACCGCCACCCGCGCCGCTGCCGTGCCTACGGCGACCCTAGCCGCCACTGCCACGCTGCCGCCCGCCCCTCCTACGGCTACCCGCGCTGCGCCAACCGCCACCCCTGACCGAATGATCATCACGCTGGACGCGCTGCCTACGGATGCCATCAGCCTGCCCGCCAATTTGCACCTGAGCGGCAAGGTCAACCTGATGCCGTTCGAGAAGCAACTCACCTGGCGCATTTTTGACTCGGCGCATCAGGTGGTGGCGCAAGGGACGCTGCTGACGCAGGGCGAGTATGGCTCGGCGGGCGTTTTTGGCGTGGATATTCCCCTGAAAACCGGCAACCCCGGGCAGTGGAATGTGCAGGTGATCGCTTTCAGCCCGCGGGATGGCTCGATTGTCGCCTCGGGGGATGGGGTGATTGAGGTGAAGTA
>JBBRAT010000074.1:0-11911 GCA_038206515.1 Anaerolineales bacterium | reverse complement strand
CGTCTGGTGGGAGCGTAATTTTTGAGAAGCTATACAACCAAAATCCTTCTTTGGCCTTTGAATATTGCGAAACGGGGGGGCATAAGGGTTCGTTGGCAATGAGGTGGTCTTCGTGGAGCGGGCCTCCTTCCCATCTCAACGACGACCACCTCATTCCCAACGAACCATAATGCCCACCCGTTTCGCAATATTCAAAGGCAAAAGAAGGATTTTGGATGTATAGCTTCTCAAAAATTCCGCTCCAACAAGACGCGGTGCAGCGCATCGTTGACGTACATTTTAACGGCTGCCACATTCAAAAATTTGAAGAATTGACCGAAGGATTCTTTAATGCCGCTGCGCTCATTGATTTGGACAATGGGCAAAAGCTGGTGTTAAAAGCTGCTCCGCCCGCAGAGGTTCAGGTATTACGCTATGAAAAAGACCTGATGCGCGCAGAGGTAGAATCCATGCGGCTGGTGCGGGAGCGCAGCGCTGTGCCAGTACCTGAAATCTACGTGTATGATGATAGCCACAGTCTGCTGCAGAGCGATTATTTCATCATGGAATGCCTGAAAGGCGCGCCTTTACACAAGATTCGCGCTGAAATCCCCGCTGAAAAGCAAGTGGAGATTGAGCGAGAGGTTGGGCGCATGGTGCGTGAGATGAGTGAGATCAGCAACCCGGCGTTTGGGTATTGGACGCAGCCGCAGCAGCCGGGCGTTCTCTGGCGCGCGTGCTTTGACCAGATGATTCGGGGCGTGCTGCAAGATGGCATGGATGCCGGAGTCAAACTGGCGTTACCATACGAAGAAGTCTATGCGCAAATTGCCGCCCATTATGATGCGCTGGAAGAAGTGACCACACCAGGGCTGGTGCATTGGGATTTATGGGATGGGAACATCTTCGTTGACCCACAGACCTATCAGGTCACCGGGTTAATTGACTTTGAGCGCGTCTTATGGGCAGAAAAGAGCATGGAGGTATGCTTTGCTGGGTTTGGACCGGTTGATCATTACCTGGAGGGTGTGGGAAAGGATTTATTCATCACGCGCAACGAGCAACGCCGCCGGATGCTGTATAACGCTTACCTGTGGCTGATTATGATTATCGAATGTACTTATCGCAAATACGATAATCCTTGGCAGGAAAATTTTGCCCGTCAGAAGATAGATGAGGAACTAGCGAAGCTGGCAAGTGTTTAAACAGTGTGAGGAAGCAACTCATTTACCAAGCCTGGGATTGCCTGGTTCGCCTCAGTATTCCATTGGCGATAGGCTTCCACCCCACTGGCGACTTCCGCTAGGCGCGCAGGCGAAGCAATGAGATCATGCAGCAGTTGGCGTTGGTCAGCGGCTTGCAAGGCGACCCATCCCAGGTGGTGACGCTGGATAAATTCCAGGTTCGCCTGTTCCTGACCAGGGATATAGGCAGTGGCGATAAAGGGTTTGCCCAGGGTGACGGCTTCAAAGAGCATGTTGGGTCCAGCTTTGCCCATGACTACATCCGCAGCGGACATATAGGTGGCAATTTCTTTGGTAAAAGGGAGGGCAAACAGGCGGGGCGTATGTTGAAAGCGCCGGTATAGCCGCCGGTTTGTGCCTGCCGCCAGGATAATTTGAATATTCTCGACTTGCAAAAGGTTCTCCACGGTGCGAACAAAGCGCGCCGCACCCTCGCCGCCACCTTGCAAAAAGACGGTCAGGCGATCAGGCTGTAACCCCATCGCTGCAAGGGCAGATGGGCGGCTGGCAGAGAAATCACGGTAAAACTGAGCGCGCACGGGCCAGCCCGTCAGGTGCAAACGCTCTGGTGGGAAGCCTGCCGCCAACGCCTGATCATACGTCTCACGAGTGGGGGCAAACACACCTTCCGCGCCCTGCTCGGTTAGCCAGCTTTGATGAACGCCGTTGGGGTCTGCAAAGAGCATAATAAAGGGTAAAGGCTGCCCAAAGCGGCGCATTGCCTCTTTGACTTCGCTGGTCAGGAAGGGATAAGTGGTCATCACCAGGTCTGGGGCGGAACGGCGCAGGGCAGCCGCCACATTGCGTACCAGCAGGGTTGAATAAATGCGGTGGGCGGCGCGGGCGCGGGCGGGCGTATCCGAAAAGCGAAATTCTGCCGCCCACAACCATAAGGCATGCCGGCTCACCAGGCGATAATGGGCGTGGATCACGCGCGGCTGCGGATCAATCATCTCAATGGTATACTGATCAGAGAGGCGATCACGCAGGGCTTCCGCCAGGCTGATATGTCCGCCGCCGGTTTTTGAAGTGAAAATCAGAATTTTTTGCCGTGGTTGTTCGGTCAAAGGGTTCTCCTGAGTGAGGGTAGAAAGGCAGCAATCATGCCGCTCAATTATCGAATAGAAGGCGAAGGCGCGCCACTGGTGCTATTACATGGCTTAGGGGTTACGTTTGCCATTTGGAAAGACCTGGCGCCGCTGCTCCGTCCTCATTATAAGCTTATCATGGTGGAATTGCCTGGGCATGGTCAATCTGCGGCGGTCAATGGCAACTATTATGAAGCCAGCGCAGAGCAACTGGAAAAGCTGCGCCAGGAATTAGGCATTGATCGCTGGGGGCTGTTAGGGTATTCAATGGGGGCATGGGTGGGGCAAATATACGCCAACCGCTATCCGCAGCATGTGCGTGAGGCGCTTTTTCTCTGCCCGGCGCGGGTGAGAAAGCTATGGGGTTGGTCACTGCGCGGCATTAAACGCTTTGATCGGATCATGCCTAAAGCCAGCAATTGGCTGCTGAAGGGCTGGCGATTAAACAGGCTGGTGCGTCTGTTTGGATTTAACGGACGTTCCGACCCGTATTCTGACCTGTGGGCGCATGAAATTGAGTCGCAGTCGGTGGATACGATCAAATCCCTATTACGTGACCTGCCGGAAGGTGGCTGCGCTTCCTTCAGCATCCCCAATTCAATCCCCACGCTGATTATATGGGGCGAGCAGGATGTCATCACTGCCCACCCCCGCAGGGTGCATTCGGGTCAAGCGTTGATTCGGGGCAATCATAGCGCGCCAATGCGTTCAGCGCAACAGACTGCCAAAGCGATCCTGACTTTACCGCGCGGCAGAGAGTTTACCGTTGCTGAGACGCGCCTGTTTTACCGCTTTTTGAAAAAATCCACGTCTTCTTCCGATAAATAACGCACGGCTTCCTCTTCGATGAAGTCTACGCCCAATCCGGGGCGATCCCACACCTGAATAAAACCATCCTTGACGATGGGATTCGGCAATCCATCCACAATGCTATACCACCAACTCGGGCGGGCGACTGGGTATTCAAAGGCAATATAATTCTGCGGCATGACGGCGGCAGCATGAACCAACGCCGCCAAACCAATCAGACCATCAAATACGCCATGCGGCGCCATCAGGATGCCATGCAAATCAGCGTATTCAGCGATCCACTTTAATTCCGCAATGCCGCCTACATCCGCCGGATCGGGACCAATGATATTGACCGCATGTTTTTCGATCAGCTCGCGGAAGTTTTGGCGCAGGTAAATCTGTTCGCCGGTATGAATGGGCGTGCTGGTGGACATGGTCACATCGCGGTAGACATCCGCCAGAACATAAGGGGTGTAATCGCCGGTGATGAGGTCTTCGAGCCAGAGGATATGGTATGGCTCTAAGGCTTTTGCCAGGCGGATGGCATCGGGGACTGTCCAACCGGGGCCACAATCCAACGCCAAGCCAATTTCATCGCCCAGTTCAGATTTCATCGCCTCAACGCAGGCAATCACGTGCTTGAGTCCGCGCTCGGTCATCAAGCCGCGATTGGCATGGGGCGCAGACCCATGCTGCAAATCGCCATAGAAAAAGTTCGGGAAGCCGCTGACCATCTGACTGTGGAAGCCGATAGCTTGTTTGACAATGCTAAAGCCTTCGGGCGAGGCTTTCATTTGGGCAACGTCTTTGGCGTAATCTTCTGGGGTACAGCCCGCCAGGGGGAAGCGCACCCCGCCGTTATAGACGCGCACGCGATCACGGGTTTTGCCGCCGAGCAGCTTATACACCGGCACGCCGGCGGCTTTGCCAGCAATATCCCACAACGCCATTTCGATGGCGCTCACGGCGCTGCCCCAGGGCTTAAAGCTCGCCATGCGTCGAATTTTCATCATCACCCGTTCGACATCAGTGGGGTCTTCGCCCAAGAGATAATTTTTATAGAAGAGGACATGCGGCTTCAGATAACTCTTGCTTGATTCCGCTTCGCCATAGCCATAAATGCCTTCATCCGTTTCAATGCGGATGACCGGGTTTTGCCCCAAAATAGCACATTTCAGGTCGGTTATTTTCATCATTGCCTCGATGGGAGATTAAAACGTGTATGGCGTGTTCTCCTATTCAGAAGAAGCACGCCACAAGAAAGAACATGAGCGGGAAAGTGGGTCTCCGGTGGCATTGAGATAGATGAGAAACAGAGGATGTACTTTTTTCATCTATCTCAATGGCTCAATCTGGTTAGGGAAGGACCATAGAAGTGGGGGTAGCCACAGCGCTACCAGCAGTGACAGCGCTGATAATGACGCTGATGATGATAACAGCTGTCCACACCCACATCATTGTTGTGAGGTTTTGTTCTTTGGCGTGCATCCAGCCCCAGATATAGGTATAGAGCATGCAGATTAAGCCCAAAATGCCTTTTAAGACGCCTTCTTTTTGGAAGAGCTTAATCAGCACAACAATACCCACGATAAAAGAAACGGCTCCAGCAATCCAAGAAATGAAAGACATGAGATTTCCTCCTTAGGGAAATAGGTGATACTTACGGATGATAAAACGATAGCTCTACAGCGTGATTTGATCACAAAAAGAGCAACCGAAGACCCCAATAAAAGAACAGAAGCGTTAATAACATAACACTGATTCCGGTGTGAAGTTCCACAAAACGGATCCAATGGATCATTCGAGTTCGCACAGGGGAAGGTAACAAACTAACGGTGAGGAGGAGAACCACTGCCAATAAAAAGACGGGCGCAAAGGCATGCAGAGAAAAAGCATTTTGCCAATCGCCATGCAGCAATGCAGCGATGCTGGTACTTAACCCACACCCCGGGCAAGGGATGCCAAAAATAGCCTTAAAGGGGCAGGGCCAGCCGGGTAAATGAGCCATTACCAAGCCAATTTGCGCCGCGCCCACGCCGCCCAGGATGAAAGACTCCAGCCGTTCTTTTAATACGGTAGAGAAGAGTGGGAAAAATACGGCTTGACGAAACGATCTCATCTGCATAGGGTTTGCCTCAAACGCTGCCCAGTTGTTTTAATACAATAAAATCATGGGATTATAGTTATAAACTATTCTTTAAAGCGTTATAAGAATTATATCATATTTAGAGACAAGAAAGCATAACATCTTATGGGTAAAATTTGTTATTTTTTACCTATTAAAGCATACAACCTGGCGGAGAAACCAGGTTGTAGCAAGCCCACTCTCATCTCAACCGACAGGAGAAACTATAACATTGATTCTTCTTCCTCTTCCAGGTCAAATTCAATTTGCTCGCCGGTGCTGGTGAAGACCGTACGCTCGCAAATATTCACCACACGGTCCGCCAGGCGTTCCAGGTTATGCGCTGCCCAGAGGAGGAAGTTACCCTGGTCAATCCAATCCGGGTTGACGATCATGCCCACCACAATTTTGCGATAAATGCGGTTGTAAAATTCATCCACCTGGCGGTCTTCTAAGGGCAAGCGTGATGCCACAGCGGTATCTTCATTCACGAAGGCAGTAATGCCCTGATGGAGCATTTCAAGGGTCAGCGAAGACATTTCTTGGAATTCGGTAGCAGGGATGGAAATGTCTTCCTCTTGGAGCAGGATGACCACCTTAGCAATCCCCTTGGCGTAATCGCCCATGCGCTCCAGCTCAGCGATAATCTCTAAGATGGCAGCCAGAAAGCGCAGATCATGCGCCATCGGCTGCTGGGTGGCCATTTGCACCAATACTGCATTCTCGATCGCATAGCGTTTTTCATTAATCAAATGATCGCGCTCATAAATAACCTGCGCGCTGATGGCATCACGCTCGAGCAGAGCAGCAACCGCTTTGAGGGTCGCCTGCTCTACCATGCTGCCAAGCGTCAGCACTTCGTCTTTTAACTGGCTCATCCTTGAATCAAACGACTTACGGGACATAGAAAATTCTCCTTATCCAAAGCGGCCAGTGACATAATCTTCGGTTTGTTTATTTTTAGGGTTGGTGAAGATTTGGGGCGTTTCGCCAAATTCCACCAGCGTGCCAGCGCGATGGGAATTAATCATCATAAAGGCAGTAAAGCTAGAAACACGCGCTGCTTGCTGCATGTTATGGGTGACGATAACAATGGTATAGGTGGATTTTAATTCCTGCATCAGCTCTTCAATTTTGAGAGTGGCGATAGGGTCTAGAGCAGAAGCAGGTTCATCCATGAGGATGATTTCCGGCTCGACAGCCAACGCGCGGGCAATGCACAGACGCTGCTGCTGCCCACCCGAAATTGCCATGCCGGACTGATCCAGCTTATCCTTAACTTCATCCCACAAGGCAGCCTGGCGCAAGCTATTTTCTACAATGGAACTCAGCATTTTGCGGTCATGGATGCCATATAAGCGCGGACCGTAGGCGACATTTTCAAAAATGCTCATCGGGAAGGGATTGGGGCGCTGGAACACCATGCCAATCCGGCGGCGAATATCCACCACGTCCACGTGCGGAGCATAAATATCATCGCCATCCAACATCACTTCGCCCTCTACGTGCGAGCGCGGGGTCAGGTCAGTCATGCGGTTCAGGGAGCGCAGCAGGGTAGACTTGCCGCAGCCAGAAGGCCCAATAATCGCCGTGATCTGGTTAAGGGGGATGGTCATGGTAATATCTTCCACAGCACGGAACTTGTCGTAGAAGATAGATACCTTGTTAATCTGCATCTTGGCAACCAGGGATTCGATGGCATGCGTGGAAGCGCCAACGTGGGTTTCCTTCTTGCTTTTCACAGCGTTTTTTGGTTCTACGCGGGGGATATTCATTTCAATGGTCATCCTATTTTCCTCTCGACTTTGCCATGCGCCGTTCAACGATCACGCGGGCAATAATATTAATGGTCAGCACCAACACCATCAGCACAAAAGCCACAGCCCAGGATTGGTTAATGCGAGAAACATCTGGCTGTTGAGTATATTTATACAGAGTCAGCGGCAAAGAGTCCACCGGTTGTTGCAACATATTTAAAAAGATGGCAGGCAAAGATTGACCAGCATGTAAACCATTTTGGATCATCTTGCCCATTTCAAAGCGATCATTGCCCAGGGCAGTGAACAAAAGCGGGGCTGTTTCACCGGAGGCACGCGCCAGGGCAAGCATAAAGCCGGTGACAATACCGCTCATGGCAGCGGGGAAGGTGACTTTGAGGGAAGTACGCCATTCAGGCGAACCTAACGCCAGCGAGCCCTCGCGCAGGGTGTGTGGAACGAGTTTGAGCATTTCTTCCGTGGTGCGGACAATGGTCGGCAGCATGATGATCGCCATTGCCACCCCGCCTGCCAGGGCAGAGTAATGTCCTTGCGTTTTGACGACCAGGGCATACCCGAAAATACCAATCACGATAGAAGGCACGCCAGAAAGGACATCCGTGCCAAAGCGCAGGGCAACGCCGAGCGGGGTATTGGGATGATAAGCGGCGTAAAAGGCAGCCAGCAATCCGGGCGGAATGGCAATGATGGCAGCCAAAACCGTCAAGAGGAGGGTGCCTTCAATGGCGTGCAGCACCCCGCCCCCGACCATACCAACCGGCTTAGGCAGCTGCGTGAGCAAATCCAGGTTGATATATTGCCCGCCTTTGTACATCACATAGCCAATAATCCAAAAGAGAGGGACAAGGGCAAGCAGAGTCATCGCTCCGGTCAGTCCCAACATGAAACTGTTGGTGAACTTGCGGCGCGCATACCCGGCGCGACCAGAAATATAATGCTTCTGCGGCGCGGGTAAGCTAGTAAGCGTAGAAATCGAAGGAGAAGCAGCAGTCATCAGGCTCTTGCCTCCTGGGCATTGCGGCGAGCAACGCGCCAAACCAATAAACGAGCAATCATATTGAGGATGAGAGTCATAAAGAACAACACCAGAGCAATTTCCACTAGAGCTTGCGAATGTAACGCGGAGACGGCTTCCGCAAATTCGTTGGCGATCACGCTAGACATGGTATAGCCGGGACGTAGCAGGGATGTAGAACCTTCGATACTGTTGCCGATGACCATGGTCACTGCCATTGTTTCACCCAATGCCCGACCTAGGCCCAAAATGATCGCCCCTAAGATGCCCGAAAGCCCGTAGGGAATAAGCACCTTCCAGATGGTTTCCCAGCGGGTAGCGCCCATTGCTAAAGAGGCTTCGCGCTGCGATGGGGGAATTGCCATAAAGACATCTCTAGAGACTGCGGCAATGGTAGGAATAATCATAATTGCCAGGATCATCCCAGCAGCCAGGCGGCTAGCGCCAGAAGGAGAAATTGGACCGGCAAAGATCAGATCCAAGCCGGGGATGACGCCCAGAGTATCCGCCAGGAACGTGCCACTTGGGGCAACCACCAACGGTAAAAAGACAAAGATGCCCCATAAGCCGTATACCACGCTGGGGATGGCTGCCAGCAGTTCCACCATTAAACTGAGCGGTGAACGCAGCCAGGGAGGGCAGAGTTCCGCCAGGAAGATGGCAATCCCCACGCTAAAAGGGATGGCAATCACGATGGCAATCAGCGAAGTGATGATGGTGCCAAAGATAAAGGGCCAGGCGCGGAAGTGATCGCCAACCGGGTCCCATGAAGATTCGCCAAACGGAGAAATGAAGGCCCAGCCAAATTGGGCGCGAGCAATAGCCGAATCACGGAAGAGCAAAGCCCCGATAGCCAGCATAAGTACAATCACCAGCAGCGCCATTGCCATAATCAACATGCGCCAGGGAATATCCCCATGCTCCGTGATGCGGCTGATCAGCGCGAACACGCTGGATTGATTGGATTTTTGGGTTGATAATTTCTGCATACACCATTCCTGTTCCCGCTGGGTGGCGTTGTTCCCGAAAATGAGGGACGATGCCAGAATGACGGGAGAATTTCAATAAGCATACCATGCCCATCTTAAGAGGGGATAGACGGTAAGTTAACGATGGTTTAAGAAATTTACCAAGGAGCGGGAATAGGGGATATTTTTAGTTAAAAAGGAAAATGAATAGGGAATAATCAGGATATAATAAGACAAATTTAGTGTGAATAGGAACTTTGAAATGGACTTTATAACGACCGTTCTCCTCGGAGCTATTGCTGGATTCACCATTTACCTGGGGTTGCCTTTTGCGAGAATCAAGAATCCATCCAGACCCTTACAGGTTTTCTTAAATTCGTTAGCCACCGGAATCTTAGTTTTCCTGTTTTGGGATATTGTCTCAAAAGCAACTGAGCCGATTGTTAGCGCATTAGATGCCGCCCATACAGGGGACCCAACCTCGTTTTTTGTTTTGGTCTCTCTGTTTGTGGTGGGGTTCGGGGTTGGTTTGATCAGTTTGGTCTATTTTGAAGGGAGATTAATCAAAAAAGGGGATGCAAACGGGCAACAAAAGACATCTCCGCTGCAATTATCCATCATCATCGCGGTTGGGATTGGGCTGCATAACTTTTCGGAAGGATTGGCGATTGGGCAGGCAGCCTCCACCAATGCCATCACCCTGGCAACCATCCTGATTATTGGGTTTGGAGCGCATAACGCCACGGAAGGGTTCGGGATTGCGGCTCCGCTCACCACGATGGATCAATTGCCTTCCTGGAAATTTCTGGGACTGATGGGATTAATTGGGGGCGGACCCACCTTCCTAGGGACAATTTTGGGGTATAGCATTCATTCAGAGGCGTTATTCGTCTTATTTTTATCCCTGGCGGCAGGGTCTATCTTTTATGTGATTTCTGAATTGCTTCACGTGGGGCGCAAGTTAGGAATCAGAGAAATTGCCATGTGGGGGATATTTGTTGGGTTTTTCTTAGGATTTGGAACAGATTTAATCTTGACCTGGGCGGGGATTTGACCGATGATTACTGACCGATAGATGGTGATTTTTTAAAGTTAAAGAGGGAGAAAAAAGGATGCACGAACGGCGATTTCACGGGGATGTTGCACGGCTGCGCACGCCGGAACGCCTGGCGCGGATGGAATTGGGGCGCGTGGTGGATCTGGCTTTAGAGCAAATTCAGGCTGCTACCCTGTTGGATGTAGGCACAGGCAGCGGCGTATTCGCCGAACAGTTTGCTGCGCGCGGGCTACAAGTTTGCGGAATTGATGCGAATGCGGATATGCTGCCGGTAGCAAAGGAATTTGTGCCAGCGGGCGAATTCTTGCCTGGAACAGCGGAGCAAATCCCCTATAAAGAAAATACGTTTGACCTGGTGTTTATGGGTTTGGTGCTGCATGAGACGGATAACGCGCTGGGTGCGCTGAAAGAGGCATGCCGCGTCAGCCGCCAGCGGGTTTGCGTGTTGGAATGGCCCTACAGTGTGCAGGAATTTGGTCCGGGGATAGAAGAACGCTTGACCGAAGCGCAGGTGCAGGCATGGGCGCAGGAGGCAGGCTTCAGACAGGCGGAGGTTTTGCCGCTGACTAACCTAGTCCTTTACCGGTTCGAGAAATAACGCTGGAATAGGTCATCGCGCACATAGACCAGCCCCACCGAGTTGCGATACACCAGGCGATAGCCATGAATCGCGCCCTGGTCGGCATCCCGATAAAATTGCTGATTGAGCGCAAAATGCGCTGGGTCTATGCCGGTAACGTCCGGGTTAAGGTAATCACGGATGCGCTGCTGGAGTAAGAGCAACACATCAAAATTTTTCTCTTGCAAATAGGCATAATCGAGCAGTTCAAAGTTCGTTTCAATGCCCCAGCCGGGCGTGTCGGGCAGGTAGAGGCGATAATCAAAATAAACGTGCCTGTCGCCCGACGGCAGAGGGGAGAGCGACTTTAACGTCTCGTTATAAAAGGAAATCCGCGCATTATTTTCGGCGCGGTGAAGGCGTGCGTCAAAATTAGGCAGGTCAGCGAATAAAAAGAGGGCAAATTGTCCTGCCACAACCAAGAGAGCAATGGCGGATAGGATGCGTTTGAGGGAGAGATTGCGCAAATCAAACGTCCAAGAGACGGGCAAGAGGACGATCAGGCAGGAAAACAGCGGCAGCACGGCGGGCAGCCAGTATTGAAATTTGAAATGGGTGAACCAGAAAATAGACACACTCACGGGCGCAAACCACGCCAAGATCAGACCAATCAGCCAGCGTTGCGGCCCACGCCAGGCTGACCAGATTGCCACTGCTAACGCCGTCAGCAGGAAAATCCATTCGCCATAAAATTGATGCACGACCGGGTAGGAAGCCAACAATCCCTTTTCGTAAATAACCCCATAGCCCAACGAAAGCAGGTCAGACTGCTTGATAACGGTGTTGTAATACGCCTCACGCGCCCAATGGGAAAGCAAAAAGGGGTTGGCAACCACGAAAGAGACTGCCATCACTGCCAAAAAAGCCAACGCCATAAGGATTAATTTACGCAAAGAGGCTTTTTTGAGGATCAACCCAGCCAGCAGGGTAAGTGCAACTGCCAGGAAGAAATACGCCCCAATTAGCTTGGTGGCGGTCGCAAAGCCACACATCACCGCCGCCAGCAAAAAGAATTTGCCGAAACGCAGATCATCCTTTTTCAGGAAGAAGAGAGTCAGCGCCACCATCAAGAAGGTAATACCATCCGCGTGCCACCAGAAGTTATTACCCGCATTCTACGTGTCAATTAATCAAAAAACACACGAAAAAAACTTTTCAGCCAGGCTATTTGCATTATGGCTTTTTCCTCCCACCAACGCTCCAAAAGCCGTATAAAAACAGGGCTTTTAGCCAAACATTGACAAAA
>JBBRAT010000073.1:0-12637 GCA_038206515.1 Anaerolineales bacterium | reverse complement strand
AAAGCCGTCATCCATCGACCCTGCGAAGGCAAGGTGAAAAACGTAACCGTGACGAAAACCAAGTCAGGGCGTTACTTTGCCAGTGTGCAGGTTGAGGTGGACGTACCAGAACCAAAGTTTGACCGGACGGACGTGACAGTCGGGATAGATATGGGCTTGAAGGATTTCGTGGTGACCTCGGATGCGGTGAAAATCCCCGCACCAAAACACCTGCGAAAAGCCCAAAAACGGTTGGCGCGTTTACAACGCCGCCTGTCCCGCTGTCAAAAAGGCTCAAAGGGCCGTGAGAAGGCACGGGTGGCGCTTGCCCGCCAACACGAACACGTTGCCAATCAACGCTCTGATTTCCTGCACAAGACCAGTCATTGGCTAGTCGCAGCCTACGGACTGATTGGGGTCGAAGACCTGAATGTACGTGGAATGGTCAGCAACCACAAGCTGGCAAAGTCCATCTCGGACGCGGGCTGGGGCGAGTTCAAACGACAATTGCTGTACAAGGGTCAGTGGTACGGCTCACAGGTGGTTGTCATCGACCGCTTTTACCCGTCCAGCCGCGAATGCTCGAACTGCCACCACGTTTTGCCAGAACTCAAACTTAGTGTCCGCCAGTGGGACTGCCCAAACTGTGGCGCATCCCACGACCGAGACCATAACGCCGCTAAAAACATTCAAAATCAAGCAAAATCTAGGGCTGGAACTGCCCGAAGTCACGCCGATGGAGAGAGTGTCAGTCTCGACTTCAAAACCGAGCAACTCTCAGCGAAGTCGGATGCCGCTAGGTCTTTAGCCTAGCGGTAGTTCACTGCAAGAGTAAAATCAGCTTACTTGCCCGGATAAAGAACCACCTGCGCCGCCCCAAACGTCCCCACCAAGTGAGAATTAGAGGAAATAAAGGGCAAAACAGCTATATTCGCAGCGTTCGCCACGCGGAAGGTAGTCACCGCACCCCAATTGCTGATGATTATGCCATTGCGGGCTTGCGCCTGAACGGTGTAATTCCCCGCCGGGAAGCCAAGCAGCGTAAAGCCCCGCGAAGCAGACCAATTGCTAGTGGTGACCTCCTGCGTATCGGTATTGGTAATCGAAATCATATATTCACTCGCCAGCGTGCCTAAGTTTTCGCAATCCACCTCGAAACTGGGCAAATTAAAGACCTTGCTGCCGAACGAGGGGCTTATAATCGCCGGCGGATTGAGCGTATCCACCAGGGTGAAGGCGCGCGTCTCTGACCAGGGTCCATCCCCAAAGCTGTTGGTGGCGCGTACCTGCCAGTGATACGTCCCAGCAGACAGTTGATAGGTTTGATCCCACGATGTCCAGCTCAGAGCGCCAGAATTAACGTCTAACCCGGCGTCACTGGTCAGATGAACCGAATAGGAATACACATTCGGAACGGCATTCCAAGAAAGGACCAGCGAAGTAGTGGTTAAGAATTGGGACTGGTCATTTGGCGCAATCAGCGTAGGCGCAACCAGTGCAGCTTGCACGTTCAACATGCGCGTCTGAGACCAGCCGCTCTCACCGTTGGCGTTATGCGCCTTCACCTGCCAGGAATAACTGTTGAGCGGTAGTGTGCCAATATCCAAAGAAGTCGCCGCCGTCCAGGCAGAAGTGTTATCATAGCCCGTTCCCCATACGTGCAATTGATATTCTGTAGCGTTGGCTGCCGTGTTCCACTGAAAGAGGATGGATTGGGCCGTATTAAAGAGCGCAAATTGCTGCGGAGATGCTAAAGTGGGGACTGCTGGCGCGGGGGTTAGACTGGCAGGGTAAACTACGTAATTCGCCCATTTGCCAACCCCGGACGTATTATATTTAATACGCATATAGCCGTTTTCGCCCCACCAGCTATTCCAAGAGTTGCGCAAAATCCATGTGCCGTCCGCGTCATCCCACCCAGCCAAAACAATGGCGTGATTGACGCTGCCGCCACAGGAGGTACCACTTTCATCTGTGGAAAATACGCCGCTCCGGTATGCCTGGAAAGCGGGTCCCGCACAGATCGAAGCCATAACCGGACCATAGGTGATGATCGCCTGCTTGATGGCGTTGACATCAGGGGTGTTGTAATTAATATAATTCCAGTCAGTGATCTTGTAAGAATGGGGCAAATTGGCAGGGCAAGCCGAATCCGCCGCCTGGTAGGGGAAATCTTGCTCTAGCACCGCCCCCGCGCTGCTCTGACTTACCCCTAGTCGATTCTGGTGATAATCATGCGCCGCAGAACCGCCCTTGGCACAGCTAAAACCGTTGTTGTTGCACGAAATCAGGAATTGCTCCGAAAGATCCGCGGAAATGCCATCTTTGATGAGAATATTGGCTTCCAGCGGACCCACTGTGCCAAATGCCCAACAGCTGCCGCATTGACCCTGATCGCGTACCGGGGTTAACTTGCCCTGCGCCAGCCAGGAATAAGAGGAAGGCAAACTAACCGGAGGAGCCGCCTGCAACCTGCCAGGATGATCCACCTGGGGGGGCAGACTAAATTCCGCTGGGGCAGGGGTGGGGTCAGTCAAATCAGTAAACTGGGCAAGTGTATCCGCTGAGAGGGTGAAGTTCATCTGGGTTGCTTCAGCGGGACCAAACGGGCGGCGATAGATGAGGTGCAGGCTGGCTTTGCCGCTCTGATTGGCTTGCCAGTGGAACGTCTGGCGCAAAGGCGCGCCCATGCGATCATTCACCGCCACCACCTCTGGCGTGCCAACCACTTCTACCCCGCGCGCATCCGCCACCTTCCAGGAATAGCCGTTAGTCAGGTTTGCATCCAGCGCCAGGGTGGATTTTTCGCCTGCCTGCACGCTGCCCGAAACGGTCAGCTCAGATGGCAAGAGGATGGGATTGAGCGGTGCGGCGCTGTTGACGTTATGCAACAGACTGCGCAGCCCGCCCTGCCCGCCTGCGCCGGTAATGGTCACTTGCGCATCGGAACTGGCAGCTTGCAGGTTCATCTGCTTTGCCTGGTTGCCCAAGGCTTGCCGCGCTGAACTCGTCAACGCGCTTGCCGCCGCCCCCGAATATTGGATTTGCAGGCTCCACTGAGGGGCATTGGATTGAGCAGATGCGTTTGCCAGAGGCGCAACGCTGATCACCAAAATCAAAAGAGCGATCAACCAAAAAATAGATCGTTTATGAGCAAATATGGGCTGCATAGTGGGCTTTCTTATTCCAAATTATGAGTTTTAGTGAACATATTAACATAAATAACAACTCAAAACAAGCGTCAGTTTTGTAAGGAAAATTTGTTAACCAGACTTTATCCTTCTTTTTACCGAAACGCCTGTATGATAATAGTGGGACTATGGGAGTTTGTGTAGTAGGGATCAAGAGGGGTGATCTTCCCCTCTTGATCCCTACTACACAAACTCCCAATAGAGCATAATCGTATTATTACGCCTACCTTCATTTATAAAGAGAGAGAGAAACCCGCATGAACCCTCCTGCCGCACTGCCCTCCCAGGGCGAAGACCCAAAGGGTGAAGACTCACAGCGCCTGTATGAACGTGGGGTAATGAGCTGGGCTTGGTATGATTGGGCGGATCACGCCTACATTACGACCACCGCCTCTACCTTTTTCCCTCCCTACTTCATCGCGATTGCTGCGCCAGCATTTTTGGCAGGCGGAGCAGCCACTGAAGCGATTGCGCGTGACACTGCTTCGAATATTTTTGCGCTCACCGTCTCGCTGGCGTTGTTTGTGGCGGCGCTGCTCGCTCCCATTTTGGGCGCGTATGCTGATATTACCGGGCGGCGCAAGCGTCTGCTGATGATTACCACCCTAGCCGTCAGCGTGGTCTCTTCCTTAATGTTCATCCTGACCACCGGCATGTGGCAGATGGGGCTGGTGCTGTATTTTCTCTCGCAGGTGTTGATGAATTTTGCGTTGGGCTTCGACAGCAGCCTGCTGCCGCACGTTGCTCGACCGGATGACCTGGCGCGCGTCTCCAGCCTGGGGTATGCCATGGGCTACGTAGGCGGCGGTCTGCTATTGGCGATTAACACCGCCCTGTATCTATTTTCGGATGCGCTCGGCATTGATTCTGCCCTGGTGGTGCGGATCGCATTCCTCAGCGTAGGGGTGTGGTGGCTGGCATTCTCGCTGCCGCTGCTGCGCAACGTCAAAGAGCCGCCTGCCACACCATTGTTGGCTGGCACGCAATCCGCCGTGCGCGATGCGTTCACCCGCCTCGGTCACACCCTGCGCGATGCTGCCCATTACCGTGAATTATTCAAGATGCTGATTGCTTTCTGGTTCTATATGGAAGGGGTTGGGGCGATTATCCTGCTGGCAACCTCTTACGGGGCGGCATTGGGGCTGAACACTTCCATCCTAATTGCCACCCTATTGATGACTCAATTTGTGGCGTTCGGCTATGCGCTGATGTATGGGCGCATCCCCGTGCCTGAAAGTCAGTGGCGACCCAGTTTTATCGGCATGGTCATCTGGACGGGCGTCACCTTCCCAATCATGGGCGCGGTGGTGAACGCTTCCGGCGGCGTATCCGTGCCGCTCACCTTCGCCCTGCTGATTGGCAATCAACTTATCGGCGCGCTGCTGGCGTTCACGGTGGGCAAGAAGCTGTTCGCTCCGCTGGCTGCCATTCTCACCCCCAAGCGCGCCGTCATCTTAGGGCTGGTGATCTATGCCATCATCCCCCTGTGGGGCTTTTTCCTCAAGACTCAAAGTGAATTCTTTATGATCGGCTGGCTGGTTGGCACAGTGCAGGGCGGCACGCAAGCCATCAGCCGCACCATTTATGCCTCGCTGACCCCCAAGGCAAAGTCTGGCGAATTTTTCGGGCTGTATGGCCTCAGCGAGAAGTTCGCGGGCATCCTGGGTCCGCTGCTGTACGGCATTGTCGGCACGCTGACGCATGACCCGCGCGCCAGCATCCTCTCTATCTCCGTGTTCTTCCTCATCGGCATTTATCTGCTGACAAGGGTAGATGAACAGGGCGGCGCGCAGCTGGCGGCCGCCGAAGAAGCGCAAATTGAGTTGAGTCGCGCGGCGGAGTAAATAGACCCAATCAAAAAGTGGATCGCTGCACGATCCACTTTTTGATTGGGTAGGATATTTTAGCTGCGCTTTGGCAAGAAACTGCTGAGCGCCAGGGCAATCAACCCCAGCAGGCTAATGCCAATAAACCCATACGCCAGGACTGGGCGACTGCTGCCCAGGTCATCCAGGGTAGGCAGGTGCGGCGGAACGGTGGGCGTGGGGGTATGCGTGGCAGTGGGCAGCGGGGTGGTCGGCACGGTGGCGGTATAGGTCGGGCGCGGCGTGCGCGTGGGCAGGGGCGTTTTGGTGGCGGGCGGCGGGGTGTTGGTGGTCGTGTAATACGGCGTGGGCGTATATGCCGCGCGGATGATAATCACCGTCCCTTCGCGATACGAAGGCTTCACCGGGTTGATCCCTGGGTTATGGCTATATAGCTCTTTCAGGGTGATGCCGTAGGCATTCGCAATCATCACCAGCGTTTCGCCATATTTCACCTTATGCGTAATCGAGCCGTCATCGTTGGGGACGGCCGTTTGCACCGGCGAAATAAACGGCTCGGTAGGCTGAAGCACCTGGGATACGCCTGCGCCGCTGCTGGTGGGCAGCAGCCTGGGACGAGGGGCAAACGCGCCTTTGGTATTCTTCACTGCCAGAGTATAGAATACTTCTTTGCCATCACTGGCGACCCCCGCGCCTAAAAACCCAGCTGTTGGACCCAGCATGGTGCTGGTGTGCAGCGAGTCGCTCCACTGCCCATATATCGCACCGGAAGCCGTCAGGTTCGCGCCGCAGGCAACGTTTTCCGCCGGAATGCCATGATCGCCCGGACCGGAGCCATCCGCGCGTTGGTGCGTGCAGGTATGAATGGTGGCTTGATAATCCGAATGGGACTGCGCTTCGCTCATCAGCCCCCCATCCACCTGCAAGGCAGACAAGCCATACTGGGCGCGGTAATTGTTCACCTCAGCGATCAGCTCTTGCGCGCTTGAAAAATGCGCCTGCACCGGTCCGGCGGAGGTCAACACGCTGACGAGCAGCGCCAACGCCACACAATACGGAGTAAGAAATTTCAGTTTTAACGTCAACACGACCCTGATTATACCCTGGTTTGCAGCCGCAAGTCTTCTCTACTCACGTATCCCCTCTAAGAATGGCTCAGGTAGACCGTAAAGAAAACTTAATTACGTTTTCTTTACCATGCCATATCCGCTGGCAAATGTTCGCAGCGGTTATGATAGATTAACACTGGCTCGTTTTCTTCCTCAAAGTCAATGCGGGTGATGGCGGTATTATACATGCGCCACCACATCGCTTCGCGCTCCATGCAGAAAATGGCGCGCATCAAATACACGTAAAATCCGCCGTGACTGATAATGGCTACGTTATCCTGCGTGCCACCGTGGCGTTCCAACAGAGTAGCCAGCACTCGCGCGGCGCGGTCCACAATTTGCTCATTTTCCTCAAACGGGCGGTTCCACCAACCCGCTTCAGCCATATCCTCGCCCACCTGCAAGCCCTGATAGTTCTCGGTAAAATAAGAGCGGGGTTTGCCGGGCAATCCGCGGCGCACGCCGGTTTCTTCATCTTCCAAAAATATGCCGCCCGTCTCGTGAATGTCGGGCCAGACGACCAGCTGCTTGCCCACCGCCCCCGCCACCCCAAGCCCGGTCTCAATCGCGCGGATCATCGGGCTGGCGTAGACGTGGGTAAGGGCAAACAAGTCACGGTTATGCATCGGGTCAGAAGGTGGCAGCTCATTTTTGCGGCGCAAGAAGTCCGCCAGGAGCAGCACCTGCGCGCGCCCCGTTTCCGTCAGCAGGGGGTCTTCACTGCGTCCCAAACTTGCGCCGGTGGCAGCCCACAGCGCATTATTCATCGACTCGGCGTGTCGAATAAAATAAAATCGCATCTTTTCTCCCTTTTTTCCCCTGGTAGGGGTATTTTCCGAACCATTATACCAAACCGGTTCGCCGCACATCTATATAAAACCTGAATCTCCGATTCTTGATAATATCGCTATACTATTCTTAAAGGAGACTGTATTATGTTCAACGATCTACAGAAACGGCTCACTTCCGTAAGAGATAACCCCAAAGCCCCCGCGTTGATTTCGGTCTTGCTCATCCCAATCGTTGGGTGGGCGGTACTGCGCTTATGGCGGCGCGTGCAATTGCTGGATGAACGCTTCCCAAACGCTTCCTCTTTGCGCGGGCTGGTGCCGAACACGGGTTCGCTGGCTGCCGCGCCCACCCTGGATCAAAGAGAGATGTCGGCGGAGCAAATGGCGGCGCACAAGACCCGGGCGCGCAGCAGTGATACCCGCGCCCATGTCGTCAGCAGCCAGCCAGCCTCTGCGCCCTTCGCTTCAGAAGATTCGCCGGTAGAAATTGCCGGTCCACACGGGATACACCAACCCGCCGGGCAGCGTCACCCACTGAAAATGCCGCCTCAACCGACTTCAGCGCAAGTTGCCAGCGCGCCGCGTCAACGCAACGCAAACCGCAGCGCAGGCGCATCCTCTAAGAGCGTACCGTCTGCGAATGATTTTCGCATCATCGAGGGCATTGGTCCTAAGATTTCCGCCCGATTGCATCGCGCTGGCATTCGCACCTTTCAAGACCTGGCAAATGCTCCGCTTTCTCAACTAAGCGAAATATTGGAGCAGGCGGGCATCCGTCAATTAGCAGACCCAAGCACCTGGTCAGAGCAAGCCAGTCTGGCTGCTAAAGGGTCATGGGATGAACTCACCGAGTTGCAGCGCACCCTCTATCATGGCAAGCGGCAGGCTTGACCTCAGCGCGCCCTGAAACATGCGCACATCCAGAATGGGCAGCAGGTGATTACTGCCGTAATGCCCGGCTTCTTGGAGTATCTGTAATTTATGCAATGCCTCTTCGTAAGGCGCAGGGTACAGCAGCAATTGATTCAGGGCGCGCCGCGCCAGCGCATCTGCCTCACGGTTGAGTTTGCGGGGCGACCAATCCCAGGTAATGCGCGGAAAATGCAGGCTCAACCGGCGTGCCTGCTTATTCAACAGCTTGATGCTTCGCGCGTTGACAATCGAAATCCCCTGCATCTGCTCAATTACCGATTTAGCGTCGCCGCGAATGAGAATCTCTTCGTCCTGCGCGCCCATATCCAGCAGCCCGCCCATGCCTTCCACCAGCCCCAGATATTCCGCCACATTGGAGGAGGCATCCTTGCCGCGCACATATCCGCCATGCCCACGCGCCAAGGTGATCCCTTCCAGCGAAATCAACCAGCCAAAGCACATAAAGCCCGCGCCGCTATTCAAGTGCAGCTCGGGCGGCGCTTCACGGTGCAAGCCATCAAATTGAAGGGTGAGCATCCCTTTAAGTCCCCCACCAACCCAAAATCACGCTGCTTTCCGCCAGCATAAACAAGAAAATCAGCACAGCGAAACCCACCCACACAGCCCACAGCCAGCGTCTTTTCTGATGGCGCAGCCAGGGCAGGCATATCACAAACCCCACTGCCAGCAACCCCAGGCTTAATCCCACCCAACGCAGGCGCGGCATCCCCACCCAGCGCGGGGCAATATGGCAGAACTGCGCCGCCGCCGGAAATTCCACCCCGCTCTCAATACTGGCGGATAAATATACGCGCGGATCATCCGGCACAGGCACATTCCAGTGCAGGGTACGCGATTCGCCCGGCTTGAGGGGGATATCTTCCCGCTGCACGCGCTTGGCGGAACGCGCCAACACTACATCCAACGGCTTGGTATCGGCAGCCACTTCCACCGGCACCGTGATGGCTGCCTTCCCCTGATTCGAGATCGTTACGTCTACCGCCGTCGAGTTCGCGCCCCAAAAATCGGGCGTACAGCGCAAGGAATCCACCGCCACAGGGGGATTCAGGCGCGTGATCTGCCCGCCGCTCAGGGGAACTGCCATCAGCCAGGCAACCTGCTGCCAATCCACCTGCCACTGGCTAAACGTAACCTGTCCATCTGCCGTCCAGCCGGGCGCAAAGACCCCCAGCGCGCCGGAGGGCGTTAACATGCGGCTCTGCTTGCTGATCACGTCCACCACATACAACACCGGAGCGACCGGCGCGTGATTGGCGTATTCCAGGCTGGCAGGGTCAGGCGTAGCGTGCGGCAGGATGAGCGGCGTGGGGGTATGCCGCGCCACACTGTTACGCCGCTCAGTGTGCAGGGTAGATAAATACGCCACGTGCGTGCCATCCGGCGAAATATCCGGCGCGCTCTTCTGTCCGGCATCATTGGTGAGCTGCGTCAGCGTATCGGCGGCAAAATCATACAAAAAAACCTGATCCACCCCCGCGCGCGGGGCAACGTAGGTCAACTTGCCGCCATGAATATCCCAGTGAATATCCGCAATGGCATCTTCCTTGGCAATAAATCGGAAAATATTTGCGCCTAAGGAAGGCAGAAATGCCTGACGCACCGCAAAAAGCTGCCACGCGCCGAGCGAATCAGGGGTGATGAACGCCAGGTCATGCCCATATTGGCTGATGGCATAGCGCACCACTGGGTAATTTCCGATGCCCACCTTGATATTCTCATCGCGGATGGTGAGACCGCCATCTGGGCGCGCCTCAAAATACGCCGGGCTGCTGGAATTGAGCGAGCCGCCAATATGCATATCGCCTGTTTGCAGGTTCAGGGTATAGGTATTCCCAATCCAGCTGGGTTTGCCATCGGCACCGGCAATCGTCACCCCGCGCGAAAAGGTCACCTCAGTATCATTATTCGCCAGGGTGTACGCGCCCATCACCGGCTGACGTTCAGAGGCAAAATCGCTGCCGGGGGCATAACGATCATCCACGCCCAAAATACTGGCTGCAAACACGCGCACGCCCGCCGCTGCAATAAATAGAATCGTCCCAAGGATGGCAAGTATTCGAGCCGCATATTCGGGTTTCACGCCAGTTGATCTCCTTTAATGCTGTTTTATAAAATGGCGGCTTGCTGCCATTTTATAGACCAGCATCAGGCTGTCTGCCGCCAGAGCAGCAGGGTAAGGTACATGAGCGCGAGGGGGATGAGAAACGCCCCCGCCACGCGGATCAGTTCAGCGGCGATTTGCCAGCCCGGCGCGCTGGTGAGGTCTGGAAAGCTAAAAATGACGCTCACCAGGTGATTAATTGCCCCCACTGCGCACAGTCCGCCAAACAGAATCACCCCCCAGCGGCGCAGGTGATACAATCCCCAGGCTGCCGTGCCGGCAAAGCCTGCCACCCCCGCATACAGGGTGGCAAGCAACGCGCTGCCCCCTATCAACAGCCAGGCGGCAACTACAAACAACGCCAGCGCCACCCCACCCAGGGTAAAGCACAGGGCTTTCCAGGCAGAGGAACGCGCTGCCATTTATTCGACAACCACCACGCTATAGGCGTTGACCGGCGGCAACTCTACCTTGATATATCCCTCTGCCACCTCGAAAGGCAGGTCTTGCATCTCAGGGGCAAGGTAGACGCGCTGAACATCTCCCGCTGCCTTTAGGCGGAACGCCAATCCACTGGTGGGCCAGGATTGATCCACATGCTGAACGGGCTGGGTTGTGCGGCGCGGGTGATACGCCACCACATACACGATCTGCCGCGCCGGATGACCTTTGCCCGCAGGCTGAGTCTGCGCCGTAAATTCCACCCAGCCCGGTCCGGTGGGGATGAGCTGCGCGGGCGGGAAGAAATTGCGCACTGCGCTGGCAAAGATCGCCCGATACGCCCAATAATCGTGGTTGCGATACGCGCTAAACAGCGGCGCAGCCAGGTAAAGCACATTGTGGCTCTGCACCACCAGCGGCGACTGCAACGAATCGCCCACCGGCGCATGCGCGTGACTGGTGAAGTGTTCCCAGGTGCGGGTGAACAGGGCGCGCTTTAGTTCGCCGTGCGTCTCCACCCCGGCAACTGCCTTCACCTGATAGGCGGGCTCGTAAAAGACGTAATCATAATCCGTTGCCAGCTCGCCAGTGGTGGCTAAATGCGCATCCAGGCGTAAATAAGTGGGTTGAGTGGGCGCTTCTATCAGCGTTTCCACCGGAATTTCGCTCAATTGGAACTTGCCCGCCTGCGCGTCATACCCGCCCGTGCCGCTGATCACCAGCTTGCCGCCCTGCGCCAGGTAATGATGCAGGCTGGCTTGCAATTCATCGCTCAGGCTGACCCCATCCGGCACGATGAGCGCAGCATAGCGGCTGAAATCCGCCTGGGGGTCCACAATATCAAACTGGATGGCGCATTCGAGCAGCATTTGCGCCGCGCCGTCCACGTCAGAGGCATACGCGCCCACGCCTACGCCAGTCTCATTCGGCTTGCCCAGGGCTAAAATCGCCACCTCAGCGGTGGGGACTGCGTCGATCATCCAGGGTTCTAATTTTTCAACGCGGGCAAAGCTCTTGCCAATCAGGCGATAGACCGCCGGATCAAGCACACCGCGCGGATGGAGTTGGTCGCCCACGCAAATGCGCCCGCCGCCCGCCAAAATTGTGCCACATTCATAATCCAGCTGATCTTGGGTCTTCAATCCGCCAAAATCCGCCCAGGCTTTGTGGAAACGCCCGGTCATGCCGATCATATCCACGCCGTAGGTACGCGCCTGCCTGCCGATGGTAGGGTAATGCAAGTACCCCCACGCCCCGCCAGAGGTCGGCAGGGATTCCACCTCAAAATGGGTGACATACGGCAGCACTTCGCGCATATCGGCGGTGGTGGTGCCGTTAAAGTAATAGGTGATGCCGGGGGCTTTGCGTTCCACCAGGTCTGTGACCCGCTG
Organism: Anaerolineales bacterium; assembly: GCA_038206515.1. Lineage (GTDB taxonomy): Bacteria > Chloroflexota > Anaerolineae > Anaerolineales > Anaerolineaceae > DSYU01. The sequence goes on along the minus strand of JBBRAT010000073.1, from coordinate 875 downwards.
GAAGAACGCCAGGTCTTGCTGCCGCCAGAAGGCATACACGGCGCGGTCATCGCTGATATTCACCCCTGCAGCGCGCATCTTCGCCTGCCCCGAGGGGGAATAGTTGGGGGTAGGGAAGCAAATATCAAACCACAAGCCATCCAGCTGACCGGCAAAGCGGTTGCAGACCTCATCCACCTGCGCCAGGAAGTAATCCGCGTACCCGCTGGATACGTCCATCGTAGACCAACCCCAGCCGTTAGAAAGCGGTGGGCGCATGTTTGCCGTGCCGTCCTTGTTGATTACCACCCATTCCGGGTGCTGCATCCCCGCCAGGTCGTCCCATTTGACCGAAATATAAATGGGGCAGCGGATATTCGCCGCATGCAACGCCTTCACCTGCTCGCCCAACAGGTCGCGCGTCAGGTTCGGGTGCATCGTACCCACCTGGGTGGGGTAATAGGAATAGCCATGATGACACTTGGCGAAAATGTTGATCGTATCCACGTGACCCATTTGCAGCGTATCCACAAATACCTGCGGGTCAAAATCTGCGCCCACGTTCTGGCAATCGGGTCCGGTGTGAAAATCAAGATGTACCTGGCGGTAACGATGTGGGATGGACATAAAAAGAGAGTCTCCTGTTAGAAAATAAAGATATACAAAAATCACAATGACTTCTCTAATCTTAACGCTTTTTTGTTGAAATAGGGAAGGAAAATGAACAGAAGAGAACGTACATCTTTTAGGCTAAGGGCATTGGTAACAAGTTAAGCACTTTAACAGGAAGTCAAGGGCAAAAGGTCAGGCCATAGGATAAACTTATCCGATGAGCGAAGACCCCAAACCCAAGAAAAATAGCAGTGTGCGCCATACGCGCGCCATCCAAAGAGATC
>JBBRAT010000072.1:0-12796 GCA_038206515.1 Anaerolineales bacterium | reverse complement strand
GGCTGTTCTTACCCCAAGAAAACGTCATCCGGTTGTAAAAAAGGCCAAGACTTGACCTTTTCGGTTCGTTTATTCGGTTGTGAAGGTACTTCCTTGCTTTTGGCAAAAAGCAGGGTTATTTCGGATTGTCAAAAGTCCAATATGGTAATGGCTGAAAGTTTCTTAACCAAAGGATCGTGTTCACGCCGCCGTTTTCTTATATAGTCCGCTGCGCGATTTATGGAATCGGTCCGGTGGAAGGCGTCACCACAGGACCAGTGGTTGCGGGGCTGCCCGGTCCGCCGGGGGTGGGCAATCCAAAGGCTGGGGTAGAACCGCCACCGCTGCCCGGGACCATTCCCATGCCACCGCCTCCCCACATGGGCGCAGGGATCAGATAGTTGTAGACGTTGCGCAGCAGATCTGTGGTGGAAGAAGGCAGCAGCTTGCGGGTTTCTGGGTCAGCTGCCAACCGTTCCAGCGTTTGCATGAGGCTGATGGCGATTGCCTCATCTGGGTAATCGCTGGGGGTGGCGCTGTTTAGAATGCGGCGCAGGGAGAGGAGGACTTCTCTTTGGGCTTCTGCATAAGCTCTGTTGGCGGCGCGGCTGGCGTTTAGTTCATTTTCTGCGTTGCGTACCTGGGTGGCGGAGGACCATCGGGCGCGCCAGGCATCCAGCCGTTGCTCATAGATTGCATCCCAGATAGGAGATGGGTCACTGAAACTGCCCATCAGCACTTTAATACCCGCATTGCGCAATGGCTTGGGGTTCTTCAATGCCTGATTGTCGGAGGTGTACAGTTGGTCTTCTCGATAGACCCGCTTGGGTGTCAGGTTGCCTTCCTGTAAAAAGACCAGCCGGTACGAGAGGACGCCACTGTTGCGCATGGTCAGGCGCATCCGCGTTTTATATTTCAGCAGGGGCAGCGGCTGATTGCTATGAATGCCATACAGGTCATCGTAATTTATGGAAGACATAACTTCGCGGTATGTTTCCGTAATCACCTGATTGGGCATCTGAGTCCAATCCAGGATATTTTGCTTTTCATCTCTTGCTTGTGAAAAGACTGCTGCAAACACTCGTTCTTGCAGGGTGGGCATGGGCGGAAGAGGATGCTGCCAGCTGAACGGTCGCCAGGCAGTTCGTCTCTGCGCCACTTCATGCTCCATCATTTGCGCATAGTGATGAATTTCGCGCTTATCCGCCGGGTCTAAGTCATCTAAGATCGTGGCAACGTATGCGCCTCCGCGGTCAGAGCGTTGCAGGTTCACTTCGCGCAGGTTTTCAACGCGATGTTCTCCGGCATACGTCACCCACAAGATATCCGGTTCGTTGCCAACCGAAAAGAGCGCCAGGGAGTTGCATGCCAGTTCGATCCCATCGCGGGTGTAGGAGGGTTCTTTGAGCTTGATGCGGAACTGCTTGCGCAAATCCACCACGCCACGCAGACGTTCACGCGGGCGGGTGAAAACTAACCCTGCCCCGCGCACCCTGGGCGATTCATAGCGAGAGGTGAGCCCAAACGCGGTGTAAAATTCCCAGAGAAACTGACGCAGCAGGCTGTCGGCTTCAATCTGAACCGGGGCGATGCGCTCTTCAAAGACCACTGCGCTGTTAAAATCCACCACAAAGACGCCGGGTCCCTCGCGTCCTTTGTCTTCTTTGTCAAAGTAAGCCTGTCCATCGCGGACAAAGACGGCCGGTCCATGAATGCGTAAGATAAAGAGGACAAAGTTGGCTGCTGTGCGGATGACATCCAACAGGCTGCGTACCGGCAGCAGGGCTTGTTGAGAAATTGCCAAAGTCCATAATAAAAAGACCAGCCCCATGCCGGTAAAGAGGACATACCCGGTAATATCTAATGCGTGGGTGGCTCCCGGTGGGTTGACAAAGGGGAATCGCAATACGGATGACTTGATGACTGCCCAAAAGAAGGCAATATCCATAAAGATTTCACGCCAAAAGCATATCAACATTGCCAGGGCAGCCCCACCGGCTAACCCGACTAAAACTCGCTTCCGTTTTTCCGTTGCTGATCTTTCAAAATACATAGCCAGCCCTATTTATTTGTCATTTTTATAGGTATCTATTGAATTTTGGTATTTTCAGTATATCCTTTTTTTATCGCGTTTGTCAAGTAAGGTTGAACGCGAATGGGACGGCAGGAACAAGCGTGCAAATCTGTAAGGAGATATGCTTTTTGATGAGATCGTAGGTGAAGCGTAGAGCAAGCGTCAAGCATTGCTGAATGGGATCGGGTATTCTATCAAGCAGAAGCAACATTCTTCTTTTTCTCCTTCTCCTCTGAAAAGAGCCAGGGTGGCGTCCCTGGCTCTTTCCGTTTAAGCGACTTGTGCCTGCGCAAATCCTTGTGTTCTTAATAGCGTCTTAGTCCGTGTAGTGGCTTCCGGCCGGAAGCCCAGCAATGATCAGGCAATTTCGGTTGTGCAGAGGGAATTCCTGGACGAACCCCAGGCTTCCGGCAGGAAGCCACTACACGGACCGGGATGCCTGAGCAATAACGAATAATAAAGGATTTGCTTCTTCTCATTTGTTTCAGGCTTGAATTTGGATAGAAAATGGATATGATATTGAGAGAGTCTAATTTAAAGGATGTTTTGTGACCCCTCTTGTTATGGGGAACAACGGATGGATCTGCAAAACAGAAGGATGAAAAGAATGCATTACCGGCGTTTAGGCCGCTCTGGGTTGAAAGTAAGTGAAATTGCGCTTGGCGCGTGGATCACCTTTGGCAATCAGGTGGATGAGGCAGGCGTAGAGGAAATGCTGCACGCCGCCTATGAGCAGGGCGTGAATTATTTTGATAATGCGGATATGTACGCCGGTGGCATGGCGGAAGAGGTGATGGGACGGGCGATTCGCTCTTTTCCACGCTCTGGACTGGTGCTTTCAAGCAAGGTCTTTTGGCCCACCATGCCTGGGCCGAACGGGCGCGGACTGTCGCGCAAGCATATCACCGAATCGATCCACGCTTCCCTGCGCCGTTTGGGGACAGATTATCTGGATTTGTATTTCTGCCACCGCTACGACCCGGATACGCCGGTAGAAGAGGTGGTGCGCACCATGAACGACCTGATTCATCAGGGAAAGGTGCTGTATTGGGGGACTTCGGAATGGGAAAGTGCGCAGGTGATGCAGGCGATTGCTGTTGCCCGCCAATATGATCTCATTCCGCCCACGATGGAGCAGCCGCAATATAATCTTTTTCACCGCGAGCGAGTGGAAATTGAGCTTTCGCCGTTGGCGCGCGAATATGGGCTAGGCTTGACGACTTACAGCCCACTCTATTATGGTATTTTATCCGGCAAATATAATGAAGGTATTCCGGCGGGTTCACGCGCGGCGTTGGAGGAGATGAGCTGGATGCGCGATGAAATCACCCCGCAGCGGATCAATACCGTCCGCAGCCTGACATCTTTGGCGCAGCAGATGGGGATCACCACTGCGCAGCTTGCCACTGCCTGGATTTTGCGGCGCAAAGAGGTGTCTAGCGTGGTGATGGGGGCATCGCGAGTGGAGCAGCTGGATGAAAATATCTCCGCCGCGCAGTATGTTGATTTGTTGACCGATGAAGTCTTAGAGCATATTGAGCAAATTGTCGGCAATCTGCCAGAATAGTCCGATTTATTTCTTTTTATCCTGCGGATCAAGGTCATGGCATGACCTTGATCCGCAGGATAAGTTTAACTCAGGCGCGCAGTTTTGCGCCCAACTCTTGATCTAACCGGCGGATGATCTTTTGGCGGGTTTGCCCAACTTCCTGATCCGTCAGGGTGTGATCGGGCGATTGATAGGTGAGCGAGTACGCCAGGCTCTTTTTGCCTGCGCCAATTTGCTCACTGCGGAACACGTCAAACAGGCGGACGGCTGTCACCAGCTTGCCGCCAACCATGCGGATCACCTCTTCCACGCGGGCATTCGGCACATCTTCTTCAACCACCACGGCAATATCTTCCAGGATGGGCGGCAGGGTGGGAACGCGGGCGGAAATGTAGTAGGGCGGGATGGCTGCCATGATTGCGTCCAGGTCGAGTTCAGCCGCCAGCACCGGCGCAGCCAGGAAATCATAATTTTCCTTCACGCGCGGGTGCAGCTCGCCAAACGTCCCGAGCAGGGTTTCGCCGGAATAGACGCCCGCGCATTTGCCTGGGTGGAAGCTGGCGGATTCGGCGGGGGCATAGCGCACCTTGGGCAGGTGCAATTCATCTAGCAAGGCTTCGATGATGCCCTTCAGGTCGTAGAAATCAAGCTGGGTTTTGCTGCGCGTATCCCAGCTAGGTAGTTGGCGCAGTCCGCTCATCACCACTGCCAGGCGGCGGGGTTCAGCGGGCAGATGGTCGCCTAATTCAGGCAGGAACACGGGACCCAGTTCAAACATTGCCACCCGTTCACTCAGGCGGATGTTGCGCTCGGCAGTCTCGACCACAGATGCCAGCAGCGAACGGCGCATGGCGGCGCGTTCAGGGGTCATCGGGTTTGCCAGGCGCACGTAAGGCAGGTCTGTGGTGGGCGAACCTTCGGGCAGGATGCGCGCTTCCCGCTCTGGGGTGGTCAGGCGGTAGTTGATGACTTCCATCAATCCCAAGCCTGCCAGGGTTTCGCGGATGCGCTGTTCCTTTTCCAGGGCAGGGTTGCCATGTTGAACGGGCAGCACGTCCCTCAGGCGCGTGGCGGGGATGTTATCATAGCCCACCATGCGGGCGATTTCTTCTAACAAGTCCGCGCGACCGATTAACCCTTCGCCGATGTCAATACGGTGAGCGGGGGCAGTGGCGTAGACGGTTTGCCCATCCACCTGGCAGGCAAATTCCAAGCCTTCCAGCAGTCCGGCAATTTGTAGGGCGGTCAGGGTTACGCCCAGGTTGCGGCGCACGTCCATCTCGCTGATCGGGATGGTGGGGTCGGCATAGGGCAGGGGATAATTATCAATCAGCCCCTGAGCAATTTCGCCGCCGCTCCATTCGAGCATATATTTCAAGCCCAGGCGCACGCCCTCGGAAGCCATCGCCGGGTGAATGCCGCGCGAGAAGCGGAAAGCTGCTTCTGAGGTGAAATGCTGCGCGGTGATGGTGCGGCGGATGTTCATGTAATTCCAGGCAGCGCCTTCCAGCAGGACGGTGTGGGTGTGGGGGGTCACTTCGCTTTCCTGACCGCCCATCACGCCGGCGATGGAGAGCGAGCCGGCTTCATCACAAACCAGCACCGAGAAATCATTCAGGGTACGCTCCTCGCCATCCAGGGTAGTCAGTTTTTCGCCTGGGGCGGCGCGGCGGGTGAGGATGGTGGGCGGCTGCCCGTGGGCGCGTTGCAGCAGCACGTCATAATCAAAGGCGTGCAGGGGCTGACCAATTTCCAGCATGACGTAATTGGTGGCATCTACCACGCTGTTGATCGGGCGCATGCCCGCCAGCCGCAGGCGATTCTGCACCTTGAGCGGGCTGGGACGGGCTTCTACGCCGCTAATCATGCCCAGCACAAAGCGCGGGTTCAGTTCTGGCTCGCGGATGACGATTTTTGCCTTATCTGCCATGTCCGCGCCGGCAGCCGTGTAATTCATGTCTGGCTTGCGCAGCTTTTCGCCCGTGACGGCAGCTAGTTCGCGCGCAATGCCCAGCATAGAGGCGTTGCGGATCATATTAGGCAGGATATTCACATCAAAGACGGCATCGCCCATGTACTCTGCCAGGGACATGCCAGTCGGGGCGGCGGCATCAAAGAGGAGGATGCCCTCATGCTCCTCGGAAATGCCGAGTTCCTTTTCAGAGCAGACCATCGAATAGGAGTCCACGCCGCGAATCTTGGCGCGCTTGAGGGTGGTCAGCACCTGCCCTTCCTGATGCCCGTCATAGATGCGCGCGCCCTCTTTGGCATAGGCAACCTTCAACGGCGGGGTGAGCTGACCCTTGCCGCGATATTCAAACAGGTTGGGTGCGCCGGTCAGCACAATATGCTCCTGCGTGCCATCTTGCAGGCGGCACAGTACCAGGCGGTCAGCATTGGGGTGCGGCATGATTTCATCAATTTGCGCCACCACTACGCGCTCGGGATCCCAGCTGAGTCCGATGACTTTGAAGTCATGGCTGCCATCGTCGTCTGGCGCAAGCCCAATCAGCTGAATTTCTTCTACCTCTAACCCGATCATGGTCAGCTTACGCGCCAATTCCACCGGCGAGAGGCGAATATCTACGAAATCTTTAAGCCACGAAAGCACAACTTTCATGTAATTACCTCTTTCAGAGTAAATCGCTGATAATTCATTACTGTTCAGGCATCTCGATCTACGTAGCGGTGCACTGCGTGCGCCTAACTAAGGTGGGTCAATATTTTTGCGTTTCCACCGGAATATATCCCTGCATACACAGGCGCACGCAGTGCGCTACTACACGGACTGGGGTCGCTTAAGCAGTAATAAATTATCTTTTAGAACTGTTCCAGAAAGCGCACGTCATTCGACCAGAAATAGCGAATATCGCTGATCTGATAGCGCAGCATAGCAATCCGTTCAGGACCCATGCCGAAAGCGAAGCCGCTAAACTCATGGGGGTCGTAGCCGCCGTTTTGCAACACGGTGGGGTGAACCATGCCGCTGCCGCCCACTTCCAGCCAACCGCCGCCCTTGCAGACGTTGCAGCCCTTGCCGCCGCACAGGAAACACTCAATGTCAATCTCGGCGGAAGGCTCGGTGAAGGGGAAGTAGGAGGGGCGGAAGCGTACCTTGACCTCCTCGCCGAACAACCGCTTTGCCAGGTCGGTCAGCGTGCCTTTCAGGTCGCCCAAGGAGATGGAATGCCCCACGACTAACCCTTCCAGCTGGTTAAACTGTGATTCGTGGCTGGCGTTGGTCTGCTCATAGCGGAAGACCATGCCGGGCACAATCACGCGGATGGGCTGCGGAGCCATCTTGTGCATAAAGCGCACTTGCCCGGGGGAGGTATGCGTGCGCAGGATGACGCCGGGCTGGGTGGTGTGGAACGTATCCCACATATCCCGCGCCGGGTGATGCTCAGGGATGTTTAGCAGACCGAAGTTGTATTCGTCCGTTTCCACCTCTGGCGATTGATACACCTGGAAACCCATATCCCCAAAGATGCGGTACAGGTCGCGCAAGGTTTGCGAGACGGGGTGCATATGCCCATAGACGGGCTGCCTGCCAGGGAGGGTGACATCCAGCCGTTCCTGTTGCAGGGAACGCTGCAGGGCGGCTTCTTTCATCGCCTGCACCCGTTCCGCCAGGGCAGCTTCCAGCGCCTGCTTGACGCGGTTGCTGGTCTGCCCAATCAGCGGACGCACTTCCTTGGGATATTGCCCCAGGCGGCTGAAGGCGCTCATCACATCGCTTGACTTGCCCAGGTTTGCCTGTCGCCAGGCTTCCAGGCTAGTTTCATCATTGACGCTTTGCAGACTGAGCAGCGCGGCAGTCTGCGCTTCTTCCAGCTTGCGTACCAAATCCTCTTGCTCTGTCATAGACCCTCCACAAACAAAAACCCGTCCCATGCCACGCGGCAGAAGGGACGGGAAGATTCCCGCGGTACCACCCTGATTGACTGTGCAAGACAGTCCACTTTTGCCGAGCAGCGCGGTATGCAAAGGCGCATTGCGCGATTCGGCTGCCGTGATAACGCCCGGCGGGCGGCTCAGACTAATGGCAAAGCGGGCAATTTGCGCGTTTTGCGTTCACCGGAGCGGCTCAGGAGGGAACTTCAACGGGGTGAAGACCGGATAAGAGTTTCAGCCAGGCTCTTATCTCTCTGACGGCTTGCTGCCCGTTTACTTTCCTCCGTCATCGCTTTCAAACCTAATTATGATGGTTTGACGCGATCCTGTCAAGAGGAAGATTTTCAGGTTTCTACTTCGTGAGAAATGGCAGATATAGGCTGCTGACCTTAACAGCCGTATAATCCTGAGCTGCCAGCATTTCCTTCAGGCTGGTGTAATTCATGCTGACCGGCGTGAAGGCGTAGCCCATTTTGAATGGCGTCACGATCCCTGACCAGCCGGCTGGAATCATAATTGTGTATTTTCCGGTCTCGTCGGCTGTGACCTTTTTGTCCATACCATCGAAGTAGTTTAAAATGGCGCCGGACGTACCCACATTCCCCGAGATGGTGGAGGCATCAATTGTAAAATTAGCTCGTACCAATTCACCGCGACTTGAACAAATATTCGTTCCGTAAAAAAAGTACACGCAATAAGTAGCAATCGCGGTATATACCCCGGCAGGACGTCCTTGCCCAGAAATAAAAAACTCTCCCCTCGCCGAAATGATATAACCATTGGTGCTGTATTGCATTGTTGTAGTGCACCCCGAGCCACCCACTGGATGGCAATAAGCCCCAGAACCATCTGGCATTAGCCACTCAATTTGAATATTGGTCTCATAAGCGGGAAAAACCTTAAACACAGCCATAATATCGCTTTGGGTATAATTGGGGTTGGGTTCGAATTGATAGGTGGCATAGTTGGCTGAAACGAGCGTGCTGGATGTGAATACGTTTGCCATGACCAACACAAGTAGGATCGTTAGACCAAGCTTGAAACGACGATGCTTTAACATATCTGCTCCTGCGCGTCAGCGCTCTAACTTGATTGTGGAAATTGGAATTGAATTGTGTTCTACTGGGATTCGACGTCAAAATAAAAATTCCATCATTTGCGTTCAACTGGCGAAGAATTTGGGGGGACTTCCTCTATTGTATCATTTTTCATCATTGCCTTGCTACGAATATTTTAAAATTATTCATTCCTTCTTCCTCAAACTGCTCCCCAGCACCAAGCCAACGCCTAGGGTACGCATGGGGAGCGCCGTTCGCGCTTCCGCCAATGCCTTGATCTCTGCTCTGCGCCGACCACTTAGGCTGTCTTGCTGCTCTCCATCCGGCGCACATGGATGGGTAAGTCCAATTACATTCACCTCGTAAGAGATAAAATGACATTTTAAGTATACAAAATACCATGAAATTACAATTGGGTGTCACACGATTCATAAACAAATGATCTGGAATGTAAATCCTGGTTGGCGCGGTTTTCTACAACTTGGTATTAATACAATTTAAGGAACTGACCTGAAAATAAAATCAGGCAGCGAGAGGAACAGCGGCTCGATTTTATTTCAGGTCAGTTCCATTTTCCTGCAATCCCTATCCGCCCTCTACTTCCCCGGCTTATGGAACAAAATAAACTTCCCCGTCTCATCAATCCCTGTGGACGTGTCCTTCATCTCCCACTCCTTCGTAGCCACGATATCCCCGCCGGCGATCTTCCAATCCTTGGCTACATAGCCCCCCGCCGCGCCAGATGCCATCGCGGGCATTGGGACGGGCAGCACCGGCACGAAACTGCCCGACCCGTCCCCCATCCCCTTGAGGATGTCTGGGATGCTCGGGATCGGCGGCGCTTCTGGCGCGCTCCCCTGCGCGTCCGATGGTACCTGACCGAACTCCTTGTCAAAATGCAGAACAATGTAGATCCCGCTCCAATACCCCCCGGGCGGCGAGGTATAACTTGAGTCGGTGCAGGTCACGGTGTAACTTTCCGAGGTCGAGCCTGGGAAGTAGCGCAGGGTCACGTCCTTGAGCGTGTCTTTGCTATTTTTCGAGTCGTAGCGAAACTCCAGCCCGCTCACATCAAAGACCCCGCCCCCGCGTTTACTGGTCGTTTGGCAGTCCGGATTATCCACCACAAACTGAAACTCCGTGTTCACCAGCGGAGCCTGGGCTACAAACAGGTGGGAAAGATCCGACCCGTTCATGTTCAGCTTCACCCGGCTCTCCACCTTGGAGGAATAGATCTTTTTCCCATCCTCGCCCTTGAGCGTGCCTTCCGAGTTGAAGTACACCTCGAAGCGCATGCAGGCTTCCGTCCGTTCGCGCGCATATTTCTCCAGCTCGTTTTCAGTGGAATCCGTTTCATGCGTCCCCAACAGCTCGTATTGGCGCTTGATCCCCAGCCACTGCGGGATCATCTGGTTCAGCACGTGGTCGTTGGCGCACAGCTTGTATTCCTCATCAACGCACTTCTTGCCTGAGAAGTTCATCAGCGCCAGAACATCCGCCATGCTGCTCGATTCCTCCATCCCCAGCAGCTGGAGCTGGCGGTGAAAACCCAGGTAGGTCTGGATGGCGCGGCTTCCGTCCGCGCAACTCGCGCTCTCAGCCATTGCCGCCTTGATCCGCGATTTGACCACCTGGTTTTCGTACTCGTTGAGATAGGCAGACAAATCCTCCAGCACGCTCCCATCGGCTTTTCCCAGCAGGGATAGCTGGCGCTCGCGGCCCAACTTTTGCGAGATTTCATTGTTGATCCGCGCTTCGACCCGGTCGGCGATCCGGCTGTAGATACCAGCTTTCTCGGCGCTCAGCCCGTTGCCCACCCCCGCCCCGCTGAAGTGTTGCAGCCGGATGCGGATCTCTTTGCTGTCGACCACCGGCATCGCCAGAGCTGCGTTCTTTCCGTCGCCGTCAAAGCCAAAGGCAATCTGGCGCTCGATTGGGATCTCATGCGCGGGCTTAATCGTTAGGATGGCGTCTTGGTAGAAAAAAAGCCCGTCCGGCTCGAATTTGACCGCCCCGCCCAGCCCACCGCTCAGCGGCAGATCAGGGATCGCGCCGACCGGGGTCATGCGGATCTCCGTATCGGACAGCAGCGCCCCTTCCGGGATGGTCAGAGTAAAGACCGTTCCATCCGCGCCGGTCGCGTTCAGCTCCCCCCCCTTGGCTGAGATGATTGCGCTGACGGCGTTCGGCTCATCCATTTGCAGGGTCAGGTTGAGCGGATTGGCTGGCGCGCTGAACAGCTCCTTTGCCTTCGGACTGCTGTCGCCCGTCCTGCTCGTGCTGTCCGCGGTGACTGTGCTACCCACGCTGCTTGTGCTGCTCGTACTGCCCGTGCTGCCTGGCTGTGCCAGATTGCCGGTGAACTGACAGGCGCTGGTCAGCAGGACTAGGATCATCGCATAGCTCAACCATCTGGCTCTCGATTTCATCTGCATCCTCGATTCTTAAAAAAAGATCCACACAACTCGACATTGAATAAGAATTATTGCTCCGGTACGTTATTGCAAGGCCGCTCAGCGCCGAAGCAATCTCTCTTTTTTGCGATGACATCTTTCATGTCTGCCCGAGTAGTTACAAATACGAGTTTATTAAGATAAATTATACCCGAGTAAAACAGATGGGGAGATCACCTTCTTTTTGAGAGGTGTAGACGCAAAGGGTGTCAGGAAATACGCTATATTACCCAAAAACAAGCGGTTTTCGGTAAGGACTCGGTCATGAAGGGATTAAACGCAAAATAGGCTTCCAGCCGAGCCTATGGTTCAATTTCCTGATTTGCATTCATGATGAATTCCGCCTCCTGCCAGACCCGTGGCAGCAGGGACTTAACCTGCTCGCTGCGCTGTTGTAAATCAGCAAACGATGCGATCCCCAAATCGCCAAGCAATCGCCTGTAACCCGGCAGATACTGCGCCTGCACCTCTGCAGGTGCGTCCAGTGCCAGCACTTTCTGGCAGCGCGTATAGGTAACCGCGATCCAGAATACGGCTTCGCGGTAATCGCCGCGTTCGATCAGCTCGCGGCTGCCCTCCACAGCCACCGGGCGGGCGTCCGCGTGGATATCCGCGGCGAAATCAAACGGAGTCCTGATTACTGCGCTGGCTGTATCGAAAACCTCGGACAGGGAGATCAAATGCTGTTCGACCTGGCTGCGGCTTATCGCCTGGCAGCCCAGCATCTCAAGCAGGGTCGGGTAGAACCCAGCTTGATCGTAATCGGTCAGCAGTTCGCGCACAGCCAGATAACGTTTGCGCACCGTTGGGTTTCGCAAGCCTGCCACCAGCAGAATATGCGTGGTCACGCCGGCTCCAAACAGCCAATGGTTTACCTGATCGGGCAGCGACTCGGCGGCGCTCAAACCGGACAGATGGCGCAGAACCTTCTCGCGGGCATGGGCGCAGCGCCGGATCACCCAATCGTGCTGCGCATAGTCTATGCTTACGGTTGCCTGGAGAAGCGCCAGCCGCCCCGTTGGGTCGAGGATCGGGCTGCCTGCCTGCAGGCTCCATGCCAGATGCGAAGACCCCAATACCTGTTCGGGGGTGGCGATTTCCGCGCTGCTCAAATAGGAGGCTTCGATCAGGACATCATGATAGAGAAACTTGCCTGTTTTGCGGGGCAGGTCGGTTCCATCCACCACGATCAGAATGTCCACGTCTGAGGCCGCGGGCAGTTCGGCGTCATCCGCCATCCCGTTGGATGAACCGGAGAAGAAGGCACCCACGAAACCTGGCAGCCGTTCCGCCTCCTGGCTGACCCACGCGCGCGCCGCTGTTCTTGCCTGTTGGACGATCATCTGCTCCAATCCTTTCGTGTGGTTCAGTCGCCGCAATCTGCGCGCCGGCCATTTGCCTAGATGTCATTGGACGAGCGCATAGCGGTGAGCCACCAGCAGCCGTTGGTGCAGGCTATTCTGAACGCATTGTTTCCTCTGTATTTATGGAAGACAAAGGATGACACACAATGTTTAACCTGAATTCCACGTCAGAATAGAAATCCTATCATTTACGTTCAACTGGCGAAGGATTTTGGATACACTTTTTACATTCTAGCATTTCATTCACCATCTTGCCACAAATATTTTAAAATTACTCATTATTCGTATCATTACGTCTCGGTAATAAACGACAAGAGCATACCATTGCACTTTTACAACCGAATAAAACTTCCTGAAGGGAACAAACAAAGAAAGAATCGGGGACAGCGATCAAGGCAAAAGGGGATGACTTTCTGAAATAAGAT
>JBBRAT010000071.1:0-13295 GCA_038206515.1 Anaerolineales bacterium | reverse complement strand
GTTAAACTTTGAAGATGTCCAAAGTGCGGTTTTTCCCTGATGCAAAAGGGTGAATTTTGGGTTTGGATGCAGCATACTTATCTGATTCATGGGAACCCAATGCATATTTTGGAAAAATCGCCGTAAAAACGGCAAATTTGGCGTGAAAAGAATTCAAAATACTCCAAAAGATTTCAGCGAATGGACAGTAGTCAAGCTTCACTTTGCTTGAATTTAGGCGTTTCATAGTGCAAATAGAGGAGTAGGATGATCCACAAGCGGTGAACATAAATGAAGATAGACTAATTTCATTTATGCTCACCGCTTGACTTTTCTCTCTATTATGATAAAATTAATTTTATAAAAATAGAATTAAATAAGGATGTACATGGACGAAAACGAAGAATTGCTGACCTTTTTCAAAGCTCTGGCGGATGCCAACCGCCTGAAGATTGTGGGCTTGCTGGCGCGCCAACCCTACTCGGTGGAACAGCTGGCTGCCCTGCTGCAAGTGGGCGCGTCTACAGTTTCGCATCACCTCACCAAACTGTCTGAGGCGGGTTTGGTGATGGCGCAGGCGCACAGTTATTACAATTACTATCACCTGCAAAATGAAAAAATCCAGCAAGTGGCGCGTAAACTGCTGGATTCTACAACCTTGCCCGCCCTTTCTGCCGAGGTGGACGCAAACGCCTTTGACCGCAAGGTCATCGCTAATTATTTCTTACCCGATGGTACGTTAAAAGCTTTGCCCTCGCAGCAAAAGAAGATGCGCGCAGTGCTGCGTCACCTGGTGCAGCGCTTTGAAATGGGGCGCAAATACCCCGAAAAAGAAGTGAATGAGATGTTCGCCCAGTTCCACGAAGATACTGCCAGCCTGCGCCGTGAAATGGTCGGCTATGGCTTTATGCAGCGCGAGGGCGGCGGTGGCTGTTATTGGCGGATCGAAGAGAAAGAAGAACGTTAACCGCTTACCCCACTCACCACCTCTCGCATTGCCTCCTCTGCGGCTTCCATCGCTTCCACCATCTTGATCTGATTGCGCGCCCGAATCAGGTTATGGGCGGGGCGCTGTGTCTTGTAATACACATCCCCATTCAGGTGATCCGTCAGGAAGCGCACCGCTTGCTCGCAGGTGATCAAGCGCGGAGCGAACGGCAGCAAGTCCACCTCAAAGGGGATCAGCAGGCTGCGGGTGGTTTCCACAAACCCCTGCGCCAACACGCGGAACTTGCTCATATCCATGTCCACCGCCGTCAGGTCTGCCTCATCCTCGGCTGCCGCGGCTGCCCCCATGCGGATCAGGTCGCCAAAGTCATACAGGATGGAGCCAGGCATGACCGTATCCAGGTCAAGCACGCAAATGCCCTCGCCGGTCTGGTCGTCAATGAGGACGTTGTTGAGCTTGGTGTCGTTGTGGGTGATGCGTTCCGGCAGGTCGCCGCTGCGCAGTCCGTTCACCCCCTGCGCGGCTGCCTGTTGACGTTCGAGCAAAAAGTCAATCTCCGCGCTGCAATCCCGTACCCGTCCAGCTATATCCGCCTGAATTGCCTGCAGGAGGGCAGCGTACCGGCGTGGCGTATCGTGAAAGCCTGGGATGGTCTCATGCAGGCGCGCCCCTGGCAGCGCATCCAGCAGGCAGGCGAAGTTGCCAAATGCCCGCGCCGCCTGATAGAGATGCCCCAGTTGGCTGCTGACTTCATACGTCCGCGCCCCTTCAATATAGCGATAGGTGCGCCAGACCTCGCCGGAAGCGGTACGGTTGAATGACCCGCCCGCCCAGGTGGGGATGACCGTCAGCACCCGCCGCGTGGGGTCTATGCCGCTGGCAAGCAGCTGCTGACGGGCAAATTCCGTCACCCGCACGATATTGTCCATCACCGCTTCCGGCTGATGGAAGACGTGTGGATTAATCCGCTGATGCACAAAGCGTTCTATGCCGCCCGCTGTGCGATATTCCGCCAGGTACGTATCGTTGATATGCCCAGAAAGCAGCGGAAGGGCGTTCAGCAGCTGCCCGTCAATGGCAAACTCGCTGAACACCCCACTTATCTCTGCCGATAAGGCGCTTATCCCCACAAATGCCCCGGGTAAACGCCATCTTCCACCAGCTGACCCATCTCCGCCTGCACCGCCGCGCGATCCTGCGGGTGGGTGACGCCAAACCAGCGATCCGCGGTGGGCAGCACCTTCACCCGCGCTTTGCCCGCCAACAGCAGGGCATTCACTGGGTCTGGCAGGAAGAATTCAACGCGGCTCAGGTCAGCGGCGTTCTTTTCTAAGAATGCCTGGAATGCGCGCTCTAATTCCGCAAAGAAGCCCGGCGTAAAGCCAAACATATTCATCGAGACGGTGCAATCCATTGCCAGGGGCAGCCAATCCACCCCGTTTTCGGTAGAGTGGGCGGCATCCCCATCTTTTTCAATGCGGGTGCGCTCCTGAATGCTCTGCAAATCGCCGTCATGGCTCACCTGACAGATGCCGCGCGCCACACTGCCATGCGCCGAGAGGGTATTGCCCAATTGGAAGCCCACCATGCAGAAATCATACATGCCATTGCGATCCTCTGCCTGGCGCAAATAGCTTGCCAGCGCGCGGAACGCCCCTGCGCCATAAAAATCATCCGCGTTGATGACGGCAAAGGGTTGGCGGATCACATCCTTGCAGCACAGCACCGCGTGACCGGTTCCCCAGGGCTTTTTGCGCTCGGGCGGCAGGGCGAATCCGGCAGGCAAGTTGCTAATTTCCTGAAAGACGTAGTCAACCGGAATGCGCTGCTCTACCTTGCGCCCGATCTTTTCACGGAACACGTCTTCCAGGTCATGCCGGATGACAAAGACCACCTGCCCAAAGCCAGCCCGCAGCGCGTCATAGAGGGAATAATCCAGGATCACCTCGCCGCCTGCACCAATCGGATCAATTTGTTTCAATCCCCCGTAGCGGCTGCCCATGCCCGCCGCCAACACCACCAGGGAAGGCTGCCGTTCGGTCATCACAAATCTACCACGCGATGCTCGCAGCGCGCCCGTTCCGCCGCAAAGACCATGCGGTGAGTTGCCAGGGATTCATCCGCTCCTGAAAGGATCAGGGCAGGGTTGTTCTGGCTGACCGCCGCCACAAAGCGATCCATCAACCCATAGTCACCGCCGCCATGCCCGCCCAGCAAGCTGCCATCGGTTGGCTCGGTCTCGATGATCTCAGTCTGGTCGGTGAGGAAATCATAATGTTCCAGGGTGACGCCATCGCCGTAGATTTCGCCGCGCGTGCCAAAGATGCGCGTCTTGCGATGCCCAGCCTTGTTGAACGCGGTCATGGTGAAGGTCGCCGTCTTGCCATGTGCAAACTGCATGCTCACCACCTGGTTATCCACCACGTCGTTGTCGCACTCATAGACGCAGCGCCCGTAAGGACCGGTTTCCAGCGCGGCGGTCAGCGTTTCTAGCGTAGGTTCGGGTGTGACCACATCCACGGGCCAGCCGGTATAGCCGCCCTCCAGCCGCCCCAGGTAAATCTTCTTGGCGGAATACGGACATTCCGGCTCGTAGGCGCAATGCAGGCAGCGGGTAGCGTCGCCAGCTTGGACGGGTTTTTCCTCTTTGCGGAAGTGTTTCAGCGCGCCAAACGAAGAAAGCGATTCGCACGGCTCGCCCATCATGTACTGAATCCAGTCCATGTCATGGCAGGATTTCGCCAGCAGCATGAAGGACGATTCCGCCTCGTTGCGCCAGTTGCCGCGCACAAACGAATGCGCCTGATGCCAATATCCCACCGGCTCAAGGTGCTGAATATTGACCACATCGCCAATCAAGCCAGAATCGAGGATCGCTTTGAGCTTTTGGGTGTAATGGGTATAGCGCATCACGTGGCAGACGGCAAACAGGGCATCGTTGGCTTTGGCGGCTGCCGTAATCCGGTGACAATCCGCCTCATTGGGCGCCATCGGCTTCTCCAGCAGGATGGAATAGCCCTTTTGCGCCATAACAATCGCAGGTTCGGCGTGCATCGCGTCCTGCATGCAGATGAACACCGCGTCCGCCATGCGTGGAAGGGCAGCCACCTCGCGCCAGTCTTTGAACACCGCATCCGCCGGAATGGCATAATCCGCTGCCATCTTCAGGCGGTTATAGTCTTTAGGTTCAGCCACGCCGACCACTTGCAAACGGTCAGGATGTTCCTGAGCGAAGGCTGCGTAAGTCATCCCGCGCCCGCCTGCGCCTAACACCACAGCAGTTACTGGTTTAGAAGTAGGATTCATCGTATATTCCCATCTTTTGGATTGAGATTTGCGTTCTTTCGGTAATTATAATCCCACGTTTGCAAACAGCTGCGCGTCTCTTAACATTAGGATTGTAATGCCTAAAGCATGCCCGTATTTATAGCGTTCTCCCCGTCCATGTAGTGGCTTCCGGCCGGAAGCCCAGTGGAATTCAGCCATTCCTCCTGCGTAACAGAAGTTGCCTAATCATTGTTGGGCTTCCTGCCGGAAGCCGCTACACGGACGGAGGAATTGCAAAGAATAGATTATTTCCCCTTGTAAAACTGCACGCATACCGGCGCATCCACCTTGATAACGCTGCCGGTGGCTTTCAAGCTGCCGGTGGTCACGTCCACGCTGAACGTTACCAACGTGCCGCTCTCCTGATTGGCAACAATCAAGAAATTGCCCTCTGGGGCGATGGCAAAGTTGCGCGGGGTCTTGCCCTGGGTGGGGGTCTGGGTAGTGGGGGTTAATTTGCCGGTCTGACCGTCCACCGCAAAGCCTGCCAACGTATCCGCCCCACGATTGGAGGCGATCAGCGCCTTGCCGGAGGGCAGCAGATGCAAGTCCGCCGCCAGGTTCTTCCCGCCAAAGCTATCCGGCAGCAATGAGACGGTTTGCAGCAGGTCAAAGGTGGAGGATGCTGCGTCATAGACATTAAGGGTGGCGTTTAACTCGTTTAACACGTACAGCAGCCGCCCATCCGCTGAAAACGTCAGGTGACGCGGGCCCGCTCCAGCAGCGGTGATAATTTCAGCCGTGGGCGAATGGGGGCGCAGTTTGCCGCTGTGGCTATCCAGGTCATACACAAAGATGCGATCCATCCCCAAATCCGCTGAGACGATCAGCCCAGGGTCTGTGGGCGAGACGAGAATGGAATGCGCGTGCGCCGCCTCTTGCCGGTCAGGGTTTACGCCATGACCGCTATGCTGCACCAGGTCTGTGCGCTGACCCAGGCTACCATCCGCCCCGAGGGGCAATACTGTCAGACTGCCGCCGGAGTAATTGGCAACCAATACCCACCGCCCGCTCGCATCCACGCTGACGTAACAAGGGTTTGCCCCACCAGTCGGCTGGCTGTTGATGAGGGTCAGCGCGCCGCTCTCTGGCGCAATGGCATACGAACTAACCCACCCGCCCGGCTGACCGTTATATTCGCCTACCTCGCTGACCGCCAGCAAGTATCGCCGCGAAGGGTCTACCGTCAGGTAAGAGGGGTTGGGCAGGCTGCGGGTCTTGTTCAATAAGGTCAGCTCGCCGCGGATGGGGTCAAACCGGTAGGTAAAGATGCCTTCCGCCCGCTGCTGATCGCCCGTTTGAGTATACGTGCCTACAAAGATCCATTCTTGCGGGGCTGCGGCAGTTGTCACAGGGCTGGATGGGGCGCAGGCGGATAAGCTGAGACAGAGTATCAGGAAGAAAGAAGAGAGGGATATTCGGTTTCGCATGGGTTAAGTATAACCTGGAAGATCACCCCACCCTGGCGAGAAGAACACTCGCCAGGGTGGGGTGATCTTCCCTTTACCCCAGCACGCGAATCAGGTGATAGTTCTTGCGACCGCGGCGCAGCAGGATAAACTGCCCATCCAGCATATCATGCAGGGCAACGGACTGGGTGGGTTCGGCAACGCGCTGATTGTTCAGGTACAGTCCGCCTTCCTGGATGGCGCGGCGAGCCTCTCCCTTGGACTTCAGGAAGCCGCTCTCGCTCAACAAGTCCAGCACGTTGATACCTTCCCCTTCCAGGCGCGCCTTGGGCAGTTCGCTGGACGGCACTTCGGCAAAAATATCCGCAATTTCCACCGCTGCCAGTCCGGTGATGTCCCCACCAAACAACGCCTGAGATGCCTGCTCCGCCCGCTGCAACGCCGTCTCGCCGTGCAAAATCTGGGTGATTTCACGCGCCAACACCCGCTGCGCCTCGCGCTGTTCAGGGTGTTCAGTTAACTTGGTCTGCAAGTCCATAATTTCTTCTTGCGGCAGGAAGGTGAGGAACTTCAGGTAGTTCATCACATCGCGGTCATCGGCGTTCAGCCAGAACTGGTAGAAGCGATACGGCGAGGTGCGTTCCGCGGAAAGCCACACCGAGCCTGATTCCGACTTGCCGAATTTCGTGCCGTCCGCCTTCACAATGAGCGGGAAGACCAGCCCATACGCCGGTTCGCCGCTGACCTTGCGCACCAAATCCGCCCCGGCAGTGATGTTGCCCCACTGATCGGAGCCGCCGGTCTGCAATTTGCAGCCGAGCGTGTCGTGCAGGTACAAAAAGTCGTAGGATTGCAAAAGCATATAGCTAAACTCGGTGAAGGAGATGCCTTCCTCGCGCTCAATCCGGTTTTTGACGGAATCCTTGGCGATCATGTAATTGACGGTGAAATGCTTGCCAATGTCGCGCATAAATTCCACCAGGTGGAGCTGCATCAGCCAATCAGCGTTATTCAACAGGCGCGCCGGGTTGGTTTTCACCTCAAAATCGAGGAAATGCGCCATCTGCTTCTTGATGGATTCCACATAATACTCAATCACATCGCGCGAAAGTAGCTGCCGTTCGGATTTCTTGCCGGATGGGTCGCCGATCATGCTGGTGCCGCCGCCCGCCAGGGCAATGGGATGATGCCCCAGGCGCTGCATGCGCGCCATGCACATAAGCGGCACCATCGAACCTACGTGCAGGCTATCGGCGGTGGCGTCAAAGCCGTTATAGAACGTCACCTTTTCACGCCCGAGCATATCTTGCGCGCCGTCCATGTAATCATAGATCAGCCCGCGCCATTTTAATTCGTCAAATACGTTTGTTATCATCCCTGCACCTCGTTAAAAAGATCGTTTTGGATACACTGCCAGGCGATCTTGCAAAGCCGCCTTGCCGTGCGAATATCGAACCCACAGGAAAATAAGAATGATCCCCAGTACAGCGGCGATGGGGTGAATGAGCCCGGCTTCCGGTCCAAATGCGCCGCCGGTCAGAAATTCCGGTCCGCCCTGCTGGATCGCAATGATGGTTGCCCCGGTCACCGAGCCGCTGACCGGAAAGCCAAAGACGTTGCCCTGGAAGAAGTTCCAGGCAATGTGTAAACCAATCGGCAGGGCAAGCTCGCCGGTCAGCAAATAACCGATCCCCAGGAATAAGCCTGCCCCCACCAGGTACAGCGTGCTGGTGAGCGAGGAATTGGGATTGCCCAGGTGCAGCAGCCCAAAGAAGCTAGAGGAGATCAGGTAAGCGATCAGCAATGCTGCGCGCGGACTGAGGAACTTGAAGTTTAACCCTTCCGCCAGGTTGCGCAACTGATACCCGCGCGAGAACATCTCTTCATAAAAGCCCACGCAGAGGAACACAATCACCGAAACCGCCATCCCGACCCCAAAGCTGATCGAGCCTGTGCCTTGCAGCCAACCGGTGATCGTCACCCAACCGGCGGCAAGCTCCACGCCAAAGATGAGCGCCATCAGCAGCGCGCCCAGGAAGAGACCAAAGCCAAAATCCGTCCACCAGCGGCGGTTGAAATGAAAGCCAAAGTCTGCCAGGGGGCGGCGATCCACAAACAGCCCGCACAGCCAGAAGGACAACGCCATCACCGCCAGGGTCGCCAGCGAGGAAAGCGCCTGCACCATCGGCGATGTGGCAATGGCGTTGACGGTCTGCGGGTCTTGCAAGGATGCGCCATTCATTACTGAAATCAGGGTTGCGGTAATGCCAATCACGATATTTAAGCCTAATACGCCAATAACGAGGATCAGCGCATTGGCAACCAGCCGCCAGGGCGCGCGTAAGCGGCGTTCCTCACGGTTCACAAATATGGTGACGATAAAATGAAGGATAGAATCCATTGCGCTGCTCCATGAAGGTATAATATTGGGTACAGAAGGTCATTAATTGTCTCTCATTATATCTCAGGGATGGACGAAATATGTGGAATCAACTGGATTCAGGGCGGAAAGTGACCCAACGTCTGCATTGGGCGGAAATAGACGAGCAGCGCGCTTCTTTGGCAGATACGATGTACGCCAACAGCGGCAGGCGGCTATACGTCATCGGCGATATTGACGGTCGCTTCCGTCCGCGCTCCAACCCCTATGACCTATATGCCTTCGGGCATCCACAACCGGATGACCCGCTCGCCAACAAGCTGCAAGGGGTGTGGGCGCAGCCGGTACGCGGCTTTGCGGGTTTTGGCTGGCAGGTGGATGTGGACGGTCAGCTTGCGCCTCTGGAGGACGCCGTCACCTTCACCCAGACCTATGCCACCGCTGAGTTTGACTTTGCCCTGCCCGGGCTGCTGGCGCATCGCGTGGATTGCGTCCCCCTGGATGCGCCCGTCCTGCTGACCCGCCTGACCTTGCAGAATGTGGGATCAGAGACCCGCAGCCTGCCGCTGACCTTCTGGGCGGCGTTTGACCTGCAAGATGCCTGGTTCACCCAGCTTGCCGAGCGGCGCAATGATGGTCAAGCGTTGCAGGCTGCTGAAAACTATCTTTCTGCCTGCGCCAACGTCCTCCCTGAGCAGTGGGCAGCCCTGGCGCTGAGTGCGTGGAAGCCGGGCGTTACCCGCCTGGTAGATGAGACGCGCGGCGAGATGGACTTCCCCCTGGTGCTGCGCGCAGGCGAGGAGGTGACCCTCACCCTGGCGTTAGCGGTGGTCAGCGAGGGTGGCATCCCGCAAGCCCTGACGGTCGCCCAAGATGCCCTGCGTCAGGCGGATGCGCTCATGGCAGAGAAGGTACAGGCGTACAGCAGCATCTGGGCAAACGGTCCGCGCCTGATCAGCCCAGATGAGCGGCTAAATCGCGCTTTCCGGCTGGCGCAGGCAAATTTGGAGATGTTGGAAGCCCAAACCAGGGATATGGGCCGCTATTTCTACGCCGGACTGGAAATGTTCCCCTTCTGGTTCAGCAATGACGGCGCATATTCCACCGCGGGCATGGTCGCCGCCGGTTTCGCGGAATCCGCCAAGAATCACACCGCCCTGGGGATGCGCTATCAGGGCGAGGGTGGCTCGATCCTGCATCAAATTTCCCCATCCGGCAAACCCGCCTTTGCGGGCAACGCGCAGGAAACGCCCCTGTGGGTAATCGCGGTGTGGGACGTGTACCGCTGGACGGGCGACCGCGGTTTTCTATCTCAGATGTACCCTGCCGTCCTCAAGGGGATATTCGATTACACCCTGGGCGTGATTGACCCGGATGGGGATGGCTACCCTTCCGGTGCGGGCATGGTGGAAGCAGAAGGCATGGGCGAAGAGAAGCTCGACAGCGCCGCCTACACCTGGGCTGCGTTGAAAGCCGCCGCGCAAATCGCCGTCCTCCTGGGGGATGAGGCATCCCAGCTGCGCGCGCAGGGCTATATAGAGAAAATAGAAGCCAGTTTTGACGCGGATTGGTGGGATGAAAGCAGCGGCGCGTATGCTATGTCGCTGGATCAGAATAATCAACGCTATCAAGTGCCGCATTGGGCGGTGATCGTGCCGCTCGAAGTGGGTTTGGCAACCCCAGATCATGCCGCCGCTACTTTCGTCACCCTGCGCGCCACCTACCTGAACCAGTGGGGGCTAAAGCATACCGCTGGCGAAGATGAGCGCGTCTGGACGCTGCCCACTGCCACCCTCAGCCGCGCCGCCTTCCGCTATGGCGAGCCAGACTTGGGCTATGCCATGCTGCGCCATATCGCCAGCACCCTTGAACAGGGCAGTATCGGGGTCTTTCACGAATTAATCCCCGAAGGGGCGTGCTTTTTGCAGCTCTGGTCTGGCGCAACCCTGCTGCGGGGCGTGATCGAAGACTTGATCGGCGTAGAAGTCCGCGCGGATCAGCCGGAGATGCAGGTGCATCCACATCTGCCGCAGGGTTGGGCATCCGCCAGGCTGGAGAATCTGCGAGTGGGCAGCCAGACCTGGAATGTGGAAGTCCGCGTGGATAAGAGTTACACCCTGGAAAAAGTCAATTTTGGCTCTTGACAAACCTTTGACGAATATGATAAACTCTGCCTGTAAGTTAAGAAATTCTAATCTTAAAAGAAAGGAGTAGGCGCATGAGAATGAAGTTAAGTACCAATGCAATTTACGCAGCACGGTCGGGCAGCAAAGCCGGCTCTGCTGATCCTTCTCGTAGTGCGCCTACTGCCTGTTAGCTCGTTCCCCCCTAACCTCACAGACAGCCACGGTGCGCACCGCAAGAAGCGCTCGTGGCTGTTTTCTTTTGCCTCCAAGCCGTTGAAAACCAGCCTTGCCCTTGAACCCAGTCAAGGGATGCCTCCGCCAGGCGGCACGAATGCTTCTTCACCCAGAGGATGCTCATTTTGGGATCTATTTTTGAGGAATTATGTGTTCAGAAGGAGAATTTTGTATGTTTATAACCCATTCTTTACGTGGCAGCGCCATCATCCTTTCCTATTCTAGCCCTGTACGCCGTTCTGGGTAGCAACCTTATCCGGGTTGCTCCTCTACTCGCCCTCCATCTCTCGTCCACGAGGAGACGAACCTATGCAGTCAATACCGTTATTTGAAAGTCAAAATTTACGCCTGACTCCGCTTGAACCGGAGAAAGACGCGCCTATTCTTGCCAGCTGGAGCTATGACCTGGAAACCGCCTATCAACTGCGCCAGGGGCAGCCCGCCCGACCCATGCCCGCCTTTGAGGTGCGCAAGGTCTGTGAACAATGGGAAAAAGAAGCTCGGGAAGATCGTCAATTCTTATTCGCCGTACACAGCAAGCAGAGCGATGCCATTTTAGGCGTCATTCGCATCTGCTGGATGAGCTGGGTCAACGGCGCGGCATATCTGGATGTCCTCTTTAACAAGTCTGAAGACTGGCAATCCATTGCCTCTGAAGCCCTGAACATGGCTCTGCGTTACGCCTTTGAAGAATTAGCCCTCTTCCGCGTGACGGCAGTCGTCCCAGGGCATGATCAAGCTGCTGCAGACCTCTACCATCAGGCGAACTTCACCCTGGAAGTGCGCCAACGCCAGGCGATCTACTGGCATAGCCAGAACTGGGATAAGCTCTATTTCGGCATGCTGCGCCCTGAATGGAAGATGCAGCAGGCGGGAGTTCTGGCATGACGATCCAACAGTTCTGCGGCAAACAAGTCCGCCTGGCCTATATGGATTTGGAAGCGGACTCGGCTCAGTGGGCAAAGTGGCGCATGGATAGCGAGTTGCAACGGCTCGCAGATTGGGGTCCCGCCAACGTCTATTCGCAGCGCGAGATGAAACGCTGGATTGAGGAAGACTCCGAGAAGCGGTATCCTTTTTCGATCCGCACTCTGGAAAATGACCAGATTATCGGCTTTATCACCCTCACTGGCTTCAACTGGACGGCGCGCGAAGCCTGGTTGGGGATTGTCATTGGCGAACGCGGCTTTTGGGGTCACGGCTACGGCTCAGATGCCATTCAGACGCTGCTGCGCTTTGCCTTCGAGGAATTAAACCTGAACCGCGTCAGTCTGGACGTGTTTGAATATAACCAACGCGCCATCCGCTGCTATGAAAAACTCGGCTTCCAGCATGAAGGTCGCCGCCGTCAGGAAATTTTCATTGATGACCGGCGCTGGGATGACCTGTATATGGGCATCCTACGCGTGGAGTGGGAAGATTTGCAGAAGAAGGGAAAATAACATGATCGAAAAAACCGCTTTACCGATCCAATTTTCAGGCATCGAAGGGCTAACCTTCCGCCTCTATCAGGGTGAACAAGACCTGCCCGGCATGTTTGCGGTGAAGTGCGCCTCTGACATGGCTGACCATGACGATTTTTGGGAAACGGTAGAGAATATGCGCGACAATTACCGCGATATGGTGCGCTGTGACCCTTTCCGCGATGTGATCCTGGTTGAGAAAGAGGAACAAATCATCGCTTATGGGCGCGTCACCTGGCGGCAGGTTGAAGACACGAAGGAGCGCATCTATTTCTCATTCGGGCATATTCTGCCGGAATGGCGCGGCAAGGGGCTGGGTTCCGCCATGATGGAATATAACGAAGCCCGCCTGAAGGAAATTGCCGCCGGTCACCCGCAAGAGGGCGAACGTCTCTTTGAAGTTTTTATGAATAACATTCAGGAAAGCTATCATCATCTGGCGCAAAAAAAAGGCTATCAACCGGTGCGCTATGGGTTTGCAATGGCTTGCAATGCGCTGGATAACATCCCTGACCTGCCGCTGCCGGAAGGGTTGGAAGTGCGCCCGGTGTTGCCTGAGCATTACCGCCCCATCTGGGACGCAATGCAAGAGGCATTCCGCGACCACTGGGGCTTTTCCCAGCCCGAGGAGTCAGAATTTGAGCATTGGCAGCAGGGAATGGACTTCCAGCCCGACCTCTGGCAGGTGGCATGGGATGGCGACCAGGTGGCTGGGATGGTGTTGAACTTCATTGGCAAGGGGAATGATGGACAGATCAGCACCACGCGCGGCTGGACGGAGGGCATTTCGGTGCGTAGACCCTGGCGGCGGCGAGGCTTGGCGCGCGCTTTGCTTGCCCACAGCATGCGCATGTTCCGCGAGCGCGGTTTTGTTGAAACGGCTCTCGGCGTGGATGGTCTTAACCCCAATGGCGCGTTGCAGCTCTATGAATCCATGGGCTACACAGTAGAACGCCGCCAGACCACCTACCGCAAGCCGATGAAGTAAGCAGCAGCAAAGCGTTTATAAGAGAAACACCCTGAAATTCCGTCATCGGATGGCGGAATTTCAGGGTGTTTTTTACAAGGTCTCCATTTGCTTTGCTGACCCACTCAAGCGTTAGGGGATTCATAGACGATGCGCCCTTTTTCGGTGATCTCTTTTTCCCTCTTGACAAGCGAAAAAAAGGGGTTAGAATTTGTGTAGATTTTACACAAAGGGGCGGGATACACTCCCGCCTTCTTTTTCACCCTTTATAAGAAGAACCGACTGAAAACCGCGAAGTCTTCAGCTTCGCGGATGAAAGACGGGTGGGCCGAAGGCGCAATCTGGGGCAATTTTGAAAAATTTGTGCTAAAATCGTCATAAACATATGGTAATTCGCAAAGCCTTTCGTTACCGGTTGTATCCAAAGGCTGACCAAGAGCAGATTTTTGCTCACAATTTTG
>JBBRAT010000070.1:0-13447 GCA_038206515.1 Anaerolineales bacterium | reverse complement strand
TCAAAGTTTAACTTGGCTCATAGATAGCTTTTCTCCCATATTTATCTGATGATTGATTCGAAAATGACGGAATTCTCGTTCCCAATGGATGTTTTGAGCAGGAATTCACGAAAGTCATTTGAATTTCAGCGAATGGACAGTATATAGATGTATATATATATCCTTCTTTATCGGAGGGTGTGGGGGGGTACCTCACAACTTTTTCCTTGAGAGCGAATGGATCTTTCTGCCTAGTCTCTTTATGGCTGGCGAACTCGTTTTGCCATTAAGATGTCGGGCTTGCCATAACCGTTTGCATCTGGGATGATGCCAGCGACCACATAGCCGTGTTTCTGATAAAACTCAAAGGGATGGCGCTGACGGTTTTCTAAGCCAGCCATTGCGCGCCAGATTTCAGGGTAAACCTCCGCCCCTCCCAGGTTGGTGAGATTGGTCTCGTCATCCGTGCCGAGCAGAATGGTGATCCCGCTGCGAGCGGCGACCTGGCTCTCAAAATCCTTGATTAACCCGCTGCCAATTCCCTGCCCCTGGAAATCAGGGTCAACCACCAGCGGGTGAAGCTCCCAAACATGACCGTCATACGCACTGCGCCCGCCAATCCAGCCAAGCAAGCGTCTCTCCTCATTCAGGAAAGCGCGGACAATCCCTTCCAACGAGACGCATTCAAGCACTTCTTCGCGAGCTGCTTCGATGGTCGTCCAGGCAGGCGAAAGCCCTTTGAAACCGCGCAGCAGCACCTGGGCGGCTGCCTCAAGGTGGTCGTGGTTTTCCTTTAGAAGGTCTATGATGGGCATAGAAGATTTCCCTCTCTACTCTTTTTCTGCCTGCTCTGGCAGCAGGCGCAAGCAGTGCCGCTGATTCTGCTCCACCTCTGCCGGATTGAACAGCATGGGATGGTAGCCGGCATGGAACCAGGCATCTATCTGATCGTCATAGTGTGGGCTGCCCACATGACCGGACTGCCCCGGCGCCAGCAGCCCCAGGCAGTGATCTAAATCCGCCAGGTCCGCCAGGAAGCGGAAGGGGGGACCGGTGACCACGTCCGTTGCTGGGTCATGCAGCGGGCTGTAATTCGACCAGATGGTGTTGCCGTCCCCGCCGACTGGATAGGGACCGCGATTGAAGGCGGCGTCCAGCGGTTTTTGCATGCCCAGGATGTGCTGAAAGGTCAACCGGTGCAGGCTGCCCCACTGCCACTGGCTGCTATCCGCGCCAAAGCGATTTTCCAGGTAGGCGAGGGTGCGGCGCAGGGCTTGGGTCAGCGCATCCGGCACGGTTTCGCCGCTGTCGAGGTCAAACCAGGCTGCACTGCCGCCAGACATCCACTTGCGCAGCCATTCCTGCGAATGATGCCCCCACAACGTTTCCATAAACAGGGCGTTGGGACCTTTGCCGGTGTAACGCGCCAACAAATGCGCCCCCAGGCGGCTTTCCAGCAGCACGGCAAACAGTTGACGGGTGAGCACTTCGTAGACCAGCGCGGCGGGGCTATCCACCAGGATTGCGCCATCCCATGCGGTCAGCAGGGCAACCAGAGGCTGCACATCGGGGTCATCCACCGGAGTGTGGCGCACAAAGTGGATCAGGGTTTGGGCGGATGGGGAGATTTGATCAAACTGCATGCGCTGGAAGGAGGATAAGTCCAGGGGCGTGGGGTTTGTCAGCAGGAGTTGGGTGATGCGTTCAGCGCGATCGCCGGTGACGTAATCCGAGCCAAGCAGGTGGGGGTAATTGGGGGCAGCCACGCGGTTATTGGCGGTAACGATGTAGCCCTGCGGCGGGTTAAAGAGATGCGGGAGCTGCTCAAAAGGGATCATCCCCGTCCACTCGGCTGCGCCCGTCCACCCAGCGGCAGGCGTGCGACCATCCCCAGCAGCGCGGATGGGAATTTGTCCCATCAGGCTGTAGCCAATGTTGCCGTCCACGTCCGCATACACCGCATTCAGCACGGGACCCGCCCAGCCGGCGGTCGCCTGATGAAAGGCTGCGGCGGACGGAGCGCGGTTCATGGCTGCCAGCACGCACAGGGTTTGCGGATCAGGTTGGAGCGGCGCCCATTGTAACGCCAGCGGCTCTGAGGTTTCTTCCGCCACCAGGGTGTTGATAATGGGCCCGTGGTGGGTGACGATCACCTCTTGGGTCACGCTGCCCGCCACCCGCGCGTGGATCTCCTCTTGGCGCACCTCGGCAGGCAGCCATTCACCCCGAAATTCATATTGCATGCTGCCTGCGTCATCGTCAGAAATTCGCAGGTGTTCACGGAACAAGTCCTGATTATCTGCAAAGCCAGCGGTATACCCCCAGGCGACCTTGTCATTATGCCCAGCCACCACCAGCGGCGACCCTGGCAGGCTGACCCCCGTTACGCGGAAGCCGCCGCCTTCCAGGTGATTTTCATACCACAGGGCGGGCATCATCATCGCCAGGTGCATGTCATTGGCAAACAAGGGCTTGCCGCTGGAAGACTTCGCGCCGCTGACTGCCCAGTTATTGCTGCCCGCGCCAGAGCCTGCCCCAGGCATTGCGCCGCTGCCCGCCAGCGTCCGTCCAAAATGAGAGAGATGCTTTTCTAACCCCAGCAGGTCGGGGATGTCTAGCACCAGGGGCCAGGTTTCGGCGGCATCTAACTCTAATTCCGCAGCCATCGCCGGACCGAGCTTGTCAATCAGCTGACCCCGCAGCAGCTCGCATTCCCAATTGCTGGATAAATACCAGTTGAGGATTTTCACCCAGGCAAGGCTATCCGCCGGTCGCCAGGGTTCAGGGCGATAGCGCAGCAGGGTAAATTCCACCGGCAGCCTTCCCACCGCCAGAAAAGCGTTGACCCCCGCGCAGTACGCCGCCAACAGGTCATGTTCTTCAGGGCAAGCCTGGGCGGCTTCCTGTTCCACCACGCGGTAAATGCCCAAAACGCGCATCCAGCGATCCACCGGCAGCCCTGCCGCGCCGACCACCTCGGATAGCCGCCCTGCCACCATGCGGCGTTGAAATTCCATCTGCCATAAGCGATCTTGCGCATGGATGAAGCCCTGGGCGAAGAGCAAATCCGGCTCGTTGGCAGCGTAAATGTGCGGCACGCCCCAGGCATCGCGGAAGACGGTCACTTCTGCCTGCAAGCCCGCTAGACGCAGCTGCCCATCCGTCTGCGGCAGGCGATTTTCACTTAACCATTTGATTCCACGCCGTACCATCGGGTCTACCCATTGGTTGACAGCCACCATCCTACCCTCCCCAGTGAATGAAATTCCCCCCACAGGGTTTATTATAGACGTAAACCTCACCCCGCAATGAGGGAAATAATCGTGATCGTTCCTCAGCCTCTTTTTGTCCGGGACCGTATCCGTGTAGTGGATTCCGGCAGGAAGCCTCGTGTTATTCGAGCAATTCTCTCTGCGAACTAGAAATTGGCTGATGATCGTTGGGCTTCCTGCCGGAATCCACTACACGGATTGGGAAGCCTGAGCAGCAACTAATCGTGATAAAATTCCTTTTATTCTCCGATCACCCTCAAGGAATTTTTATGATTACGATTGTTGAAATTACAGACGTAACCCCTGAAGTGGAAGAAGCCTTTGCCCGCCTGGTGCCGCAGCTTTCCACCTCCAGCCCTGCCCCCAGCCGCGCGGATTTGCAGAAGATTGCGTCTTCCGAAGCCAGCACCCTGTTCGCTGCCCGTGATGAGGATCAGGCTGGCAAAATCATCGGCTCGCTCACCCTGGCGACCTTTCGCATCCCCACTGGCATTCGCGCCTGGATTGAGGATGTGATTGTGGATTCGGATGCGCGCGGCAAAGGCGTGGGTGAACTGCTCACCCGCCGCGCTCTTGAGAAAGCCGCTGAACTCGGCGCAAAGACGGTTGACCTCACCTCCCGCCCCACTCGTGAAGCTGCCAACCGCCTCTATCAGCGCGTGGGCTTCCAACTACGCCAGACCAATACCTACCGCTTTGACCTGACCAAAAAATGACCGCTGACCTGCCGCTGCCCGTCCAGCTAGACCTGCTGCGCATGATTGTGCAGCGCCTGGAGCGTCTCTCCGCTGATAGCCGCTGGTCGCACCTTGCCAGTGGATCGCGTGGGTCAATGATTAAGCTGATAGATGTGCTGGAACAATCCGCGCAGGTCAGCCAGGCAGAGCGCGCCCATGCCGAATTGCTTATAGAGGAAGGCTGCAAGCTGCTGGCGCGGGCTGCCCGTGAATTGGGCGATCCGGCTCTGGCGATGCTGCGCTTTTCCATAGACGCTATGCTGCCTCAGGATTACCCCGCTGTGCAGGAGATTTACCAGTCCGGCATGGATACCGGCTGCGCTACCTTTGAGACGGTTGCCCCTCCCTGGCAGGCGTGGGATGCAGGTCACTTGCAGGTATGCCGCCTGGTTGCGCGCAATCACAATCAGGTGATTGGTTGGGCGGCGCTTTCCTCCTTTTCCAAACGAGCCGCTTATTCCGGCGTAGCGGAAGTCAGCATTTACGTTGCCCCATCCGTTCAAGGGCATGGCGTGGGCAAAGCCTTGCTCCGGTCGCTGCTTGCCGCCGCTGAATCCGCAGGGGTTTGGACGGTGCAAGCCAGCCTGTTTGCTGAAAACGCCGCCAGCCTGCGCCTGCACCTTGCTTGCGGCTTCCGCGAAGTGGGTCGCCGCGAACGCATTGCCCAGCGGGATGACGTCTGGCACGATACGCTCCTCTTAGAGCGGCGCAGTTCGAAAATGGGTTAATCTCTCATAACGATTTACGCGCTCCAATCCGTGTAGCGGCGCACTGCGTGCGCCTAACGTCATGCAGGCAGTATCCTGATAGAAAGGGAATAATCCTCATCCACCGCTAGGCGCACGCAGTGCCCCGCTACACGGATTGGAGCGCGTGAGCAGCACCAAAATTTCTTTCTATCGCGCTACCGATAGCGCATAGCTGACAATCATCCCCGGAATATCCACCCCGGTCAGCGGCACAGTCGAATGAAATTCCATCGTGTGATTGATCTCATTCACCAATAACCCGCGATCCGGGTCTTCCAACAGGTCAATGGCGACTACGCCGCCGCCCACTGCCTGCGCCGCCCGCACCGAAATATCGTTAATCTCCGGCGTCACTGGGCAGATCGAGGCTTTGCCGCCCCGCGCTGTGTTGGTGATCCAATGCTCTGAATTGCGGTAGATGGCGCACACGGTTTGGTCGCCAATCACAAACGAGCGAATATCCCGCCCAGGCTTGCGGATCAGCTCTTGGATGTAGAAAACGGAATGCTGATACGACCCCAGCACTTCTTTATGCTCCAGCACCGCCTCGGCAGCGTCACGGTCGTTGATTTTTGCCAGCAGCCGCCCCCATGAACCAACGACCGGCTTAAGGATCACCGGATAGCCAATGCTCTCGATCAATTCCAGCGCGGATTCAGCGGTAAAAGCCACCCATACCTTGGGTTGGGGGATGCCCGCCGTTTGCAGCGCCGCTGAGGTCACCAGCTTGTCGCCGCAGGTTGCCGCCACTTGCGCCATATTCACGGTGGGGATGCCCCAGGCGTTCAGCACATGGCAGGCATACAACCCGTTCTTATACGATACGCTGCGCTCCAGCACCACGTTGAACTCCTGCCATTTGCCTGGTTCCGCCAACGCCATGCCCATTTTGCGGTCATCCACCTTTTCGTAAGGGATGCCGCGCCGCTCCAGGTCTTCCAATAACCATTTTTCTTCCACGCGAATACGTGAGCAAAGAATACCAAGTTTCATCCGTCTTTTCCTTGAATCAATGGATCAAATCGAGTTGCCGTTCAGCGGTTCCGGTCTGCGTAGTGGCTTCCGGCAGGAAGCCCAATGCTATTCAAGCAATTCTTCCTGCAACACAGGAATTTTCTGATCGTCATTGGGCTTCCTGCCGGAAGCCACTACGCAGACAAGAATTGCGCAGACAAGAATTGCGCAGACCGGAATTACGCAGACCGGAATTACGCAGCAAAGGATACCCTGAATAATCCCTTAAAGCGATTTTAAGATGCAATCCGTAATTGCGCGAGTGGTGAGACCACGCGCGGGCAGGTTTCCCTCGATGGGCAGATCATTTGCCAGGGCGGATTCAACGGCTCGCTCTATCCGGCTGGCTGCCTGCTCGTTGCCCCAGGCATGCCGCGCCAGCAACGCCGCGCTGAGGATGGCGGCAATCGGGTTGGCGATGCCCTGCCCGGCAATATCCGGCGCGGAGCCATGCACCGGTTCCGCCAGGGCGACTCCATCCCCCCAGTTGATGGAGGATGCCAGCCCCAATCCGCCGCACCAGGCGGAGGCTTCATCTGAAAGGATGTCGCCAAACAGGTTGGTGGTGATGATGACGTCAAACTGCTGCGGCTGGGTGGCGATTTTCAGGGCAGCCACGTCCACCAGCAGCTCATCTACCTGCACCGCAAAGCCTGCCTGCGCGCTCTGTTCCGCGCACGCCCGTACCGTATCCCGAAACAGCCCATCTGTCAATGGCAGGACGTTGGCTTTGTGAACAATGGTCAAATGGGTGCGTCCCTCGGCTTGCATCACTGCCAGGGCGCGCTTTGCCAGCCGGTCAGAGGCTTTGCGGGTAATGACGCGCTCGGCGATGGCGGTATCGGCGTCTTCCATGCGTTCCCGCCCGGCGTATAAGCCTTCGGTGTTTTCGCGCACGATCAGCATATTCACGTCTGGGCGGGGTGAAATGCGCGGCAGACTGCGGACGGGGCGCAGGTTGGCGTATAAGTTCAATTCCTGGCGCAGGGTGAGGATCGCACTGCGGTAGCCTATCACCTTGCGAGCCGGGGACGAGACTGCCCCAAACAACGCCGCCCCACATTCACGCACGGCTTGCAAGGTCTCTGGTGGCACTGCCACACCGCGCTGGGTGAAGCAATCCCAACCTGCCTGGGCAGGCACGACCTCCACCTCTGGCAGGGCGGCGCGTAACACCTCTACCGCCGCCGGAATCACCTCTTGCCCAATGCCATCCCCTTCAATGACGCATAATCGCAGGCGGCTCATGCGCGTTCCTCGCCTGGGAAGCGTCCATATTTCTTCACGTAAGGCACAATCCCGCCTTCTTGCAGGATCAGCCGCGCAAATTCAGGGAATTCCGGCAATGCAAAGCGTTGCGCCCCGCGAATCAACTGCTGATTGGGCAAATCCAGGGTGACTTCATCGCCTTCCTGCATATTTGCCACCACTTCCGGGGCTACCAGCAGCGGAATGCCCAGGTTAAGCGCATTGCGGAAGAAAATCCGCGCAAAGCTATAAGCAAAGATCGCGCCCACCTGCCGCCGTTTGAGGGCTTCCACCGCGTATTCGCGCGAAGAGCCGCAGCCGAAGTTATACTCCGCCACAATCAGGTCGCCAGGGCGGGCGTTTTGGTTGAAATCGGGGCGCGCTTCGATAAACGCCGCCGTTCCCACGTCCGCATCCGGGCGCATATACGGGGCAAATCTGCCCGGCACCATTTGATCGGTATCCACATCTGAGCCAAACTTCCAAATACGAGCCATTTTCATTCTCCTAGAGCGAACGCGGGTCGGTGATACAGCCGGTGAGGGCAGTGGCGGCAGCCACCGCAGGCGAAGCAAGGTAAATTTGTGAGGTTGGCGCGCCCATTCTGCCCTTAAAATTGCGGTTGGCGGTGGAAAGGCATACGTCTTCATCGCCCAGCGTGCCATTATGCCGCCCCATGCACGGACCGCAGCCGGGGGAGATGAGGGTCGCCCCGGCTTCCAGCAGGATAATCAGGGTATCATCCGCCGAGGCACGCGCCAGTTCGCGGTTGGAGGCGGGCGTCACCAGCAGGCGCAGGTTCGGCGAAATGTGCTTGCCGCGCAAGATGTCCGCTGCCAGACGCATATCTTCATAGCGTCCATTGGTGCATGTGCCTAAAAAGACCACGCTGACGGGTTTTCCGGCGATCTTATCCAGGTCTACCACATTATCCACCGCATGCGGCAGGGCTACCTGCGGCTGAAGGCTGCCCAGGTCAATCTGGATGGTGCGGACGTAATTCGCTTGCGGGTCAACAAACAACCAATCCGGGGCAGGGCGATCTGCCATTGCTTCGCCAAAGGGTGGGAAAATGCCCACTTTTGCGCCCACTTCTACCGCCATGCTGGCAATGGTCTGCCGTTCAGGCAGTGAAAGCCAGTCCAGCCCGTGATATTCCACCGCCGCGTAGTTTCCTCCGGCAATCGTCAGCACCTGGCAGATTTTCAACGCCAGGTCTTTGGCTTCCACCCCCACCGGAAAACGCCCATTCACCGCCACGCGGATGGTTTCTGGCACGCGCAGCCAGGTGCGTCCGGTTGCCCAGACCAGCGCCACATCTGTAGACCCCATCCCTGAGCCAAAAGCCCCTACCGCGCCGTAACTGGTGGAATGCGAGTCGGAGCCAAGCACGATCTTGCCGGGGGCGGCGATGCGCTCTTCCACCAGCACCTGATGGCAAATCCCGCGCCCTACGTCAAACAGGCGGATGCCCTGCTCCTGCGCGAATTTGCGCACTTCATTCTGCTGGTTGGCTGTGCCGACCGTGGAAGCCGGCGAGACGTGATCCAGCACAATCACCAGCTGATTGGGGTCTTTCACCCGTTCGCAGCCTAGCTCGGACTTCATCACCTTGATAATGGACGGACTGAGCGAATCATGGCTCATCACCACGTCCGGTTGAACGACCACCAAATCATTGGCATACACAGCGCGTCCGGCTGCGTGCGATAATATTTGTTCCGCAAGGGTTTGTCCCATTTTATCTCTCCTCCATGGTCATGGTATTCTCTGCTGAGGCGGCTTGTTGGGTCGCCGCGTACAGCAGGTGATCTACCTCATCCAGCGTCAGGGTGCGCTGATCGGATAGCTTTTTAATTTCTTCGGTGATTAATTTCACCTGTTCATCCGCCAGGGGAAGTCCCAATTGATCGGCGCGGTGACGGATGGCGTTCCAACCCGTCAGCCGTGAGCCAATGTGGATGTAGCGCGTTAACCCAAAATCTTCAGGGCGCAGAATCTCGTAAGTGGAGGGGTTATTCAGCACCGCCTTGGCATGAATACCGGCTTTATGCGTGAACGCAGAAAAGCCGGTAATGTAATTATTAAAGGGGATGTCAATGCCCACCAGGCTTGCAACATAACTATCCAGTTCCAACAGGGCAGGAAGGTGATATTTGCTCACCAGGGCGGGGTTGACGGCATAGATGCGCGCCACCAGTCCACCCAGGGAAGTGATGCCGTTGCGCTCGCCTATGCCCAGGATGCTGGTATCAATATGGGTTGCGCCGGCTTCCAGAGCGACAAAGGCGTTGGCGATGGCGCAGCCGGTGTCGTTATGTCCATGAAATTCAATATCTGCCTTCACCCGCAGGCGCAAATCCGCCACCAGCTGATAAATCTGGCGCGGCGTGCCAATTCCAACCGTATCCGCAATGCCCACGCGGTTGACCCCCAGCGCATCCACTGCCTCATATACGCGGAACAGGTCTTCAGGTTCGGAGCGCAGGCTGTCTTCGGTGGAAAAGCGCATTTCTACGTTTTGGGTGCGTAAAAAGCCCAGCACTTCGCCTGCCATGTCAATAATTTGATCAATGCTCTTGCCGTGACTGAAATCACGCAGGTAAGAAGACGTGCCGATCACCACATCCACGCCGTTCACACCTGTATCGACAGCGCGCTTCACGTCTTCCAGCACGCAGCGGGTGTGGGTGAGTGTCTTGGCGCGCAAACCCAGGGATGCAATTGCCTTGCAGTCCAGTTCCGATTGCGGTGAAGCGCATGGGGTGGTTAATTCCAGGTATTCCACCCCAAAGGCGTCTAACATTCGCGCAATGGTGATTTTCTGTTCGGTGCTGAAGAAGGCATTCACAAACTGCTCGCCTTCCCGCAAGGTGGATTCGATAATCGAAAACTGCTCTAAGCTCATTCTGTTCTCTCCTTATGCAAATAAAAAGCGGGCTTCACCAAGTTTCTGGTAAGCCCGCCTGTCCACTGATTTCATGCCCCATTCAGTCCAGGAAAACAAGTCTTACCAGATTTGCATCTGGCTTTTTCTCCTTCTTGGTCTGCTTGGGATCGCTGTTACTTTGCTCGCAATGCGCGCTGGCAAAGCGACCAAAAAACACGGGGTTAATTCGATACGCGGATTTCATCGTTCTCTTTTTCCTTGATAACGCAGTGCAATAAAAAACCGCCTCACCGGTGTTCTGGTGGAGCGGTTGATTTCATCTCGATCAGGAGGGAAGATCAACAGACCAGATCACCGGGTGGGTGAGTGGGCTTTTTTCCCTTCCTTCTTGGAGAACACGTTGTTGAACATATTACGCACGATTATAGGGGTTTCTGCGCATCTGTCAATGCCCAATATGCGGGACAGTGGCGCTTTACCCCATGTGTTGAATAATCGCCTCGCCAAACTGGGTGGTATTGAGCAGTTTTGCCTCATTGCCCATCTGTAACGCCAGGTCACGGGTAACGGTCTTGGCTTGAATCGCGCCTGAAACGCCCTGCATCACCTGATCAGCGGCTTCGTCCCAGCCCATGTAGCGCAGCATCATCTCGCCGGAGAGGATGACGGAAGAGGGATTGGCGCGGTTGAGTCCGGCGGAGCGTGGAGCGGTGCCGTGTGTGGCTTCAAATACAGCGGTGCCAGTGACGTAGTTGATGTTGCCGCCAGGGGCAATGCCTAACCCACCCACCTGCGCCGCCAAAAAGTCTGAGATGTAATCACCGTTCAGGTTAGGGGCGGCAATCACGTCATACTCTTCGGGGTAGGTGAGGGCGCGGGCAAAGGCATTATCGGCAATCAGGTCTTTGACGATCAGCTTACCGGCTGCCTGCGCCGCGCTCAGTTCTGCGTTGGCTGCCTCTTCATTGCTGGCGGCTTTGGCGCGGTCATACGCCAGCCAGGTGTACACCCGGTCGCCAAATTCTTGTTCCGCCACCTCATAGCCCCAGGCGCGGAATGAGCCTTCGGTGTATTTCATAATATTGCCCTTATGCACCAGGGTCAGGCTGACGCGGTGATTATCCAACGCCCATACCAGGGCTGCCCGCACCAACCGCTTGCTGCCTTCCTCGGAGATCGGCTTAATCCCAATAGCGCTGCTGTGCGGGAAGGTGATTTTGGCGTATTCTTTGGGAAAGTTGGCTTGCAGCAGTTCCAAAAAATGTGTATTTTCCGGCGTGCCTTGCTCAAATTCGATCCCTGCATAAACATCTTCGGTATTTTCGCGGAAGATGACCATGTTGACCTTTTCAGGGTGTTTGACGGGCGAAGGCATCCCCTCAAAGTAACGCACCGGGCGCACGCAGGCATACAGGTCCAATTCTTTGCGTAGCGCTACGTTCAGCGAGCGGATACCGCCGCCCACCGGCGTGGAGAGCGGTCCCTTGATGCCCACCAGGTAGGTGCGGAAATCCGCCAGGG
Source organism: Anaerolineales bacterium (assembly GCA_038206515.1). Lineage (GTDB taxonomy): Bacteria > Chloroflexota > Anaerolineae > Anaerolineales > Anaerolineaceae > DSYU01. The sequence goes on along the minus strand of JBBRAT010000070.1, from coordinate 2,037 downwards.
TGACTTCTGGCAGCCAGCTATTCAGCAGTCGGTTGGCTTTTTCGCCTGCCAGCACTTCCTTCCAGACGATTCGCCGCTTGCCGCCATACGCTTTTTGCACCGCAGCGTCTAACACCGGCTGGGCTGCCCGCCAAATCTCTGGTCCAGACCCATCGCCTTCAATAAAAGGAATTATCGGAAAATCCGGCACAACCAGCTTGCCGCCCTGCATCGTAATTCGCTCTACGCTCTCATGGCTCATGGTAATTGTCTCCTTTGAAAATAATAGCATCTTGAGAATAATTATAATAAAAATGAGATTGATCTACAACAAAACCAAATAGACAACTGGTTATAACGTAGCCAGAAAATCCACTGGCTGCATGACAGGCAGAAGGGGAATGGGGTAATCCTTAATATTGCGCGTGATGAGATAGTTTACTTTGCACTGCGCAGCAGAAATCATTTGAACGGCGTCTTCAAAATCACGAAAATCCAGGTTCAGCGCCTGCTCGATGGTGCTTTGATCCACCGGTGCAATGTGGATAAACTGCATCAGGTTGGTAAGAGCAACGCGCGCCTCAGCAGCCGACCGGTGTTTCTGGATGATGTAAAACAAAGTGGTCATGCTGTGCGCAGCCATAAACCCACGCACTTTCCCTGTTTCCACTGCCGCCAACACGCCGGCTGAGGTTTCATAAAACGGCTCGCGCTTTTGTAACACATCCAACAAGACGTTAAGATCAATCAGAATGGAAGGGTTACTGTCCATATTTTTTATCCAGGTGATCTTTGTAATCCTGAATGTTCACTTCTGCGGGCAAAATTCCGCTTAACTGGCGCACAATGGGGGCATTTTCGAATGAGGGTTGCGTGGGAATGTGGCGCAAGTAGGCTTCGATCAGGTTCGTGAGGGTGGTGTTGTTCTGGGCAGCATACCGCTTCACATTTTCTAATAGATCACGCGGGACGCGAACAGTCAATTTCGTAGATTGCATAATCATTCTCCTGCCGTACATAGTACAATATATATGTACGGCTGTCAAGCGGAGGGAAGATGCGCCGCCCCAAAGCTGCCAGCCAGCTGATAATATCGCTGCGCTCTGGCTTGATCGCCCATCTCCTCGTAGGATTTCCCTAAATTCAAATACAGCGAAGGGTAAAATTCCTGAACGCGCTCATCCCCTACCCCATTGGCGTATCGTAGCGATTCTAAGTTCCAACGCAAACGCTGCGCGGGCGTTTCCTGAAAGCGGGCAATGTAATGCGCGGCAACGCATCGCTCAAAATCGTCTGCGGCATCATCCCAGGCAAGCATATACAGCCTGGCAGCCTCTGCGGGTTTGCCCTGATATTCCGCCTGCGTCCCCTGAATACAGGCTTGCAGCGCGGGAGAGTTGAAGTTTATCATTTATTCTCCTATCAAAGAGGATGGAACAGCGCATCCAACTGTCTTTTTCGCTTGATGGGTACATAAAGAATTGTAGATCGTGATCGTGCATGATTTATTCTAAACCATTATCCTGAAAAGAATTCGTAGCACACAGGATAAACGCTGCCTATTCGCTTTATACTTGAAAGTATAATCAATACCTTCGCCAATTATGCTGAAGAAACAGGCGATTTTGCGACATGAATGCTGCCCAAAGTGGCGACGTTGCGGAAAAGCTGGGCAACTAAAATATCATCGGGTTTTTCCGGAAGTATTTTTAACAACTCAGTCGCATATCGACACCCTCGGTAATAAGATTTGAGGTCCAAAACCCCAAAATCGGGATCGGTTTGGCGAAAATCGCACATTAACACTTGAGACAGATTGACCATAAACAAAGATAGGTTGGCGGCGTTGGTCACGGCGGTCGGGTTGACATTCATAAAATCCTCCAAACCCCAGAACTGTTTCGCGTCACGAAAATTGAACTCGATTTGGAATCGCAAGCTGTAATAATCAACCAGTTGTTCGTCGGACAGATCGAGATCGCTGCTGAACAGAATAACGTGGCCCCACGCTTGGGTAGCGAGGTTCTTTTTGACAAGGATGACCACGTTGAGTGGCAC
>JBBRAT010000069.1:0-13533 GCA_038206515.1 Anaerolineales bacterium | reverse complement strand
GATCTCTTTGGATGGCGCGCGTATGGCGCACACTGCTATTTTTCTTGGGTTTGGGGTCTTCGCTCATCGGATAAGTTTATCCTATGGCCTGACCTTTTGCCCTTGACTTCCTGTTAAAGTGCTTAACTTGTTACCAATGCCTTTAGGGGCAACTTGGGATGGACAGGGCACGAACTTTGCCCTCTTCGCAGAAAATGCGGAAAAAGTGGAACTCTGTCTGTTCACGGAAGATGGCGTTGAAACGCGCATCCCCGTCACCGAACAGGATAACTTGAACTGGCACGTTTATCTACCGGCAGTTGGACCGGGGCAGCAGTATGGTTACCGCGTCTATGGTCCTTACAACCCTGAAGCGGGACTGCGTTTTAATCCCAATAAGTTGCTGATTGACCCTTATAGCAAATCCATCGCCGGCGATCTGAAATGGGATGATGCCCTATTTGGCTATAAAGTGGGCGGTCCGAAAGAAGACCTGGAAATGGATACGCGCGACAGCGCCCCCTTTATTTCCAAAAGTGTGGTGATTGACCCCATCTACGACTGGGAAGGCGACATCTCGCCGCGCATTTCCCTGTACCGCAGCACCATCTATGAAACGCATGTGAAGGGCTTCACCCAACTTCACCCTGACATTCCCCCCGAAGTGCGCGGGAAATACGCTGCTTTCACCACCGAACCAGTGCTGGAATATTTATGCAAGCTGGGTGTCACCACCATTGAGCTGATGCCCGTCCATCATTTTGTGCTGGATCGCCATCTGCTGCAAAAAAAGCTGACCAACTACTGGGGGTATAACTCCATTGGCTATCTTGCCCCGCATGCTGCCTATTCAAGCAAGGGCGTGCTAGGTCAACAGGTGACAGAATTTAAGGATATGGTCAAAGCCCTGCACCGTGAGGGCATGGAAGTGATTATGGATGTGGTGTATAACCACACAGCCGAAGGCAATCATTTGGGACCTACCCTAAGTCTGAAAGGGATTGACAATCAGGCATATTATCGCCTGTTAGCGGATAATCCGCGCTTCTATATGGATTACACCGGCACAGGCAACACCCTAAACATGATGCACCCCTCCACCCTGCGCCTGATTATGGATAGCCTGCGCTACTGGGCGACTGAAATGCACGTGGACGGCTTCCGTTTTGACCTGGCTTCTACCCTGGCGCGCGAGCTGCACGCGGTAGATCGCCTGGGCGCGTTTTTTGACATTATCCACCAAGACCCCATCCTGGCGCAGGTCAAGCTGATCGCTGAACCCTGGGATATTGGGGAGGGCGGCTATCAGGTGGGCAATTTTCCGGTGGATTGGGCGGAGTGGAACGGTAAATATCGCGATACGATCCGCGATTTCTGGCGGTCAGAGGACAGCAAACTGGCTGAATTTGCCTACCGCTTTACCGGCAGCTCAGACCTGTATCAGAACAATGGGCGCACGCCGGGCGCAAGCGTCAACTTTGTCACCGCGCATGATGGCTTTACCCTGCGCGACCTGGTTTCTTATAATGAAAAGCACAACGAAGCCAACGGCGAGAATAGCAACGATGGCGAAAGTTCTAACCGTTCGTGGAACTGCGGCGCAGAAGGCGAAACCGATGACCCCGTGATTCTGGCATTGCGCGCCCAGCAGCAGCGCAACTTTATCGCCACCCTGCTGCTTTCGCAAGGCGCGCCGATGATGACGATGGGCGATGAAGCCGGGCGCACCCAACAGGGCAATAACAACGCCTATTGTCAGGATAATGACATTTCCTGGACGCATTGGGACAAAATTGACCAAAAATTGCTCGAATTTACCCAGGCGATGACCCAATTCCGCAAAGATCACCCCGTTTTCCGGCAGCGGCGGTGGTTCAAGGGCGTACCCATTCACGGCAACGAAGCCTCGGATATTGGCTGGTTCACCCCCGAGGGCGTGGAAATGGCAGAAGAAAACTGGGGCGAAGGCTTTGCCCGTTCGCTGACAGTCTATCTGAATGGCAGCCTCAAGCAGCCCAATGCGCATGGTCAGCGGGTGACGGATTCGAGCTTTCTGCTCATGTTCAACGCCCACTTTGAGCCGATTTTCTTCATCATCCCCGATAAAGATTGGGGCGTGCGCTGGAGACGGGTCATTGATACGCATCAGGAAGGATTCGTTGAGGACGCCGATATTTGCGGTCCCGGCGAAATTGTTCAGGTAGAAAGCCGCTCGCTAGTGGTCTTACAGCACGTGGATTAGGCTTATGAAGCCAAAATACCCATTGCGTGCCACCTACCGCGTGCAGTTTAACCCTGCGTTTGATTTTCCGCAGGCTGCGCAGATTATCCCTTATTTGCATGATTTAGGGATCAGTCATTTATACTGTTCGCCGTATTTGCAAGCTGCGCCAGGTTCAACGCACGGCTATGACGTGGTAAATTATCACCAGGTGAATGAAGAACTTGGCGGCGAAGAAGAACTCGGCAGGCTGACCCAGGCGCTCCATTCGCACAAGATGGGGCAGGTGCTGGATATTGTCCCCAATCACATGGCAATTGCAGGCAGCGCCAACCCCTGGTGGTGGGATGTGCTGGAACACGGTCCCGCCAGCCGGTATGCTAGCTATTTTGATGTGGAATGGGGATCGCCCTCCGCGCGGCACGCCAACGTGGTACTCGTCCCCACCCTGGGCGACCAGTTCGGGCGGGCATTGGAAAAGCACGAGATCCAGGTGCGCTATGACGGGCGCGCGTTCACCGTGAATTATTTCGAGAATGCCTATCCGATAGACCTCTCCTCGGCGGGGCTTATCCTCAATTCCGCTTCAGAAAAGAGTAGTGATCCGCGCGTCAAAGACCGGCTGGTTTTCTTGGGCAACGCCTTTACTCGCCTGCTGCAAGCTGCATTTACGGACCGAGACTCGGCACGCCAACGCTACCAGGACAGTCAGGTGCTGCTGGACTTCGTGGCGCGTGAATATGCTGAAAATGGAGAGAGCAAAGCCGCCATTGAGCAGGCAATCAGCGACCTCAACGCGGACCCTGATCTGCTGGAAATTTTCCTGGATTTGCAGAATTACCGGCTGGCGTTTTGGCGCATCACCCAGCGAGAATTGGGCTACCGGCGTTTCTTTGACATCAACACCATGATCGGCTTACGCATGGAGGATGAGCGCGTCTTCCTGGATAGCCACGTGCGCATTTTGGGTTGGCTGCACGATGGCTCATTGGATGGCGTGCGCGTGGATCACCCCGATGGGCTGCGCGACCCGCTGGAATATTTTCGCCGGCTGCGTACCAATGCCCCAGATGCCTGGATGGTAGTGGAAAAAATTCTTGAGATGGGAGAAAAGTTACCAGACGACTGGCCCATTCAAGGCACTACCGGATATGACTTCCTCAACCGCGTCAACGGCTTGTTTATAGACCCTGCCGCCGAAGCCGCCCTGACCCAGTTCTATGAAGAATTTACCGGTCAGACGCAAAAATATGCCGATCTGATTCATGACTCTTCTGCAAAAAGTCGATTTTAGCGAGCCAAAACTGGCATAAAAACGAAAGTGGGGCTTAGCAGGCGTTCGAAAAAGCCCCGCACAACTCCCAAAAAGACGACGTAAGCATATTCGATGTATCATTTTGGGGATCTTGGACATTATTTTGCTGCTTTTCCACTTGCAACCTGGCTTGCAGGTAGCGTTGAATACGCCGTACGTTGGCTATTGCGGCCGAACCGATCAGCATACAGGCGACGCGGAATTTTCCTCGCACCGGTAATTGTGCCTCCGGGAAGGGCAATTTGACACTGCGCACCGTCGCTTCTACCGCGGCCCGCAAGTTGCCCGCCTCGGATTTGTTTTCCTCGCTGCGTCTGCGGCGTTGGGAAGACTGCGCCTCTGTCTGGGTGAAACGCAAACGGAGGCGTGGATCGCGTTTGCCAGCCTGAGCCAGACACTTGCCTTCCTTCAACAGTGGACAGCCCTGGCAGACCGTCAGTTCAAAGCAGGCCACATAGCTCTTTTGTTGGTGCGTGGTATGCACCGGGACCTTCTGTCCGTCTGGGCAGGTAACTTGACTGGGTTTGCCGCTCTCCCCAAATTGGATCTCGAAATCAGCCAGATGCGGTTTGTCGGGATCCGGGTTGCGTCCACGAATGGCGCTTTGCGTGAGGGCCACCGCTTGTTCAGCCAGCACCGGGTCAGACTGTTTTCCGCCATAGCCACCATCGGTGTACATTTCTGTCAACGCACCGCGTTCCTTCAAGTTCGGGAGTGCTTCCGCCAGAAATTGATCGTCATCGGTGTTGTTGGATGCAAGCTGCACCTTGGTAATCAGTTGCAGTGGATTCTCTGGGTCACAGGTTTCTGTCACATTGGCTACATAGCCCTGGTAGCCTACCCCGCGCTTCTCCCGATAGGTGGCTTCCAGATCATCCGGCGATTGCAGACAGGCAGCACTCAATTCCGCATTGGGGATGGCACTGACCTCGCTCTGCTCCGTTCGAAAATGTTCCCAAAACACCCGTTCCAGAACCTGGTATACCGCCTGGTTGGCGTAGCCCGGCTTCAGTTCACGCACCAATTGCTGCATGAACGCGCCGATGCGCTGCAAATGGCTGCCCACTTCTTCCCCTTTCATCCGATACACGTAATGCCCGGCGTGTCCTTTCAGGTAGGGACCAAACGCCTCTGCGTAACGCTTTTGGTCTGCTTCATTCAGCATCCGCTCCACCCGTTGCAGCACTTCCACCAACAACTGCACCCGCCCCATCTGCCGGATGTTGCTCGATACCTGCACGCTGTCCATGCGCTGCTTGCCCGTTTTCACTTGATAGGCCGCCAGTTGCTGGTCCGTTACTTTCTCGAACGCTTGATCCAGCAGGTTGACCCCTTCGGTCTGCATATACCGGCTGAGACGTTCCCGAAAATAATACAATGTGCGCAGATCAAAATCCCCTTCCCCCAATTGTCGGTAGCCCAAGGCATACCGCACCTGGATATCGTAACAGAAGTTGTCGTACAGTTCTTCGTCTGTCCAGCCGTTGCCCGCTTTTAGAAATTCCAGTCCCACCAACGTATTGACCGCCACGTTCGGCCGCGATGGAATATCTGCATACAGTACCGCAAATGCTGTTTCATCGATCCGGCTGTAGATATCTCGGTAAAATACTCCGCTCCACGAATTCTCCAACCGCTTGCGCAGCTTTTCTGGCAATTCGTCGACATGACTGGCCAGTGGGATTTGCTGATGGCGGGTGTTCTTTTTGAACATGCTTTCCTCGTTCGGTGCTGGGCTGCTCCTATTATATTAAATTTTTCCCCGCTTGCTCAGGGTTGAATCTGGATACCTTTTCTCGTATCCTTTTTGCAGTGGAGTCTTGATTGAAATAAGAAATGTTTATGTGGATAACTTGTGGGAAACCTGTTGAGAGATTACTGAACTATTTTGTCTTGAAAATGAGTTTCGGAAAACTTGTGGATAACTTCGTTTATTCATGTGGATAAGTTCGCCCAACACGGTGGATAACTCGACCTTTATCCACATCCTTTGGAAATATGTGGATAAGTAGCCATAATATGTGGATAAGTGCCTTTCCCCTGTGGATAACCGGTGAAAGAACGGTGGAAAACTTTATAAGTGTTTAGATAACGGGTTCACTTTTCCACAGGCTGTGGATAATTGTGGATAACTAGGGTGATTTTGTGGATAACCCAGTTTTGCTTGTGGAAAACAAAGAAAATTATCACCATTGACAAACTAAAGGCGATGTTGTATATTTGAACGTATGAGCACTAATTCATATATTCAAATCAAGGATGTAGTCGAAGAGCCAGCGTGCGAGATTAACCTGATCCATGAGGAACATGTTCATCTTGCGCAAACCGCCCTTCTCAGTGTGAATACCGCCGCCGGCTTATCCCAAATCTATCAGGCATTGGCTGATCCAACCCGTTTGCGGATCATTTCTGCCTTGCTTGCCTCAGAATTGTGCGTCTGTGACCTGGCGGCAGTCCTCAATATGACCCAAAGCGCGGTCTCTCACCAGCTTCATCTGCTGCGGCTGCTGCACCTGGTTGCCACCCGCAAAGAGGGTCGCGTGGTCTATTACGCCTTGGATGATGACCATATCCGTGATTTATTTTTACGCGGCGTTGAACATTATCAGCATCGCATTGTACAGAAAGGGATCAGCGCAGCATGACTCATCAAATCTATCATGTGGAAGGGATGGACTGCGCCGATTGCGCTCTTAAAATTGAAAAAGGTCTCCGTCAATTAGATGGGATTGAAACCATCCAACTCGATTTTATGACTGGTTTGCTGCAAGTAGATGGCTCAACGGACCCAATTGCCATTCGCCAGCGGGTGACGACCCTGGGCTACCGATTGAGCGACCAGAAGCCTGCCGTGCCATCTCGAAAAGAAAATGCGCTCATTGGTTTTTGGAATTTTCTGCTCGCCCGTAACGATACCCGCCTGGCGATCATTGGCGGAGGGTTGATGCTGATCTCTCTCTTGATAATGCAATTCGGCTTAAATATTACCTATGCGCATGTTATTCAGGTCATCGCACTGCTCATCGCCGGATACCCCATTGCCCGCAGCGCCCTGGTGAATCTGTGGATCAACCATGATTTCAGCATCAACCTGCTGATGTCCCTGGCTGCCATTGGCGCGGTCATTTTGGGCGATACGCTCGAAGCCGCTACCCTCATCTTCCTGTATGCCATTGCCGAAGCCCTCGAAGGCTTCACCAGTGACCGCGCCCGCAGCGTTCTCTCCGAAATTACCTCTCTCACCCCCACCCACGCCACCCGTCTGAGCGATTCGGGCGAAGAAGTCGTTGAGGTCAACCGCCTATCCCCTGGGGATTTGCTGCTCATCCGCCCCGGCGAAGCGATCCCCATCGATGGCAAACTGGCTTCAGGCATTACCAGTATCAATCAGGCAGCCATCACCGGCGAAAGTATGCCCGTTGAAAAACAGCCTGGGGATACTGTATTCGCTGGCACAATTAACGGCGGTGGAACGATTCACGTGCAGGTGGAAAAACTCGCCTCGGAATCCACCCTTCAGCGCGTCATCCGCCTCATTGAACAGGCGCAAAGCCTGCGCGCGCCCACCCAACGCTTTATTGACCGCTTTGCCAAAATTTATACGCCCATTATGGTCGTATTAGCCATTTTGGTAGCAATCCTGCCGCCCTTGCTCTTCCACCAACCCTTCTTTGACCCCGCCCCTGGCGTGAATGGCTGGTTTTACCGCGCCCTGGCTCTGCTGGTCATTGCCTGCCCATGCGCCCTGGTCATCAGCGCGCCTGTGACGGTGGTCAGCGCGATCACTGCGGCAGCCCAGCGTGGGGTATTGTTTAAAGGCGGCGTCTACCTGGAAAGCCTGGCGGCAATCAAAACCTTTGCTTTTGATAAAACCGGCACCCTCACCCGCGGCAAGCCGGTCGTAACCACATACCGTTCGGTAGATTGTGCCGGCGAAACTGTTTGCCAACCTTGTGATGATGTCTTGGCACTGGCAAGCGCGCTCGAAAAGCGCAGTATACATCCTCTGGCGCAGTCTGTCCTGCAGGCAGCCCAAGAGCATGGCGTAATGAACGTCTATGCCCCAGCGGATAGCGTAAAGGTGCTGCCCGGCGGCTTGCAAGGCAGAGTGAACGGTAAGCTGGCAACCATTGGCAACCATGCCCTGTTTGACCGTGAACACCCGCACCAAAACGAGCTTTGCGCCTGGGTGGATCAGGCTGAACAGCAAGGGCAAACTACCATGCTCGTCTGTGATGGCGACCGCGTGCGTGGCTTTATCTCGGTGGCGGATGAAATTCGATCAGAAAGCAGTCACGTGATCCAACAATTGCGCCAGATGGGCAAAGAGGCGGTCATCCTCACCGGCGATAATTCGTCAGCAGCGCAGGCAGTCGGCGCGCAGGTGGGCATCCATCAGGTGCATTCTTCCTTGCTGCCAGATCAAAAGCTAGAAGCCATTCAAATCCTTGCCCGTCAGGCTGGACCGGTGGCAATGGTTGGGGATGGCATTAATGATGCCCCTGCCCTGGCTGCCGCCGATCTGGGCATTGCCATTGGCGGCGCAGGGTCTGATCAGGCAATGGAAACCGCCGATATTGTGCTGATGGGCAGTGACTTGCGCCAGTTGCCCTTCGCCGTGCGCCTCTCTGTCTTTGCCCGCACCCTCATCCGTCAGAATGTGGGCATCAGCCTGGCAACCAAACTGATCTTTATCTTGCTGACCCTGTTCGGCTATACCACCCTATGGATGGCTGTTGCCGCAGATACAGGCGTTTCTCTGTTGGTCACGCTTAACGGCATGCGCGCCGCGAAATATCAATAATTCGCTTTCCGTCTGAACACAAGAAAGACAGGTGTATTTGCAAACAAATACACCTGTCTTTCTACCCACATGACCTATCTACTTCTGATATGGCTTCATCGCCTCTTGCGCGGATTTCAAATCGCCTTGCATTAACGCTTCTGACGCTTTATTCAAATGGACAATGGCATCCAGGTCAGTGGCGTGATCCACCCGCATTTGGTACAGTTGCAGCGGTACGCGCAGATCCGCAGGCGGATACGTGAAATCCTTGCCATCCAGGGTCTGACGCGCCTGCTGAACCATTTCAAGGTAGCGATAGCCATAGTCGGTCGTTGGTTCAATCATTGTGCCTTCGCCGTAATCATTCCACGTAATTAGCTGGATGGCATCTAAATCTCGGCTGAGGGCAGATTGCAGCGTATCATGGAAGGTTTTGCCATTCTGCGCATCCAAAAATCCGTAACTTTGCCCCACTTTGGCTTCTTTATAAATATCGTAAAAGCCAGGGAACGCGCCCCCTACGTGATACTTCCAGCTCTTTGCCTTATCATAAAATTCACCCAAGTAGCTGAGAGTATCCGCCTCCGATAGCGTCCCTGCTTTGGATGCCCACATGGGCGGCCACGGGAAGCTGGCAGTCTGCGAGGCAACCACATGATTATCCAGGGTAATCAGCGCAGGTTGCGGATCCATTCCCGTAAAGATGGCTTTCCAGTCATCATCCTTCGTAAAATATTGCGGTCCAAACACATAAAGGACGGGGCGACCGTCCACCTTCAGGTAAACATCTTCCTTAAACCAGCTCTTTTGCAGCGATTGCATCACCTTTTGAGCGTGAGAGACATCCTCTTTCTTCAGCAGGTATCCGCCAGAAACCATATTTTTCACAGTCTGATCTTCATAGCACAAGGCAAACTTCATGCCTGCCTTTTTAATCACTGCTAACAGTCGGGCGGTGTTGCCGTCAATAATGCCGTAATCATTGAAATTTTCTGTGCCATACCAATCCACGATCACGCCATCAATGCCGCTTAGTTTCATCAACGCCACCTGGTACTCCAAAATGCGCTCATCACTGGAGTCATAAGGTCCTGTAAGCGGCACAAAATGAGATGCCAGGTTTTGCCAGCTGCCATCGGCTGCCTGCGATGGTTTAAAGGAATTCATCGTCCAATGCCAGCCCCACGATCCGCTGGTTTTTGCGCTCTGATACCAGGGCATATAATGCGCCAACAGCAGCGGCTTCTGCTTGCCATTCCAGGTGAAGGGCTGCGAATGATATTCTGGCGTTGCCGTAACGGTGGGCGCAACGGTGGCGGTGGCAGAAGCCTGCGGGGTAGCGGGCGCAACCTCAGGGTGAACAGCCGCCCCACTGCACGTGCTTACCGAAAAAATTATCAGCAATATCGCTGCCTGCAAAATGGATAATTTGCTCATGCTCCCACCCCATCCTCTGCTACGATTCTACGCGCGGACCCAAGGTTTTCCAAAAGTTACCAAGCACCTGCTGCCATTGCGCATTCCCATCCGCCACTTCATCCAGCTGGTTTTCCATCTGCGCCGTGAATTGATAGTCAAAAACATCCGCAAACCCCTGCATCAGGAAGTCCATCACCTGCCGACCCATTGGGGTGGATTGCATACTCTTGCCCTTGCCGCGCACTGCCTCGATGTAATCACGTTCCAGCAGCGTATCTACAATGCTGGCATAGGTGGAAGGTCTCCCCAAGCCGCGCTTTTCAAGCTCGCGCACCAAATTTGCCTGGGTAAAGCGATGCGGTGGTTCGGTGACGTGCTTCTCCGGCAGGAAGCGTATAAATTTTAGCATGTCACCCACCTTCAACGCCGGCAGACTCGCCTCTTTTTGCTGCTCATCCTCATCCACCTCATAGACCGCCAAAAAACCACGTTCCAACAAGGTACGTCCTACGGCTCGGAACAGGTATTTTTCGCCCGATGCGCCAACCGTAGGAATGTCGACAGTGGTCACGCTATAGAGCGCGGGCTTCATTTGCGAAGCAATAAACCGCCGCCAAATGACCTCATAAAGCGACGCCTGATCCGCGCTGAGGGCTTCACGCACCGATTTTGGCGTGCGCGCCGGGTCGGTTGGACGGATGGCTTCGTGCGCTTCCTGGGCATTTGCCACTTTGGTCTTGTATATTGGCGGGTGATCAGGTAACGCCTGCGCCCAATACTTCTGAATGGTCTCGCGGGCGGCGGCTTGCGCTTCGGGCGCTACATTTACTGAATCCGTGCGCATATAAGTGATTAACCCCACATGCTGCCCGGCTATGCTCACCCCTTCAAACAGTTCTTGCGCCACTTTCATCGTCTTTTTAGGATTCCAGCCCATCCGCGCCGATGCCGCCTGTTGCAAGGTGCTGGTAGTGAATGGCGGATAGGGGTAACGCCGCTCCTGCTTTTGCTCCACACTGCCCACTTGCCAGACCGCCGCGTCTAAATCCACCTGGATAGATTGCACCTGCGGTTGTTTGAGCATTTTCGGTTCTTTGCCTGCAATTTGGGTCAATCGCGCGCGAAAATTCGCCTGCCCTGCATTTAATTCTACATCCAACGTCCAATACTCTTCAGGCTGAAAAGCTTCAATCTCGCGGTCGCGTTCCACCACCAGACGCAAAGCCACCGATTGCACCCTGCCCGCTGAAAGCGCAGGAGGCTTCTTGCCGCCTACCCACGGACGCTTGATTTGCTTCCACAACAACGGGCTGACCTTATACCCCACCAGGCGATCCAGCACGCGCCGGGCTTGCTGCGCATCCACCAGGTGTTGGTCAATGCTGCGGGGCGCAGCCAACCCTGCCCGTACCGCGTTTGGCGTAATCTCATGAAAGACCGCGCGCATCACTTTTTTGCCGCGCAGCTCTTTCTTCAGCGCCTCAGCAATGTGCCAGGCAATCGCTTCGCCTTCGCGGTCAGGGTCAGAGGCTAAAATCACCGTATCCGCCTTTGCCACTGCTTCGCGCAGGGTGGCAATCGCCTTGCGGTTGGTGATCAGATAATGCGGGCGAAAGCCAGAATCAATATCCACCCCCAGGTCTTTGGCAGGCAGGTCACGCACATGCCCAAAGCTGGCTTTCACTACATGCCCCGCCCCAGCATAAGATTGAATAGCCTTTGCCTTCGTAGGCGATTCGACAATAATCAGTGTAGTCACAGCTTGATTTTACTGCAAAAATGAAAAGTTTGTTCTGGTTAACTGAGAAAGTGGTTTAAATCAAAACAATGAGACAAAATATCGCCTCATTGTTCATAAAAAGGCTCCCCGACCAGGACTCGAACCTGGAACCTAGCGGTTAACAGCCGCCCGCTCTGCCGAATTGAGCTATCGAGGAATGCAAGGCAGGATTATAGTGCGAAGGGCGCAGCATGTCAAGGATCCGGGCGATTTTTACAAACCAATTTTCAAATCCAGTTTCTGTGGGAAGCGAGCAAGTCGGGGGGCAAGGATAAAGAGCAGATGATCGTCCCTGACGATCTGCGCCAGGCCGGTTTGGGGGTCTATGACCTCATTGGTATCCCACCAGCGCCGGTCAAACTGTTCAAAGCTAAAGATGCGGTCTTGCGAAATAAAGTCTTTGTACGGATCGGCAATAATCAATTCCCGCTTGCGCCGGTCCAGATGAACCACGACGCTGTAATGCCCATAATCGCTGTCGCCCGTTTCTTCCGATTCGTTGTCTTCGAATAACCCCTGCCATTCCACTCCCACGGGATAGTGGTACCGCTGGATTAATCCTGCCAGATCTTCCAAAGTGGCATGCTCTTTCCACCAGAAATCCACCTCGGGAACCAGGCGGCAGACAGCGTTGGCCAATTGGTCCACGCGCATTCCATTGAGCTCAATCAGGTCGGCCACCCCACCTGCCTCGGCGATGGCTTCCTGGCTGGCTTCAATTCCCAGGTTGCTGAGCAACATCTGGATGACTGCCGGCCCGCAGTGCGATTCGCTGATCTGGGTGAAACGGGGAATGTGAAAATCGATAAAGGGCCTCCTACGCTGAGACAATTTTGCGGGCATACTTGCTGATCAGGCTGGCTAATACGGTCGCAAACTTGACGTTGTACAGGTTGAGAACTTCGGTGAATGGCAGCCCCAGGCTGGGGCCAAAGGCGGTGTTAGGATTGGCGTCGGTAAAATACGGTTCATTGGTATTCTCATCCACGCGCACGTCAAACTTGGCATAATCTCGATTGTGCAGCACGGTAAAGGCTTTTTCGGCCAGGCGTGCCACTTTGGCCGCCAGGGCTTCATCCGTGACCATTTCGTAGGTGTAGGAGTGAGGGTCTTTATAACTCTCGAGGCTGGTGAAGAAATGTTTGCCATCCTGTTTTTTGCCGAACTTTTTCTTCCCCAAAAAAGTGTGTTTTTTCTGACTGTCCTCAAACACAACCACGGTAATTTCAGATCCGTCGATGAACTTTTCCACAATTACCGTAAGCCGATAAGTGCCGAGCATCTCGTTCACTTTTTCCAGGGCTGCCTCAAAGGTCTCTTTGACCGCGGCATTATCAATGCCAACACTGCCGCCACTCTCATTCAGTTTTACGATCAATGGCTGGCCCAGTTCTGGGTTGATCCTTGTTCCGCGGCGTGTAATATATTGGAAGTTTGGGGTGGGAATGTCGTTCGACCGCATTAATTGTTTGAAGAGGTTGCGGTCGTTGCCAATCACCAATCCCTGCATGCCCGCACCCGTATAAGGAATATTGGCGAGCTCAAGGGCCGCGGGCACAGAAGTTTGCAGCGAATCTTTTCCACGCAGGGTGTCAACCAGGTTCAGCACCAGGTCAGGTTTATCGACCAGCAGGTTGGTAAAGAAATATTGGTCGCCCGGATATCCTTTGGCGGAAACCCCCAGCTTTTTCAGTTCCTCCACCACCTGCTCAGCCCGATTTTCGACTTCCAATTCAGCCTGGTAAGCTTCCTCGGTCGGGAAGAATTCCCGGTCCACATGGGAAAAGGCGACGGCGACCAATTTTAGTTTTTTTAATGCCTTTAGATCGACTTCAAGCGCTATTTTTGGCAGTTTGGGGGGAGCGGGCTGCTTTTGCAGTTTTACTCGCAGCTCCGCGGCCGGAATACCCCCGATTTTTTCAGTTTCTTGGGTCAAGATCTCTCCTTGTCAGATTTCGAATGATCATCCATGGTACTTGCCAGGCAGAGCCTGGTGAATCCAACTATAAGTGTCCAACTCGAAAGGCACAATG
>JBBRAT010000068.1:0-14601 GCA_038206515.1 Anaerolineales bacterium | reverse complement strand
GAGTGCGCAACGTGGTATTGCTGCAAGACGCGCATGACCCGCAGGCGGTGGAATTTGGCGCATGGCTGCCTCACTGCGTGCGCGGCATGGTCAAGAATCACAAGCTGGCAAAGTCCATCTCGGACGCGGGTTGGGGGGAGTTCAAACGCCAACTACTGTACAAAGGCAAGTGGTATGGTTCACAAGTCGTTGTTATCGACCGCTTTTACCCGTCCAGCCGTGAGTGTTCTAATTGTCATCACGTTTTGTCAGAACTCAAGCTGAGTGTGCGCGAGTGGGATTGCCCCACATGTGGCGTACACCACGACCGCGACTGCAACGCGGCAAAAAACATTGAAAATGAAGCAATAACTAGGGCGGGAACTGCCCGAAGTCACGCCGATGGAGAGGGTGTCAGACTCGTCGTAACAAACGAGCAGTCCTCATGGAAATCGGAAGCCGCTAGGTCTTTAGCCTAGCGGTAGTTCACTTAGTGTAATTCGTACACGAAGGAGAAGAGAGCAAGCATGACAATAGAATCTCTTAGCTGGGTAGAAACGTCTGCCCCCTTTTTACAATATATTCATGATTGGCAAAATCAGCTTGCCGCGCAGCCGCTCGGCGCGCTTCTCTCGCATCCAGAGCGGGCTGCGATCCTTTCCGTAGACCTGATTCGCGGATTTTGCAGCGAGGGCGCGCTCGCCAGTGATCGCGTGCAAGGGATTGTTGCGCAGGTGTGCGCGTTAATGACCCATGCCTGGCAAGCCGGAGTGCGCAACGTGGTATTGCTGCAAGACGCGCATGACCCGCAGGCGGTGGAATTTGGCGCATGGCTGCCTCACTGCGTGCGCGGCACGTCTGAGGCGGAAACAGTTCCAGAACTGCGCGCCCTGCCCTTCTTTGATCAGATGACCCTTTTTGAGAAAAACTCGGTCGCCTCCGGCATCAACACAGGGCTGGCTGCGTGGATTGCTGCCCGCCCCCAGGTAGACACCTTCGTAGTGGTGGGCGATTGCACCGACTTGTGCATTTATCAGCTGGCAACCTATTTGCGCATGGATGCGGACGCTCGCCAATTGCGCCGCCGCGTGATTGTGCCAGCCAACTGCGTGCAGACTTATGACTATCCGGTAGAGATTGCACAATCGCAAGGTGGGATGCCGCACCCCGGCAACCTGATGCACGCTTTCTTTTTGTATCATTTGGCGCTGAACGGCGTTGAAATCGTGTCCGAAATTTACGCAGAATAAAGGGAAAATCATCGTGGCAAACGCAAATGCGCTTTCGTTTGAAGAGGCAATTGGGGCAATTGGGTGGGGCAAATTCCACACCAAGTTAATGATTCTGTGCGGCATCAGCTGGGCTGCGGACGCAATGGAAGTGCTGATTATCTCGTTTGTGCTGCCGGCGGCTGGCAAAGAATGGGGCATGACCCCTGCGCAGATGGGCATTTTAGGTACCGCGATCTTCCTGGGGATGCTGCTGGGGGCGTTCGTGTGGGGACGGTTAAGCGATATTTGGGGGCGCAAGATCGGTTTTGTGGCGACAGTCGCCATTTCCGGTGTGTTTGGGCTGCTTTCAGCATTCTCGCCATCCTTCACCTGGTTGGTGGTGCTGCGCGCGCTGACGGGCTTCGGGGTGGGCGGTACGCTTCCGGTGGATTACAGCATCTTCGCTGAATTTCTCCCTCCGCACAAGCGCGGGCGTTACCTGGTGCTGCTGGAATCATTCTGGGCGCTGGGGTCTATTCTGGCAGCGGGGTTAGCCTGGCTGATCGTGCCAACCCTGGGCTGGCGGTGGCTGCTAGGCATTGTGGCAGTCCCAGGGTTGATTGCCTTCTGGATTCGGCGTGAAATCCCCGAATCGCCGCGCTTTTTGCTGGTGCATGGCAAAACGGATGAGGCGCGCAAAGTGTTAGAGCTGGTCGCTAAACAAAACGGGCGCACCTTGCCCTCCCGTCCGCTGAAACCGATCATCATGGGCGCAAAGACCAAGATTTCTGACCTGTTGAAGCCTGGTCTGGCGCGCACTTCGCTGCTGCTATGGCTGCTGTGGTTTGCTATCTCGTTGGGCTATTATGGTACGTTCACCTGGCTGCCGAACTTCTTCAAGTCTACGGGCATGGCGTTGCTGCCGGTATATCAGAACGCCTTCATTCTGGCGTTGGCGCAGGTGCCGGGGTACTTCTCAGCGGCATATCTGGTAGAAAAAATTGGTCGTAAGCGTACCCTGGCAATTTACCTGATCGCCAGCGGCATCTTCACCTACCTGTTTGCGGCAGCCACCTCGCTTAACTGGATCATCTTCATGGGCATCTGGATGTCCTTCTTCACCCTGGGCGCATGGGGCGCGTTATACGCCTACACCCCAGAGGTCTACCCCACCAATTTACGCGGTACGGGCATGGGCGTTGCGTCCGCCATGACGCGCATCTCGGGGGCGATTGCGCCTTCGCTGGGCGCGGCGTTGATGGGTGGGCAGATTTCTTTGCTGCTGCCGCTGACTATCTTTGCTATTTCCTACATCATCGCCGGAGTCGCCGCGCTGGGCATGCCAACGGAGACGGTCGAGCAGCCTTTGGCGGATACGATGTAATAAAAAAGAAACTGTGTGAATTGGCGTGGTAGTAAAGGCGAGGGACGATCTTCCCCTCGCCTTTACTACCACGCCAATTCACAATGAACCTTAAAAGTGTGGGTGGGATGACGGTTAAACTGTCATCCCACCCACACCCAATGAAATCTAAGAGAATTTAGCCTAACGTAACATCAATCTGATGCAGTTCCCCCGCGGGCAGGTCGGTAATGAGCTTGCGGGGCAAAATAACCTCTTTCGCTCCTTCACCGCTGATCTCTTTGCCGTTTATGGTTACTTTTTGAATGTTGTAGCTGCCATATTCCAGCCCATGCGGGTTGTGATACGCTACGCGCAGCTTGCGCCCGGCGAACAGGGTGGTCAATGCAGCATCACCCTGTTGATCAAACTGCTCTTTTAACAGCATAGGCGCAAGGGTCAGGTTGCCGCGATTGCCACGCACGCCAAAGACCTGGGTAATGATCGTGAGCAGATACCAACTTGCCGAGCCAGTCAAGTAAGGGTACATTCCACGCCCGCGCTCGCTGAAATATTCCGGAATGCCTGGGTACATGCGGCTGACGGCGAAGTTTGCGGACTGGGCGTAGATGGCATTCAAGGCTTTGAACGCCTCTTGGGTAAATCCGCGCTGGTAGAGGGCATAAGCGAACATGACCGCCATGTGGCTGAACATCGCGCCGTTCTCTTTATGCCCGTAAGCATAGCCGAAGCAGCGTCCCATGTTGAGCAGCAGCTCATGGAAGTTCGTATTCAGGCGGTAGCCACCCACCTTGTCATCAAACAGATAATGGTCAGCGGCGCGTAACACTTCGCGCGCCTGCTCATCGGTGGCGATGCCGCCCATCAGCGCGAACACCTGCCCGGAAAGGGTCATGCGCATGCCTTGGGGATGGTCGCCCTCCAGGCGTTCACCATCATCATTGTAATATCCATTGAACCAGTGGTAGCCTTCGGCATTTTGGATATATTCCTGCGCGCGCAGGTGAGCCATCAGCCAATCCGCTTTAACTTGCAGGTCAGCGGCTAAAGCATTGAGGGATACGCGGATCTTCTTGCCGCTGATCGTTCCAGCAACCTGATTGAAGTAGTGCGCCAACCGTCCTTGCTTTGCGGGGATGTTCTCGTAATCCACCGGGTTACCGAGCGTATCCAGCAACGGCAGCAGCTCTTGCAGCAGGTCTACCTCTTCAATCCCCGAGGCTTGCAGGTCTTTCGCCAACTGGCTGAGCTGGCGCAGGTTGGCAGCGTAAAACTGGGTGAACGCCACGCTTTCGCCGCGATGATGCGCCATATCCATGCCATCATTCCAGTCCGCGCCTTCGAGCAGAATATTATTATGTTCGCCCACGTGGAAGAAGGCGGTAAGGTGTTGGATGAGGAAATGTTCTAAGACCGTTCCCTCGAAAATTTCGCCGCCTTGGATCTGCTGGATTGTGCCGCTGGCGGCAGTCCAGGCAAAATCAGTCTGCTGGCAACGGTGCGTGTGGCTATCTTTGAAGTAAGCCGCCTGGCGCAGCAAGAAGTTAAGATCGCCTGATTGATCAATATAGAGCGAGGTGGTCATCAGGGGCCACAGCCCATGATCCATCCATACGCGCGGGATGTTGTTGCGGTCTGCCTTAAATTCGCCGGGGCGGCTGCCAATGATCGTAGCATTGCTGCCATCCAGGCGGATGCCGGCGAAATTGCTGAACAGGAGTTGATCCACCGGACCGGTTTCCATCAACATAAGGGCGAGAATATCCTGCCAGAGGTCGCGCCAACCGCGTCCGCCGCGCCCGTAGTCATGGGCAGGGAGGAAGGAGCAGCCATACAACCGCCGCAGGATGGGCTGAACTGCCACCCATTTCAGCCACATATCAAACTGCGGATCGCCGGTTTGCGCGCCAAAGGTGGAGAGCTGAGCGGTCCAAAATGCTTTGGTGGCATCCAGGTGGGCAGCAAACTGCGCGTCACTCAGGTACGTTTTGACCAGATGATCCTCTGCCTGATTTGTTTCAGGCTGCAAGACAGCCATTGCCAGCACATAAGAGCGCGATTCGCCAGGGACAAGGCTGACCTGCTTGAAGCGCAGCGCGCCGATGGTTTCATAGCCATCCAGAGTCGTTCCGGCGGGTTGACATTCGCGGATAGGTTGCACAACGGCGGCGGGCCAATCCAGCGTACCGCCTTCGCCGATGAAGTCTTCGACCGCAGGGAAGAACCCGACCGGCGGGCAGCCATCGCCTTCCGCGCCAATCGCCGTATAGGTGATGGCGTTGGGGTGATGTCCGCGTTCGTCAAACGCCATGACCGGGCGCACCTGCACGCCAAATTTCGTGCAGCGGGCGCGATGCAACAGCGAGGTGACGTTGCGATGGTCGCGCAAATTATCCGCTGAGCGTCCATAGAGCGGCAGCGCGGCGGTGGGCGTGATCGTCAGCGCGTGATTGGAAATATTAGTGATGACCACTTTCGTCAGCTCCACCTGATCTGGCGAGGCAGGCACAATGCTGGTGACAACGGCACGCAAGCCCAGTTTCGCGTTCTCGCGCGTCAGGGTATGCCACAGGAAACCGGCATCCAAAGATACCTTTTCCGGGTCGGTGGCGGAAATTTGCGCGGCGGAGTTGCCCGTTACCGACCACGCCGTTTTGGCTTCTTCCGCATAGAGCCAGAAGTTGCGCGCGGAGCGGCTGTTATGCAAGTCTTCCAGCGATTCTGGAGCGAGCAAAAAGGTGTGCTGATCCGCTTTGGCGTCGCCATGCAGGTCAGGAGTGACGGCGGACATTAAACCGGCTTCATTGACCAATGGGAAGTACAGGTAGCTTGTCTTGTGCGGGTCTTCCAGGTGGAAGCTGCCATCAGAGCCAGTAAATGACCAGGGTTTTACAGGGTTCACAGAGTTCTCCTATCCAAAAGTAACATCCATCGTGTCAATCTCACCGGCGCGCACCTGCTCGGCATACGACGCAGGGATGATATTGCCGATGATTTCAATCATCTCTTGCCCATTGGCGCGCAGGGTAATGCGCTGAATCTGACATTCTGGGTGGTAGGTATCTCGTTTGTGCGGGTTATGATACGTAACCGTGCAGCGGCTGAGGAAGCGGAAAGAGACCTGACCTGCTTCATTAAAGAGCCAGCCCGGCAGGATGGGTTTGAGGGCGAGCGAAAGTTTGCCGTCTTGCATAAAGAAGGGCTGCCGACCCATCATCATGATATTCCACATGCTCTGGAACTCGGCGGTCGAGCCGGTCAGACGCGCCACGAAGCCCTCGCCGTGCATGGAAGGGTCAGGATGCGCGCTGGATGCCAGGAAGGAGGAATTTTCGAGGGTACTTCTGCCATACACCTGCGGATCGAGGAACGGCACCAGCTGGGCGCGGAAATCTTCAAAAAAGTCAGCATACAGCCCGGCCTTTAACACCTCAAGCAGGTACTTGTATTCCATGTGCATCCAGATTGATTCATTTTCCAGCCAGCCCCTGGGGAAAGCACGGGCGCGACCAATATCAGGCGGCTCAGCTTCCAGGTTGGCGTTGATCTTATACATGCGCAGCTTTTCATCGAACAATGCGCTGGTCTTTACGCGGTCATAAAGGACCCGGGCAGATGTAGCGTCCATCACTTTATAAGCGCGCACGGGACCTTCCAGGAAGAGCGGCAGGGCGTGAGGTGTGAAACGTCTGGCACGGAGGTACGCTCGCCCGGATGAGTCTTTTTCGGGCAGAGTATCGTATTCATCCATTGTATAAGTGAAATAGGTAGGCGGTACGCCCTGATTCATCTGCGTGGCGCGGCGGATACCATCTTCCAGCTTGATTTCAAAGGATTGGAAGGCGCGGCTCAGGTCATCGAGCGATAGGGTCTGCTCCGCCCCACCCACACCAAAGCGGGTCTCAGCGCGGTAGGCTTCGCGCGCGCTGGAAACAGCATCCCAATATTGAAAATCACGACTCTCTGCGGACGCGGTTTGATAAGCGTTAAGCTGGGCGATTACGTGCTGGAGCAGCTGGGCAAGCTCGCCGGGCAATTTCACCTCCCCAACAGCGTGGGACTGGATCGCCTGGCGCATAAAGCGAACCCAGCGCAGCAGCTCGAACGTTTCCGAAATGCCTGAGCCGAACAACGCCGGCAGACCATTGAGCGCGTCATACCAGCCGGGGCGAGAGGCTTCCATCTCGATGCCCATGCCGAACGGGTCAAGCGAAGCAAACTTGAGGAGGGTCACCAGGGTCATTTTGGCAAACAGGTTGGTCTTATAGACTTCACCGCGCCCGTGATCGGAGCGCATCCAGTCTTTCTCCGCAGCGCGCGCATTCATGCCACATGCCTTATCTTCATCTTCAAGCAGGCTGCCAATTTGGCGCGGACCGTTGCCGGTCAGCACGTATTTTTTAGAACGCGGCTGAACCGTGACCGGACTTTCAAAGAAGGGCAGGTCTGCTTTGCCGAAAAGCAGTTCGTCCTGGCGTTCGGGGAAGATTGCCAGGTAATTTTCAATCAGGTCAAGGTTATATTCCCAGTGGTCGATCCAGAAGCCTTCAAAGAAAGTGGCTTCCAGGCGCTGCTCGGCGCGCGAAATGACCTCATTGACAAAGACTTCCGGTGAGGCAGGCAGGGAGATTTCGCGTTCCAACACGGCTTTAAGCAGTTTGCCGGGGGTGAAGGGCTTGGAGAGCAGAGCGCGCAACGTTTCGCCGTCTTTCAGAGGGGCGATCAGGCGATCCAATTCCGCAGCGGGCAGGCTGAAGACGCTGCCTTTTACGGTGCGCGGATTATAGCCATCCACCTGAATCAGGCTGAAAAAGGTGCGGATGTCGAAGTCGCCAATTTCGGGGAACTGCAAGATATTGTCGCGGCGGTTCTGGTTGACATCGCGGTAACTGCCCTCGCCCTGTGAATAGGGTTCGGGGGCAATCAGAAATGCGTTGTAATCGCGTTCCAGGTCGCCGTGTTTGCGGGAATAGATGTAATAGGGTTTGCGGGAAGGGTCATTGCCAAGCAGGATAGGCATTCCGCCGCGCAGTACATTATCCAAGAAGTTTTGGCGAACGTAAGCGTCAAACACGGGGTCGGCGGTGACCGTCACAACGGATTGGGTCAACTCTTCCGCCAGGGCAACCGCCTGAGCGCGTTTATCAGCAAAATAAGCGGCATGGGTCAGCCGGGGGAGGTGGCGCGTCAGCAAATCAAGCGAACCGATATGACCGTAAAGGCTGTGAATGGTGAGGAACTGCCCGGGGGCGAGCTGCGCATGGTGCGCGAACATGCCGCAGGGGGTGCGTCCGCAGGTGATTTGCGGAGCTGCCAGCAACGCCTCTAACGTCTGATCGTAGAACCCTTGCGGGTATGCGAAACTGGTATCCGCGCCAAAAACCGCAACGGGGTCCACCAGGGCAGGCAGGAGGCTGGCATCCTTCACAAAGGCAAAGGCAAAATGACCCGCCTCGAACGTCTCCACCTCTACCCGATCCACCACTGAAGCGCGCAGACGGTAGAATGACGCGTTTGCCGGAAGGTTAAAGACTTCCATCCAGGCTTCGCAGGTGCGCCCCAGCTCTTTGAGAAGGAAATTATTGACGCCATAGGGAATGAGGGCAGGCAGACCGTCAAGGATATCAAGCGCGAGAGGGACATCCGAGGTATTGGTCAGGGTGAGGGTACGCGCCAGGGAGGCGAAGGTTTCACCAGGGGGCGTAAAGTACACCACGTTGGTCTTGATGCCCTGCGCGGAGCAATCTTCTTCGATTTCCAATTCGTTTGCGCCAATCCACATGGTTTGGCGGGCAGCTTGCGCGCCGTGCTGCTGACTGAATGGCTCGTAGCATTCGTGGGCATTCGCGCGCTCTATCTTAAGGAAGGTGCGAAATCCGAGCAGGGGCGTACTCTGGTAGGCTTTGTTGGCGGGCTGAAACTCCATGATCGGCGCATCTTTTGATTCCACGCCGAAGCCAGCCATCGCCTGACCGCGATTAACGTAAAACACCCACATTGGGCTGCCGGTAACGCCAGCGATGCCGGGCAGAAAGCTGGAAAATGGCTTGCGCTGCTGGAAATCCGTGAAGATAAAGCGTTGCGCCTGATCTAACCAATCATGATCCATGAATTCATCCCTTTATAATGACGTGTCTACTCATTTTTAAGCAGTGGAAAGCGAAGAGAAAAGAAAGGAGATGCGCGGCTGCGCCAAGTTGATCATACTTTATTCCATCTGATTTCGCAATCCCTTGCCGGGGAAGGGAAAAGGCACAACGTTAGCATCTATCCGCTCCTTCTTAACACCACTTTAACACCATTCTGTTTATAACTATGAGGGATAGTGAATGGATTGCGTATTTATTTTTCGAATAGATAGGGATGGAGTTTTCCCACTTTTAATAGGAGAGATAGATGACAGATGTTATTGTATTCTTGCTCATTGCCCTGGTTTTCGCCGTGAGACCACTCATTTTGTTTTTTTAACGCGCTTTTCATATACTTTTTAGGATAATTTTCTTGAAAAACTATCTAGTTTAGGGTATTTTAGGTTTTGAAAGATTAATATCTATCTCCGTGAAATTGATGTTGCTTGAAATTTTCCATTCCAAGGAGGAGAAATGACACGAGTTTTGTTGGTGGACGATTCGATGTATCAAAGAGTCAAAATGCGGAAATTCCTCGAGGCAGCGGGTTATGAGGTGATCGAAGCTGGAGATGGTGAAGAGTGTCTGTCTATGATGGTAGGTGGCGAGCCCGATTGCATGCTACTCGATCTGCTGATGCCGAAAGTGAGTGGGGTAGAGGTCCTGCAGGAACTCCACAAAAAACATCTGACATTACCCGTCATTATTCATACTTCGGACATTCAAGAAGAGACCAGGCAAGAATGTTTGGCTTTAGGGGCTGTCGCTTTCTTAAACAAACCTGCGAAGGAAGAGAACTTGCTCACAGCCATTTCACTAGCAGTTCAACTTCGGGGTAAGGAGTCTTAACATGCACCTTATGCTTGAACAAATCGATGCACTGAAGGAAATGGTCAATATTGGTGTCGGACATGCGGCAGGGGTGCTGAACGCGATGTTGAATTCTCGTGTCCAACTGCACGTGCCCATTGTCGAAATGATGAGTTATACAGAGCTGCAGACAAAAATCCAGTCGATGGGGCATGGGGGTCTGTCCTCGGTTCGGCTCGGATTCAAAGGACCATTTTCTGGAGACGCCTCCATCGTTTTTGAAACCGATAGCGCCGTCAAGCTTGTGAGTATACTCACAGGCATTGACCCTGACTCGGATGATTTGGATGAAATGCGAGCGAGCACACTGACCGAGGTAGGCAACATTGTACTAAATGGAGTGATGGGTGCAATTGGCAATGAGCTTAAGCTGCATGTTTTTTACTCCTTGCCCCTCTATCTTGAAAACCCCTTTGAAGTATTACTATCTTCCGTACAATCCCAAATTGATGCAAACGTGGTGTGGGTCCAGACCAGCTTTAACGTCGAAACAGAGTCAATCGTCGGAGATATTATCCTGGTGTTTGAAGTCGGCTCTCTGGATTTGTTGCTGGAAGCAGTGAATCGGGCAATGGGAGTTTAAACGGCGGCAGTTCACTCTCAATTAGATCAGACACATATTATTACATCACATTCTATGGTATTTACGAGGTTATTGGTTGCTGAAAGTACCTTGTTAAAACAAGGATTCACAATGAAAATTTTCGTTCGGGGTTTTCTTTTAGTCTGTTTGCTTTTGACCAGTTTGTTAACTTTAGGCATACAGAACACACCAGCTGTGCCGACCCCCAAAACAGGACTGGTGCTGTCACCATTTCAAATTGACCTGTCAACCAACCTGATCGCAGCGCAGGCAATGCGCGGGGAATTTGGCAAAGCCACCGCCCTTAGCCTGGACGTTTTATGGGAACTCTACGAGCCGCAAATTATCGCCACCAGCACAGGCATTGTTGTTTTGCTGCTTCTGGTCGTCTTTCTGCTCGAAATGACACGGCAATTGAACCGCACCCGCCTCGCACTTGCCCATCTCAAGGCAGATCTCGAGAACCAGGTGCAAGAACGTACTGATATGCTGAACGAAACCAACTCACAATTGCAAGAGGAAATCTCTGAGCGCAAGCGTATGGAAGCGGCGTTGCGTGAAAGCAAGGAGAAATTCAGCGGTTTGCTCGACAGTCAAGAGAGCGGCATCATGGTATTTGATTTTGATGGGGTGTATCATTATACGAATCGGGTCAGTGTTGAGACAATGAACGGCTCCGGTTCTGCAGGAAATATTATTGGAAAGCGGTTGCACGATCTATACCCCGTGCGCACAGCCGATTGGCAATTGAGACAAATCCGTCAAGTCTTCGCCACTGCCCAAGGATTAGCCGGGGATTTTTATGATGATCTGGATAATAAGTCCAGTTGGTGGCATCTAAACTTTCAGCCCATTCACAATGTGTCAGGTGAAGTTGTCCAAGTTATGGTCAATGCGCTCAACATTACCGAACGTAAGCGTGTGGAAGAGCAGTTACGTGCAACCCTCGATACTCTACAAACGATCATTTATTCCTCGCCATTAGCAATTCTGACGCTGGATGCCGAAGACAACGTCACAATGTGGAATCCCGCCGCAGAAGCAATGTTTAGTTGGACAGATAAACAAGTCCTGGGAAAAGCTAACCCCACTATACCCGAAAATAAGCTCAAGGAATACAACGCGCTGCGCCAAGCCACTCTCAACGGCATGGCGTTTAGCAACCTGGATACAGTGCGCCAGAAAAATAATGGGGACCAATTTCCTGTAAGTCTATCCGTGGCGCCTTTGCGCGGACAGCAAGGTCAGGTTATTGGACGCATGCACATCATGTCCGATATCACAGAGACAAAAAAACTTCAAGAAGAATTACGGCGACAAGCGACAACGGATGAACTAACCAAGGTATCCAACCGACGTCACTTCATGGAGTTAGCGAACAACGAAATAAAGCGTGCCATTCGATTCAAGCGTTCAACCACCATTGCGCTGATCGATCTCGATCATTTCAAACAAATTAATGACACCTATGGACACGCAGCCGGTGATAAGACATTGATTGCGTTTACCAAAATTTTCCAAAGTCATATCCGTGAAATCGATGTGTTTGCACGATTCGGCGGTGATGAGTTTATCTTGCTCTTGCCAGAAACATCTCAAGAACAGGCGTATACGGTCGTTGAACGAGTCCGCTTGGCATTAACGACCCATCCTATTGATCTGAATGGCAAGTCAGTTGTGCTCACCTTCAGTTCAGGGATCACCAGTCTTTCTGATGACCAGGAAGCGATCGACACCCTTCTCAATCAGGCTGATCAAGCTTTATACCGCGCCAAAGAAATAGGTCGTAACATTACCATTAGGTATGATCAATTGTGAGGTTTCGAATCGCACATCCTTCCGGGTAGGCTACCGTTTGATGGGGAAGAGTATCCCATTTGTTCCTCCTGGCTTATGAACGAAACCTGTTTGAAATGATCAAGTATTCTCTCTTAAGACTCTTTCTCTTCTCACCATATGCTACAAGGTAAAAAGTGCGTCCTCCAAATTGATAGCACTTAAAACTAATATTCTCTTTGTGCCAGGTTAGCACAGCTGGCCTAAACTAATACTCGTTTATACGTTATGGTTCGCCCAGTGGTGATAGGGTGGAAAACTAACCTTCAAATCCTTTGGTCGCTAATAGTGTAACGCTATACCCATTAGTCTGCCACTATAACGGACAAGAATAGAACCTTACAACAACTCCCGAAATTCTTTTAAAGAAATCATACATTTGGCATGCAATCCGTAACCGGCAAAACTAGCCACATAAAATTTGAGGTCAAATAGCTGTGACTGCGTATATTTATCAATTTCAGGATCACTTAGAATTGTTTTTAACTTTGAACTTCGTGGATTGTGGTTGGCGAGGATAAAAATCACTTCAGGTGGATCATCCACATTCAGTTTGACCTTTGTGTTACTTGTGCTTTTATTAAATTTCAACAATCCAAGTTCATCAAGTTGATTAAACTGGTTTTCCATGGTTTCCAATAACCTTACATAACTTTCTTGATTTGAGACCAATTTTTCCATATCTTTAAGATGCTTGAGCAGGCCTGCACTGCCGGTAAGTGCACTATCTCCATATTTTATCTCAATCACAGCAGCTTTACAGTTACTACCGTCTTTTCGATGGGCTGCCAACCAGCGGATGGCCATAATATCAAATCTAGCATTAAGTTCAGTAGCTTCAGCTTCGATATCCGAAACGAAATATTCACTTTCATTCGAAATAGTCGAATTGTTATTTTCACGAGCAATCAACTGTTGAAACTCTCTCTCTGCCTTGCCATAAGTCGAGAAGTATTCGTCCATAATATTCTTGCGGCTTGGGAATGAATCAATCCAACTCCTTGAATCGTTCTGATTGTTAATCTCAGTTGGAGAATGAGGAATAAGAAGCCCTGATTTATTGTATTTGTCATCAAATGAGGCTTGATAAAAACCTTTGTTATGCGCCTTAATATTGAGAATATTTCCACCCCGATAGTAGATATTGATGTAATTTTCTCGAATTGCCAGCATTAATGTATGGTCTTTTTTTACTCGTGTTAAGATCGGGTGTAGGACTCCCTCGGAATCAACAAGATCACCCATAAATTTAGCAGATAACTTTCTCATTTATACCTCCCACCACTCGCCATCATTATGAACTTCCACATTTTGAAATAACTCACTATATCGTTCAGGGAAAAAAGTGTGGATCGGAACTGCCTTACGGGGGTTAATCGCTGCCACCAATTTCTGTAGATCTACGGGACTAGCATGTCCCGAAGTGTGAATACTGATTTTTGGGATGGCATTCCGCTCCAACCATTCTTTTAGCTTATTATAAGAGTCATTTTCCCAATATCCCTCCCATTGAGAATAAATATAAGTGGCTCCTTTCAAACAACTACCCCTCTCGAGGTCAGAACAATGCAGAGGGCGAAAAAGCAATGTGGATTTGCTCTGTGCTTCATGCAAATTCTCAATGAAAATACGGTTTGCCGCATGGTGTTTGAGAAGATCAAACCAGGCGTTATTTTTGATCTGGATGCGTTGAGCCTGGGGGATGAACAACGCGACCTCTGGCCAGTTAGATTGGGGGATATGAATGTTACCAGTTGCTTCTAGAATGGCAACTGTGTAAAGATCGATAATTAGATTTCTACCTGTCCGTTTGCATGCACGCAAGATAGAAACGACACGATCGATGTTTTGGGCGGAAGTATGAATCAGCGCCAAACCTTCGGTAGCGGAAAAAGCCTGCACAAGCTGTGTCTCAATATCAGCTTCAGTGGAAAATGTTGGTCATCATTGAGCCTTCCAAGTGAAGATCCTTCCAAAAGTAGTGCATCTATATTCGTAGGAGGATATACAACCAGGCGCTCGAACAGAGCTGCCTTACGACCATGAGCACGAAGATCGCCGCTATAGAAGAGGTGTTTTCCATCACTCTCAACTAAGAGTGCATAGGCATCATATGCCGAGTGATCGACAAGCAAGGGGGTGATTCGAAAAGGACCCACTTCAAAACTTTGCCCGGATTGGTAATCCCACCCCTGTGAAGGAACAGGCCAGTTGCCCGGTAAGAAAGGTGCGGCAGCAGTCAGGATGCGGAGAGCAGCAGGTCCCATGCCAACAGGAATCATCGGTGAGATATGACTGAGCAAGCCGAAATGGTCGAGATGGGGATGGGAAATAAGTAAAGATGGATCATTGCCGTCTAATCCGGAGATCTCAGGCAAGTTTCCCCGACTGCTTCTATTTCTCTCGTTTTTAGACGCTTTCTTATTCAAACCGGGCTGACCAGAATTGCTAAGCTTATTTCGCTTGACAATTTTTGTGGTCAAATATATATATGACTCTTCTGCAAAAAGTCGATTTTAGCGAGCCAAAACTGGCATAAAAACGAAAGTGGGGCTTAGCAGGCGTTCGAAAAAGCCCCGCACAACTCCCAAAAAGACGACGTAAGCATATTCGATGTATCATTTTGGGGAT
>JBBRAT010000067.1:0-15172 GCA_038206515.1 Anaerolineales bacterium | reverse complement strand
GGCAGCCCAACTTTTGTAATAATGTCTCAATCGGTTTAGTGGCTTCCGGCAGGAAGCCTTTGTGTTGCAAGGAAAATTTCTTGAATATCACAAAGGCTTCCTGCCGGAAGCCACTACACAGATAGGGAGACTTTGGCATTTACGCATCCCCTCAATTTGAGGTAAAGTAAAGCAAATTGCTTTTCTTCGGAGAATGTGCGCCCGCATGAATGTTCAAAAACTCATCTATCGCTTCCTAAATCTCTTCTTCCGCCTGCTCTATCACCCTCTGGCATGGTGCTATGACTGGGTGGCGGCGGTGGTTTCTTTGGGACGCTGGCGCGGCTGGGTATTTTCGGCAGCGGACTTGCTGGAAGGCGAGCGCATTCTGGAATTGGGCTTTGGACCCGGTCATTTGCAAGTCCACCTGGCTGCGCGCGGATTGCAGGTCTTTGGCGTGGATGAGAGCGCGCAAATGACCCGTCAGGCGGGGAATCGGCTGCGCAAACGCACATTTCCCCTTCGTCTGACGCGCGCCCTGGCGCAACACCTGCCTTTCGCCGATCAGAGCTTTGATTCCATCGTTGCCACCTTTCCCAGTCCTTACATTTTGCAGGCGGATACGCTGGGTGAAGCCGCCCGCGTGCTGCGCCCCAATGGTAAGTTGGTAATTGTCCTCTCCGCATGGGTGACGGGCAGCAGCCTGCCGGAACGGACTGCCGCGCTGCTCTTCCGCGTCACCGGCGAATCGCCCCACGCGCGGGATGCCCTCTCTGGGCGCATTTTGAAAGCCTTTGCCGCCTCCCCATTTGAGGCGCAGGTGCAAACCCCACTGGTGACGGGCGGGCAGTTATTGGTCATTGTGGCGCGTAAAAAGGCATAGCCCCTGACCCACTTTTACGGTACAATATTCCTATGGAATTACAAATTGCCGTTGCCAAAATCAACAAATATGCGGTCTCTGAATCGGGAGACACGCTAGAGATTGTCGAACGCCCCAATGGCGGCGTATCAGTCGTCCTGGCGGATGGGCAAACCAGCGGGCGCGGTGCCAAAGCCGTCTCCTCGATGGTGGTTCGCAAGGTCATCACCTTGTTGGCGGATGGTGTGCGGGATGGCGCAGCCGCCCGCGCTGCCTCCGATTATCTCTATACCGAACGGCACGGCAAAGTCTCTGCCACCCTCAACATCCTTTCCGCTGACCTGCAAAGCGGCACGCTGGTGATTACCCGCAACAACCCCGCCCCGGTGTTTATTGCCCGCAGTGAAAGCGTGGAACGCCTGGATGGCGAGAGCGTGCCGGTGGGAACGTCTCGCAATACCCGCCCTTCCATTTCTGAAATTCCCATCGAAGCCTGGATCAGCATTGTGATGTATACGGATGGCATTGTCAACGCTGGCGACCGCTACGGCGACCGGTTGGATATGTGTACGCTGCTCCAATCCATTTTGGAAGAGCAAGAACCCAACGCCCAGGAAATCGCCGATACCATTCTTTCTCACGCCATGCAAATGGACGAAGGCCGCCCCAACGATGATATGAGCGTGGTGGTTCTGCGCGCCCTGCCCCATGAGGGTGATCTCATCCGCCGGATGGTGGTGCATCTGCCCGTCACCTATACCCCACCCAACGTTCTATGAGTGCGTAGCCTTTTATGCAAATGGAACCGAAGCGACCGCGCATAGGCATTGTGGGTCCCTGTACGGCAGGCAAATCCACCCTCATCCATAACCTGCATCTGCCCCAAATTGAACTGCGTCACATCGCCCAGGAACATTCCTATGTGCTGTATATGTGGCAAGCGATCAGCAAGCCCGACTGGCTGATCTACCTGGACGTCAGTTACGCCGAGTCGCTGCGCCGCAAGAATCTCAACTGGAGCGAAGCTGAATACCGCGAACAGCTCCGCCGCCTTTCCCATGCCCGCCAACACGCTCATTTTTACCTCCTCACGGACGGACTCACCCCCCAGCAGGTTAGCCAACAGGTGACCGCGTTCCTCCTCAGCATCCTCCCTGATTTGGAGACTTAAGAACGTCCATTATTGGATAGGGTGTTTATGTTGGTTCATTGGGGATTAGGGGGATAGTGGTCGAGCGGGGCGATCTTCCCCGCTCGACCACTATCCCCCTAATCCCCAGAGTTCCTTATTTTTCGCTTGCCCCTACGCGCTAATCATGGTAAAACCAAGTTAAGGGAAGAACTTAGAGGAGGGAAAAGGATGCGAATTACCCCAGTTTTCACTCGTTTTTTGGGTTGTATGCTCGCTGCCAGTTTGTTGTTGAGCGCGTGTAATTTACCAGTTGCCCCCAAAGGGACGGTCATGCCCACCCCCGCCAACTTCAAAACGGCTGCGGTGCGCACCATTCAGGCAATGCAAACGGAAAACGCCGCCACGCAGCAATCTGCCGCCACTGACACGCCCGTGCCTGGGGTAACCCAGACCGTCACCATCACCCCCGGCGGACCGTCCGTCACGCCCACCTCGCAGCCGTGCGAGCAGGCTTCCTTCGTTGCCGATGTCACCATCCCGGATGGCACGCCCATGCTGCCCGGGCAAGCCTTTACCAAGACCTGGCGGCTGAAAAATATCGGCACATGCGCCTGGAACAACACGTATTCGCTGGCGTTTGTCAATGGGGACCCGATGGGCGCGCAGGCTTCCGTCAAGCTCCCTGGTGATGTTCCCCCCGGCGCAACAGCGGATTTGTCCATTGATTTCAAAGCGCCCAACACCCCCGGCAAGTATCGCGGCAACTGGAAGCTGCGCAATCCGGCGGGCGTCCTGTTTGGCGTAGAAAGTGATGCGCCCTTCTATGTGGTCATCCAAAGCGCGCCGCCCACCGCTACTGCCAGTATCACTCCGCCGGTAACGGCCACCCCGCTGGCAACTGCCGTCCCGCCCGCCGCGCCCACTCAGAAGCCAACCGCCACCGTCACCCCCGCCGCCGAGGGCGTATTGTATGACTTTACGGCGGCTGCCTGTCAGGCGGAATGGCGCAGCGCAGCCGGTGTTTTACCCTGCCCCGGCAAGAATACCGATGCCAATGGCGCAGTCCTCAGCCTGGTCAAGCCTAAATTACAGACTGGCGATACCGAAATTCACGCCGTGCTGGAAACGCTGCCTCAAAATGTAGACAATGGCGCGATCACCGGCGCATATCCGGCGCAAACTATCCATACGGGCGATCATTTCCGCGTTACCCTCTCCTGCCTTTCGGACGCGGCTGCCTGCAAGGTAAAATATCAGCTTAATTACCGCGAAGGCAATGGCGAACCGCAGAACCTGGGGCAATGGTCGCAGACCGGCAGCGGCGGCACCCAGAATATCAACATTGACCTTTCCCCCCTCAACGGCAAGTCTGTTCAGATTATCCTGGTCGTCCTGGCGGATGGGGCTGCCTCGCCGCAAAATAAGGCGGTCTGGGTTTTCCCGCGCCTCACCAAAGAATAAAGACCTTCTGGATCATAAAAAACTGCGAGACATATTTTGTCTCGCAGTTTTTTTATGATCCAAAATTAGGAGTCTCTACGCTACAAACAGATGCTTGGTTGCCTCACGTTCCCAATGGCGGTGATGCGTGATCGCCTGGATAAACGTCTGCAAGAATTCGTCCAAATCCGTCATGTTATACGAGCTAATCACGCCTTTATCAATGCTTACCTTTTTGCTTTGCGCGGCGCTCAGTTTAACGTCCATCAAATTAGAGGTAGCCAACACTTCCACCCCTTCGCCGAGCGCGGCGATGGGCTTGCAATGCTTGAACGCCTCGCGCACAAATTGGATCGCCTCTCCCGAAGTCTTCAGCGCACCCACATTTTTCCCGCCAGGGATAAACACCGCGTCATACATGATGGAGCTGGCGGTCAGGAAGGTTTTATTGACTTCCATGCTGAACTCGCCGGGTTTAGGGGCGGGCATCCCGCGCGTGATGGATACAAATTCCGTCACAGCTCCGGCGGCTTCCAGCGCGTCTTTGACGGGCGACACGGTGTTGGGGTCTGCCCCATCTGCCACCAGAATCGCCACCCGCCGCCCGCTGATGCCCTTCTTCGGGGTGTTTTCCATGCTCAGGGCGGGCGAAGTTTCAATGTGCCGCTTCTTCCCATCCGCAGGGCGTTGCAAGGCTGCCAACTTCTCATTATCCATGCCGCCCTCAACCATGCTCGCCATTGATTTTAATTGCAATTCGTCCAGCTTGCCATCCGTAGGCGCAGCCACGCCAATCCCCGCTGCAACTTTCGCCGCCAGAGCCGGGTCTACATGATACAGCAGCTTCATCATCCGTTGACGAATCTCAATCCGATCCACCTTACCTAACTCAAACTGGAAGGCTTCGATGATATGCTGCTGCTCAACGGGCATCTGACTCTTCCAGAACAGGCGCGCCTGACTGGAGAAATCCGCAAAGCTCGGGCTGCGGTGGCGCGTCTTCACCCCCATCATCGCCTCTGCATGGCTGACAAAGCCGCCCTGCGCCTCCGGCACCGTCATCGGGAAGTTATCCCCCAACGAATTGGGCGAATAGTTCGCCTTGCCGCTGTTGATCGTCTGGCGCATCAAGCCATCCCGGTTGACGTTATGCGGCATCCCCAGTGGACGGTTGATCGGGATTTCGGTAAAGTTAGGTCCGCCCAGGCGGGTGAGTTGTGTATCAATATAGGAAAACAACCGTCCTTGCAGCAGCGGATCATTGCTGAAGTCAATCCCTGGCACAATATTGCCAGGGTCGAAGGCTACCTGTTCCGTTTCAGCAAAGAAATTCTCAGGGTTACGGTTGAGGGTCATCTTACCAATTTTGCGCACCGGTGAAAGCTCTTCAGGGATGATCTTGGTGGGGTCAAGCAGGTCAAATTCAAAGGTATCTACGTCTTCTTCTTCCACAATCTGCACGCCCAGTTCATATTCAGGGTAATCGCCCGCCTCGATCAAATCCCACAAGTCACGGCGCAGCCAATCGGGGTCTTTGCCTGCCAGCTTTTGAGCTTCATCCCACACCAGCGAATGTACCCCCTTGAGCGGTTTCCAATGCCATTTGATAAAGCGCGATTTGCCTTGCGCATTCACAAACCGGAAGGTATGAATGCCAAACCCTTCCATCATTGCCACGCTGCGCGGAATGGCGCGGTCAGACATTGCCCACATGATCGTATGCAGCGATTCAGGCATGAGGGAGATAAAATCCCAGAAGGTATCGTGCGCGGTGGAAGCCTGCGGCATCTCGTTGGGTTGTTCAGGCTTAACGGCGTGGATCAGATCTGGGAATTTGATCGCATCCTGGATGAAAAAGACGGGCATGTTGTTGCCGACAATATCGAAGTTGCCCTCAGTGGTATAAAATTTGGTGGCAAATCCGCGCACATCCCGCACTGTATCCGCTGACCCACGTGACCCGGCTACGGTTGAAAAGCGCACAAACACCGGCGTTTTAACGGCAGGGTCTTGCAGGAAGGCGGCTTTGGTGTATTGCGCCATGGATTCATATACCTGAAAGACGCCATGCGCCGCTGATCCGCGCGCGTGTACCACCCGCTCGGGGATGCGCTCGTGATCGAAATGCGTGATTTTCTCGCGGAAGAGGAAGTCCTCTAGAAGGGTAGGTCCATGCACGCCTGCCTTAAGCGAATTATCCGTATCATTAATCTTAATCCCCTGTTCGGAGATCATCGGGTTGTCTTGCGCCGTTTCCTGGAAATTGTTCAATATTTCCGTTTTCGCGTTTTCCACATCCTTCACTCGGTCATCTACCTTTTTTGGCTTCTTCATACAGATGCTCCTTGAAAATGGGTATTCAGAGATGCGTGCAATCAAAGCAAATACTTCCCTGTAATTATTTGGGAGTTTGCAGATTGGTTCTCTTAATAGTTTAACGAATTGATTGCAATTAAAAACTAAGGAAGATTCCTACCCTTACGGGGGAGTTCCCTAATCAGGAGAGGGGATCACTCGTGCGTTCCCTGTATTTTCTCTCCTCGCCATCCGCAGAGGGTTGAGGGAGGGCGCTCTGCGGATGGCGAGGAGAGAAACCTGGTCGTAGACAAAAAATCTTTCCCTTTCTTAAGAAAGCCACTACCCGCTCCAAAATGAGAACCTTTCTCCTAGATTCTGGTACAATTGCCTTAAGGGGAAGATGCAAGTCCCCCCCACACTTTGAAAATAAGAGGAAACCTCCATGCGAAAAGAAGTCGTTCTCATTACCGGCGCGAATGGCGAAATCGGTCATGGGTTGATCTCACATCTGGCGCAAAATAACAATGTCAATATCATTGCCCTGGATGTGCAGCCCCTGGATGACAGCCTGCGCAGTGAATGTACCCGCTTTATCCAGGGGGACATTCTCGACCCCATGCTCCTGGGTCGCCTGGTAGGTGAGTTTGAAATTCGCACCATTTATCACCTGGCTTCGATTTTATCCACCAAAGCGGAATACAACCCAGAGACAGCGCATCGTGTCAACGTGGAAGGCACGCTCAACCTCCTGCGCCTGGCGGTGGAACAGAGCCAATGGCAGGGTCGCTCGGTGAAGTTTATTTACCCCAGCTCCATTGCTGCTTACGGTTTGCCCAGCGTGGAAATGAAAACCAGCGCGGGCAAAGTAAAAGAAGAAGATTGGCTGACCCCCATCACCATGTATGGCTGCAACAAGCTCTACTGTGAACACCTCGGTCGCTATTATGCCCGTTACTATCGCCAATTAGCCGCCGATCATGGCTCTACCAGCGTGGACTTCCGCGCCATCCGCTTCCCCGGTCTTATCAGCGCGGTGACGACCCCCACCGGCGGCACCAGCGATTACGGTCCTGAAATGCTCCATCAGGCTGCCCAACATTTGCCCTATAACTGCTTTGTGCGCGAAGATACCAGCCTGCCTTTTATGGTCATGCCGGATGCTATCCGCTCGCTGTTGATGTTAGAGGCTGCTCCCGCCGAGTCGCTTGGTCAACTGGTGTATAACGTCACTAGTTTCACCGTCACCGCTGCTGAAATTTACGATATGGTCAAATCCGCCTTCCCAGACGCGCAAATTGACTTTGTGCCGCACGCCAGCCGCCAGAAGATTGTGGATACCTGGCCCGCTGATGTGGATGACTCAGATGCCGCCCGCGATTGGGGCTGGCAGCCGCAGTATGACGTGCAGCGCGCTTTCAATGAATACCTCATCCCAGCCATCCGCGACCGCTACGCTCAAAAAGCGAGAAAGTGATTCCCCCTATGACCATCAGTCAGGTTACGCCCCCGTATATCTTGGGTCCCGATGACAAAGTGACTCCCATGATGATTTACACCCTGCAAAATTTGTTTGTGGGTGAAGCGGTCACCAAAACGATGGTGCGGATCAGCACCTGGCTGCGTACCAACACCGCCCCTGAGCGAATCACCCTATATAATGCCCGCGTGATCAATATCCTCAACGCCACCCCGCCCCGCCCCATGCAGTTGACCGAGGTGAATATTTCCCTCTCACAGGTGCTGGCGTATCACATGTCCCCCCCCGGCAAAGAACCGCTGGATTTTGACGCCACCGAACCCAACCGTAAGATGGAGCCAACGACCATGCTGGTCAGCAGTTTCCGCATTGACGGCAATCTGCGCATTTCCACCCGTTCCAGCGTGACGAAATTCCTGGAAGTGACCCGTGAAAACTTCACCAGCATCTATGATGCAAAAATCACCAATATCCTCATTACTTCTCTTAGCCCCATCGCGGTGCCCTTCCTGATGGTGCGCCAGGAGACGACTTTATTCGCTCGCGCTTAATCTTTCTCTTTAGGAAACGCTTATGACTGCCGAAACTTCTTCCCCTTCTGCTATTCCTTTTCGCGCTGAAACGCGCCAATTGCTTGAAATCCTCATCCACTCGCTTTATACCGAGCGTGAAGTTTTCCTGCGGGAGCTGATTTCCAACGCTTCTGATGCGCTCACCCGCGTGCAGTTTGAAATGCTCACCCGCCGCGATGTGCTTGACCCCGAAGCCGAGCTGGGCATCTGGATCACCGCCAACCCGGATGAGCGCACCATCACCCTGCGCGATACGGGCGTCGGCATGACCCATGACGAACTGAAGGACAACCTGGGCATTATCGCCCATTCCGGCGCGCGCGCCTTCTTGAAGGCTGCCCAGGAGAAGAACGCCAGTACCAGCGAAATCATCGGGCAGTTCGGGGTGGGCTTCTACTCTGCCTTCATGGTCGCCGAGTGGATTCGGGTTAATTCCCGCTCGTTCGCTACGGATGCGCAAGCCTATACCTGGAATTCCACCGGCGAGGATAGTTATACCCTTGAGCCGGGCGATCAAACCGAGCGCGGCACCACCATTATCCTCAAGTTAAAGGAAGACGCCGCCGAGTTTGCCCAGGAATCGCGCCTGAAAGAGATCATCCGCCGCCACTCGGACTTTATCCCCTATCCCATTTATGTGGGCGAAAGCAAAGAGCGCGTCAATCAGCAGATTGCCCTCTGGCGGCAGTCCACCCGCGAAGTGACCGCCGAAAAATACGATGAGTTCTATCGCCAATTCACCCTGGACTTCCAGCCCCCGTTGGCGCACGCTCATCTGGTGGTGGACGCGCCTGTGCAGCTGTATGCCCTGCTGTTCGTCCCCTCCACCGCCGAACGCACCATGTTTTCCGCCCGCAAGGAAGATGGTCTCAAGCTCTATGCCCGCAAGGTGCTGATTCAAGAATATTCGCGTGACCTGCTGCCCGAATATTACCGCTTTGTGGTGGGCGTGGTGGATTCAGAGGACTTGCAGCTGAACGTCTCGCGCGAAGCCATCCAATCCAACCGCCTGATTGCCCAAATTCGGCGCGTCTTGACCAATAGAGTGACGGATACGCTCAAAAAGCTCGCCGCCGACACTCCCGATAAATACACCGAGTTCTGGCTCGCCTTTGGTCGCTTCCTCAAAGAGGGGATTGCGATGGATCGGGATAACCAGGAGAGCCTGGCAGGGTTGCTGCGCTTCCGTAGCCTGCAATTCCCCGACCAATGGCGTTCGCTGGATGAAATCACGGCTGCGGCGGGGGATCGTAAGAAGATTTATTACCTGATGGGCGATGAAGAACGCGCCCTTGCTCACTCCCCGCACCTTGACCCCTTCCGCAAAGCCAACGTGGATGTGCTGTGGATGGCGGACCCGCTCGATCCGTTTATGCTGATGAGCCTCAAGACCTATAAGGATGTTGAGATCGTCAACGCAGCGGTGGAACAGCCCGAACTCCCCGCCGAAGACACCCCCGCCGCCGAATCCGATGAGCCTGCCTTGCCTGCGGATACTCTGGCCTTGCTGCTCACCCGCTTCCGCGAGGTTTTGGGTGACCGCGTGGCGGAAGTGCGCATCACCGACCGGCTGACCGATTCCCCCGCGCGCCTGATTGATCAGGAAGGCGGCATGGGCGAAGAGGTGCAGCGTGTCTATCGTATGCTTAACAAAGAATTTGAGAAGCCCGCCCGCGTGTTGGAAATCAACCCGCGCAGTCCGCTGTTGAAGCGGGTGGGCGACTTGCTCAATGACCCTACCAGCAGCCTGCCCCCTCTGGTGATCGAGCAGGTCTATGAAGACTGCCTGCTGATCGAAGGGCAACACCCTGACCCCGCCGAGATGGTGGCGCGGATTCAAGAATTGATGAAAGCAGCCCTCAGGTAGCCCAAAATGACATCCTTGCCCCGCGTATTTATCACCCAGGCAATTGACCCTGCCGCCACCCAACGCCTTTCCGCCGCCGCCGAGGTTCACGCCTGGGACGGGCCCTCTGCCCCGCCGTATGAGGTCATCGCAGAGGAGGCAAAACGCGCCGATGCCCTGCTCACCATGCTGTGTGACCGGATTGACGCTGCCCTTATCACCGCTGCTGCCCCGCGCCTGCGCGTCATTGCCCAGATGGCGGTCGGATATGACAATATTGCCGTCTCCACTGCCACCCAACTGGGCATTCCGGTGGGGAATACCCCCGGCGTGCTGACCGAAACCACCGCTGACCTGGCATGGGCGTTGCTGATGGCTGCCGCCCGCCGCGTGGTTGAAGCGGATGGCGAAGTCCACGAGCATATCTGGCGACCCTGGGGACCGAATGTCCTCACTGGCGCGGATGTGTACGGCGCCACCCTCGGCATCATCGGCTTTGGGCGGATTGGTCAGGCAATGGCTCGCCGCGCGCAGGGCTTTGGCATGCGCATCCTCTATTCCTCGCCGCAGCCTAAGCCGGAAGCCGCCGCATCCCTTTCCGCCGCGTATTTGCCTCTGCCGGAGCTGTTGGCGCAGGCGGATTACGTCTCGCTGCATGCCTACCTGACCCCCGCCACCTATCACCTGATGGGGCGCGAGCAGTTTGCCATGATGAAGCCCGGCGCCATCTTGATTAACACCGCGCGCGGCGGCATGGTGGATCCATCTGCCCTGCTAGACGCTTTGCAGAGCGGGCATCTTTCCGCCGCCGGGTTAGATGTCACCGAGCCAGAGCCGATCCCCACCGATAGCCCGCTCCTGGGCATGAAAAACGTGGTCATCACCCCGCACATTGGCAGCGCCAGCCGTGCCACCCGCGTCAAAATGGCGCAAATGACGGTGGATAACCTGTTGGCTGCCCTGCAACATCAACCCATGCCCTATTGCGCCAACCCGCAGGTGTACATAAAGGGGTGATGGTTTTCATTTTCTGTACAATAGACGGGCGCGCCCCTCTATTGTACAGAAAATGAAAACCATCACCCATAAAGAGGTAATTTCATCTCTCATCCGCTGAGGCAGCCATGACTTACAACGAAGCCGACCTGAAAAAAGCCATCGCCCTCATAAAATCCGGTGATACAAAGACCGGCGGTCAGTTGCTGCATGATCTTCTTAAAAAAGACCGTAACGTGGAAACCGCCTGGTTGTGGATGGCGGCGTGCGTAGAGACGGATGAGGATAAACGCTTTTGCCTGCGAGAGGCGCTGCGCATCAACCCCGCTAACTTGCTGACCCAAAAAGCCCTGGCGCAGCTGACCCCCGCCGTCATGATGGATCAACAAGCGCCTATAGCGCCGTCAACGCAACAAAATATGCCCATTGCGGCGCAGCCTGATCAGCCGCCTGCTGCGCCGCCGCTCTATGCCGTCTTCTCGCCTGACCCTTCGCGCCCGCCCAGCGCATCCGAAGTCGCCGCCGCTCAACGCCTGCGCGAAATTAACGATGGCAAGGCGCGCACGCGCAACTCACGCATTTTGGCGTATATTTTATTTGGCATTGGGGGAGTGTGCATCCTGTGCGTGCTGGCGATTGCGGGCGGCAATGCCCTCTTGCAAAACTTCATCGCTCAATCTCGCAAAGTGGAATATCAGGTCGAATATCTTATCACCAATACGGACCGATCTCTGGTAGATGCTGAATATGTAGATGAGGCGCAAGACTATCAAGCCGTAACGATTCACCGTTCTCCCTGGCGGGCGACTTTTACGATGCACGGGTTATCCCAGGCACAGGTGATCGCGTATCATGGCGCGGGGACGGGTACGCTCACCTGCGAACTGCGCGTTAACGGTAAGCTCATCGCCCATAATTCCACCAGCGCGAAAAATAAAGCCATCACATGCAGCGGATTGGTGCGCTGACCTGACGAAATCCTTAATATTGGTATGAATATTGTTACTACTCAGTCGCCCCCAACTATTCGCAGGGGTGATCTAAATCCGTGTAGTGGCTTCCGGCAGGAAGCCTGTTAGCAGTCGAAATTACCCTTGCGAACCAGAATGAGCTGATGAGAATTGGGCTTCCTGCCGGAAGCCACTACACGGATTGGAATGCCTGAGCAGTAACTGAATATTTTGATAAGTTGTAGGTTTGCTACAACTCATCAAATATTCATACAAATATTCTTAATCCTGGAAGCCCAAGAAGTCAATCAGCTTATCAATCTTTGCATCGGTGAGCGGGTTGGTTTCAATCATTTGCAAACCAATCCCCCACAGGTCGGGGTTTTTGTCTTTGCGGCACCATACGCTCATCACCGTCAGGTCAAGATGGGTTTCTCCATCAATTTCCACCGGAAATTCCAGGCGGACAGGCAGCCGCAGGCCCGTTTCAAGGCTTTTTTCGCTGACCAGCATCAGCCCTTCGCCGGTAATGTCTACCAGGCGACCCAGCGACTGAAGTGTATCTCGATGGATTGTATCTAAATAAAAGACCAGATGCCGCCGGTGCAGTTTTCGGTTTTCGCGAGCCATCATGCCCTCCTGCAAGTCAAAAAAAATAGAGTCCATTCATTATTGATGGTTCATTGGGAATTAGCGTGGTAGTCTTTGAGAGGAGTGATCCTCTCCTCTCAAAGACTACCACGCTAATTCCCAGAGTTCCTTATTCATTATACAACCAAACTAAAAATTTGTTTTTAGTTTGGGAATACTATTTTTTTACCATACCCACGAAAGGACTTCTGGCAGGGCTTGCAGCAGGTCGCTTGCAGAAACGGATGCCTCATGCCCCACCTCTTCAGCAGCCAACAAGCCACATTGCGCATGAACCCATGCCGCTGCCACCGCTGCTTCATACGCCGCCACGCCTTGCGCCCGCAGTCCGGCGATCATCCCTGCCAGCACGTCACCGGTGCCAGCATGCGCCAGGGCAGAGGTCGCCACCGGAATCAATCCCAAACGTCCGTCCGGTGCGGCGATGAGGGTCAGTGCACCCTTCAGCACCAGCACATGCCCCCATTCGCGCGCAAACCGCTGCGCCACGCCCATCCGATCCGCCTGAATCTCCGCCAGGGGCAAGCCGCACAGAATTTCCATCTCATGCGGATGCGGGGTGAGGACGCAGCCGGGCGGCAGGAGCTTGTGCCAGTTCGGCACGCGCGCCATCAGCTTCAGCCCATCCGCGTCAATCACCATCCCAGGCAGGGTTGGCTCTTCCTTAATAGGGTTACTCTGCGCCGCCAGGAAGCCCGCTCCGCGCAAATAAGTCTTGCCCTCTACCAAATGCTTGACGAACCCGGCGGTGCTGTCTTTTAATCCCAATCCCGGACCCCAAAGCAGCACATTAGCGTGCCCCAGATTGGCTTGCAATACGTCAAAGGCGTTTTCCACCAGCCAACCGTTATCTGCGGGCAGCAGCAGCCAGGTGGCTTCCAGAATTTGCCCTGCCAGGGCGGCATGCAATTCACGCGGAGCAGCCAGCGTCACCAACCCAGC
Organism: Anaerolineales bacterium; assembly: GCA_038206515.1. Lineage (GTDB taxonomy): Bacteria > Chloroflexota > Anaerolineae > Anaerolineales > Anaerolineaceae > DSYU01. The sequence continues at coordinate 2,027 of JBBRAT010000067.1, read as the reverse complement.
CCCCATCCGCGCGGCAGCCTTGGCGCACAGCAGCGCCGCGCCGGTGTAATTGATTGAACCTGCCACCGCCAACACCGTGCCATACGTGCCTTTGTGACTCTCCAGCGGACGCTCCGGGAAGAGCGGGCGCACGGTTTCGTCCGTCACCACCTCGCGCTGAATGTCATTCCACCCCTTCAGGTCATCCGGCAGCCCAATCTCCACCACCTGAATATCCCCCACCAGCCCATAAGCCGGGAATTTCAGCAGTCCCAGCTTGACCGCCGCCATGCACACGGTTACATCCGCGGGGATGGTTTGCTCATCAGCCGCGCCGGTCGCCAAATCCACCCCAGACGGGCAATCTACTGCCACCACCGCCGGTCGCCGTTCCGCTGCCTTCACAAACGCCAACGTCTCCGCTACCTCCGCCGAGAGGGGCAGCTTGATCCCCGTCCCCAACACGCCATCCAGCAGCACGGTTGCGGATGCCAACCACTCGCTCAACGCCGCACGGGTCGGGTCGCTGCTTGCCGCAATCACCTGCCCGCCGGATCGCGCAAAGTCTGCCACCAGCGGGTCATCCGCCGCGCGAGGCTTCACCAGGTACGCGGCTGCCTCCCATCCCTGCCCAGCCAGCTCGGTGAGGGCAATTAAGGCGTCGCCGCCATTGTTGCCGCTGCCCACCAATCCAAGAATCCGGCTATTTTCCTCATACCCATAAAATGATTCAACCATCTCTGCCAGTCCGTGACCAGCTTGTGCCATCATCTGCGCATACGTCCAACCTTGCGCGTTCGCTGCCTTTTCCGCAGCCTGCATTTCTTCTACGCTGACGAGTTTCATGTGTGTTTGCTCCTGCAAAATGTTCTTAAGGTGATTGTACCCTGATTTATAACTCACCATAGGAGAGCGTTGCAGAATTCAAGATTTGTGGTTACTACTCAGTCGCCCCCCACCTATTCGCAGGGGTGATTTCAATCCGTGTAGTGGCTTCCGGCAGGAAGCTGTTAGCAGTTGAAATTACCCTTGCGAACCAGAAATGAGCTGATGAGAATTGGGCTTCCTGCCGGAAGCCACTACGCGGACTGGGATGCCTGAGCAGTAACGATTTGTGGATGAAGTGCCTGGCGTGCATACCGCTTCCCTGTATCCCTGGCAAGGCGAGTGATCTTCTCGCCAGGGATACAGGGAATTCTCTTGCCATTTGCAAAAACGAGTAAAATGGAAATAGAGAGTCACCCGTCAGGAGAGGAATTTCGTGCCTGTTGTCATTACATCCGCCTGCAAAGGCTGCCAGATATGCCTGCGCATCTGCCCTGTAGAGGCTATTCGCGGGGAACGCCGTCAATTGCACGTAGTAGACCCTGCCCGCTGCGTGGATTGTTCCGCGTGTGGGCGGATTTGCCCGTTTGGGGCGGTGAAAAATGCGCGCGGGCAGGTCATTCCGCATCAAAAACGCCCCACCTGGCGCACACCCCGCTTTGAATACAGCGCGTGCGTGGGCTGCGTGCAATGCGTATTCGCCTGCCCCGCCGGAGTCATCCGCCTGAAAGGCTCGCTGCCCATTCTGGCGGACGCGGCGGGCTGCATCGCCTGTGACTTTTGCGCCCGCAGCTGCCCCACCGGCGCCATTCAGATGGAGAATAACGATAAAATTCCCCTGCCGAAAATGCCGCCCGTCCGCTGAACCTATGCTATCATTAACTCAAAATACGAATACCTGGAAGAAAAATGCAAAAACATTTCGAGTTAACCCTTCAACGAGTACAGAATTTTGCCGCTACCCTGAGCGGACTTTTTTACACAGACCGCCTGCCGGTGGAATTATCCGTCTATAATGCCCCTGACCGCATCCCGTATGCGCAGGCAATCCAGGCGGAATTTCGCCCCACCCAACTGGGCGAACGGTTCGCCGCGCCCTGGTCTACCCATTGGTTCCGCGTGCAAATGAGCATCCCCGAAGCCTGGGCTGGGCAGGAAGTTCATTTTCTGTGGGATACCGGCAGCGAAGGCACTGTCTGGGAAGATGGCGCGCCCCTGCAAGG
>JBBRAT010000066.1:0-15179 GCA_038206515.1 Anaerolineales bacterium | reverse complement strand
CAGGTGCAATAACCCGCTCTACGCAGAGATTCTCAAGAGCCGCGCCCGCTCGGTTCATCGCGCCACTGGGATCAGCCATCACCGCGCCATGCAGCCGGGTTGCTTCGCCCATGCCGCAGACTTCCACCCCGGCAGGGATGACCCAGGCGACATTCGCGCTCGCGGTCAACTCGCACGCCGGCAGAATCACCGCGTCCCCGCTGACTGCCGCCGCCAATGCCTCCGTCAAGCCGGCTGCGCTGACGGCAAAGCGCACGGGCGGCGCATTTTGCTTGAGTACGAAGATCGCCGCGGAATCAGAGCCATCCGCGCCTGCCTCTTGCAGGGTTTGCAGCCAGAAGGGCTTCAGCCAATGCGCCAGTTCCGCGCTGTTTTGTTGATTCCAGTTCATGTGGTGTGCCTTTCTGTGGAAATCATCCATGTTTGTCATTGTTGATATATTTCGAATCCGCGTAGCGGCGCACGCAGTGCGCCGCTACCCATTCACCAGCTGCACTTTGCCGGTGAGGGCGTTGTAACGGCATTCGTTGACGAAAAAACGGTCTTGCGCACGTAAACTGCCTTGGATATTGCCTGAATGCAAATTTTGCACGCTGGCGAACACCCCGGCGGGGAAATTTGCCCCCTCCACCGGCTGACCGAACGGGTCACGCAGGCTGCCATCCGCGCACACCTGATACAGGTCGCGCTCATCGGGGGTATAGACGTAGAGGCGGCGGTCGGGCAGGGTTTCGGCATACAGCGGGCGACCATCAGCGCAGCTGCACGCCAGCAGTCCCTCGAACACGTCCAAGGCGCGGGTTTCGCCGCCCCAGGCTTCGGCGGTGATCTGCCCACTCTCGCGCAATCCCACCCAGCCGGTGAAAAACGCGCCGCGCTCCAACGCCACTTGCATTGCCAGCGCCAGGGTATCAGGGGCAGGGGTTTGCAGCGTACCGGCGTATTGCCAGGCGAGCGCGCTATACCAGCCGCAGCATTCCAGGCGGACGGTTGCCAATGGCGTTGCGCCGACAGCCGCGTTGGTCTGGCTTTGAGCATCGCGTGAAAGGCTGACGAACGGCAGGGCGCGTTCCTGCAGGAAGGTATCGCGCGCGCGAAGGGCGTTGGGCGCGTCCGCCTGGGGCAAGGGGGCGAGCCATTCCTTGACCCCATATTCCGCGATGCTGCCCGCGTCCTCCGCCCAGGGGGTGGTGAAACGCTTCAGGGCGCGCTGCGTGGGGGATGCTGCGCTGGTGTATGCCACTGCCACGCGGTTGCTCATCCCTTGCAGGCTGACGCGCTGGGTGATTGCCCCCATTTGCAGGCTGACGGCGTTGACATATCCCCCCCACAGTGGGCGGGCGTGACCATCCGAGATGCGCAGTCCGCAGCGCAGCCAGCCCAAGAGCGGCGAGAGCGCGCGCGGGTCGGCGGATTGCGCTCCGATCAACGCGCGGTACGACCCGCCCATAGCGCGGCGCGAAAAATTCAATACGCGGGCATGCGCGCCGGCGGGCAGCTCCATCCACCGCCCCTGCCGGTCGGTCCATTCCATTTGCAAAGGATATTGGGTCATGTCAATGCCTCCTTGCGCGGACGAACCCACATCCGCACTTGTAACCGTTGATGAATCTCCGCCACATACGCCAGGTTGGAGTGGCTGAAGAAAGAAATCCGCTGACGCAGCCCAGGGGTCAGCCAGATGCCTTGGGTCTCGCGGCTGACCAGGCTCACGCGCCCGGCGTCCGCGCCTTCCTGCAAATAAGCGGATTGGGCAGCGCCATCTTCCATCAGCCACGCGCCCACCGCCGCCCCGTACCCTTGCGTGCGCAGGGTTTGCCCGCTGTTGAAGGGCAGCAGCGCCAAAAAATCAAGCGCAATGGTGAGGGATGCGCCGCTGTGCTGCGTGCCGCGCAAGACCAGGTCCAGGGCAGCCGGGTCGGGCGTATCCGGCAGGCGGAAGGGGTCAAATGCGCGGATGGCGAAGGCGGAGCCGAGTTCGGGCCATGCCCAGCCACTTTGCCAGACTCGGGTGACATCCCATTCCAGGGCAAGCTGCAGAGCCACCTGCGCGATGTTCCATTCGCGGGCAAAGCGCAGGATGGGGCGCAGCCATTCGCCGCTGCCCGCCGCAAATAACGCACGCGGCAGCTGCCAACGCAGTAATTCCGTCTCTACCCCGCTCGGCAGGCTGACTTGCGCCATCACGCCGCTGCTGCAATCATCAGCGGGGAAGATCGTATCTGAACCAACCCTAGCGCCGGCTTCGGCTTCCAGCAGGGGGGCGAAATCCACCGGCAGGCGGCTGCGAACCCCCATCCAAACGGTGGTCACAGCGCGCGCGCCCAGGTTGAGCAACTCCACCCGCGCCAACACCGGCAGTTCGCCCGGTACGGCATCCTCCGCCAGTTCCACCCAATTGTGGCGGATGCCTTCGAGGGTCATCAAGCCATCGTTGGCGTTGAACACGGTCAGTCCGTCAGGAGTGGGGTCGCCATTGCCCACCCCAATCGCGTTCGAGAGCGCCAGGGCAACCTCCTCCCCCTCCCAGAATGGCAGACGGGTGATCCAAACGTGCAGCCTGCCCACCGCAATCATTCCATTCACTTCCCAGGCGGGCGCATCCCAGCGCAACGCAAGAATACGACTGCGCCAGAGCAGATCAGCGGGGTGGACGCGGCACAGCCAATACGTCGCCCCCGTTGCGGGCATATCCCCCTGCATCAGCGCGGATTGCGCCTGACTGAATGCGCGTCCCAGCCGCTGCCGGGTCTGACGCACCTCGTCCGCCGTGCCGCGCAAGGCAAATTCCAACTCATCTTCGGTTGCGGACACGGGTTTCACGCTTGCCGCCAGAATCGCGCCGCCTTGTAACGGGATGCGCGCCCCGTCCGGCAGGTCAAAGAACATTTCATCCATAAAAAACCTCCTCCCTCCTCACCAATCCGGCAGTGGGAACGCCGTTTCCCAGGGCTGCGTCTGGCTTTCGCGCAGTTCCGCAAGGCGGGCGCGTTCCATGCGGATGGCGAAGATTGCCGCCATCCCACTGCGGAACGCCGCCAAAACTTCCTTGCCCCAGGCTGTCAGCGGTGGATTGCCGCCGGATGTGTCTTCCGGTTCATTTGCCAGCGGAATCGCCAGCTTTGCCGCGCTGCGGGTCATCGCCGCGTAGCCCAATACGCCCAACATCACCAGCGACCTGTCCGCCAGGGGCAGGGTCGTTTCGGGTGCGCCATCCAAGCCCGCCAGGGTGACGGTCTGCCCGCTGGCAATGGAATATTCCCCCAAAGCCAGGCGCAGCGCCGCCTTTAGGATGCCGTCTTCCCAATCCGCGCCCATTGCGCCGCCCAACGCTGCGCGTGTCTGATCTAACCAAGTTGCCAAATCATCTGCCATACCAGTTGCCTCCAGTTGTTAAGCAGTCCACCCCAGCCTGGGGTAATCTTCCTTACCCGGCGACGTTCTCCAACCCAACCCCCAAAATGTACGCCACCACCACGCCGATCACTCCAACCAACTGATCCTCCGTCAGCGGGAAGTCTGGCTTATAGGCTTTCAGAATCACCATGCCCAAACCGATGAACGCCGCCCAAAACTTGCGCGATGCCAACAATTCCTTTAACTTTTCCATTGTTTCCTCTCCTTTTGAATGTGTATTATTCAGCCCGCAGAACACCCCAGCCCTGGCGAGTGATCTCCTCGCCAGGGCTGGGGTGTTCTTTACCCGTGCGCCTGATACAGCCCGCGGTAATCCGCCACAAACACGCTGAACCAATGCCGCGCCTTCATGCGCACCTCATCGTTGCTAAACAGCGCGCCGCTCTTTTCCTGATCCGCCAGGATAATTTCGGGCGCAACCCCAAACCGTTCCGCCAGGATGATGGACGGGGCGATCTTCGGGTCAACCACCGCTGCCCAGTGCGTGCCGCTCAACTCAGGGCAGACGATCACATCCCCGGCTTGCCCGCGCTGCATGTTCTGGCTGACGATTTGCGCCTCGCGCTCCCAGCTGGGGTACAGAATCCGCTGCGCCGTCAGCCGCAAACTGCGGGGGACGAGCAAGTAGCGCGGGTCTGCCCCCAAAATGGGCGCGTTGCCCGAGCTGATGAGCATCGGCTGGGCGTAGACGGCCGCGCTGGCAGCTTCCCATGCGGCAGCGGAAAGCGCATCCGTCCCCAAATTGTGATGGTGGGCAGCTTCAAACACCGCGTAGCCATCGCTCATCAGCGGACCCGCGCCACTGTTGGCGGTGAATATAGAGCCAATCATCTTAGAGATGCGGCGTTGACCGGCGGCTGCCAGTTTGCGCGGCAATTGACGCAGGCGGTGAGTCTCATCGCGCTCGAACATCTCTAAGGTCAGCCCAATATAGCCGCCATACTTGCCCCACGCGCCGGTTTCGGCGTTATCGCTGATGGCGAGCGCAGGGTAGGCTTCGCCTTCGTTCACGCTGGGCAGTTCTGCCACTTCGCTCACCAATACGCCGGTGATCGGCTGCAAATTGTCAAAATGCTGCTGCGAAACCACCGCCTGCCACCAGTGATAGCCGGTGTTGCCCAACGCCTGCCATTCCTGCGCAATCACCTTATTCAGGACGTTCTTCAGCACGCCCGGCAGGTCGGCGGTGGTGGAAAATTGGGCTTGCTCGGCGGAATAGCCCCCCGCAAAGCTCAGGTCGCCGGTGGCGCGGATGTACATCTCGCGGATGCCCGAAAGGCGGGCGGCATCCACCCCGCGCAATCCCGCCGGACGTTCCACCTCGAACAGGTCGTGCATGGCGGCGCAAAACTGATCGCGCTCATCTGCCATGTGTTCCACCCGCGCCGCGCCAATGACCACCGCGCCGCCGGTCAGGTCGCTGACCAGCTTGCGCGCGTCCTCCACCGCCGATTTCAAGGTAGCCGGCGCAAACACCTGCCCCTCAAACTGCTTGCGCACCCGCAACGCCATCGCCGAGGGCAGGCGCGCCCCCGCCAACGTGCTTTCCAATAATGCCGCGCATAAGGATGCCTGCGTTTCCGCCAACGTCACCCGTTCTTCTTGCGGATTTGCGGTTTCGTGCAACGATTCTGCCATTTCTGCTCCTTCTTGATTTGCCAATGTTGAATTGAGACTGCGAATAAACGCTCCGCCACGTGCTGGGCGGCTGACCAAATCCACCGATACAACCTGCACCACCTCCTTCACTTGTTTGCCATCCGCTTTGAAGATTAAATCCGCGCTGAAGCCCAATCGCGGGCGTGATTCCACCCCCAGCGCGGTCACCTGCTGACCCAACTGGCGCAGGGTGTTGCCCGCCTCGCCTAGGGGCGTGAGCTGCGCGCGCACCCCCTCGTGTGCCTCATCCCAACTGGGCGCAGAAAGCACCCCCGCCAGGTCGCGCACCGAGTGACTGCCCTTTGCCCTGCCCAGCGAGGCATGATCCAAAAAACAATCCACCCCCTGCCACTTTGCCAGCGAACTGCGCAGCACCTCTGCGCTGAACTGCCAGCCGTTGCCCTCGCCCGCCGTGATCGCCAAAATCTCAAAAGCTGCCGGCGCGCTGGTGGATGCGCCCCGCGCTGCGTCCGCGCCAATCACCGTACCTTCCAACTGCATGCGTTGCACCGTCTCTCCCATCCATATCCTCCTTTCTCAAATTGCCTGTTGCTGTAGGGGCTTGCCCCTCCAGGACGAAAACGATCTCAGCAGGCACGAACTTATTTTCTATACCTTACCACGAACAAAAGTGCAAATACAAGACGGGAAAAAGTGCAAATTGTGGACTTGAAATGTATATGTTTCCCCCTTTTTACAATCTTCTTACACCCTTTTCATCCGCCCATCACGTCCACATGCTATAAATGGACTGAAATGGTACGATTATTTGTAGAAAGGAAACCGTATGATTCGTAAATCTCTCTCGCTCTTCCTCTTCCTCATCCTGCTCACCAGCTGCGCCGCGCCTGCGGTAACCGCGCCTGCGGCAACTGCTACCGCCATCCCCGCGGCAGCTACCGTCACCACGGCGCAGCCCCCTTCCATCCCCACCGCAGCGCATGACCTCAGCAAGATCAAGCACATCATCATCATCATGCAAGAAAATCGCTCCTTTGATACCTACTTTGGCACCTTCCCCGGCGCGGATGGACTGCCCACCCAGAACGGCAAATTTACCGTCTGCATCCCTGACCCGCAGAGCGGCAAATGCGTCTTCCCCTTCCACAACCCGGCGGATAAAAACTACGGCGGTCCGCATGGTCAAGCGGATGCCCTCCTGGACGTTAATTCTGGCAAAATGGACGGCTTTATTGCGGACGCCGAGAAAGCAAAGTCCGGCTGCCCCCTTTCCAGCAATGACCCTTCCTGCTCCAGCGGCGCAACCGATGTGATGGGCTATCACGATGCCCGCGAAATCCCCAATTATTGGAACTACGCCCAACAATTCGTCCTGCAAGATCACCTGTTTGAGCCGAACGCCTCGTGGAGTCTGCCGCAGCACCTCTTCATGGTCTCGGAATGGTCTGCCAAATGCGCCAAAGCGGGCGACCCGCTCAGCTGCATCAACGCCCTGCAAAACCCTGGCAACCCGCCGGATATGAAGGCGAAAAAAGGCGCGAAAGCCAACCCCCCGCCCGATTATGCCTGGACAGACCTCACCTATTTGCTCTTCAAAAAGAATGTCTCGTGGAAATATTACATTCAGGCAGGCACTCAGCCGGATTGCGCCAATGACGCTGCCGATTGCCCCCCCGCCCACCAGGACGCGAAAACCCCCGGCATCTGGAATCCCCTGCCTTACTTTGACACGGTGAAGCAGGACGGTCAGCTTGAAAACATCACCGATGTTACCCATTTTTACCAGGATGCCAAAAACGGCAGCCTGCCCGCCGTCAGCTGGATTACCCCTTCCGGCGCGAACAGCGAACACCCCACCGCCCTGGTCAGCGATGGGCAGGCATGGACGACCAGCCTGATCAACGCCGTCATGCAGGGCGCGGACTGGCAGAGTTCCGCTATTTTTCTCTCATGGGATGATTGGGGCGGGTTTTATGATCACGTTACCCCGCCGCAGGTGGATGAAAACGGCTACGGCTTGCGCGTGCCGGGCATTCTCATCAGCCCGTATGCCCGCGCCGGCATGGTGGATCACCAAACCCTCAGCCATGATGCTTATGTGAAGTTTATCGAAGACGTGTTCCTCAACAGCCAGCGGCTAGACCCGGCAACGGACGGTCGCCCAGACCCGCGTCCCACCGTGCGCGAGAATGCCGCTCAGCTGGGCGACCTGCGCGCAGAGTTTGACTTCAGCCAGCCGCCCCGCCCCCCCGTCCTCCTGCCGCTGCACCCCGCCCCAGGCGCAGCCTCAAAGCCATAAGGGCTAAAATCCTTGCATGATCACGTAACCCCATGCTTGTTGCTGCTTTCCCATCCGTGTAGTGGCTTCCGGCAGGAAGCCTGATAATGATCAGACAATTTCTGTTGCGCCGAGAGAATGATTCGACCAATCGCAGGCTTCCTGCCGGAAACCAATACGCCGATTGAGATGACTGCCTGATTGCCGGAATGGTTAACGAATCAAAAAAGAGGAGGACGCGAACCTCGCATCCTCCTCTTTTTGATGAACGAATCCCTAAAACTTAAACAACACGCTATGCAAATCGCGCACTTCGCGGATAATTTCACCCTGGCGCTGCGAGATAAAATTGGAAAGAATCACCTGGTCGCTGACGGTGGGATAAATGCGCATGCCCACTCGCACGCGGTTGAGCAGCGTCTCCATCCGCACGTTCATCACCACCGCGCGCAGCTTAAGTTCCGGCTTATCCAGCTGCACGGTCTGCGCCTTGCGCCCTGAACCCGCCACATCCCCCATGCTGGTGACGGCGTTCCCGCGCAGCGCATCCCGCCCAAACCGCGCAATCCCACCCTCCCCAGAAGACGCGCCGCTGGGGTTCGAGTAGGATAAAATATTCACCATCGGCAGGGTCAGCGTCACGGTCATCTCTGCCCCCACCTGGAACGCATCCGAAAGGAACGCCTTGCGCGGCACGTAAATTGCCACCCCGCTGGGCGAAAGATCCGCCAATTCAGCTTTCATTACCCCCGAAGCATTCTTGGATTGAATGACGCTGTTGATCGCATCGGTCGCTTCCACGCGCACCTGCCGCCGCTCGCCAATGCCCTTTTTCACATATTCAAAATGCGCAATCCGCACTTCCATCGAAGTGGGGTTCAATTGCAGCACGCGGCAATGCACAATATGCGGCAGTTCCAGGCATTGCAAAAAGGTTTCGTGATCCAAATACATGCACACCACTTGATAGCGGTTACTCTTGACCAGCACCGTTTCCCCATCCACTTCCGTTACCTCGGCTTCATTGGAAATCGGCATCCCCTTATACAAATTTTGCAGGCGAATGCGCGGTTTTTGCGCCAATACCTGCAAAATGAACTGTTGCGTATCATCGGGTGAGGCTGATTCAGTCATAAATCGTCTGCATCCTTTAATTCAGGGGAATCCCTCAATTTTACCCTAACGTCATCGCGGTCGGGTCAATTTGCTCCCCATTTTGGCGAATCTCATAATGCACATGCGGTCCGGTGGAATTGCCGGTGCTGCCCGAAAGCCCAATCACCCCGCCCGCCGCCACGTCCTGCCCCACCTGGGCGGGCAGCTCGGAAAGGTGCGCGTAATAGGTGCGGTATGCCCCATTTTCCACAATCACCAGGTTGCCGTACCCCTGATCGTTCCAACCCGAGTATATCACTTTTCCGCTCATGGTTGCATGCACGGGCGTCCCCAAGGGCACGCCAAAATCAATCGCCACATGCCCGGGGTGACTGTTCTGCGTCACCGGGCCATTCACCGGCTGACCGTGCGGGAGGGCGGGATCGCCGCCATTGCTGAGGGCATTGCCCACGCCGCCATTGCCCATCAACCCGCTCAGGCTGTTGAGCGCAGAGGCAACGTTCGGCAGCGCGCCAGCAGCTGTTCCTGCCCCATTCACCTGCCCCGCCATCAGCTGCTCCATTAACATCATCATCATCGGCGCAATCGAAATGCCCGCCCCGCTGGCGGAATCGCCGTTCTGCGTCAGCGAAGAAGCCACCATCATGTTGGTCAATACCTTCTGAAACGCCTGCGAATCCTGCGCAGATGCCTTCGCCTGCGTGGCGGGCGGTTGCCAATACCCTGATAAATTCGATGGATCAATCTTCGTCATAGCCTGCTCCTATAGATAGCGGACACCCCAGCCCCCCTCGTGGCGAGTGATCTTCTCGCCGAGGGTGAGTCTTGCCTTCCCCTACTATACCCATCGCGGCGACTGCACGTCTGTAAAGCCGCCATTAAAATGATCTAAGTTTTGCCCAAAGGAGACACGTTTATCCCATCTTTACGCAGACTTCAGCGCACCTTTACTGACCTTCCCCGCCCGCTTTGGTATTATGTTCTCTAGTAACTGTTAAAAGGGAACCAAATCAGGGTTTCAAAAATCTTTCTTCTTATGGAACGCTCTTACGCCTTATGACTGAACCGCAAAGCGCGCCAAATGCCAACCTTAAACTCAAGTACATCTTGGGGCGTACTTCCCTGCGTGAAAATCGCCTGGAAGATGCGGTGGAAATCTTCCTCAGCATTTTGCGTGAAGCCCCCGATGACCCTGAAGCCCTCCTGACCCTGGGCAATATTTACCTTGCCTCTGCGGATGGGTTAACGGCGGGCAACCTCTTTCGCCGCGCCCTGGCAAATGACCCCGAAAACCTGGTCTTGCAAGGGCAGGTGCAGCTGGCGTTGATGGAGCAAAACCCCGACCTGCCTGAAGAACCCGACCCCACCGACCCCTCCGCCATCCGGCGCATGTTGCAGCGCCTGACGGGCAAGCCGGTGCCGTATTCTGAAGAAGAGATGTTCCAGGCGGCGCAAATGCTGCAGGAAGTCCTCTCTAGTTCTTCGCCGGCGGAAGAAGTTGCCAATCATTATGACGAGATCGAAGGCTTGCTGCCCGCCCTGCTGGAAATCAACATCCGCCAGGCGCGCACCGATGGTCAAGCGGAAATTGTGGAAGGCTTGCGCAAATTGCAGCTGAATATAGACGCGCAGCGCCCTGCCCCCGCCTATGTGGAAAAATCCACCCCCACCGAAAAGGCGCAGCTCGTTTCGCGGTTGGATGCGAAAATCCTGCTGCTGCTGCCGGATGCCGCCCGCCCCTCGGCGCGCATGGCGCTGGCAGCCGAATCGCTGCGTCAGCTGGGCTGCGAAGTGCTTGCCACTCAGCAATACCAGCCCGGTTCTGCCTTCCAGCCGGACGTGGTCATCGCCTCGAATCCGCACCTGCGCCCCGCCCTCGCTCAATCCCTGGCGCGCTGCTCCGCCTCCTCGCTGCCCCTCTTGGTAGACCTGGACGCCGACTTTGAACGCCTGCCCATTTATCACCCCGAGTATGCCTCGCGCGGTTTGGGGCGCATCGAAGCCAGCAAAGCCTACACCGCCTCGCTGCTGATGGCTACTCAATTGGTCGTCCCCTCCCACGCCATGGCAGAAGCCCTGCGCGCCAATGGCTACGCCGTCAGCGTCATCCCCGAAGGCTGGAGCAAGTCCAACCCGCTCTGGCAGAAGCCTGCCACCCTGCATCCCACTCTTTCCATTGGCTGGATCGGCTCAACTGGCTTTTTAGAGGATTTCGCCATGGTGCGCCGCATGCTCATCCGCGTCCTGCGTGAATTTGCCAACACCCGCGCCACCATCATCGGCAGCCCGCTGGTGTATCAGATGTTAGATACCATCTCCCCCACCAGTAAAGTCTTCCTCCCTTACCCTTCGGATGAAGATTACCTGCCCCTGCTCGATCATCTGGACGTGCTGCTCGTGCCGCTGCGCTTGCAGCCGTATCACGCCACCCGCAATGACCGCATCCTCATGGAAGCCGGGCTCAAATCCATCCCGTGGATCGCCTCCCCCATCCCCGCCTTTCAGGAATGGGCAGTTGGCGGACTGATCGCCACCCAGCGCGAGGAATGGCATACCCACCTGCGTCAGCTGGTGATGGATGCCGGTCTGCGCCGCAGTTTGGGCAGTCAGGGCTTTTTGGCGGCAGGCAAGCGCGAATCAAGACAAATTGGGCAATATTGGGCATCCCTCATCCAATCTACCTTACAATCCTCTTCCTTCGCGGCTGCCTCGTCCCCTGCCGATGCCGTTTTCTCTTCGGAAATGATACAATGAACCGAAATAGCTTCTTCACTCCAGTCCGTGTAGTGGCTTCCGGCAGGAAGCCTGGTGGTATTCGATCCATTCTCTCTGCACAACAGAAATTGGCTAATGATTGTCAGGCTTCCTGCCGGAAGCCACTACACGGACCGAAATGTCTGAGCCGTTACAAAAAATATCTCAAAATACCTTCTTTATCCCTCATTCTTCGCTTGGAGTGCCTGCCTTATGAAACGCTTTAAAAATTCTTTCTCCCTCACCGAACTAAAGCCCCCCACCATGCTCCCCGTGAATGGCGGCGAGTTCCTGATTGGCACTTCCAACGAAGACATTCAAACCTTGCAGCTGAAGCAGTCGGATTGGGCGTATGACTGGACGGATAACGACCTGTTCGAGAACGAGCAGCCCCGCCACACGGTGCAAATCGCCACCTTTGAGATTGCCCAATACCCGGTCTCCAACCTGGATTACTTCCAATTCACCATTGATTCGGGCTACCGGCTGCCGCGTTCGTGGAAGGGCTTCACCTTCCCTGATTCTACGGCGGATCACCCGGTGGTGAGCGTGTCCAAACTGGACGCGGAAGCCTACATCACCTGGCTCAACCGGCGCACCCGCGAACAATACCGCCTGCCTACCGAAGTGGAATGGGAAGCCGCCTCGCGCGGCAAAGATGGGCGCATCTATCCCTGGGGCAACACCTTTGACCCCTGGCGCTGCAACACCTCTGAATCCGCCAAACGCGCCACCACCCCCCTGGGCGCATATTCCCCCAGCGGCGATTCCCCCTGCGGCGCGGCGGATATGGTCGGCAACGTCTGGGAATGGACCTCCACCATCTTTGAACCCTATCCCTATACCACCGAAGATGGGCGCGAAGAACCCAAGCCCAAATCCTGGTACGTCATTCGTGGCGGAGCCTGGTACTATAGCCGCAAACTAGCCCGCTGCGCCGTCCGCGAAGAAATGCTCGAATCCTCCCTCTCGTTAATGATCGGCTTCCGCCTAGCGCGCTCCATAGACCCCGCCAAGCTGCCGCCCCCGCCCGAAGCAAAACAATCCTAAGGATCACCCCATCCCCCTGCCCCCTCACCCATAAATGGGGAGGGGGAAAAGAACAAGAATCTCAATAGATTAGATTCTTATGTACTAAAATTTCTTCCCCCTCCCCACGTGTGGGCGAGAACGCTTTGCGCCGTTTGGCAGACTCCGCGTTCCCATTCCCCCTCCCCACGTGTGGGCGAGGGGGCTAGGGGGATGGGGTGATCTTAGGTACGTACAATACCCCCCTCCCATAGGACTATTCCCCACTCGAAAAATGCCCCCACGCCGGTTATAGTGATAGCAACTTGATAGAGAGAACGTTCTCTCTATCATCCAATCAATTATTTGAACCAACTCTTGAAGGAGAATGCTCATGTCTCTCACCGCTTTGTTAATTTGGATTGTTGTTGGCGCTATCGCTGGTCTCTTGGCGGAATCAGTTGTTCACGGCATCGGCTACGGGCTGATCGGCGCGATTTTGGTCGGTATTGTGGGCGGGCTACTCGGCGGCTGGCTCTTCAGCCTGTTGGGCATCAGCATTGGTTTGGGCATTTTGGGTGACATCATCGTGTCGTTCATCGGCGCGGTTGTCCTGTTGCTCATTCTGCGCGCGTTGCGTGGCAGTCGCCGGGTCTAATTTTTCTCGAAATTAAACGAAAAAACGGGTTGCTCATGGCAACCCGTTTTTTTGATTCTGCGTTTCCCCCATTTTCCCCCCTTGCATAATTTGCAACATGCCCCTATAATAGAAATATAGTTCTACATCCTGAAAAAACCCTCTCGCCGCTGCGCGCATGCCCCATCCGAGGGATTCACACGGGCAACTGCCCCTATTTTGATCGCTCTGCGCGGCATTTGCCCACAGGCAGAAAAGGAATCTTCCCATGACCTTGCCCACCCTCCCGCCCAACCGTTTTGCCCGCATGGAAGAACGCCTGCGCAGCGCGCCCGCCAGCCTGCTCTTTTTGGCGATGATCTTCCTTGCCCTGCTGGCATTTGAAATGTTCAACTTCAGCACCACCGAACAGGCTTTGCTGGATATGCTGGGGGATGTGAGCGTTTTGGGCATCTCCTGGGCGACCGTGCTGGCAATCGCCTTCTGTGGCGTTGATTTTGCCGGAGTCGCCCGCCTATTTATGCCCGATGCCGCCATTCAAGAATCCAAAGAGGTCTGGTATATGTTTGGCGCGTGGGTCGTGGCAGCTACCATCAATGCCCTGCTCACCTGGTGGGGCGTCTCCATCGCCATCCACACCCACGGGGTAAAATCCGCCACCGGCATCATAGACGCGGAAACCCTGTTGATCGTTGTGCCGGTGTTTGTGGCGGTCATGGTATGGATCATTCGCGTCCTCATCATTGGCACGCTTGCCCTGGCGGTAGATCGGCTGATGCGCAGCCCCGCAGACGCAGCGGATGCAGCCCAGGCAGCCCAACCCTCCGTCCAGTCCGCCAACGTACCCTCCGCCCTGCGCCGTTCGCCCGTCAGCATGCTGTTTGAAAAGCGCGAAGCCGCCGAGGAAGAGGACTGGCATTTGAATCAAGTGTCGGTAACGCCGCAGCCCTTCGCGCAAGCCGTCCCGCAGCCGCGCCGCGCTGCTGCCACAGGCTTCACCCAACCGCCGCCCATCCGCCCGAATGGGGCAACAACCGGCAGCTCCCCGCAGCGCAGCAACCCCTCCGCTCCCCGCAACGGCAGCAATGGCTATCACACCCTCCCGCGCGGCAATCCCAAGCCACGGAGTTAAGTTACCGCGTAAGCTTCCCCCTATGGTCAATGATGTTCCCATCCGTGTAGTGGCGCACTGCGTGCGCCCAACCTGGATCAAGGCAGGGAATTTTCGGATAGAAACGCGATCCTCCCCGTCCGTGTAGCAGCGCACTGCGTGCGCCCAACCTGGATCAAGGCAGGGAATTTTCGGATAGAAACGCAATCCTCCCCGTCCGTGTAGTGGCGCACTGCGTGCGCCCAACCTGGATCAACATTTTCGCGTTTCCATCCGAAATTTCTCCTTCAGACGCAGGCGCACGCAGTGCGCCACTACACGGACGGAAATGCCTGAGCGGCAACCCATTTTCGCCCTCCTCTGTAAACGTTTTCACAAAATTAACCCAACTTTTACACACGAACCTCCTCATATAGGGTACTCTTACTCCATATACTTTTTCTCTTACCCTTTTGTGAGGAGCGCGACCCGTGAATCGTCTAAAAAATCAGAGCATCGCCAGCAAATTGTTATTCAGCTTCCTTTTGCAGGCGGTGGTCGTGGTGATCGTGGCTTACATTGGCTACGTGAACCTCTCCCAAATCAACGACAAAAATGCCACCATCCATGCGCATAGCACCCAGCCCGCCTTGTTAATGGAGGGCGTGAACGCCAAACTAAACTTCCTCAGCAGCGAAGCCTACCGCATGGTCTACACCAAAAACGCCGCCTCTGCCGCCAACACCAAAAAAGCCATCGCGGATGTGGATACCTTGCTGCAACAATATGCCCAAACCATCCAAACTGCCCACCTCACCCAGGCGGAAACAGCCCGCTTTGCCGCCCTCCAGCAGGATTGGGTCACTTTCAAGCAAGCCTGGCAGCCCATCTATGCCCAGGTGTCTGGCAAGGATATTACCGGCGCGCAATTCACCCTCAGCAGCACGGTGGCTTTGCGTGATCAGCTTTCCACTGCCAGCGCGCAGATTGCCCAGGATACGATGCTGCAGGGCGGCACGCTCGTGGCGGAATCGCAAAAGCTGTATGAAACCGCCCTCCTCTCTTACCTGATGGTTGCCCTGGTTGGCATGGTAATTGCGATTGCCTTTGGCATTATTTCCTCGCGCAATATGATCCGCCCGTTAATGGACGTGATTGGCGTGGCAAAGCAAATTACCGAAACTGACCTGCCCGCCCTGGCATCTGCCATGACGGCGATGGCGGAGGGCGACCTGAGCCAGACCTTTGCCGTCACCTCG
>JBBRAT010000065.1:0-16278 GCA_038206515.1 Anaerolineales bacterium | reverse complement strand
GTGATTTTGTCTCACAAACGCCCTCTTCGTTTCACCCAGTTTTATATGCCGCCTTATGCACCTTTTTCCAATGCCTGACGGACACGCTTGAGACGTGCAGCCGCCTCATCTGCCACAGTCTGAAGGTCAGGGTTAGAAACAATAGCCAGCATCGAGAGCGAATCAACCAGGGCAACTTCAATGCCCCCATCCTCTAGCTGTCTTATCGTCACATTGCAGGGCAGCAGCAGGCCAACTTCAGGGGCCGCGGTCAGCGCGCGGTGCGCCAGAGGCGGGTTGCAGGCACCAAGGATCTTGTACTGGGGGAAATCCACCCCGATCTTTTTCTTCAGCGTTTCCTTGACGTCGATTTCCGTCAGCACGCCAAAACCTTCCGCTTTCAACGCCTCAACTGTGCGCGCATAAGCGGTATCGAAATCCGTAGCTAAGCGGGCTTTTTCACCAATCGTCTGCATTGCTTTTTCGTTCATGATCCATCTCCTTTTTAAGTTTTACCATTTGGATGCTTTTTCAGTCCAAAAGAAACAGATTTCTCCAGCGCTCGAAGGATTTATCCCTCCAAATCCTGTTTCATCTGCTCGGACTGTTCTCGCGGAATTTCACCCAGCGCATAGCGTTGGTCCAAAATCTCTCTGGAAGACCGCAGGGTGGCGGGCCCGCCAAACCACCAGCAAGACCAATCCCCCAAGCAGCACGAGTGTCATGACTGTGCCGATGATCATCCCCCAGTATCCATAGCCATAACCGTACATCATGATATTCGCTCCTGTTTCACCCATCCCTTAGATCGCCGTAAATGTTCCCAGTGTTTTAATCTCGACCGGGCTATGTTTCGCCAGATAAGACCGCATCACATCCACGATCTTCTCCGGGTGCTGCTGGCGGTTCTGGCCAAGCTTTGCCGGAACACCTTGCTCAGTGATAAAGGCAGCCCGGTAGAGTCTATCCGGCTGGACTTCTTCCTCCCCAACAAAAAGCTTGTGAATGCGTTTCAGCGGTGGGTTTTCGATTTTGAAGAAAACGCGGATACCCAGGGATCGCTTCACATACCCGCCCATCTGCTTGAAAGGTTCGCGGGAAAAGGTGTTCTCTAAATTTTCCTCGAGCATCGCGCGCAGTTCCTTGCCAGTGATATCCACTGTCGAAATCGGCGGGTTCATGGGTACCATGTTGTAGAGATCGTTGAGGATAATCGGACCAGAGACAATCGGCGCGCCGTAGCGCCAGCCGTTCGAAAACGCCATCTGTGCGCCCGTGTGTTCCAGCTGCGCCGAGAGGAGCAGATTATCCATCGTCGATTCCAGATTCATCCCACGGTCCAGCGGCGTGCGCGTCTCCCCGACCACCGTGCCCAGTTCTTCCCGGAATGGTTTTAAGGCCGTCTGAACCAGATCGTCCACCTCAGCATCGGGATCGATATCCTGTCCAATTTCAATCAGCCGGTGGGTGTAGTCGGTGAGCTTTCCGTTTTCAATGGTCAGATCCAGCCTGGTGATGAACGAGCCCTGGCTGCCCGACTGGGTGACCAACGCCGTTCCCTGGCGAACCGCCTGTTCCAGCCGGTGATGCGTGTGGGCGCTCAAGTCAATGTCTATTCCGGGCACTTCCGCCATCAGCTGCATATCTTGTGGATAACCCAAATGTGAATTAAGCACGACCAGATCGACCTTTTCTTGCTCGTGCAGTGTTTGGATTACCTCGGACAGTTCCTTGCGCCCATCGGTAAAATACAGCCCCTCGCTAAAATGGGGCGGCATGCTTTTATCGACGATATTGGAAGCAATCCCAATTACGCCTATACGCAAACCGGCCATTTCTATCACGGTATAGGGATCGAAGAAGCGGCGGTGACTGTCTTTTTCATAAACATTGATCGCCAGCATAGGATAGCGCAGCGAGCGGGTCAATGTTTTGAATCCCATCGGGGTATATGCAAACTCCCAATGCGCTGTCATCGCTGCTGGGGCGAGCATATTCAAAATAGGAACTAACGCCTGCCCTTTGGTTTGGATCGCCGGATACGTTCCGTGAAACGTGTCGCCGCCGTCCACAAACAGTACCCGCCCTGGATTTTCCGCGCGGATCTGCTTTAGCACGGTCGCGATTCGCGCATATCCACCAGCCGGCCGGTAAACCGTCTTCCCACGTTCCCAGAATAACTCTTGATGAAGGTCCAGGTAGGCATGACTGTCATTCATCTGCACAATGGTCAATTGTTCCACAATATACTGATCCTTAAATCCCCCATATATATATCCATTCTATCTTCTTTTTGATGCCGTTTGACCCAAAAAGTTACCCAATCCTGAACGTTGATTGATGATGCGTTCCAACAGGGCCACGTCAATCTTCAAAAGACCTTCTCGAGTCCTTCGAAAGTTCTTCATGTCTGGTGGTTATCATTATGGATAGAAAGAACAAACAACACCGTTTGAAAGAACGGACCAAACATAAAGGGAGAAAATATCATGAAAAAGTTTGCAATTGCTTTCGCGATCGTAGCCACTCTGGTGGTGGCGCTGCTGTCCACTGGGAATGTGTTCGCCCAGGGGACCACAAATCCCACGCCCCAGACACCGGGCACTGGATACGGCTACGGTCGTAGCACCATGAATAATGGCGGCGGGATGATGGCTGGGCGCGGTGGTGCGGGAATGAGTGCAACCGGTGAAGGCATCTTACACGATGGGATGATCGCTGTGTATGCCGAAAAGTTGGGCATCGCAGTGGATGACCTGAACGCCCGTTTGGATAAGGGCGAGACGATGGCCCAAATTGCTGCTTCGAAGGGTCTGACCGCCGAACAGTTCACTGCTCTGATGACGGATGCGCGCACGCAGGCGATTGATCAGGCCGTCAAGGCTGGCACTTTGACCCAGTCCCAAGCTGACTGGATGAAGACGCGCGGGGCGGGTATGATGGGCGGTAACGCAGGTCGTGTTGGCGGACGCGGGATGCGCGGCCCAGGAACAGGCGATCCCTCAACCTGCCCTTACTTCACCCAAACCAACCAGTAATCGAAACGGATAGATAACGCCAACAACGCACCCCGAAGGGTGCGTTGTTGGTTTCCTTAACGAATAAAGAATTATGGCTCTCCCATTTTTAGCGGGAAGATTCGGGCAAACTAAATTGTATATCGTTTCTTGAGCATGTTTTGAATTTATAGAATATGAGCCATCCAGCGAATGAAGTTCTTAAGCATCAGTCAGGCAAAGGCCCACTCATCGTCACTCATGTCATGTGGATACGCTTCTCGTTCCATGACTGGAGGTTACCTTCTCCAGCGCAAAGTTCATAGAACGCCCTGGGTCGTTTAGGCGGATAAATCCTGCCGTTGAAATTGATAGAACGCGATTCCCAGAAAAATGACTGCATACAGCACCAGTCCAATGGCGGCGACGGTGGGGTCGGCTAGCGCAGAGGCTTGCCCCGCCTCAGGGGTGAGAATGGCAGCTAGTGAAGTGTTCGCAATCGCCGCGTTAAGCTGCAACAGGCTTTTTGCCAGCATCCCCGGTAAATACATCACAGCTTTGTCCGCACCGACCGAAAGCAAGAGTAGTGGGAGCACCCCCTCCGTGACGAACAGGAAGCCAATTCCTGCACCCATTCCCCCCGCCACTGAGCGGGTGAGCGTCGCCATCATGAATGTGAAGGTAAGATAAGGCAGCGCGATGATCATTGAGCGAGTCACGCCCAGTGCTAATTGACCATAATTGACCACATTTAGATCGAGCTTGCCCTGAATGAGCAGGGTCAGAATGGCTGTGGCTGTGCCACCAACGATTAATGGTCCGACAATCAGCAAGAGCGCCGCCAGTAAGAGAGCCCCCAAGCGTGCCGCTAACAGCAGCGGGCGGGGCGTTCCCCGGCTTAGCCATAGAGAGATCGTATTCCATTGATACTCTTGCGCTACCACCACCGCAACCAATACCATCAGCCCAATACCGCCCAGATTGTTCCCGCTAACCAGCGTTAGGATTTCGATCAGCGACCGGGGCCACGTCACCAGAAGTGTGAGCGAGGGGCTGGTACTGCTGCTGATCGGAACACCGGGGTGCGAGCTTGCCACAACACCTCCTACGTAATAAAGCAAGAACAGCCCACACAGCAGCCCCATTTCAACCCAGAACATCAGGCGCTTAAACAGCTTTGTCTTCTCAATATCAAACAAGTTTCCGAGCATCTTATCTTCTCCAATCATTTGATCAATGGTTCAGGGGGTTTCCGCCGTCATTTCCAGGAACAGGCTTTCCAGATCGCCCTCGGAAGTAGTCACTTCCAGCGGAATGATGCCCTTCGCGACTAGTTGAGCAATGATCTGCTGGCTGGTGGCTCCCTGCACGGTGACATAAGCACCATTCGCATCAATATTCTTCACCTGCCGCAGATCAGCCAGCGCTGCCGCTGCTGCTGCGGGTACTTCGACCCGTACCTTCACAGAGGCAGTCTGCTGCCCGACCAGCTCTTGCACGGTTCCTTGTGCGACCAGCCGGCCCGCCTTGACGACGGCTACCCGGTCACAAATGAGTTCGATTTCGTGCAGCAGATGGCTGCTGATGACGATGGTGATACCCGAATCAGCCAGCGTGCGAAGCAGGCTGCGAACGTCGCGCATCCCGGCCGGGTCCATGCCATTGGTTGGCTCATCGAGGATCAGCAGATCAGGCTTGTGGATCATTGCCATCGCGAGGCCGAGGCGCTGCTTCATGCCCGTGGAAAACTGTCCGGCGGGCCGGTTGGCATCCTGTTCCAGCCTGACCAATGCCAGCGTCTCATCCACACGCTGGCGGGTCACGTCGGGATACATCTTTGCCACAAGTTCCAGGTTGTTGCGGGCGCTCAAAAAGGGAAACAGCGCCGGGGTTGCCCCGACCAGTGCACCGACTCGTGACAATGCTTGCGAATGCTGAGGAGTCACCCGCTGACCAAAAACCTCAACCGTCCCGCTGGTGGGGTAGAGCAACCCTAACATCATGCTAATTGCCGTTGTCTTACCAGCTCCATTCGGACCGAGAAAGCCGAAGATTTCACCCCGCCGCACTTCAAGCGATAGGTTTTCCACTGCGTGGATATGACCAAAATACTTCTTTAAGTTCTCAGTCTTTAAAACAAGTTCCTTCACGATGTTCACTCCTGGCGTACAAGATGATCTGCCGCGCGAAAACCAACCCCTGGTAACCCTCATCAGTCCCAGGTCCGGCGGATAAGAAACAAATTAATCAGCGATTTGAAGATTTACGAGGTGAAAGCGATGACGATACCGCCCCATTACATCCAGGCAATTCATTAGCCCATGGTCTAAGAACTCTCTTCTCCCCGCGCGGCAGGGGGATTAATCACCGGAGATCGTTCTCGCCGAAAGAGGGTGAACAGGGCCGCGCCCAGCCCGGTCAGCAGCACGATGGGGGTAAAGACAAACCAGCCGACAAAAGGTACCAGCATGGCCAGGACCAGCAGCAGGCTGGCCAACATGGTTCCGCGCACCTGCGACTGGCTGCCTGACGACATCCGCTCGCGCAGCAGGCTGACGATGCCGGTGGTACCCACCAGGGCCAGCACGACCAGCCAGCCCAAAATCAGGAAGGCAAGCATTTCGAACACGCTCACCCACCAGCCACCCAGTTGAATCAGCAGTCCGGTAACGGCGGCCGAAATTAAAAAGTTCAGCAGCCCAATCAAAAAGGAGCGCACAGGATGCTCCAGTATGACCGTTCGGGTCCGGTTCGCCACGCCCGTGATGAGCAGCGAGAGGACGATAAACAGCGCAACCAGGCTAACGACTACCCCAATGATGATTAATACCGTTTCAAAGACTTGTTCCATAGCGACCTCCTGAATGGGTGGCTGTGTGATTCGAGTGGAATAACAGATAGTTCCCCGCGGCCCAGGCTGCCAACAGGACGGCTAAAATCAGCATCCCTTCTTGCGGGTTCCAGGTCGGCAGGTGTGGCGGGGTGGAAAGATTTGCGATGGTTCTTTGCACCTGACTGCTCCAGGTCAGGAGCGATTGGATCATCCCGCTGGTATTCCATCCACTCCACCTGAAATACGATTCGATGGGAGCCTGCCAGGCTCGCAGCATGGGCCATGCATACACCAGGGCCAAACCGGCCAGCGGGATTTGCAGCGCAGCGATGGTCCATGCCAGCCCAGGCACCCATTTTGGCATCACGCGGGTTGGCTGGCGCTCTGGCATCGATGTGGGCGGCGGCTCTACCAGGCGCAGAACGTGTGTTGCCAGTTCCTTCTGTAAAGGTACCTCCGGCAGATCCGCCAGGGTAACAAAGACCTGCTGGATTTCATCGACCTTTTCCTGACAGGCAGCGCACCTGAGCAGGTGACGCTCCACCGCCTCTGCTTCAGCGGCGGTTAGGAGATGGTCCACATATTCATTGATCTGTTCTTCAGTCAAATGATCCATAACGGCTAACTCCGCTCACTCTTTTGCATGCCTGCCAGCCTTTCTGCCAACATCCGGCGGGCACGGAACAGGTTAATCTTCACAACTCCGACCGGACAGTGCAGGGTTTGAGCAATTTCTTCGTACGAAAGCTCTTGAAAATGCCGCAGCTCAATGGTGGCCCGGTATTGCGGCGGCAGGGCGATGATCGCCTGGCGCACAGAATGAGCGCGCTCGCCCACCTGCACCAGTTCTACAGGGTCTGTTTCTCTCTGGAAAGGGTCATCACCAGATGCTTGGGCAGGCGATTGGCCTTCGTCGTCAAGCGAAAACGCTTCGTGCGAATCGCTGCTTAAGAGGGTGAGACATACCCGTACCGCGATGGTCTTGAGCCAGGCAGCGATGGGCCTTTCAGGATCATAGCTGGAAAACGCGCGGTAGGCACGGATGAAGGTCTCTTGCGTGACGTCTTCTGCATCTGGCGCATTCGCCATCATGCGGTAAGCCACGTTAAACACCGCGCCCTGGTAGCGTTGGATCAACTCTCCAAATGCCTGTCCATCGCCCTGCGCTGCTCGCACTGCCAGTTCCCGATCGTTGTTTGGTGTCATATATTTCTATCTATATATTATTACCAGGTTCGGAGGGGAAAAGTTACAACACTTTTTGAAGTATGTGGGCGCATGATCTGCCACCCTGGTAGATGGTCTATCAACAAACCAGGGGCTGAATCAATGCGGGCGGTGTCCGCGCGCTGGCCAAAGTGTCAGATGGACTTTCCGAGCAGGTTGAGGCTTTGGCAAAACGGGGTGTGCATTTTGTGGCCTGCCAGAATTCGTTGAACCATCTGAATATGCAACCCTCCGATCTGCTCGACCTGGTTGAAGTTGTCCCTGCGGGCGTCAGCGAACTGGTCAGAAAGCAGATGGAGGGTTGGGCTTATATCCGGCCGTAGTGGTAGACAATGTCTATGCGCTACCTCAGGGGATAAATGTATAACCGGCCCTTTCAACAGCACGCTTTAGGTCAGCCATCGATACTCTTTCCGGGATCAATGTAACGGTAGCCCGTTCAGTCTCAAGAATAACCCTCGCATCCAACACCCCCGGAACGGTGTGCAAATGCCTTTCTACCGTCGCCACGCAATTTGCGCACGTCATTCCGGCCACCTGGAAAGCGATTGTTTGGGAGGGTCCAGATGGATCCAATTGCGCGGCACCTGGACGCGCTGCCTCTGGCGTGGGAATCATGGTTGCTTCTGTTCCACTCTGACCGGTTCCCAATTCTTCTTCATGCATTAATTCATAAACTTGTACGCAGCCCCCGCAGCAAAAGATCAGCGATTGTCCATTGATGATTTTGGTTACGGGGTGTTTCGCTAGCGCACCGCAGTGGACACAATAAACGGTTTCTACCATAACATCACCGGTCCTATGATTAATGAAGGGATCACATTCGCAGCGGCAAGTCCGCGCAGAATGGTTTGAACCGCAAATAGGAGGATCAGGATGCCCGCGAAGAAGGTCAAACGCCCGCGCAGTTTTGGGGTGAGCATATTCGCCGCGAGACCAAAGCCTAACAGGGTCGGCACGGTTCCTAATCCAAAAGCCAGCATGGTGAGCGCGCCACCCCACAACGATTGGGTCCGTGCCGCGACCACCAGCATTGCAAAAACCAGTCCGCACGGCAAAAGTCCCCACAGCATGCCCAATCCCAGACTGGCTGCAAAACCGCGCTTCCCGAATAGGGAGCGCATTCGTTTCATTGGCGATGCACCACCCCGGATGGATCCAAGCACCATCTCGATAGGTGGCAATACGCCCATT
Organism: Anaerolineales bacterium; assembly: GCA_038206515.1. Classification (GTDB taxonomy): domain Bacteria; phylum Chloroflexota; class Anaerolineae; order Anaerolineales; family Anaerolineaceae; genus DSYU01. Next base: position 8,049 of record JBBRAT010000065.1, on the reverse strand, counting down.
AAGCTCAGTGCAACCGCAACCATCAGAAGCCCTACCAGGATCGAGAAGATCCCCTGCACCCCAACAAATCCGCCGATCTTGTCCAGCAGCGAACCTGCCAGCCCGATAAGCGCGCCGAGGAACGTATAGGTGATGATGCGGCCCATATGCACCGGGGTAAGCGCGCCAAGGCGAGCGAAAAGTTTGGGCGATGCCCCCTCGCTTTTGGCAAGTGCAGATTGGCGGGCTGAATATACCGCTACAATGCCGCCACACATGCCCAGACAATGACCGAAGCTGCTGATCAGACCCGTTACAAATGCAAGCACCAGGTTACTGAGGATCATCGGTCTACAGTCCCACATCGAAGAATGCGGACTGTTTTTCACCACCCCGCTGGATGATCACCTCGATCCGCCATAAACCGCGCATTGTGAACCTGCCCGTCCCCTGGTAAAGCCCATTGTCGGTATATTTTGCTTCGACCTGGTTGTTTGGCATTGGCATTGCGGGCATGGTCAGATCGAGGAAAACGGTGGCATCAGAGATGGTTTGACCCTGCTCATCTTTCAGAGTAACCGTAAAATTCGCCGTTTGGAAGCCAACCGGAGGATAAGGTGAGAGCGCTAACGAGACGGTCAGGTTGCCAACCTTCTGCATCGCAGTATTTTCGGGGATTTTGGCGCTGCCCACAGGCAAAGGAAGCGCTATCCCTTCCGGAGAAACAGCCGTTAATCCACCCGCAGCTTGATCCCCCCCACCCATCATGCCCGGTCCAAATCCAGGTCCGGGAGCACCCTGCCCAGACATGCGCTGAAATCTTGGCAGCATCAATAACGCGACGAAAGCCAAAACACCTACCACGAGCAACCCAGCAACCGCGAATATCCAAATGGACTTACGTTTCACGCTAACCTCCCTTTACACAAGAAGCAATATGTATCAATTATATTCACCTCATACCAGGTTTGTTGAAGAATGCAAACCAGCTTTCACATTTCTACAGGCAGCGTAAAATTGATGCGTGTGCCGAACCCGCTGCCGTTCTCCTGATAAATTGGGCTTTCCACCCAAACCTTGCCCCCGTGCGCCTCCACCAGCTGCTTGACGATCGCCAGCCCCAACCCCGAACCGCCGCTGGCGCGCGCGCGGGATTTATCTGCCCGGTAAAAGCGGTCAAACACCCAGGGGAGATCATCCAGCGCAATCCCAGAGCCGGTATCCGTAACCGATACTTGTACCGCATGGTCGCCCTCAGCCAAACAGGCCGCATGAAGCGTAATTTTTCCGCCTTCGGGGGTATAGCGGAGGGCATTGCTGACCAGATTATTCAGCACCTGGGTCATCCGGTCTGTATCGATCGTTACGGTGGAAAGATGGCCGTCTACCGACAGCTCAAGCGCCACCCCTTTTTGCGCGCACTGCGGTTGAAACCGCTCCAGTACGCTTTGAAGCAGAGCGGTCAGGTCGGCAGCGCGCCGGTCCAGGTGTAATTCACCGGCCTCGGCTAAGGAAATCAAACGCAGATCATTGATTAGCCGGCCGAGCAGCAGTGTTTCGGCATGGATCGCATTCACCTGTTCCAGATCGATTGGTAACACACCATCCTGCATCGCTTCCGCATTGGCCTGGATCACCGCTAGCGGCGTGCGCAGTTCATGCGCCACATCGGCTAGCAGCTGCTGGCGCTGCGCTTCCGCGCTCCCCAGGCTGGTAGCCATGTGGTTGAAACTCTCCGCCAGGTCACCCAGTTCATCTTTTGACCTTACCAGCACCCGCTGGCTCAGGTCGCCCTTCGCGATGGCCCCAGCAGCTTTTTGCATCTGCCGAATGGGTGCGGTGATTTGGAAGAAGAAGAGCGAGACCAACAGCAGCCCGACAACGCCCGCGATGAACACCGAGATCAGAATCGATCGGTTAACCGTATTCAGAAACGTGCTGGCTGGGTTCGGACCGGTTCTTTGGTCGCCTGGAGCAACGATCAATGACCCAACCAATTGGTTATTGACCGTCACAGAAGCCCCGCTGGCCAACTCATCCGCTGAAAGTTGGCTGCCAGTCAGGTCGTTTTCGGCGTTTACTCCAGGAAATGATGCTGTATCCGCAATAACCCGGCCCTGAGCATCCGCCAGGATCAGGCGTTGGACCATGCCACCCATCCAGCCCAAGCCTGGGCCGCCGCCATTGGTGGCGCCGCGTCCCTGTCCCCGCCCGGCCCCCACACCGTTCATCATGCCAGGCATGCCTTCTAGGGTCAGGCTGGTTTGCATGAATGCATCCACCCCTTGCCAACTATTTGCCTGGACATAAAAATTGGCAAAATCCGGGGCCAGACGCTCTGCAATGAGCTGACTGTTTTGGGTCGTATACAGGCGAAAGGCGTTTTGGGTCGCCTGGGTGGTCAGAAAGGTTATGACCAGCGCCCCGATAACGATCACCAGCAGGAACGCTCCCATCAATTTAAGAATCAGGCTGTTATACAGCCTGCGGCTGCTACCCATTTTTCCCCGCCTGTTTCACCGGCGACGAATCTTCGCGCACCTCAAATTTATAGCCTACCCCGAAGACGGTATGGATATAGGACGGCTTTTTGGGATCAGGTTCCAGCTTATTGCGCAAGTTCTTGATATGCGCGTCAATGGTGCGTTCATAGCCTTCAAAAGACTCGCCCATCGCCTGTTCCATAATTTGCATCCGCGACAAGACTCGTTTCGGTTGGTTCGCCAGAGCCACGAGAATATCGAATTCGGTGGGGGTCAGCTCAATGGACACATCCGAGCGGGAAACCGAATGACCCGCTAAATCGATCACCAGGTCACCCGCCTGAATCATTTCCGCCTTAACGGGTTCCGCGGTTGTGCGTCGAAAAATAGTGCGCACCCGTGCAACCACTTCACGCGGGCTGAAGGGCTTAACCACATAATCATCCGCGCCGAGTTCCAGACCAATCAGCCGGTCAGCCTCTTCCACACGGGCGGTCAGCATTAAGATCGGCACATTCGAGTCGCGCCGGATGGCGCGGCAAACATCCAACCCATCCATGCCCGGCAGATTCAAATCGAGAATCACGAAATCTGGCCGGCTCTGACGAAAGACAGCCAGAGCGGCATTGCCATCCGCGGCAGTGACCACCTGAAACCCGCCCTTCTCCAGGTAGGCGCGCAGCACTTTGACGATCTGGAGTTCGTCATCCACGACTAATACACGTTTTGTTGATGGGTCCATAGCCATGCCTTTATGATATTGATTGGATGTGAAGAACTCGTGAAGGTTACATCGGTTTCTCGTGAAGATTACATTAATCATAACAGCAATCACCCCCGACGCCAGCGCCGCCAGACCCTAATCCATCGACTGCACCAGCCTCACCAGCGCCCAAGCCCTGTGTTGGTGCCCACGCCATTTCCACTCCGTCCACCGGGTTCACCACGTGCTTCAGCGGCAGCCGACATCAGATCTATTTGGCTAAAAAAATGGGTCACACGGATAGAGATGGTTTAGATCACTATTTTGATTATTAATAAGCAATAAACACCACAAACAACTATAATAGTGATACAATTGACAAACACAATCGCAAAGGAACTATCAGATGGCTCGCAGACCTGCATCTCAAACCAATCAACCAGAACCCCCCCGCACCCTTCAAAAAGCATTCGATGAAGTTGCATTTTCGAATGTTGAGAGGGGATCTGGTCAACCGATCCAGGGAGAAGACACAGTGGGCCAGCGGCTGCGGGATTTGCGCCAGCAAAAGGATTTGAGTATTCGCGCACTGGCTGCCAGCAGCGGGCTGGCGATCAATACACTGAGCATGATCGAAAACGGAAAAACGTCACCTTCCGTCAGCACCCTTCAGATTTTGGCCCGCGCCCTGGATGTGCCCATCACGGCCTTTTTCGAAGGAGCGCAAGTAGAGAAGAAGATTGTGCATGTCAGGCATCAGCAGCGCCCGGTAGTTACTGTGGATACCACCCGGCTCGAGCATCTGGGCAAAGATCTGGCTGGCAATGCTGTTCAACCGTTTGTGGTCACGCTCCAACCCGGTTCAGGCAGCGGAAACACCCCGATCGTCCATACCGGGCACGAGTTTGTCTACTGCCTGAGCGGACGAGTTCGCTACGAGATTGATGCAGAAACGTATCAGCTCGATCCGGGCGACAGCATCGTATTTGAATCCCACCTGCCCCACTGCTGGCATAACGACGAAGACAGCCAGGCTCAGGTGATTCTGGTTCTCATTCCTGCCGATGTGCGTGATACACCGGCGGAACGTCATTTCCCCCTTGAATCATTCAACCTACAGGAGAAACAATGAAAATTGCATTGATCACCGATGATGGGCAAACCATCTCACAGCATTTTGGCCGCGCGCAGAATTACCTGGTCGCTACCATTGAAAATGGGCAGGTCGTCCAGCGCGAGATGCGCAGCAAATTAGGGCACAATCACTTTGCCAACGAGGAACATGCCGAACACGCACCCGACCAGCCACACGGTTTCGATCCTGCCTCGCATAACCGCCATACCGGCATGGCGCAAGCCATCGCCGACTGTCAGGCAATCATCTGCGGCGGCATGGGCGCCGGCGCGTATGAGAGTATGCGCGTCTTGAATATTCAGCCGATTGTGACTGATCTTCACGACATCGAAGAGGCGCTTAAAGCCTATATTTCCGGTCAACTGATTGATCACACCGAAAAATTGCACTAAAACGAATAATGGGTGATTGAAAATAGGAAGAAAATCACTTGCTTCCCCTGCTACTAATGCTATACTGGGGTATAGTATAATTCCATTGATTGAGGTGATTACGCCTATGCCACTCTACGAATACCGTTGTAAATCTTGTGGGAAAGTGTTTGAAAAGATGATGCGCTGGTCAGAAACCGACCACAGCCCGGTTTGCCCCAACTGCCAGAGCCAGGATACCCAGAAAAAGATGTCGCAAGTCGCTTCTTTTGGAAACGCCACTTCGAATATTTCCGGATCAGGGAACAGCAGCTGCGGCTCCAGTGGCGGCTTTAGCTGAGCGGGTTAAAAGCGACCGGCCGTGCGCCGGTCAGTAACGGATTGGAAACGAATGAAAATCAAAAATCCTGAAGCAAAAGAAAAGCTGATCCAGCGCTTGCATCGGGTCGAAGGTCAGGTACGCGGGGTGGAGAGCATGCTGAACGAAGAGCGTGATTGCCAGGAAATCTTGCAGCAGCTATCCGCCATTCGCTCGGCCGTGCAGTCTGCCAGCCGCATCTTCCTCCAGGAATACGCGACGGGCTGCTTGCTGGAACTGGATGAAGCTCCACCAATGATGGGGCAACAGGAAGTGCACGATAAACGCGAAAAAATCGTGCAAGATATGATCGCTTTATTAGATAAAGCGCCCTGAATCACAAAACCATAAAGGATCACAATGGGAACTGCAACCGTTAAGTGGATTGGTGGAAAACAGTTTGTGGGCATCGACTCGACCTCTCATTCCGTCGTGCTATCCACGCCGGATGAAGGCATTGGTATCAAGCCGTCCGAGCTGCTGCTGATTGCCGTCGCTTCCTGTTCGGCTGTCGATGTGGTGGAAATCCTGACCAAGAAGCGCATGCCTCTCACCCACCTGGAGATCAGCTCCAGCGGCGAGCAGGATGCTGAAGCGCCCTGGACGTTCCGGAAAATTCACCTGAATTTCCGCCTGGCTGGCAAGGGATTGACCGAAAAAGCCGTGGAACAGGCCATTCATCTTTCGCACGAAAAGTACTGTTCCGTCGCAGCAACCATTCGGGCAACCGCAGAAATTACGACCAGCTTTGAGATCCTACCGGTCGGAGATGGCATTACTCGGCTGACAGAACCAGCGGACTAACGAATCCAAGCAGTACCGCCGAATTTATTAAGGAGATTCTTCATGGCGAAAGCAGAAATCCATGCCGGGGTTTGTGGATTTACGACAGTCGTTGAGACAACGCTCGAGGGCGATGTCTGCAAGATCGCGATTCAAAGCGATTGCGCTGCCATCCAACGCCTGGGTCAGGCGCTGACCGAAGTCGATCCCTACCAGGAAATCTCCTGGCGTCGGAAAACACCGCTAACCCTGGAAATGGCAGCGAAATTCTGCACGCACGCTGCCTGCCCGGTGCCCGTCGGGATTATCAAAGCGGTGGAAGTGGAATCGCATCTGGCCCTGCCCGCGGATGTGACCATTAAAATTAGCCGGTCTGAATAATCCCCTACAAATCGCAATGATCCGAAAATCCGGCTGGCGGAATGCCCAACGCCTGGATCAGTCGAGCCCAATAGTTCACCTGCGCCGCGGTACTGGCTAAAATCACCATTTCGCGCTCGGTAAAATGCCGTTTCAATCGGTCAATAAATTCCAGCGGGAACCGCAATGGGGTTTGAGAAATCAGCAGGGCATACTGGATCGCTAACTTTTCCCGCTCTGAGAACGTACTCACATTCTCGGCAGTTTCCTTGCCTTGCAGTACGCGCAGTTCAGCCTGGCTGATTCCCTGATTCTCATATTGGAAGCTGTTCATATCGATACAAAAGGGACAGGCAGCCGCGAAGGAAGCCTGCATACGCACGAGCTTAAGAATACGTTCATCCAGGTTTCCATCCTTGTGCGCTACGAGCGACTCAAGCACACCTAAGCCAATGGCAGCCTTGGGATACCAGGCCAGCAACTGCGCTGGGAGCAAATCTTTGCCGGTCATCCGCTTCGATATCCAGATGCCTATTCGCAGGTAAAACGGGATCTGTTTGGGGGAGCAATAAAAGAGGTCATACCTGATATTGTAACTTTTTTGTGATCGCCACATCTAATCCAATAGAACAGAAAATTTGGTAGCGAAAGCATGGAGGAATGACGATGAACTTCGTAAATGAGTCTGGGATTGACCGGATCATCCGGGTAGTGCTTGGGTTTGTATTGTTCGCCCTGTCCTTGGGGAATCTTGTGACAGGAGTCTTGGGGACCGTTTTGATCATTCTTGGAGCGGTACTCGTGCTGACCGGAATTGTAGGGTTCTGCCCGCTGTATGCCCTGCTGAAGATCCGCACCAGACACGCCTGAACAGCTTCACGTTTTCCGATATTGATCAGGGGCGTTTTTGCCAACGCCCCTGATTGTTTTTTTAGGAGTTTATGAAACCAGCTGAATTTTATGCCAAACTCAAAGCGAATCCGCGCCCGGTAATCGTGGACCTGTGGGCGCCTTGGTGCGGTCCGTGCCGGGTGATGGAACCAAGCCTCAAACAAATCGAGCGCAAGTACGCGGGTCAGGTGGACGTCTGGAAGATCAACGCCGATCAATCCCCCGATGTATTGCGGTCACTCAAGGTGATGGGCATTCCAACGACCATCGGCTTTGCACAGGGTCAGGAAATCATCCGCAAGACAGGCATCCAGTCCCTTGAATCGCTGGACATCCTGTTCGATGCTACCCTGCACCAGCGCAACGCGGTTATTCTACCACCGGCGCCCATGGATCGTTGGATCCGCAGCATCGCCGGATTTTTGTTGATTGTTTTGGGCTGGTCGCTCAGTCATTCGCTGATTCTTCCAGTGATTGGCGCGGTGGTGCTCTTCAGCGCCTTTTATGATCAATGTCCCATCTTCCGCGCGGTTGCGCCGCGCCTGATGACAATGGTGAAAAAGCAAGACCGTTCCATTGTGAAGGGTGAACCATCCGAAAGGCTTTAATGCCTTCCGGTATCCCTAGAAAAAGAGTTACTTCACTTCGAATGTCACCTTATCGACTTTTCTGCTGATCCTGTTTGAATGTCAGCCATACAATAAAGAATAGAAGGAGATCCTATCATTATGGAAATGATTATCAGCTTTCCTGGCGGGGCGCGCGTGGACGCGTCTTTTGATGGTTTTACGGTAGCTACCGATCAACCCCCAACGGGTGGAGGCGAGGGTTCTGCCCCAACACCCTTTGCTGTTTTCTTATCTTCGATTGGCGCCTGTGCCGGAATTTATGTACTGGGGTTCTGCAAACAACGCGGGCTGCCAGCGGAAGGGATCCAAATCATCCAGCGCATTCACCGAAATTCAGACAACGGCATGGTCGATTCG
>JBBRAT010000064.1:0-16440 GCA_038206515.1 Anaerolineales bacterium | reverse complement strand
AACATTCAAAATCAAGCAAAATCTAGGGCTGGAACTGCCCGAAGTCACGCCGATGGAGAGAGTGTCAGTCTCGACTTCAAAACCGAGCATTTCTCAGCGAAGTCGGATGCCGCTAGGTCTTTAGCCTAGCGGTAGTTCACTCCCTATCCATAATGAGGATGAGGTTGGCTTAAGCCAACCTCATCCTCATTATGGATAATAGAATCTCTTTGTTTATGCGCCGCCGGGACCGTATAGGCTGGGGTCTACGGGCGTTTTGCCGGAGGGATCCCAGACATAGACCCAATCGCCTACATTTGCCCATTGGAAGAGCCAGGCGGAATCGCCTACCGAGAGGTTGACGCAGCCATGCGTGCCGGGGTAGCCGAACCAGGCGCGCCAGTATGCGCCATGCAGGGCGCGGGCATCATCAAAGAACATCGTCCAGGGGACATCTTCCAGATAGTAATAATCTGAGCGGTCGGCATTGGTAGCGCCTTGCATGGTATAGGTCTCATGCTTGTCTTTGACGTGGAACAAGCCGGGGCGGGTATAGAGCGGTTCGCCGCCAGAAGCGATGAGGGTGGCAAATACCAGCTGACGGTTGTCATAGACGCTGAGGGTCTGGTCAAACAGGTTAACCTCGATCCAGCGGTCGCCGGTAACGTCTTTGGGCGGGGTGGTGTTGATGTGCAGACGGCGCGCTTTGAGCCAGGGGACCCATTGATCTGTGCCGACACGATACCAATCCATGCCGTCCGCCTGCGCGGTTTCGGCAATTTGGATGACGGACCACTTGGCGAGGGTGTCACCTGCCTGTTTTTGGGCGAAGCCTGGGGCAACGTAAGGCTTGATGCTATCGAGCATCCAGCCAAACAGGACGGTGGGCGTGCGCCGGAAGGTCAGCCCTTGAAAGAGCGGGTAACTGGAAGGGGAAGCGCGCACCCATTCGCCAGAGTGGAGCTGTACGAAGGGCTTACCATTGATCTTTTGCGTCTGCACGTAAGAGACGTAACGGGTGACGCCAGCAGCAATCTGACGGACGGGGTTTTTGCCAGCGGCGGCATCATCCAGAGAAGAATAAATATCCACCGGCAAGGCTTTATCCATATTAATTCTGGCGATCATTACCGGGATATTGGTCAGTTCAAAGCCGGGTTTGGAAGCAGGCAGCGGGCTAATTGGGTACTGAATACCCTGTTTTGCCAGGTCTGCCAGGGTTTGGGCGGGACCCAATGCCAGGCATGGACTGGCGGAGGGGGCATCGGTTTCGGGCAGGCATAAGGATTGCCCGGGGAAGGGTTCAGCGGCGGGGTTGGCTTGCGGAGCAGCTGCCTGCACAGGACGGGGGGACATGGGAAGCCATGCGCCAATGCAGGCAAGCAGAATTACACAGAGAATCAAACGATATTTCATAAAAGACCTTTCGTTAAAGGGAATTTTACCAGATTTTCGGGGCGTTTAAGGCATGGTCAGAATAACCCCGTCTACGCCAGAGTAAATTATCTGGGGATGAGGGGTTAGACTTTGAATCTGAGCGATGCGATCAAACGAGTAGAACATCACAAAGGTGATTTTTTTCGTTTTGTGCAGCTCAGTAATTTGCTTCAGAGTGACATCATCCAGCGAGTTCAACTGAAAAGCGACTTTGCCGGTATTGAAGTAAAGTTGCTCAATGTTATCGGTATAAAAGACCTGATCGGGGCTGAACGCACGCACGATGGGATTGATGGCGCGGGAGATATAGCCATATCCGCTGAGGGAACGCCCGGAGACGCGGCTGTCATCCAGAACGCGGAAGCGCGGCTCTTCATACATGCGCACAAAGGTGGAACTGACCGAGACATATAGCACGATCAACGCTGCGCCGAACCAGACGTAACGCCAGCCGAATTTTTCCAGCAGATACCAGGCGGCAAAGATGATGAGGATAAGCGCGGAGAAATAGACAGGGTAAATGATGCGCTCTTCGTAGAAGGTGATGAGGCTATCCAGGAGGAGGCGAGAGAGGAAAATAAAGATGGGGTAAATGACCAAGAAGAGGGCGTAAAACAAGGGCATGGTACTGGTCAGCAAGGAACGCGCTTGCGGAGCGGGCGAAATGGAATTCCGTTTGCGCAGCAGAACGCCCAGGGCAAACAAGATTAAGCCTGGAATGATGAACGTCAGCTTGCCAACGCCAATGGAAAGCGCCACCTTGATGGGGAAAATCCAACGGGTGATGGTGGCTTTTAGCAGGGTGTAATATTCCGGCTGGATTGGAATGATATTCAGGTAACGGTTGGTGGCGCTATCCGCCAGGATCAGGTTGCGGGTCATCCAAATAAGCACGGGCAGGCAGGCAAAAAAGCCAAACAGCAAGGCAATTTTTAGTCCATCCAGCCAATTCTTGCGGCTATGGGAGCGGTCTTGCAAGCCAATCCGCAGCAGAATAATGAGCGCAGCCACCAAGATATAAGCAATACCGGCGTAACGGGTGAGGAAGGATAAGCCAAAGCACAGGGCGGCGGCAATAAACCAGCTGCGCGCGCGCTTTTCGAGGTAAACGTCTAATGCCAGCACGCCGGCTGTCCCTAAGACCAGGAAGAGGGGTTCGGTCATGGCATCCAACGAGATATTCCACAGACCGGCGGAATAGAAGAGGATAACGACCCCTGCGAGCGAGAACCAGAAGGAGCGCGTCAGGCGGGCGAGGGTCAGACCCATGAGCAGGAGGATCAGCGCGACGCAGACGGCGCCCCACCAGCGCGCGCCGACCAGGGCAGTGCTGCCGCCAAATTCAAATATGGAAAGCAGCATGGGGTAAAAGGGGGGCCAGTGGGTCATAGGTTTCCACTGCCCCAACCCGTTCAGGCGACCTAACCCTAACCCTTTGGCGAAATTTTCAGCTGCCCACAGGTAGGCAACGGAATCACTGCGGACGCCTATGCCAAAATGCGAAGTCGCCTGATAAAACATCTGAATCGCCATTCCGCCCAGGAGCAGGCAGGCAATCAGCAATCCCCAAAACCAGTAACGCCGGTAAAAAGCGTAAATTTGATCCGCTGCGTGTAAAAGAGAGTTCATTATTACCTTATTAGAAAGAGGGATGCCAGCACGCCCGCAAACAATGCCAGGCTGATGTAGCTATTCATATTAAAAAAAGCCACCTGCAACTGCGAAAAGTCATTTGGGTTCACCAGACGATGTTCCCAGATGACCAAGCCGATGGTCACGACCCACGCCAACCAGTAGGGCAAGCCTAAGCCTGTCCAATAACCGAGGAGCGCAAGGAGAAGGATCATCAGCGCATGGCTGAGGGTGGAAAGCAGCAGAGCAAATTTTACCCCATACACGGCGGGGATGGAATAGAGATGCGCCTGGCGGTCAAATTCCACATCCTGGCAGGCGTAAATCAGGTCAAAGCCGCCGATCCACAAGGTGACAATGGCAAGCAGCAGCCAGGCGGGAAGGTCGGCGGCAGTCAGGAAAGAGCCGCGCACGGCAACCCACGCTCCTGCGGGGGCAAGCGCATCGGTAAAGCCAAGGATAAAATGCGAAAGGGGGGTGAATCGTTTGGTGAAGGAGTAGCCAAACAAGAAGATGAACGCGCCGGGGGAAAGCAACAGGGGAAGCGGTCCTAATTGCCAGGCGGCAATCAAGAGGAGGATCGCTGCAATAATTGTTCCCATCCAGGCGGTACGCAGGGATATTTTGCCGCTGATGAGCGGACGCTGCGAGGTACGCGGGTTACGCGCATCCCAATAGCGATCCGCGATGCGGTTGAAGCCCATAGCAACAGTGCGAGCGGCAGCCATCGCTACGGTGATCCAGAAAAATTGAGCGAAGGTAGGCAGTCCACGCGCAGCCAGCAGCATCCCCAGGTAAGCGAAGGGCAGGGCGAAGATGGTATGCTCAAATTTAATCAGGTCTAAAAAAGCGCGAATGGACTTCATGTGCCTTGTTTTCCTAACCAGGGACAGAGGATTTTTTCCAACCAGTCGGTGCTGATATAGAGGAACGTGCCTAAGAGGCTCATCGCCACAATGCCAGCGTACATGGCGGGGTAATTATACAGGGTACTGCCCTCATAATAAATGTAATATCCCAAGCCGTATTGGGTGGCGAACAGTTCAGCCACATACAGGACGGCTACGGCAGTGCCAATGGACTGGCGCACGCCTGTCAGGATGGCGGGGATGCAGGCGGGCAGGTAGACGTATTGGAAGAGGGCGCGCCGACCCGCCCCCAGGCTGCGCACGCTTTGGAGGAGTTCAGGGCGCAGGGCAGCTGCCTGGTCACGCACCAGCACCAGAATTTGAAAAAAGAGGATCAGGAAGATGACCACAATTTTTGCCAGGTCGCCAATGCCTAAGAACAGCATGACCAGCGGCACGAGGACGACCTTGGGGATGGGGTAGGTGAGGTAAATTAGCGGCGAGAAGATGCGGTTGAGAAGCTCGGATTGGCCCATGACCAACCCGGCGGGGACGGCAAGCAGGATAGAAAGCGCCAGACTGGCGATCACGCGCCACAGACTTGCCCAAAAGTGGATAATCAAATCGCCTTGCGTGGTTTCGATCCACAGGGCGCGGGCAACCTGGATCACGGAAGGAAGCAAGGGGGTATTCAGCAGCATCGCTAATACCTGCCAGATGACTAAAATCACCGCCAGGGCGAGCCAAATCCACTGCGGACGAGTCTTCATGCTGCGCCTCCACTGAAGGCAGCCTGGGCGCGGACGGCGGCGCGCAGAGTATGTACCAGGGCGGGGTACGCCGGGTGGGATTCGGGGTCAGGGCTGCTAAAGCAGTGGTTGGCGATGATCTGCGGATGACGATGCGGGGATTGCCCTAAGATGAGGATTTTCTGCCCCAGGTGGATGGCTTCTTCAATAGCGTGGGTGACGACCACAAAGGTAAAATGCTGCTCCTGCCATAAATCCAGGATCAGGCTGCGGAGCGACTCGCGGGTGGCAGCATCTAGTGAGGAGAACGGCTCATCCATCAGCAGTAGATCAGGCTGCAAGAGCAGGGTGCGGGCAATGGCAACTCGTTGACGCTGCCCGCCAGAAAGCTGACCGGGGTACTGCTGCGCCAGCTTGCTCAAGCCCAGGCGGGTTAGCCAATCCAGGGCTGTTTGGCGGTCATTTGCCTGGGCGGAGGCAGAGGTGGGTGGCGCGTGTTTGCCATCGGGACCGTATAAGGCGCGAATCCGTTGCCCGAGGCGGACGTTATCCAGCACGGTGTTCCAGGGCAGCAAGCCGTAATCCTGCAAAATGAGACCGGTTTGCGGGCGCGGACGGGTGAGCGGCAGACCGTCAAAGGTGATGCTGCCGCTGGTCGGGAAGCGCAGTCCGGCAAGCAGATAGAGCAGGGTCGTTTTGCCTTCGCCAGAGGGACCCAAGACCGCCCAGGCTTCGGACGGAGCAACCTGCCAGGTGAATCCGCTAAACAGGGGCGCAGCGTGGGGATAGGCAAACGAGACAGCGTTCAGGGTAATCAAGATGGCTACGGTTTCAGCAGGGTGGCGTTCACGGACTGCTCGTAAGGCACGTCATTCTGGATCAGCTTGTGATCCTTCGCCCAGCTGACGGCATCCAAAAACTGCTCACGGGTGGGCAGAGAAGCCGCCTGGAAGGAGGGGATGGGGTAGGTGGCTGCCAGGTTTTGCGGGATTAGCTTGTATTCGCTGAACAAGGGGCGGAAGCTCTCCCCGTTTTGGGTGATGTCGGTGACTGCTTGCTCAATCGCCTGCAAAAAGCCTTTGACTGCCTGGGGGTGAGCGTCAATAAATTCTTTGCGGAAGGAGAGGACGCTGTTGGCATATTCAGGGTATTTGGAATCATCCACGATGATGGTTGCGCCTGTGCCTTGGGCAATAGTGCCGAAGGGTTCGGGCAGGGTGGCGGCTTTCAGTTCACCGCTGCCGAGCAGGGCAAGGCGTTGATCCATCTTTGGCACTGCTATGGATTTGATCTGATCGGATTTCAGACCTTCCCGTTCCAACATGCGCGAAGTGACGTAATCAATCACCGTGCCTTGCGACATGCCAATCGGCACGCCAGCCAGGTCAGCAGGGGATTGGATGGCGCTATTTTTGGCTGCGAGGATACGGTACATGGGGCTTTTGGCATCCGCGATGCGGGCAAAGCGCACAATTTGCAGTTGGACGCTGTCTTTGTTATAGAGCGCAACTGAAACCATATCGTTAATCATGCCATCTGCCTGTTTGGATTGGATGACCTGATCGCGTTCGGCAGCGGAGCCGACCGGAATGAATTCCACGGTAATGTTTTGTTTGGCAAATAAGCTTTCTTTTTGCGCTACATAGAAGGGGAGGGCATCCACAATGGGCAGGGCGGCAATGCGAACGGTGATTTTTTCAGCGCTGGCGGGGGCAGTGGGAGTAGCGCAGCCAGAGAGGGCGATAACCAGGATGCTCAGGAGCATCCAGCAGGCAAGAATAGTCTGTTTGGATTTCATTAATTCTCGATTCCTAATTCTTTCCAAATTTGATTGATGCGGGTAAGCAAATCCGCAGGCATTTGCACCACCTGGGGCCAGCCGCGCGTATAGCCTTCTTCAGTCCACTTGGCGGTGGCGTCAATGCCTATTTTACCGCCATATAAGGGTTGGTAACTGGCGTGATCCAGCTGATCCACGGGACCCTGGGTGAGCATAATATCGCGCGACCAATCTACGTTGCCCAATACCTGCCAGGCGACCTGGGAGAGGTTTTGCACATCCACCCATTCATCTACGACCACAATGGTCTTTGCCAGGGTGAGCAGCCCCATGCCCCATAAGCCGTGCATGACCTTGCGGGCATGACCGGGGAAGCGTTTTTGGACGCGGGCAATGACCAGGTTATGGAAAACGCCCTCAGCGGGCATACATACATCCAGCACTTCAGGCATGACGGTGCGGATGAGGGGCAGGAAGAGCCGCTCGGTGGCTTTGCCCAGCCATACATCTTCCATAGGGGGGATGCCAACCACGGTGGCGGGATAGATTGCCTGCCTGCGGCGGGTAAGCGCCGTCAGGTGGAAGGTGGGAAAGCGTTCGATGGGGGTATAGTAGCCGGTATGATCACCAAAGGGCCCTTCGGGTCGATAATCCTCCAGGTCAACGTAGCCTTCCAGGACGATTTCAGCGTAGGCAGGGACTTCCAGCGGCTGCGAGACGCAGGGCAGAAATTCAACCGGGGAGCCGCGCAAATAGCCCGCCAGCAGGTATTCATCTATTTCAGGGGGCAGGGGGGCGGAGGCGCACCAGACGCTGGCAGGGTCGCCGCCGAGGACGATGGCAGCGGGGATTTTGGTTTGCTGAAGCTGCCTGGCGCGCATTTCGTGATCTGCGCCGCCTTTATGGCGCTGCCAATGAACCATCAGGGTCTGGTCATCCACCACTTGCAGGCGATACATGCCGACATTGCGCACACCGGTCTGCGGGTTGCGAGTGATGACCTGGGGTAAGGTGATGAACTTGCCGCCGTCCTGGGGCCAGCATTTCAGAATAGGAATGCCTGCCATGCTGGGATGCTCGGTTTCAATGACCTCTTGGACGGGACCGCGCCGCACGCGAGTGGGCTTTAACCCTACGGCGCGGGCAGCGTCCATCAAATCTTTGCCGCGCTCGAAGGTTTCGCTTAAGCCTTTAGGCAGGCGCGGGTCAATCAGGTGGGCGAGGCGTTCGTTTAATTGATCCAAATGATCCACGCCTAACGCCCATGCCATGCGCTGTTCCGAGCCGAAGGTATTGATGAGAACGGGCATGGTTGAGCCGATGACGTTTTCAAACAAAAGCGCCTTATTTTGCGAGGCAGGCAGCTTGCTCATCCGGTCGGTGATGGCAGTAATCTCTAGGTCAGAGGAGACGGCGGACTGAACCCGAATCAGCTGGTCGTGGTCTTGCAGATGTTGAAGAAAAGCGCGTAAGTCTCGAAAATGAAGAGCCAAAATTTCCTCCTTGATGCGAGTGTATTATAACGGCAAGTTAGGAGACTTATCAGTTTCTTAACATCGCAGAGAGGGGACTGAATTGTGCTTGACACAAAGAAATGCCTGTGTTAGATTAAATTATAATATTCTTAGGGCGATAATCAATTCAAGTCGTCAGGAATCTTCTTATTAAAGGAGCGCAGCTTTGACTAAAACTCGCACCCAACTGATGGTTGAACGTCTGCGTGAGCTGCAAGCTTCCTCGCCAGATATAGAGGCATCAGCAATTGTTAGCTTAGATGGCTTAACCATTGCTTCAGCCCTCCCGCAAGGGGTAGAGGAAGACCGCGTCTCGGCAATGTCGGCAGCAATGTTATCTTTGGGGGAACGGATCGCTAATGAATTAGGGCGCGGTTCTCTCGAACAGGTGTATATTAAGGGCGAATCCGGTTATGTGGTGTTAATGTCGGTGGGGGAGAACGCTGTGCTTACGGCGCTCGCCCGCGAACAAGCCAAACTGGGGTTGATCTTCCTGGATATGCGCCGAGCAGTAGAAGACTTGACCAAAGTAATCTAACGGGAGACAAAGAGAAACCAGCATGGAACCAATCCCAAAGAGTGGCTTTTACTACCCGAATAACTTTGGCCGCCTGGCAGTCCACGCCATTGAAGATGTGATGGGCAAAAATGGCTTGAACGCTGTCCTTAATCTTGCGGGTCTTTCCCATTTAATTGACAATTATCCGCCTAGCAACCTGGAGCGCAAATTTGATTTTGCGGATTTCTCCTCGATCAATGGCGCCCTGGAAGAGATGTACGGTCCGCGCGGGGGGCGTGGATTGGCATTAAGGGCGGGGCGGGCAGTGTTCAGCGAAGGGCTGCGGAACTTTGGCGCGCTGGCAGGGGTAGGCGACCTGGCGTTCAAGGTGCTGCCGCTTTCCGCGAAGCTGCATATTGGCTTGCCAGCGATGGCGAAGGTGTTTTCCACCGCAAGCGACCAACTTTCCACTGTGCAAGAATTTCATGACTATTTTATTTACACCATTCACCGCTGCCCAGTGTGCTGGGGAAGGCACGTAGACCGCCCTGCCTGCCACATGGCGACCGGTCTGATCCAAGAGGGACTCAAATGGGTTTCTGGCGGAAAAGAATTTAAAGTGGTGCAAATCACCTGCCATGGCGCGGGCGATGAAAAGTGTAATTTCCAAATTGTCAAAGAGCCGATTGTATAAATCAGCATTGTGGAGACTGCGTGGAAGCTGTTAAACCCACTCTTTTGATTGTCGAAGACGACCTGGACATTGCGGATATGCTCAATGCCTATTTTCGCGTACAGGGGTACGAGGTGCTTACGGTCAACTGGGGGGAAGATGGGGTGCGCGCCTGTCAGACGGCTGCCCCTGATTTGGTGATTTTGGATATTCGCCTGCCAGATATTGATGGGTTTGAGGTGGCGCGTTTGCTGCGCTCGAATCGCAAGACGAAAGAAATCCCTATTATCTTTTTAACCGAAAAGCGGCAGCGATCCGACCGGCTGCGTGGGTTGGAGCTTCAGGCGGATGATTACATTACCAAGCCATTTGATATTCAGGAACTGCGCCTGCGGGTGCGGAATGCGTTGGCTCGCGCGCGTCAGGGTCCATTGACGCATGCCGTCACCGGTTTGCCGGAAGGCAGCCTGGTGGATGAGGCGCTTCAACAGAGTTTAGACCGCGAGAATGGCGGGCTGATGGTCATTTCGCTGAAGAATCTGCCGCGTTTCCGCGATGTCTACGGGTTTGTGGCGTCAGATGACCTGTTGCGCGCCATTTCTTTGATGATCCGCGATGCTGTACGGGATTTGGGTGGTGAGCAAGATTTTTTGGGGCATTTGACTGCATCTGACTTTGTGGTTGTCACCGGTCAAGAGGCGCTATTGCCGATCAAAGAGCGGATTGCGCACCGCCTGGAACAATCTTTCCCGTATTTTTATAGTGACCAAGACCGCGAACAGGGGACGTTTCGCAGCCAACCGTTGGCAGTGGAGATTCATGAACTGCCTGTTGCTTCGCTTTCGCAGCGCAATTTGCAAAGTTTGAAAGCCGAATTAGACCCTCTTTATCATTAGAAGTCACCTTGTGAAATTAACCATTGTTATTCCTACGTATGACGAAGCGGAGAACCTGCCTCGGCTGATTTCCGCTGTATTTGCGCTCCCTTTGCCTGAACTGAGCCTCTTGATTGTGGATGATAATAGCCCGGATGGGACGGGTCAAATGGCGGAAGACCTGGCGCGGCAGAACCCTGGGCGGATCAGCGTAATGCACCGCGCCGGGAAGCTGGGGCTGGGATCGGCGTATATTCAAGGCTTTCAGCATGCCATTGAAGAAGGCGCGCAGGCGATTGGACAGATGGATGCGGATTTTTCGCACCCCATTGACAAGATTCCCGCACTGCTGGCAGCCCTAGAGAAGGTGGATGTGGCGCTTGGGTCGCGTTATGTGGCGGGCGGCAGCCTGGATGAACGCTGGCCCATGTGGCGGAAAGCCTTATCGGGCTTTGGGAATTTTTACGCGCGGACGATCTTGAATGTGCCGGTGCAGGATGTGACCGGTGGATTCCGATTGTGGCGGCGTGAGACGTTGTGCAGCATGCCATTAGAGCGGGTGCGCTCCAATGGCTATGTTTTTCAGGTGGAAATGGCGTATATTGCCTTGCGCCTGGGGCATACTTTTGCCGAAGTGCCGATTTACTTCGCAGACCGGCGCTGGGGCAAGTCTAAGATGAATTTCCGTATCCAGATCGAGGCGGCATTGCGTACCTGGCAGTTGAGGGGAATGTATAGCGATCTTAAGTCTTCTAAATTACAGCATATTTGACGAATTTATAACCAAAAAGAGTGGCGTATTCTTCTGAGAATATGTCACTCTTTTTCTTTGGATTCATCTTTTGCTTTTTGCTGTTCTTCGAGGTATCGCTCGGTGAGGCGGCTCCATTCGGGGATGGAGAGGGTTTCGGCGCGGCGCATGGGGTCAATTTCGGCAGAGGCTAATAGCTCGCCAGTGATTTGAGAGGAGAGGCTAAGTCCAGCAGAGAGGGAATTGCGCAGGGTTTTGCGCTTTTGGCTGAAGCCCGCTTTTGCCATGCGGAAGAAGGTATTGAGTGAGGAGGTGCGAATGAGCGGTTGGGGGTAAATGTCTACCCGTACCACGGCGGAATCAACCTGGGGCGTGGGGTAAAATGCGCTGGCGGGGATGACCGCTACTTTTTGGGCGCGACCGTAGACCTGTACGCCGAGGGCAAGCAGGCTGAGGTCAGGCGGAGTGGCGGTGATGCGGTCAGCGACTTCTTTTTGGACGGTTAGCACCATGCGGCGCGGCTGGATGGGGGCTTCGAGCAGATGGCGGATGAGCGCGGAGGTGATGTAGTAAGGGATATTGGCAACGACCCAATAACCATTTTCTTGCATGATCTTTTGCGGTTGCAGGGTGAGAATATCCGCGTGGACGATTTCAACGTTATCAGTATCGCCAAGGACTTCTTCTAAGATAGAGATCAGGTTTTCATCGAGTTCAACGGCTACCACGCGCCGAGCTGCGAGTGCCAGGTGACGGGTGAGGCTGCCTAGCCCCGGTCCCACTTCCAGGACTTCGGCGTTCGGGTCAATTTCTGCGCTGTCGACAATTTTTTGGAGGGTAGAGGGGTCGGTTAAAAAATTTTGCCCCAGGCTCTTTTTCGGAAAAAGCCCGTGCGAGCGCATTAAGGCTTGCACGTTGAGGGGCGAAGGGAGTTTTTTCATAGAAGGAGAAAGAGAGGGAATGCCGAGACTGGGGATCGGACCCAGGACACCACAATTTTCAGTCGTGTGCTCTACCAACTGAGCTATCTCGGCTTTTTTTGAGCGCATTTGCTCTTGATGGGGAAGATTTTAATCGCAATGCGCCAGATTGTCAAGCAATTGACAGGCTTCCTGCCGGAAGCTTCTACGCAGACAAAATTCTTTCTGTAGAACATAATCTGTGTGAACTGTGGTTTAATCAAGGGAGAGGTGGATAAATGGTTGAATGGTCGTTGGGAACGATTGGGTTCAGTTACCCGGAATGGAAGGGGAATTTTTACCCGAGCGGGTTATCTTCGCAGGATGCGCTGCGGTTTTACAGCCACGCTTTTAATGCGGTAGAGATCAATACCACGTTCTATGGGGCAAAATCCGCGGAGCAGATGCAAAGCTGGTCTGCCCTCACGCCGGAAGACTTTTGTTTCAGCTTGAAAGCGCCGCGTCATATCACCCATGATCTGCGCCTGGAAGGGGCGGCTGCGGAAGAGCTGCGCGCTTTTGCGGGGATTTCACGAGCGTTGCAGCAAAAACTGGGCGCGATTCTTATTCAGTTGCCGCCCAGCCTGCACGCGGATAGCCTGCCGCAAGTGGAGAAGTTCCTGGCGGGGCTGCGGGTTGAACCAGGCGATCAGGCTATTCAATATGCCATCGAATTTCGGCACGCTTCCTGGTACGCGCCGAAAGCGGCTGAGGCAACAGCGGACGCACTGAGGGCGCATCAGGTGTGCTGGGTGAGCGTGGATTATGAAAATTTGCCGCTTACGGTCACTCCTACGGCGGATTTTCTGTATATTCGCTGGATTGGGCGGCACAATGTATTGGCGCACCCTGGTTATGAGGTCTTAGATCGGGCGGAGCGGCTGCAAGGCTGGGTGGAGCGCATTCAACAGGCAATGACAAACGCAAATCCGCCGGTGGAGCGCATCTTTGGCTTTTTTGATAATGATTATGCCGGATTTGCGCCGGCTTCTTGCCGCCGTCTGAAGCGGCTGTTGGGGCTACCGGAAAGCGGTGACTCTGGGGCAGAGCAAGGGCGGCTGTTTTAGTCAGGATGTGTATGTTTCGACCTCGTTATCGTTTTTTTGTTCTTTTCTTTGTGGGCGTTATTCTCCTTTCGCTGGCGTGCCAATCGAGCTGGCAGGCTTCTCAGGGTGCAACTCGCACTCCTGCGGCAGTCCTCATAATCAAAACTGCTCATCCCTCCGAGCCATCCGCAACGATGACGTTGGAGGGGCAAGTTGTCTTTCAAATGACTGCTACGATTACTGCTCAAGCGATGCAAACGTCCGCGGCAAAGGAAAACCCGCCCGCTGAACCAGCGGGGTGTTTATCTGCGGAGGCACAATCGCGGCTTGCTACACCGGCGCAAATGTTGGCGTATGCGGACAGCCTGTTATTGGAAGGGATGCCTCTGGAAGAACGCCGTCTGGAGATGGCGCGGAATGAGTATAGCGGTGAAAATACGCTTCGGGGGAGCCGCGGCGATGTTTATCACGTGATGGAACTGGATATTTCAGGGGTGAGGGACGAGGGGACGCTGCAAAGGATGCTAAATGCCTTGCAGGTGAGCGGCTTTGTGACGTGGCTGCGCCGTCCTGCCAATCAGACGGCGCACATTCTGGCGATTCCGCTGCTGGACTCGCAAATTATGCAGTCCGCGTGGCAGCCTTACGTGGAAGCGTACTGGCGGTCACGTGATGCGCTGCCTGAGAAGGATTCAAGCGTGGTATCTTTCTTGAAGCTGCCCGCGTGTGACTGGATGGTGGCGCAGGGGTTTTCTCCACAGCGCACAGCGGAATGGTGGCCTGCCAAAAACCAGCGTATTCCTCAATATGCAGAGGTGGCGCAGACTTTTGTTGCTTTGGATACGGAACAATCCATTCATTCAGCGCAGCGGGTGGGTTGGATGAACAGTAAGGATGCGGACCCATCAAACATGTGCGGTCCGCTGGTGTGGGAATTGATGGAGGAGGCGGGGGCGTTCCCACCCGAACGAGGGAACTGGTCGGTGGGAGGGAAGAGCTTTTGGCTGGCGAACCCACGCAGCAGTGACGGTCGCCCATGGAGCTTGTTCTCCAAGGCGCTTTTTCGCCTGTCGCACTTTAGCGAACCGATGGGGACGTTTGATTTTGGGAATTTTCCGCTCTACCCGGGTGATTTTATCTTTAGTTATAGCCGGTTGGATGGGTTTTATCACATGTTTCTGGTGACGGAACAAGATGCGCAGGGTAACCGTTATTCCGTCACAAATTTAACGTTTAGTAAACCGGTGAAAAAGACCACGATAGAGCGTGTGATTTTGTATAACCCGCAAGATAGTGGGGTGGGGATCATCCGCAACCAGTGGAATTTGGATCACATCAACGGGCGCACCGGTGATGATGGCTTTGACGTGTTCCGCTGGGCATGGATGCAGAAAAACGTCAGTGGGCAGGCAGCAGCTTATACGGTGGCGACCGGGGATAATTTTCAACTGATTGCCGAACGCTGGAAGACCCCCGCAGATCAAATTGCGGGGTACAATGGTAAGAAGGTTGAGGATGTTTTGCGGGTTGGAGAGACGCTGCAAATTCCCCCTCTGCCCCTTTCGGAGAAATAAATGAAGGAGAAGAGCGTGCCAGACGAATCCCTTGAGGCGCAGGTGGGGGCGGCGTTGCGTCAGCGCGGACTGAAGCTCGTCACCGCTGAATCCTGCACCGGCGGGTTAATTGGGCATTGGTTGACCAATGTGCCGGGGTCATCAGAATATTATCTGGGCGGGGTCATCTCGTATGCGTACGAGGCGAAGGAGCGTCTGCTCGGCGTTCGTCACGCCACCTTGGCGCAGGCGGGGGCAGTCAGCCAGGAAACGGTGATCGAGATGGCGGATGGGGCGCGGCGCGCTTTCTTTGCGGATTTTGCGCCTGAGACTTTGCTGGCGGTCTCTGTCAGCGGGATAGCGGGACCGGATGGGGAACTGCCTGGAAAGCCGGTTGGGTTGGTGTGGATTGGGTTAAGCACGCCACAAGGCAGCCGCGCCTGGCAGTTTACCTGGCAGGGCAGTCGCGTGGAAAATAAAGAACAATCTGCGCGGCAGGCATTACAAATTGTTTTTGATTATGTAAACGGAAAGGTCGTTTTTGCATGAGCTTAGAACCGGTAATCGTAGCAGCCCGTTGGGAAACGGACGGTGAGTTTGTGCCTGTTGAAATGACCTGGCAGAATCGGAAGATGGTGTTTGACGCCACGGGTCGCAGTTGGGAAGATGCCGAAGGCTGGCATGTGTTATGTATGTGTGCTGGGCAGGTGTTTGAGTTGGTCTTTGCCTTACAACCAGCGCGTTGGCTGGTGCGCTCGTCCACCTCTGCGGCGCGCCTGGCTTAAGGGAGCCATTTATGAGCGCGAGGTATTATTCCCTGCCTAGCCCTGCCAAACGGCGCATCCTGATTCTGACAGCGGATGCGGGGTTTGGGCATCGCAGTGCAGCGAATGCGGTTGCCAGCGCCTTGCAAGAGCTATACGGCAGCCAATGTATTTTGGATATTCTGAATCCGTTGGAAGATAAGCGCGCGCCTTTCTTCTTAAGAGATAGCCAAACGGATTACGATAAGATGGTGCGCAATATGCCAGAGCTGTATAGGCTGGGGTATGACGCATCAGATGCCACTGTGCCCGCTACGATTGTAGAGCAGGCGTTAGTGGTTTTCTTGTTTGAGGTGATGCGCGATATTTTGCGAAATTATCGCCCGGATGTGATTCTTTCCACCTATCCACTTTATCAAGCGCCGGTGCGGGCAGCATTAACCGTCAGCCGATTGGCTGCGCCGCTGGCGGTGGCGGTCACCGACCTGGTGACGGTACACCGGCTATGGTTTTCCACCAGCGTGGATATTTGCTTTGCGCCCACAGACCCGGTGCGAGATTTAGCGTTGGATTCGGGGATGTCGGCGGAGCAAATTATCGTGACAGGCATGCCTGTCAACCCGAATATTGCCCGTGAAAAGCGCACCCAGGCACAGATTCGGGTTGAGTTGGGGCTGCAACCCACCTTGCTTACCATTGTGGCAGTGGGCAGTCGCCGGGTGGATCACTTTATGGATGCGCTCAATGTGATTAACCATTTTGGCATGCCTGTCCAATTGATTGTGGCAGCCGGCAAAGACGAAGTGCTGTTTCGTCAGCTGCAAGGGGTGGATTGGCATATTCCAGTGAAGCTGTTTGAATATCATCGCAATATCCCTGAGTTGCTCAAAGCGGCTGACCTGGTGGTATGTAAGGCGGGGGGGCTGATCGTCACCGAGGCGCTGGCATGTGGGCGTCCGCTGATGTTGGTGGATGCCATTGCGGGGCAGGAAACGGGCAATGCGGAGTATGTGGTTTCGCATGGGGCGGGGGATTTGACCTTAGAGCCAATCGCGATTCTGGAGATGCTTTCTGACCTGTTCCGCGAGGATGGTAAACTCTTGCACGAGCGGACGGTGAATGCGCAGCGGCTGGGTCGCCCAAACGCGGCATACGATATTGCCCAGGTGGTTTGGCAGGTATCCCAAAGTCACGCGGTGGACCGGCGAATGAATGGTCGGCGGCGATTGATTGATATGCTGTCTAAGAATCACGTTCGCTGGGAAGAAGACATATAACAAAGAGAGAGTGGTTGTTTTGGGGGCGCGCAGAACACCCCGCAAGGGTTTGAGGGGGGTTTGTTTTTGTGGGGGCATCCGGGGGGGTTGTGGTCATGTTGGTT
>JBBRAT010000063.1:0-16786 GCA_038206515.1 Anaerolineales bacterium | reverse complement strand
ACATTCAAAATCAAGCAAAATCTAGGGCTGGAACTGCCCGAAGTCACGCCGATGGAGAGAGTGTCAGTCTCGACTTCAAAACCGAGCATTTCTCAGCGAAGTCGGAAGCCGCTAGGTCTTTAGCCTAGCGGTAGTTCACTTAATCCCATCGTTTCCGCCGGCACGAAGCGCTTCCCTAATCCGTTTGTATCCTGGCAACGGTCACACCCTCGCCGCCCTCTTTTTCACCGCCTGATTCCCAATTCTTCACGTGCGGCGATTGGTCTAGGGCTTCACGCATCACCTGACGCAGCTTGCCCGTCCCTTTGCCATGAATAATCCGCACAAATGGCAGCCCTGCCAGGTACGCCGACTCCAGATACCGATCCAGGGATTCGAGCGCATCCTCCGCGCGCAGCCCGCGCAAATCCAACTCCATCCCAGGCGATGGATAAAAGGGACTGCTGGCGGACGCGCTGCTTGATCCACTCCGCGCAGAAGCAGCGCTGCCGGATGTCAAACTCGTGCGCCCAGAGCCGGATTTCATTGCTTCTTCTAGCGGCGCAGGCTCGGGTTCACCCGCGCGAGTCAAGTCTCCCTGCCGAGCGCGTACCCGCAAATTACCTACCTGTACCTCAAAATCCGAGTCACTCATTGCAGTGATCACGCCATCCATCTTAATCGAGCGCACGCGCACCTTATCGCCCAGACGCAGCGGGCGAGGCTTGGCTTCCTGCACCTGTTGGCGTAGCACCGGCTTTTGCACCGTGTTCGTCAACGTTTGTACCTGTTCTTGCAAAGGCTTCAGCGCCTCCAAGGGCTGACGCGCGCGAGCCAAGGCGCGGCGCAGTTCTTCTAATTCATCTTGCAGCGCCAACACCTCCGCCTCTGATTTTGCGCGCGTCTGTTCCAGCAGCTTCCGGCGTTCATCTTCGATCTTCTCTAATCGGGTATTCAAATCCGCGCGGAGCTTTTGAGCTTCACTGCGCTCACGGTCTGCCTGCTGACGCGCCTTCAGAGCCACTTCGCGCTGATGGTGAATCTCATTCAGCAATTCCTCCGCGCGCAAATCATTCGGATCGAGCGTGGAACGCGCATCCTCGATAATTTGCGGCGGCAGCCCCAACCTGCGCGCAATTGCCAGCGCATTGGATCGCCCCGGCAGCCCAATCGTCAGATGATATGTAGGCTGTAGGCTATGCAAATCAAATTCCATGCTGGCATTGATCACGCCAGGGGTGCTATGCGCATAAATCTTCAGCTCAGGGTAATGCGTGGCAACCATGCACGAGATCTTCCGCTCCACCAGGTACGATAAGATGGAACGCGCCAACGCCGCCCCCTCTTGCGGATCCGTCCCCGCGCCTAATTCATCAAACAACACCAGCGAATTTTCATCCGCCCGCCGCAGCACCCGCACAATATTGCGAATATGCCCCGAAAATGTCGAAAGCGATTGCTCGATGGATTGCTCATCCCCAATATCGGCATATACATTATGGAAAACGCTCAACGCTGAGTCTGAACGCGCCGGAATATGCAGCCCGGATTGCATCATCAACACCATCAGCCCCATCGTTTTCAGCGTGACGGTTTTGCCGCCCGTGTTGGGTCCGGTGATGACCACCGCAAACGTACCCTCTTCCAGCATCACATCAATCGGCACCACCGTTTCCTGATCCAACAACGGATGGCGCGCCTGATCCAACCGAATCACCGAGCCGGGGTGATTTTTCTGCCCCTTTTGCGGAATGACGAGTACCGGCGCTACGGCGTGCAAATCGTAAGCATACTTGGCACAGCAAAAAGCCAGGTCCATTTCCGCCAAAGCATTCACCAGCGCAATGATTAACTCCGCATACGAGCCAATTTGATCGGATAATTCAATGAGGATGCGCCGGATTTCATCGCGTTCTGCCAGTTCCGCTTCGTGCCACTGGTTATTTAATTCCACAATCACCAGCGGCTCCACAAACAAGGTCGCCCCTGAAGAAGATTGGTCATGAATAATCGAACGCACCCGCCCCTTGAACTCAGCCCGCAGCGGCAGTACATAACGACCGTTGCGCTGGGTGATGATATTTTCCTGTAACATCGGTCCAATTTGAACATCATTGACCATGTGTTCCAGGCGCGTCATCAGCCGGTCATGCGCGATCTTAATTTCACTGCGCAATCGTCCCAGCTTATCGGATGCGCTATCTAACACTTCGCCACGATCCGAAACGGTGCGCGAAATCACGTCAATCAGCCCGTTAGGCGGCGAGAGGCGCATGGCAATCTCCCCCAGGGCGGGGTACTGCTCATTGCCGCGCTCAAAGATACGCGCCAGGCTGCGCGCAGCAATCAGCGTATCTTTCACCGCCAGCACTTCGCTGGCTTCCAACATGCCGCGCCGCGCCGCGCGTTCCACCAGCGGGCGGATGTCGTGCGCGCTGCCAATCCGCGCATCAACGTTGGTATCCAACAATAAACGCGCTTCCTGCGTGCGCGCCTGCCGTTTTTGTATCTCTTCTACATCACTTACCGGCTGCAAAGCGCGCGCCAGATCAGCTGACGCGCTAAAAGAAGCATAAGCCGCCAGGCGTTCCAGCAGCTTTGGAAATTCCAGGGTATTTAAAGTCTTCTCATCCATTTTTCTCTCTCAACGCTTTCCCCTTCCTTTTAAGGGCTTCCTGAAGAAGAAAAGCCAGGAAATCATACCATACGCAACCGAAAGGGGATAGATTAAGTTTAAAGAATGCACTTTTCCACACTTAGCGTATAATCAGGACAAACCAACCCGCCAAACGAAATAAGGGAGGGATATGTCTGATCCGCGCATCGTCCGCGCTCCGCGTGGCACACAACTTACCTGCAAATCCTGGCTGACTGAAGCCGTGTATCGCATGATTCAAAATAACCTTGACCCTGATGTGGCAGAACGCCCGCAAGACCTGGTCGTCTATGGCGGACGGGGACAAGCCGCCCGCAGCTGGGAAGCCTTTGATGCCATTTTAGACTGCCTGCGCAACCTGGAAGACGATGAAACTCTGCTGGTGCAGTCTGGCAAGCCGGTGGTCGTCTTTAAAAGTCACCCCGATGCGCCGCGCGTACTCATTGCCAATTCCAATCTGGTGCCGCATTGGGCTACCCAGGCGCATTTTGATGATCTGGCGCGCAAAGGGCTCATCATGTATGGGCAAATGACCGCCGGATCATGGATTTATATTGGTTCGCAAGGCATTTTGCAGGGGACGTATGAAACCCTCGCCTCTCTGGCAAAGCAGCGCGGCTGGGATTCGCTCAAAGGCAAGCTCGTCCTTACCGCTGGACTGGGCGGCATGGGCGGCGCGCAACCCTTAGCCATCACCATGAATGGCGGCGTGGGCGTAGTGGTTGAAATTGATCCGCAGCACGCTCACCGCCGTCAGGAAACCGGATATGTAGACTTGGTCGTGGATACCTTAGAAGAAGCCATGACTCTGGCGCAGGAAGCTGTAGACCAGGGTATCCCGCGCTCCATTGGGTTGATCGGCAACGCCGCGGAAGTTTATACCGAACTCGCTGCGCGCGGGGTCATCCCGGATGTCGTCACCGACCAGACCCCCGCCCATGATGTCATGATGTATGTGCCGGAAGGCATTAGTCTGGCAGAAGCCGACATTCTGCGCAAAGAAGACCCTGAAGAATACGCCCGTAGGTCAAATGATTCGATGGCAAAGCATGTGCGGGCGATGCTCTCTTTTCAGCGTCAGGGTGCAGAGGTGTTTGATTATGGCAACAACCTGCGCCAACGCGCTTTTGATTGGGGCGTGCCGGATGCTTTTGAGTTCCCCGGCTTCGTGCCTGCCTATATCCGCCCCCTTTTCTGCGAAGGCAAGGGACCCTTCCGCTGGGTCGCGCTCTCCGGCGACCCGGAAGATATTTATCGCACCGATGAAGCCATCCTTGAACTTTTCCCTGAAGATGAACCCCTGAAACGCTGGATGAAGATGGCGCGCGAAAAAATTCAGTTTCAAGGGCTGCCCGCGCGCATTTGCTGGCTAGGCTATGGGGAACGCGCCAAAGCCGGGTTGAAATTTAACGAAATGGTCGCCCAGGGCATCCTGAAAGCCCCCATCGTCATTGGACGCGATCACCTAGATGCTGGCTCAGTCGCCTCTCCCAACCGCGAAACCGAAGGAATGCTGGATGGCACAGACGCCGTCAGCGACTGGCCCATTCTCAACGCCCTCATCAACACCGCGGGCGGCGCGACCTGGGTCTCCTTCCATCATGGCGGCGGGGTCGGCATTGGTTTCAGCCAACACGCTGGCATGGTCATTGTGGCGGATGGCACGCCCGAAGCTGCCAAACGGCTGCAGCGTGTACTAACCACCGACCCCGGCATGGGCATTGTCCGTCATGCAGATGCAGGCTATCCGCAAGCCATCGCCGCCGCCGAACGCAACAACTTGAACATGCCCATGTTGAATAAAAAATAATGCGCCTCAAACGTTTTATTCTCTTTTTTGGGATGATCGCGCTGGGCATTGGCGCCGGTCTTGTCTACGGCTGGGCGATTAACCCCGCCAAGTATGACATCACCCCACCGGATACTCTTCGCGCGGATTATAAGGCGGATTATGTGCTGATGGTAGCGGAAATTTATCACAGCGACCATAATCTCCCGGCTGCCATTCAACGCCTGACCTTTTTCGGCAATCAGACCGCCTTACAAGCCGTTAACGCTGCCATTCTCACCGGTCAGCAAATTGGGTACGCCCAAGATGATTTACGCCTGATGACAGACTTAACCCAGGCATTGCTGCAATCTTCTTCCTCCAACGGGAAAACGCCATGAATGAAACACGCGGCAACCTCTATTTGCTCACCGGTCTCATCCTCGGCATCGCCTGTGGGGTCATTTACGCCTGGGTCATCAGCCCAATCCGCTATATCAACACAGAACCGGCTTCCCTTTCGAGTAATTATCAACAAACCTACCTGCAAGTGGTAGCGCAAGCCTATGCAGCCGATCACAACTTTGCGCGCGCTCAAGAACGAGTGAAGTTATTCGATAATGCTTCCCCAGCTCGTCCGGTCGCCGCGGAAGCGCAGCGCGTGTTTGCCGCCAACCCCGCCTCCGCCGAAGCGCGTGATCTGGCGATTCTGGCTGCTGATTTGGCGCAGAATAAGACCAGTTACATCCAGCCTACCTCTATCCTTCCCACCGGCGAACCTGTTACGGATACTCCGTTGCCCCCTACTCCTACGCTGACCGCCACCGTAGGCAATGCAGTACAAACCGCCACGCCCACCTTCCTTGCCCCCACGCCATCCACGACCGTTTCCCCCCTCCCGCCCCCGCCGCCTACCCTTACCCTTTCCCCTATCCCCACGTTCACGCCACGCGCCACTTCTACTGCGCGCGCTGTGCAGCAAGCCCCCTTTACCCTCACCAAAAAACAAGAAAGTTGTGATCCGGCATTACTCCCTGGCTTACTTCAGGTGCAAGTCAGCGATGCGCAGGGTCATCCCCTGGCAGGCATCAAGATCACTGTACTCTGGCAAGAGGGGTCAAACATTTTCTATACCGGTTTAATCCCAGAAATGAACCCTGGTTATGCTGACTTTGTGATGAAAGCCGGAGTCTTGTATACCGTGAAGATCGGCGAAGCCAGCACAGAAATCTCCGACCTGAAAACAGCCGGCGCATGTGGTTGGCAGCTGGAATTTAAACAATAACCCCCCTTTCAAGCCGAAATACTACCAAAGAAGTATTGCCGTGACCCAGTAATTTTCGTATAACTAAACCGTAACATCGTGCTAGATCCTTATTATTTTCTGGAGGAACCATGAAATATTTGAAACTCTTCTCCCTCATATTGGTTTTCGTCATGATCGCCATGTCCGTTTCACCGGCGCAGGCACAATTAGGCGGAAGTCAGAAATCGTCCTTCACCGTGCAAAACATGGGAAGCGCTCCTGCCAGCGTACAAGTTACCTTCTATGACGCCAATGGCGTTGCCACCACCCCCAATCCGTTGATCCCTGCGAATGGTACCAACCCCGCTGTACCGAACCCGTTCTCATTAGCCGCGGGCAGCTCGAAAGAAATCGTTGTTTCTAGCGTCAATATCCCCGCTGGTTCTTACTCCGTAGTCCTTTCTGCGGATCAGCCCATTGTTGCAACCGCCAACCTCCTTGGCGATGGCACTGCCTCTGGCGGCGTCAGCTTCAACGGCTCTTATAGCGGCATGGATACCGGCGCAACAACCTTCTATCTGCCCTCCTACATCTCCAACAAATGGGGCTGGTTCAGCCACATCACTGTCCAAAATACCGGCCCTACCGCCACGGATGTCACCGTTAATATTACTTGCGATACTGGCTTAACCGGTACGCTGTCCAAGACTGCATTGGCAGGCTATAGCTCTACCACGTTCAATCTTGAAACGGATGTCCCCGCTGGTTTTGGCGGGCCCACCCCATGCTCAGGCGCTGCAGTTGTTCACTCAACCGCTTCTCCCGTTGTTGCAGTAGATAACCAAACCTTACCTGCTAAGGGCAATACGCAGTCTTATAATGGCGTAGCCAATGGGTTCAACACCCTCTACGTACCCGCTCTGTATGTCAAATACTATGGCTGGGACGCTAGCTTGAATATCCTCAAGCAAAATGCTGGCAATGCGGCTGTCACCGTTACCTATAGTGACGGCGGCACTTCTAGCTGCAATCTGACTGACGCAAAACCAGGTTGCTTGCTCTACATGCCCACGGCTCATCCGCTTACAACCGGTCAGGTAAGAAACAATTTTGGCGCTACCATTACTTCCACCGGCTCTCCAGTCCTCGCAGTGGTAAATGCCTCTACGGCTAACGGTCAGGCGCAAACCTACAATGCGGTAGGGACAGCTACCTATACCGTTATCGCTCCTGGTGTTTTGCGCTCTTATTATGGCTGGTTTAGCTCAATCACCTGCCAAAATATCAGCAGCACCCCCACCGATTTGACCGTGTCTTTCCAGAATGGTACGCCCTTTACCTCTAAGACAACCTTGAGCCAGGGCAATACCGAAGAATTCGTCACCGAATTCCCAATGGGTAAACAAGGTTATACCCTGTCAGAAAAGTACACCGGTGGTGTCACCATTACTGCCAATAATACTTCTGCCAACATCGCCTGCGTCATCAACCACACCAACAAAGTCAACCAGAGCAGAAACGTTCCTGGCGACTGGTCGATGAGCACCAACGCTTTCAACAAGTAACCGTCTCACGACACTGATTTCTTGATGTGAACGCCCTGGGTCACTCTTTCATGGAGTGACCCAGGTTTTTAATCGCTCAGGATTGCCAACCCATCGAAATCTGAAGACCTTTCTAATTCATGGTAAAATGCAATCTGTTGTCGTTTCAGTTCAATTCTCTTAAAGGATGGCAGTATGCTTAAAAAAGTGATGACTCTGTTTTTCGCTCTGTTGACCCTTCCTCTTTTCCTCACTGCATGTAATGCCACCTCTTCCAGCAAAGATGTTACTATTACCGGCATTAAGGTAACGGTGAGAGCCCCCCAACCGACTGCTACCTACCCTTTCAAAACTTCTAAGTCTGGCACCACAACCGTCCAGGGCTCTTTATTAGTTCTAAGCCCAGAAGTAGCTTTACCTGATGAAAACGACGCAGTATTCCTGGTACCTCTCGATACTTCCGTCAACGTCACTTCTATCCCAACTTTTAAAGTCGGGGAAGTTCCCCAGGCACAGGTAGACGAACGTACCGGTGATTTTATGTTTGTCAATATCACCCCTGCGACCTATGCTGTCGTTATTCTTTCAAGAAATGGCACGCAGTTCCCCGGGCATAAGAATGGCAAGACCGACCTTATCATTGTCAAAGTAACCGAAAAAGACAAAGATCAATTGATTGACGTTGGGTTCGTCGCTTTTCCGTAATCCTTGACATATTCACCTTTCAGCGGCCAGATAGAAATATCAGGTCGCTCCTACTTTTAAGCGAAAATAATCCATGAATATTCTTTATTCAGTAAAAGGTATCCTGAAAAAACTTCACCTTTGGAATTTCTTATGGGATTTGAAAGAGTCTTTTCAATCCAAAGAAAAAACTGAAGCGTTTCAAGCAGAAGCCATTCGCCTGCGCGACATCTGCGCCAAGTTACCTTCATATGAAGCGATGATAGACGAAGTTTTTCAATCCAAAATATTTATTTCTCATCAAAACAAATCGGAAATTCTGGCGTTAATGAACCTGATCCATGAACGCAAACCCAAAATTGTATGTGAAATTGGCACCGCTGATGGCGGCACGTTATTCCTCTTTAGCCGCGCCGCTGACCTACAAACGCGCTTTCTTTCCATTGACCTCAAATACCCCACCCAGGCGCATTCGCGCAATTACCCCGTTTTTATGCAAAAAGGGCAATGGCTGACCCTGATTGAAAGTAATTCGTGCTCCCCGCAAACCCTCCAGCAAGTGGAGCAATGGCTGCAAGGGGAACGCATTGATTTCCTGTTCATTGATGGCGATCATTCTTACGATGGCGTTTCGCAGGATTACGAGCGTTATCTGCCTTTTCTCTCCGACAATGGCGTAGTGGCTTTCCACGATATTCACCCCGATTATCGCACCCGTTATGGCAAGAAAACGTTCGCCTATGCCGGTCAAGTCCCTTTTTTCTGGCAAGAGTTGAAAAAGAAGAGCTGCACTGCTCTTGAATTTATTGAGGACGACGCCCAGGATGGAAAAGGGATCGGAGTGTTGTTGTTTGAAAAACAGCCAACAGCAGCACAATCCACAAAAATTCCGCTGCAGTAAAGATCACCTGCATCCCCAGCGCCACCACAATGGCAATCAGCCCAGGAATCACGGTACTGAGTAATGCCCCCAGGGTAATGGCGCGCACCCCTAAGCCTTGCGTGACGGCATCCAATGTCATGCTCATTGCCCCTGTCGCACTCCATACCCCAATCATCAGCGGCAGCGCGCTCCATTCAATGGGATAGATCGTTTTCACCAGGAAAAAGAGAAAAAGCCCCCCGCCCATCCAAGAAATGACCATGAAGAACAGGGTTATCAGCTGTTGGCGCGGATTTACACGGAACAGACCACGGTCGACAGCCTCCCCTTTCATCAAGCGGCGCAAGATCAGCCGGAAGAAGACAAGCGTAAGCCCCATCACCACCACCAGCGCGATCAGCAGCCATTGCATAATGTTCCCCTGCGGATGCTGCCAGGAATCAACCCCAAACACAACCACCGCAATTAAAAAACCCACTAGGGAAAGAAGCAATAGCTCCAGCGCGCTAGCAAGGATCACTGGCTTCGCAGGTATCTCTTTTTCTTGATACATCAAAGATCGGCTGCCCACATAGAGCGCCACCCCAGGCACATGCCGCGGAAAAGCCGATAAGCAATAAATCTCGAGGTTAGTACGAAACGGCAGCCGAACGCCCAATAAAATTAACAAATTATGCCATACTGCGATAGTTGGAAAGAACCCCAATCCAAACGCCAACACCGCTAATCCCAAATAGGGCAGATCAAAGGTCAGGTGCTGCTGCGCCAAATAGTCCCAGCTTTTATAAAAGGTCAACCCAATAAACGCTAGGCTTAAGAGAAAGATACCCACCATCAGCCGGCTGCGGTTGGCAGGCACTTTCACCCAGCCGATACCCCAGCTCACGAACCTTTTCCCAAAATTCACCATTGGCGCAGGAATTTTTTCTCGAAAAAATTTCATCCGTTTCGTACCCTATCCCGTTTCTGTAAAAATACAACGCCCATGCGCACCCCTCCCCAAAACGCCCTTACCAGCGTCCAACGTCCCGAAACTATTTCCCGTAAACTAAACCACGCGCAATATGCCCCCAGCGCAGCCAACGAAAACCGCTTGTCTTTGCGATAAAACAAAACCGTATTCCGCCCCAAAAAACGATATTTTTGGGCGGATCGCTCCCCCAAGGTTTGCGAAACTTTATGCTTCACCCGCACCGCAGGCACATATCCCATGCGAAACCCCGCCGCCCGCGCCCGATAGCAGAAATCATAATCTTCCATGTAATAGGTATAATCCGCATCAAACCCGCCAATGGCGGCAAACACTTCGCGGCGGGCTGCCAACACGCAAGCCGTGGCATACTCTAACGCCATCGGGTGATTATACTGGGGCGCATCCGGCTTTCCAAACCCGCGAATCACCACCCCCGGCGGAAAAGTCCGCCAACGCGCCCCTGCCGCCCAAAGCACCTCGGGTTCATCGGCATACACAATTTTTGGCACCGTGATGTCCCATTTGCTGCTGCCGGTCAGTTGCGCAATTGCATCCGCCTCAAAAAGAATGTCATTATTGCTTAAAACGATCCATTGCGCCGAAGTTTGCAATGCGTGCGCAATCGCGGCGTTAAACCCACCCGTGAAACCGCTGTTTTCAGGCAGTACATCTATGGCAATGCCAGGGAACGCCGCACGGATTTGCGCCACAGACTCATCTTTCGAGCCATTATCCACCACCAATACCTGCGCCTCGTCCCTTAACTGCGGAACAAGTGATTGAAGGCACCCAATGGTCAGCGCGGGCTTTTGATAATTGACAATAAGAATTAACGTCCGCAGGTGTGGCGAAGAAAGATCACTGACCGGCAACATCACACCACCCTCCGCAGAAATTGATCCAACGCCTGCGCCAGGGAAGCCCAATAAAAGGATCTAACGCGCTCCCTACCCTGCGCAGCAAGTTGCCCCGCCAGGATCGGGTCTGCCATAACCCGCAAAATGCCCTGTGTCAAAGCCTCAACGCTGCCCGGCTCCACCAACCAGGCAGCGGATGGATTGCCTGCCAGTATAGCGCGGTCGCCTACCTTGCCAGTCACAAACGGCACGCCGCATTGCCAGCTCTCAAATAACTTCAGCGGGCAGCGTCCGCGCGCAGCGTCATCGTCATATACCGGGTCAACGATCAACTGCGCAGCATGATAATAGCGCGCCACCACGTCCGGCGGCACGCGCCCGACCATCCGCACACGCTCTGTTAATTTCAAATTCTCAACCTTTGCCTCAATCACCGCCGCGTCTTCCCCACTGCCTACCAGCAGCAAAACAGCCTCAGGAATATCCTGGATAACCTTTGCGAATGCCTCTAGCAAGAGGTTTACAGGGTGATTGACCAGGCTCAGACTGCCGATAAAGGCAAGCGTAGGGCTATCCGCAACCCCAAGCCCGCGCCTGCAATCTTCTATTTCCTGCTCAGGCAGATGAGCCGGAAATCGCGTCTCTTCTACCCCGTTTGGCAGCACCAGGATATTTTCCCGCGGAATTCCCCATTCCATCAATTTGGACTGCATAAAAAAGGTATTGGTAGTAACTGCCGTTGCCCAATGCGGCACATGCGTTTCAAAAAAAGCCACCATCTGCTGCTGAAGCTTACTCTGGAAATGCCCCGATCCCTGCTCGTAATCATCGCAATCCAGCCAGAGTGAGCAGCGAAACCAGAGATGAGCCACGCATCCCGCGATAGAATTCATTGGATGAGGCTTGCCTATATAAAATACATCCGCAGAGCAATGCAGTGCCGCCCAGGTGAGCGCCAGGGTAGCCCACAGCAGCACCCACGCCAATTCCCAGGGACGGAAATAGGTCTTTTGCCCGCCTTGCTTGCGCACGTGCATCTGCGCCACATAGCGGATATGCACCCCCGCCTGATCAAATGCCTTACTCGTGAGAGAAGAAAAATCGGGATGCAACGCCAATATTGTCACCTGATGCCCCAGGCGGACTAGTCCAGCGGCAAGCGCAAAAAAGCGCACCCCTGACGGACTATGAATGTCCTGCGTCAACAACCAGGTGATGCGCATCTTAGCGATTCTCCGGTGCCAGCAGCGCGAATATCGCCGCATCTAACATCTGCCATGATTTTTCAGCCAGGGCAGCCGTGTCTTCTCGAACGACCGGGGCTGAGAATGTTTCAGCCAACGCCGCCGCCAGCGCCGCTGCATCCTCCGCCGGAACAATATGAGTAGAATAGGGCGGAAAATCCTCATCCGCAATGCGATCTGTACAAATGACTGGCAATCCAAAGCCGAACGCCATGCGCACCGCTCCGCTTTGCGTCCCGGCCACATACGGGGCGACAAATACGTCTGCCGCTGAAAAGAAAAGATGCACTTCTTCGGTAGGAATATAACGGTTGAACAGAAAAACCTGCTTGCCTAAGCCTAGTTGCTCAATTTGGGTGCGATACGCCGCCTCATCCTGCCAAAATTCCCCCGCCACCAATAGATAAATGGGCTGGTCTTGTTCTTTGAGCAATGCAAGCGCCTCAATCAGATATTTTAATCCCTTATACGGGCGCACAATGCCAAAGAAAAGCGCAATCTTCCCTTCCTGCGGCAAATTTAACTGCTGACGCGCCTGTGTTCGGGGAATGGCTGGCAGCGCAAAATCAAGAAACGAAGGCAGTACCCCCCGTTGTACTTCTGCCTGGGGCAAAAAGGCTTTGATCGCGCGTTCCTGACGTTCTGAAAATACAATAAACTGCCGAATTCGCCCCAATGCCAATCGGGTGAGGAAACGATCCCAGGGTCGCTGCTCGTGCGGCAGCACATTATGAATGAGATATGCCACTCGATTTCCCTGCCGCCCCAACAGCCTGACCAGAACACTATCCGCTAATCCCCAGAAAGGCGTCCACCAATCCACCAGCACCAGATCGGGCTGAAAAACGCGAATGACATCTGCCGCGCGTATCCACGTCCAGGGGTAGAGCGGGTCTAATAGATATTCCACCGCAAACGGGAACTGCTTTTGCCCCCCCTCGCGGTCACTGACGCCCGGGTACAGCCATGCAGGGTACTGCCGTTGAAAAGAAATCACCTTAACCGCATGACCCTGTTCAACGAGGTGCGCAGCAATCATTGCGGTCGTATGCGCAATCCCGCCACGATAAGGGTGAATGGGACCGACCAGAATAATTTTCATCTACTTATTGGATTTCAAAAATCCACACCCGATCTTGATGATAAATCACGCGAAAGTGAGGGTCTGCCTGTAGTTCTTCAGGTTTCACCAAATCTTGCCCAGGGTCGCGCCCATGCACCTGACCGATATAAATATAGCGAATCCCCCGCTGCGCCAGTTCGCGCAAAACTACATCTGACCGCACCCCATTGGCGCGCACCAGGCTGACCAGCTGATTCACCTGCGCTTGATAGTCAGGCGAATTGCCTTGCTCAAAACCCGTGTTCATGGGCGGAATAGAAGCCCCGCGCCGCGTCAACAGCGGCAGCCACCAACCGCCATCTGATCCAGCCGTCACGGTATCATAAAACGCCAAGAAAGAATTGACCAAAAAGCGACTGTCAGCAGGGGTATTCTGGCTGATCCACCCAAAGGCGCGCAAATCGGGGCGAGTTGCCAACACAAACTGATTGGTATGGACATCCTCCAGGCGCGGCGCAATTCCGGCTATGGCGAGAGCCACTGCCAAAATCGCCGCGCCGCCCTGCAAAACCCAACCGCGCTTGTCCTTCCCCTTCGTAAGAAGTTGCGTAAAAAGAACAGCGCAGACCGCCCCCACGCAGATGCCGATGGGAATGTAAATAGCAATAACCACCGTCAAGTTAGAGATAATATTATCCCCCGGCAGCCCCAGCAGTCCAGGGTTGGCGGAGAGAAACAAGAGACCCCACCAGATAACCATTGCCAGAAAAGCCCGGCTGCGCTGCCACAATCCCCAACATACCGCTGCGATCAGCAATGCCCATAACAGCGGCGCAGCATACATGAACAGGCTGCCCACATCTGTAAAATCAGTAGAAACGCTCCCTGCCGCAGGCGTTTTTTGCGCCAGGCGTGAAAAAAGCGTCAGAATCTTGCCCCCGTAAACGTGAATAAACCAGGGCAAAAATAAAATCCCCGCGCTCACGCCCAACAGAATCACTTTACTGACTTGCATTTTCCAATTTTGACGAGAAAGATATGCCGCAAAAAATGCTGGAATGAATAGCAGCCCCAAAATGAGAATCCGGTAATGGGTAAGCGCCAGCCCACCCCACACCAGAGCATTGAGCGCCATCAAACGCATGGAACGCGGCTGATAGAGCAGCCAACCCCACAGCAGCGTCACCGCCACCGGCAAGATCGCTTGCCCAGCCAGTTGCGTATATCGTCCCCAGTTGACGTAAAACATGGGCATCGGCATCAGCATCCCGGCAATCAACACCGCCGCCACCCCCGCCCAGGCATTTTTCACCAGTTTTAAAGCAAGCGGATACAGGGTAAACACTGCCAGAATATTGACAATTTGCCCCACCCACAGCGTGGCTTTTAACACCGGAATACCTGTCAGCCAATGGAAAACGGCAATCCAGCTATGAAAGCCAAAATGATAGGTCAACGTAGTCAGGTCTGCATACGGTTGCCAGGAATTAAACAATCCCCCATGATCTACCAGCAGCTGCGCAATTTCAGTATGCTGGAAGGAATCGCCCCACAGACCGGCGTCCATAGAGCGCACCGCCCAAAAGCGGGTGAAGATTACCACCGCCATCACTACCACCAACGCTGACATAGACCAGAAACGTTCTGTATGAATAGAAATTTGCGGCACAGAGAAAGAAAAGTGAAGTTTCCGCCTCCACGCGCGCCAGGCAAAGAAAATCAGCGCGGCAAGCGGTGGAAGGAAAGCATTCCACTCACCCAGGGATAACCCCACCAGGCTGCTCCATAAAAACAGCAGCGGATAGATGGCGAATCCCACCCCTGCGCTGATGGCGAATTTTTCCACCCCGCTCCATTCCATCTCAGGCGGCAAAAGAACCGTGAGCAGCGCCGCGCCAGGCAAGAAAAAGAGGATCCCTGCTGCCAGAATCACGCCCAACCAGAGCAGCCCTTCCAGAAAGAATCCAAACAGCATACGCAGCGGCTCGTAAGTCAGTTGAAAAGAAAGCTGCCCCTCCGCTGGTTGCTGATTGATATAAACCGAGCCATCCAAATAACTAAGCGGTGCGCCCGTTGCCAGCGTCAGCTTGCCCGCGCCAACGAACTCCAGTTCAAAATATTTATCCGTCTGATTGGTTTTGCGAATGGGATGAAAAGAAAAAAGAGTAAAGCCGGCTGACTGAATGTTTTTCACCGGCAAGCTCACCCGCGCCAGATCATCCGCCGCCTCCGGCGATTCCTTCAGGTGTAAAATCACCTGAGCGTTTTCATCCCCCGTCTCTACACCGGAAATCCTTACCCCGATGGTAGTTAACCCATCTCGTTCAACCTTAAGGGTTTGCCCAATCCGCTGACCGGGTTGCAGGGTCAGTTCTTGATCCTGCTGTGGTTGCGGTGCGTTCGTTAAAAAACTGCATGCGCCCGCCAAGCACAGTATCAGCACAGCCGCCGCCAGAAGGAAAACCTTTCTCCTCATAACTCACCCTGAGAATCTTTCGGCTTGCTCCATAATGCATCGCACATTTCATCTGATTTTTCAACGGGAATGGGAACATCCAGCTTGCGCACCCGATAGAGCATTTCTTCCAGAATCTTGCGATTAAAGGCAATCAAATCTGCCACTAAGCCAATCAGCAGCGTCTGAAAGCCTACAATCAGCAGCACCGCCGCCAGGATCAGGGATTGAATATTCCCCGTCCCCTCGTTCAGCAGGAAGCGCAAAATCAGAAAGCGAGCGCCTAAAATCACCCCAACCAGGGTAATCAGCCCCCCAATCGCGGTAAAAACCCGCAGCGGACGGTACATGGCATACGCCCGCACAATGGTAATGGATGAATTGCGAATATAATCCGGGATGCCGTGCATAAGGCGAGAAGGTCGATCGGTGCGGTGCGTGTGTATCGGCACAGAAAGCACCGAAGTCTTGCGATTGCCCGCCTGAATGAGCGTCTCGAGCGTGTAAGAATATTCGCTCAATACCATCGTGCGCAAGGCGACCTCACGGGTGATGGCGCGAAAGCCGCTGGTCGCATCTGGAATTTCTAGCCCTGATGCCTGCGATACCACCCGGCTGCCCAGGGTTTGCAAACGCCGTTTGAGCGGCGAAAAGCTCTCCAGAGTTGCCACGCCACGATCCCCAACCACCAATTCAGCCTCGCCGCGCAGAATAGGCTGTACCAGGCAGGTAATGTCGTTCGCCTCGTACTGGTTATCCGCATCCGTGTTGACAATCACATCCGCGCCCAACCGTACACAGGCGTTCAGTCCGGCGGTATACGCCTGCGCTAGCCCCACATGATGCGGAAGCGCCAGAATATGATTCACCCCTGCCGCGCGCGCCCTGGCAATCGTTTCATCCTGGCTGCCATCGTCAATGATTAATACTTCCAGTTCGTCAAACCCTGCCATTTGACGTGGCAATAAGCGTAGCGTGTTGGGTAAGGCTTCTGCTTCGTTATAACAAGGAATTTGGATAATTAGTTTCATGCAGTCCGCGCGGACAAAAGAGGGTTAAATTCCACTTAAGTATACCAGATTTATCCCCTGCCTTTAGGGATAAACAAGTTTTTGGAAATAGCGCGCCATTTTATTACCATTCCTTCATTATGTTGATAACCTCATTCAAACTGTGGATAACCCCCTCTATCCTGTGGATAACGTATGTAAAAACTAGGGAAAATTGTGGAAAAGCTGAGGAAACTTCTTCTTTTGACGCCAATCCCCTGTTTTTTGATTTCTCATTTCTTGATTGACTCTTCTGCAAAAAGTCGATTTTAGCGAGCCAAAACTGGCATAAAAACGAAAGTGGGGCTTAGCAGGCGTTCGAAAAAGCCCCGCACAACTCCCAAAAAGACGACGTAAGCATATTCGATGTATCATTTTGGGGATC
>JBBRAT010000062.1:0-18054 GCA_038206515.1 Anaerolineales bacterium | reverse complement strand
CAGACGAATGTGAATTGAGGGATGAATATGACTCTTCCTTATAAATTTATTGCTCGTCCTATTTTGCAACTGACGGTGGCTGCTGGGCTGTATGCCGGGTTATGGGTCTTGGCGCAGGAGAATTATCTGCTCTTTCATTCGTTGGCGGAAATTTTCAGCACTGTGATTGCCTGTACGATCTTTGTGTTAGCCTGGAACGCCCGCCCGTATCTGAACAACGGTTATTTGCTGTTTGTGGGGGTGGCGTTCCTGTTTGCGGCGGGCTTTGCCACACTGCATACCCTGGCGTTCAAAGGGATGGGCGTTTTCCCAACGGATGCCAACCTTGCCACTCAGCTGTGGTTGTGCGAACGCGGGGTGTTGGCGCTCTCCTTGTGCCTTGCGCCGCTATTTTTGCGTGTGAAGCCAAGCGTTACGCTGACGCTGGCTTCTGTCACCGGCTTTACGTTGATCAGCGGATTTTTGCTGTTGACGATTTTCACGTGGCGGGCGTTTCCGGCGGCGTTCACCGAGGGGGCAGGGCTGACGGCGTTCAAAATCAACGTGGAATGGGCGATTATCTTGCTGTTTGCGGCGGCGGGGGGGTATTTGTGGCTGATGCGGCGCGCTTTTGACGGGCAGGTGTTGACCTTGCTCTTTGCGGCGTTATTTTTAAACATTGTGGCAGAGGCGTTCTTCATGGGCTATGACCAGGTGACGGACGTGAACAATATGCTCGGGCATTTCTTGAAGATCGCCGCGTATTACCTCACCTACCGCGCCTACATCGTCACCGGCTTTGTGACGCCCTTCAACCTGCTTTTTCGCGAGATTTCGGAGCGAGAGCAGGCGTTAGCGCGTTCGGAGGCGGATTTGCGCGCCCGCAATGCTCAAATTGAGGCAATTATGGACGCGGTGCCGGCAGTGGTGCGGATTGCCCATGACCGCGAGGGGCAGTTGATCACCGGCAACCGCGCGGCGTATCAATTTTTGCGGATGCCGCCGGGCAGCAACCTGTCTCCGCTTTCGGAAGAGTGGCAACACCTCACCCATTATCGCCCGCTGCGGGATGGGGTGGAGCTTGCCATCCCCGACCGCCCGCTGCATTTTTCCGCGCGCACCGGCAGGGCGATGCGCGACTTTGATGAGACGATTGTGTTTGATGACGGCAAAGAATATTTCCTAATTGGCAACGTCAACCCGCTGTTTAACGAGGCGGGCGAGCCAAACGGGGCGGTGGCGGTGTTGATGGACATTACCGCGCGCCGCAACGATCAGGAAGCCTTGCGCCGTTCCGAAACGCGCCTGCGCCGCTTGATTGATTCGGATATTATCGGCATCATTTTTTCGAACGCGGCGGGCTGCATTGATCAGGCAAATAACGTCTTCCTGAATATGTTAGGGTATTCAGCAGAGGATGTGGCAGCCGAGTCATTGGATTGGGTGAAGTTGACCCCGCCGGAATTTTTGGCGTTGGATAGCGCTGGTTTGGCGGAAGCCGATCAGCGCGGCGCTTGCACCCCCTACGAGAAGGAATATTTCCGCAAGGATGGCAGCCGCGTGCCGGTGCTCATTGGCTATGCCCGCGTGGATGAAGAACGCACCCTCTACCTGTGCTTTATCCTGGATTTGAGCGCGCTCAAACAGACCGAAGCCCGCCTGGAGGAATATGCCCTGGCCTTGGAACGCTCCAACCGCGAGCTGCAAGACTTTGCGTTTGTGGCATCCCATGATCTGCAAGAACCCTTGCGCAAGATTCAAGCCTTTGGCGAACGCCTGACCGAACGCTTGCAGGATCGCCTGAGCGAGGAGGAGCGCGATTATTTTACCCGGATGCTTTCGGCATCGAAGCGGATGCGGTTGATGATTACGGATTTGCTCTCCCTCAGCCGCGTGACCACCCAAGGCGAGCCGTTCCGCGCGGTGGATTTGAACGCGGTGATGCAGGAGGTGCTTTCTGACCTGGAAGGGCGCATCACCAGCAGCCATGCCCAAATTATCGCTGGTGCGCTGCCCACCCTGCAGGCAGACCCCATTCAGATGCACCAGCTGCTGCAAAACCTGATTGGCAATGCGATTAAGTTTCAACAAGAGGGACAAACGCCGGTCATTGAAATAAAAGAAGGCTTGACCGAGAACCAAAAATTTGTTACAATTTTAGTCAAAGATAACGGAATTGGGTTAGAAGAAACCTATGCAGAGCGCATCTTCCAACCCTTCCAGCGGCTGAACGGCATGGGGCAATATGAAGGCTCTGGCATTGGACTGGCGATCTGCCGCAAGATTGTGGAGCGGCACGCGGGCGAAATTCACGTCCATAGCCAGCCGGGGCAGGGAGCTACATTTGAGGTCAGCCTGCCGCGAACCCAGCCGCGGCGGAAAGAACCCCACCCCTAACCCCGCCCTGTGTCGAGCAAAGGACGCTCGACTTGGCGGGGAGGGACAGGCGAGCGATCTTCTCGCCAGGGTGGGGTGATTTGCGCAAAGGGGGAAATTGAAACGAAAAGAGGTGAAATGGACGCTTTTCAAAAAACACATGTCATGGTAGTGATTGCCGAAGATGACCCGGATGATCGCTTATTGATTCAGGAAGCCATAGCGCAGGCATCGCCGCAAGTGGACGTGCGTTTTGTGGTGGATGGGGCGGAGATGTTGGATTATTTGCATCACAAGGGCAAATTTGCGCAACAGATGAACCCCACGCCCGCGCTGGTGCTGCTTGACCTGAATATGCCCAAAAAGGGTGGGTTGGAGGCGCTGCAGGAGATTAAGGAAGACCCTGCGCTGCACACCATTCCGGTGGTGGTGCTGACGACTTCACGCTCGCCGGAACACGTGGCGCGCTCGTATGAGTTGGGGGGGAGTGGGTTTATCACCAAGCCGGAGAGTTATCACGAGTTGGTGGATATTATGCGCACCCTGGATATGTACTGGTTTCATACCGTCAAGTTGCCGTGAATGAAGAAGATATTTATTTTATGGTGTAAAAGGATGGAGCGCGCTCCATCCTTTTACACCATAAAATAAATATCGTAACAAGGAGCGTGCCATGTGCGGACGATATACGATGACGCTGAACGCGGAGCAGGCGCAAAGCGGTTATGACCTGCAAAGTTTGCCGGCGGATTGGCAGCCGCGCTATAACGTGGCGCCCAGTCAGCCGGTGGCGGTGGTAACAGATGCGGCTATGCGCGAAGCGGAATGGATGCGTTGGGGGTTGATTCCATCCTGGGCGAAGGATATGCTTATTGGCAACCGCTTGATTAACGCGCGCGCCGAAACGCTGCTGGAAAAGCCATCGTTCCGCGCGGGGGTGCAAAAGCGGCGTTGCTTGGTGCTGGCGGATGGGTTTTATGAGTGGCGCAAGGCGGCGGGCAAGGGCGGCGCGGCACAGCCCTATTACTTCCGCAGGGAGGATGGCGCACCGTTTGCCTTTGCCGGTCTGTGGGAGGTTTGGCGTGCGCCAGAAGGGGAAGAAGTGCGCTCTTGCACCATTATCACCTGCGCGGCGAATGCGTTGGTGGCGGACGTTCACGAGCGGATGCCGGTTATGCTCAGTGGCGATGCCATGTGGGATTGGTTGGCGAGTGGACCCGCCGAGCAGAAGATGCGCCTTTTGCAGCCCTACGCCCCCTCTGCCATGACCCGCTTTGCCGTCAGCGCGCTGGTCAACCGCCCAGAGGTGGATCGCCCTGAGCTATTATTGGCGAT
This sequence comes from Anaerolineales bacterium, assembly GCA_038206515.1. Taxonomy (GTDB): domain Bacteria; phylum Chloroflexota; class Anaerolineae; order Anaerolineales; family Anaerolineaceae; genus DSYU01. The sequence goes on along the minus strand of JBBRAT010000062.1, from coordinate 14,364 downwards.
GTAATCTCTATTTGATATTAAAATGATTGATATTTTGCAAAGCAAAATATCAATCATTTTAATATCAGAGATTTACTTTTTTTCGTCAGCGGACGGCGCGGCGGGCGGCTCATCCTTTGGGGCTTCCTCCTCGGCGAGACTATCGCTGAGGAGTTTGCGCAATTCTTTGAACGATTCCGGCTCTGGTTCTTGCGCCAGGCGGGATTGGAGTTTGTTTTGGGCTTCTACCGCCTGAAAGACCTCTTGCCGCAGGATGGGGATTTCTCGCGGGGCGGCGATGCCAATCTTCACGCGGTCGCCCTCAATCCCTAACACCGTCACGACAATCGAATCCCCAATGGCGATGCCTTCGTTAATTTTGCGCGTCAGTACCAGCATGGCTTCATCTCCGCTGCCCTCAAGGTTAGGTTCATGGAGAATTGGCAATTCTCCGTAACTCCTATTTTAGCACAGGGGAGCGGGGCGAACTCCTTAGCGCATCAGTTCAAAAAGGTTGGCGGTGGAAATTGCCCGTTGGCTCACTTCCAGCACCGCCTGATAGGTGGTTTCTTGCCCGCGCAGGTTAGAGATGGCTTCCGCCATGTTCACATTTTCCTTCTGCGAGATGAGGTTCTGGGTTTCGATGTTTGCCTTATCCAGATAATCCATCGCAGTCAGCACCTGACGTTGGCGTGCGCCGTTGGCTGTGCTTTGCGTGCCAATAGCATCCACTGCTGATTGTAACGTAGTCAGCTCCGTTCGCAAAGTGCTGGGGTCCACCGAAGGGGGCGGCAGGGGGGTATTGATGGAGCCGTTCATCAGGTGATCGTAGACGCGCTTGAGGCTGTCGAGCAGGGGCTTGATAGCGGCATTACCGGTGACGTTCATGACAACGGACTGGTTGGGACCCAGGGAGCGGATCATCAATTTGGGATCGCCTTGATAGGTGGCGGCAAAAGTGGCGGGGTTTACGGTGAAGGCAGGTTTATCCGACTGGAAGCCGGAGAAGATGTATTGCCCATTGGATTGGCTGTTGCCCAGTTCCGCCACGTTTTGCAGGATGCCGCCGATTTCAGTCGCCAGGGTTTTGCGTTCCGTGACGCCGAGGGTGTCATTCAGGGCTTGCTGCACATCGTTAATGGCGGTGATGCCGGTATCGCTGATTTTTTGCAGGGCGTTATCGGTTGCGCTCATCCAGTCATTGGTCAGCTGGGCGGTGCTTTTATACGCCTCCGAGACGGACAGGGAGGAATGTAAGTTGAGGGTGAGGGCAGCGGTTACCGGGTCCTCCGAGGCGTTTTGGAAGGCTTTGCCGCTGCCCGCTTTTTGACTGGCATCGTTCAGTGCGGCAAGGTTATCCGCCATGTGGGTGATGGCGTTGTCAATCATCATTCGGTTTGTGATGCGCATGGCGGTTACTCCAATTTTAATTCATGGTTTGTGGGGTGATCTTACTTAATCATTCCGTTAATAATGCGATCCATCAAGTCATCGTAGACGGTCATGATTTTGGCGGCGGCTTGATAGGCTTTTTGCGATTTCATGATTTCGGCGGCTTCTTCATCGAGCGAGACGCCGGAGACGGAATCGCGCTGGGCACCCAGGCTGTTGGCAACGGTGGCTTGATGCGCGCTGCCATCTTTGGCGCGCTGCACCGTGAGCCCCAAATCCACAATTTGCGCGGCGTAAAACTGGTGCAGGGTCTGGTTGGGGGCGGCTGCGCCATTGGCTGCCACCAGGTTAGCGTCTTTGAGGGCAGAAATTGCCGAGGCGATGACGCTGTTGCCCGCTTCGCCGGCTGCGCTTGCCACTGCCAGCTTTTCAGCGGTCAGCCCGGCATTCAGCTTGATGGAGAGCGCGCTGGTGGCGGTTGGGTCAAAGAAGTTGTTGCCGGTAGAGCCATCCCGCCCAAAGCCGGTTTTGTGCAGGGCGTTGACCCCGCTCACCAAACCACTGGCGATTTTATCCAGGGCGGTTTGCTGCTGGGGGATAACCTGATCGCGGATTTTGAGGATGCCGCTCAGTTCGCCGGAGCTGACGTTGAGGGGTTGGGTGTTATCCTTCCAGACGACCTGCGAGAGGTTGTTGCCATCTGGGCGGGTGGTGAGTTCGAGGGCGGTGTTGCCGGTGACGAGGACATGCCCGCCGATGGAGACGATGGCGCGTCCGTCCGCCTGAATGGAGGAGGTGGCGCCGGTCAGTTCGGATAGGCGATCCAGCATCAGGTCACGCTGATCGAGCAGGTCATTGGGCTGTTCGTTGGTAGAGAGGACGCGGGTGATTTCGCCATTCAACTCGGCAATTTTGCTGGCGGTGCGGTTGACTTCATCCACGCGGCTGGTGACGGCGGAATCTTGATCGGAGCGGAGCTGAATCAGCTGCTGGGCGCGGCGATTGAGGGAATTGGTCAGTTCGCCCGCCTGGTTCATCACGTTGGCGCGCAGCGAGACGTTGTTGGGGTCAGAGGCAAGCGCCTGCCAGTTGGAGAAGAAATCGTCCAGGCGCGGCAGCACCCCATCGGTGGATGTTTCAGACAGGGTGGCTTCGAGCTGGTCGAGGGTTTGCTTTTGGAGCGCGGAGCTTTTGGCATCTGCGGTGGCAGAGCGGAAGCGGGTATCGAAAAATTCCAGGCTGTAGCGTTGGATTTGTTCCACGGTGACGCCGGTGCCATGTACGCTGCCGCCGCCGCCCGCGCCGTAGTCGGTGTTGTAGATGGGCGTCTGACCGGTAGAGCCTAGCCGCGCCGTCTGGCGGTGATAGCCTTTGGTGTTGGCGTTCGCCACGTTGTGTTCAATGGTCTCGATGGATTGCGAGTGCGCCAACACGGCTTGCAGAGCGATTTGAATTCCAGAGGATAAGCTAGGCATAAGAATCTTCTTTCTTTGATGATCTATTGATAAAATGGCAGCGCCATTTTATCAATAGATCATCCCTTTAAAACGGTTAGGCGCGCAGTTCACGACCCGAAACGGCGGGTCCATCCACGCGCAAATTTTGCTGCAGGGGCGAGCGGTAGGCTTCTTGCGGCATGGAGAGGTTCATCAGGTACGCCTGGAAGGAGCGGATCCAGTCGAGGCGGGCGCGGATGAGGGCTTCGTTGCCGTAAGTGAGGTCGCGGGTTTGGCTGACGAGCGCCAGCAGCCCATCGGTAAGGCGCGCCAGGCGGTCGGCGCAGGCGGTGGGCAGGTAGGGCAAAATCTGCTGAATGCTGGTCACCTGGGAAGCCGGGGCAGGCAGCGCGAGAGCAAGTTGTTGAATCTGCCCGCGCCGCGCGTCTTCCAACAGGCTCAGTTGATCTAACACCGCCTCTTTCTCTTCGGTGACTGCCTGCAGATGGTCATGCTGGTTTTGCAGGAGCAGGTCGCGTTCCGCATGGGTCACTTCGACCAGTTTTTGCAGGGCGCGGAACTGCTGCACCAGGGTATCTTCGAGCAGGGTCAGGTCAGCTTCGAGGGCATCGGGGATCATTGGATTCCTTTTGGGAGGTTGGAGATGGATGTTGATCAAAGATTGGGCGCGCCCATCCTTTGATCAACATCCATCCTTGCTTTATGCAGAGCGGTTGAAATGCGCTGCCAGGCGGGCAGCGAGTTCATCATAGGGGATTTCGTATTTGCCGTTTTGCACCTGTTCTTGCAGGGCGGCAACGCGGTCAGCGCGTGGGTCGGCGGTTTCATCCAGGGCGGCGCGGGCTTTTGCCAGCAGCCGGGCGGAATCCGTCACCTGGGCGCTGTCTTGCTTGAGGATGGCGGGGGTGGCAGCAGGGAGAGCGGCAGAGGCAGCCTTTTTCTTATCGCCTGGCTGCACGCCATCGGTCTTCTTCGGGGAAATTGGGGTCAATCCACTATTCTCGATTTTCATGCTGCTACCCTCCATGGTATCAATTCAATCTTTTTGTTTCTCTATAGTGTATCTTCGGATGGTTTGCGAGAAACTTTAGGGGCATCATAGAAATATTTTGGATGGATTGCTTGCACACACTTAAAATGGAGGGATTGTATTTTGATGAATACTGGTTATAATAAATATAACAGTTGAATCCTAATTTTAGATACAATAGTATTCGGAAATTAGAAATACTGTGTTTATTTATAATCGTTACACCAAAAACCCCTAAATAAATTTATCGTTATTCATAGAATTATTTACCAGGTATTTCTGAAGACTGGCGCTATTGCTGCGATTCCTTTAGAGCAGAAAACCTAAAGTCTTTCTACGGATGTATAAGGAGAAAATATGAAAAGAATAATTTATGGTATCCTTTCTTTGGTTGTTTTCATTTTTCTAATTGTTACCAATGTTGAAATTACTTCAGCGAGTTGGTATGCTGGTAATGTATTTAAAGGTTCTGGATACGGAGGATATGCTGATATAACCACTCCAGTAACTCCTATTTATTTAATTGGAAAGAGTCATGTTTATAGCTGGATAAGTACGATTGCAACACCTGATTGGGTACAAGCGGGTTGGGGTTATGAAGGAAACACGGACAAACCATATAGTTATTATGAATACTGTTATAACGGTTGCAAAGATTTATCTGCAACATATCATATTTTACAAAAGATTGAGAATATTAATTGGGGGCAAACAAAAAGATATATGATTAAATGGCAAGCTGGGTCAACAGATATGTGGTGTATTTCTATAGATTATTCTCAGTTAGCTTGTTATTCTTATGTAATCGTCCCACCAGTTTCAGAGATTCAAGCATTATCAGAGGTACAAAATTCTTATTTGAATGAGCTCTGGTCAAACCATGATAATGTTTCTATTGCGAGTTCAGCCAATCTCACATTTCAGACGCTTTCTCAAGCCAACTTTTTTGCTCAGTCTCCTTACGCATACTTCATGTACTCGCCCTCTCATTATGTCACCTACCGAAGTTCCCCTATTCGAAAGACTTTGCTTCCCATTTTATCACGCTAAATAATAGGAAGGAGAATTCCGATGGCTTCTACTTTTTTTTCACCTCGCAAACGCATCTTTGCCCTGGTAATAGCAGTTTTCCTGCTGGCAATTGGCTTTCTGGCAGTCAAGGTCTCTGCGCAAGATCAATCCTCAAGTACTCTGGCAGATCGTTTGAAGAGAAGAGGGGTGCCGGTTTCAGAAGTAAAGATTTCCTCGCGGCTGCCTTTTGAATTAAATGTTACGCTGCAAAGTAAAAGCGCCACCACTGCCTTCACCAACGAGGATAGTTGGAATGCGCTCCTAACCGAACACGAGTTGCGCCTGGCAAATCAAAATGGAGTGAAACTTAACAGCTACACAGTTCGCATGGTCAATGCGAATGGCAAAGAAATCGCTAAACATCAAAGCTTCCTCGATGAACCAGGCAAGCCGGCTTCCACGCCAGTTTCCTTCGTAGTCGATAACGCCAGGGCAGAAGAAAAAATAAAAACGCTCCTCCAACCCGGCGAAATCCGCCTGACGCTCATACAGGTTTCTTCAGACGCCATAGAGGGTAAAAATGCGCAAATTCTGCTGGTGCAAGGCAGCGTGACGGATAAAGACGCCGCCAACCGCTCTTTGCTTTCCTTCCTAGATTCTTTTAAAGATGTGCTGAATAAGCCGATGCCAGAAGCTGCTATGTACATTCCGTTGGGGCGGGCGCGCATCACCGATAGCCAGGGGCAGCAAATTCTCGATTATGCCATTGACTGCCAGACGGGTACGGAACTCTTTTCCATCGCTCCTGGCGTCACCAATTCCTTCTTTCCCCACCCTCCTGCAATGGATGTGCCGCCTTCCCCTGCCCTTGAAACGACCGGCATCCCCCAACCATCCAGCGCATATCCTGTGCTAACGCCCACCAGAATATACCCGTAAACAGGGAGAAGGCTCTTACAGAGAACTTACCTTACCCTTTGCGCATGTGGATTGCCTGGGCGATCATGGTATCGGTTTGTTGAAAGGCGCGGACGGACATTTGGAAGGCGCGCTGCAAAGACATCATGTTGGTCATTTCTTGGGCGGTGTTGACGTTGGCGGCTTCGATGACGTTTTGGCGGAGGGCGCCGAAGGTGGGGCTGCCCGGCGCGCCAACCTTCGCCGCGCCGGAATCGGCAGAAACGAGGTAGACGCTATCGCCGTGTTGGGCAAGCCCGGAGGGGTTATTAAAGCACGCCAGCTGAACATGCCCTGCCAGGGTGGCTTTGCCAGACGCATCCAGGGCGTTGACGGTGCCATCGGGGGCAACGCTGACGTGGGCGGTGTTGGGCGGTAAGGTGCCATCCCAAACGAGGGGGTAGCCATCCGCGTTGACTAACGTTCCCTTGCCATCCAGTTGGAATTGACCCTGACGGGTGTAGGCAATTTTGCCATCCGGCAGTTTCAGTTGGAAGAAGCCTTCGCCCGCCACGCCCCAATCCAGGTCACGCCCGGTCATTTGAAAAGAGCCTTGCTGCTGCGAGATTTGGGTATTGACCATGCGCGCGCCGTTGCGGCTGCTGGTGGTCTGTTCGAGCAGTTCCTGAAAGTTGCTGCGGCTGGCTTTATAGCCGGCGGTGTTGACGTTCGCCAGGTTGTTGCTGACCACGTCCAGGTCTTGCAGGCGGTTGAGCATGTCCTGGCGCGAGATGTTGAGGGTATCAAATAAGGAAGACATACGAAGTTCCTTTCATGGGGAGGGAAAAGACCCCACCCTGGCGAGAAGATCGCTCGCCTGTCCCTCCCCGCAAGCAGGGAGGGCAAGAAAAACCTGGCTGTTAGCTCCCCTCCCCGCAAGCAGGGAGGGGCAAGAAAAACCCTGGCTGTTAACTCCCCTCCCTGCTTGCGGGGAGGGGTTGGGGTGGGGTCTCTTACCCCAACGTGCCTAAGGAGGCAATCGTCTTGCCGAGCAGCTCGTCCTGATTTTGCACCATTTGCTGGGCGGCTTCGTAAGAGCGGGAGACTTCAACCAGCTGCGCCATGAGCTGGGTGGAGTTGGCGTTGGACATTTCCAGGTAGCCTTGCGCGACCATCGGGCGAGTTTTGCCGTTGGGCAAGGCAGTGGGGGCGGCAGTTTTGGCGGTGAAGTAGTTGCCCTCGGTGGGGGTCAGGTCGGCTTTGGGGTCGGCAAAAACGGAGACGCCAATTTGCCCGACTGGCTTATTTTCTACGCTGACCGTGCCATCTGGGGCGATGCCCACTACGCCATCCGGCAGTTGAATGGGCTGCCCTGCCTGATTCAGCACCGCGTAGCCCTGGAAGGTGACCAGCGCGCCGGTCGAAGAGCGCAGAAAACGCCCGTCACGGGTGAAGGCTTCGCCAGTGGGGGTTTTAATGCGGAAAAAGCCATCCCCTTCAATGGCAACATCCAGCGGGTTCGAGGTGAGCTGCATATTGCCCTGAGTGAAGTCCGTCACGCGCGGGCGATCCATCGAACCTAAACCCAACGAGCCAATGGCATTCAGCCCGGAGCGGGTGAGGTTGCCAGGGGAGTAGGTGACGGGCGTTTTGACAAATTCCTGCACGCTCATCAGCACTTGCTTGAAGCCGGGCGTTTCGAGGTTGGCGATATTATGCGAAATCAGCGACTGCCGATCCGCATTGACGACCATCGCCGAAGCCGCTGCATAGAGTCCTTTAATCATGGTGCGCTCCTTCTCATTTCCTCCCCTCCCCGTTTACGGGCGGGGGGTGGGGGCGGGGTAATCTTCTACGTGATCTTCATGCGTGCGTTCAAGTTCAACACCAGCCCAACCTCTTCACGGGTCATGCCCAGCTGGCGGGCGATTTCCACTTCAGACATATCCGCCGAAGACATTGCTGCCGCCAGGCGGTTGCGCTGCAGGGCGGCGTTGCCCGAAGATTCGCCAGAGGTATTGCCATGGGAGGATTTTTCGTTATCCGCCTGGGTGGTTTCGAGCAGCTTCTTGAAGTCCGCCTGCTCGAACATGCCTTTGGAGGCGGGGGTGGTGGACGTTGTTTTGCGCGCGGTGATGGCAAGCTCGCGCATCTGATCCACCACCGGAGTCAACTTATTCGCCTGCGTTTCGCGGTTCTGGGCGAGAGCCGTTTCGCGCATGAGCTGCACCAGGTTGAGGGTGTCGTCTAAGGAAACATTGGATAAACTATTCATACGTCATTTGCCCTTTGAGATTGAGGATGGCGCGGGAATGCAGCTGACATACGCGCGACTCCGAAATCTGTAAAACCTTTCCAATTTGTTTAAAAGTAAGCTCTTCCACGTAATAAAGCGATAAAACTTGCTGCTCACGCTCCGGCAAAAGATGAAGCGCCTGGACGAGATGCGCTTTGAGGGCGCTCTCGGTGGAAATTTCCTGCGGGTCAGGCTGATTGTCGTCCGCCTGATTTTCATAGCGGCTTTCGCCATCTTCGCCATCCGAGTCACTCATCATATCGAGTGAGACAATGACGCGCGAGGAATCCGAAAGACCGAGTTGGACTTCATCTACATCCAGGTTGAGCTTGGCGGCTAGTTCCTGATCGGAGGGGGCGCGCTGATTCTGCGCCCAAAAATCCGCCACGCCCTCTTGCACGGTATGAACGCGGCGGCGCGAGGAGCGGCTCATCCAGTCGTTGGAGCGCAAATAATCAATGATCTTGCCGCGAATGCGGATGGAGGCATAGGTGGAGAAGCGATTGCCCAGGGCAGGGTCAAAGCGATCTACCGCGTCAATCAGACCCAGCAGTCCCTGATGCACCAGGTCTTCGTAATCCATGCCATTTTCGCGCGAAAACCCCATCCGCCCCAGCAGGTAATGCACCAGCGGGACAGATTGCATCACAATCTGATCCCGCAATTCTGGGGTGCGGTGGAGCGTGTATTGGTCCCACAGGTTTGTTTCTTCAGCAACGGAAACGGTTGTCATGCAGCCCTGGCTTTCCAGACTTCAGAATATTTCATATATTGATTTTGACGATGATGGCGTAACGATACAGTAAACTCATCATTAAAATCTTGTATAGAAACGTCCCTAGGCGTTAAATTCCATCGTCGAAAGGTCTTGATCAGACCCATTGCGTTCTGCATTGCGTTCTGCAATGGCTCTTTCGGCTTCGGCTTGGCGCTCCGCTTCCATGCGTTGCTGTTCTTCTTGCATTTTGAGGCGGGCGGCGTCCACAGTGCCTTTGGAAACCTGCCCGGCGATGACTAAGGCTAAGATGCCGGTGATTAAGATAGAGACGCCGGTGCGCAGAATAATTTGGAAAAATTCCACGCCCGAAAGGTACGCGCTGATTGCCACCACCACCGCCACCGCCAAAATGAGCATGGTTGCCAGGCTGTAGACGGTTTCGACCAGGGCGGGCAGGCGCACGGGTTGTTGCTTGACGCGCGGCTGCTTTTTCTTATCCGCTTTGGACGAATCCAGCGGCGGGGTTTTGCTGTCTTTGGCTAAGGTCGCGGCTTTCTCCTTACCGGTCGGCTTGGATTGATTTTTTGCGGCGGTTTTGCTGTTGGGGGTATCTTTTTTTGCCATTTAGGCAGCCCATCCTTTCCCAAAAAGGGCAGCGGTCAGGCGTTCAGGGTCAGCCCAGTGCAAGTGGGCGGACGCGCCTTTGCCGCTGCTAAAGAAGGTGATCGGCAGACGACTGGCGCGCGCCAGATTATACAGACTGCCGTAGCTTTGCGTTTCATCTAGCTTGGTGAAGATCAACCCCTTAAGGGTGTACAGCCCCAAAGAAGCCACCGCCTGGGTGAGGTCTACCTCTTTGGTGGTGGCGGCTGCTACCAGATAGAGGGCGCGGTTGGGGATGGTGGTGAGCATACCGCCCAATTCCACCATGCGCTCTTCGCTATAAGGGTTCACCCCAGGCGAATCCACCAGAATGAGGTCGCGGTCTGCGCAGGCTTGCAGCGCCTTGGGCAGGTCATCGGGGGTGTAAACCAGGTGCAGGGGGATGCCGATGGTATCGGAGAAGGCGCGGGTTTCCACGATAGCGCCGGTGCGGATGGTATCGGTGGAGATCCAGGCGACCTTCAGGTTGTGGACATGAGCGTAAAAATACGCCAGCTTTGCCACGGTGGAGGTTTTGCCGCTGCCACTGGAGCCAGCCAAGACCATGATGCGGGCGGGGGGCGCGCTGGCGGGGGACGGGGCAGGTGCGGCGATCAGGTCAGCGGTGAGTTGTTTGCTGAGGTAGGCGCGGCATTGTTTTTCATCCTTCAGGGCGGCGGCGGGCAGCACGCTGGCGCACATTTCCATCAAGGCATCTACGTGTTCAGGGTTAACCCCCTGGGCAAGCAGCTTTTGGCGGAGGATGCTGAGCGTGGGGGCGAGGGCTGGCTTTGCGGGGGCAGCGGATGGCTTCACGCCCGCCAGTGCAGATTGCACCGCAGCTTCCGCCTGGGCAGCGGCTTCCGCTGAGACGGGCTGCGCGGCGGACTTGGCGGCGGCGATGGCTGCCAGCACGGCGGATGCCACCGAGGAGGAGGTTTCGGGGACGGACTTTTGCGGTTGAACAGGGGCAGTGGTTTGCCCGTCCTCGTCTACTGGGCGGAAGACACGCGGATCAGCGCCATTGGATTGGGGCTTGACCTTCACCTGGCGGTTGATGGTGGCGGCTTCGTCATGGGTGAGGTGCTTGGGGTGCCATCCGCGTTGCTGCGGATGCTGACCATCCCGGCGTGCGGGGTTGGTGTGGGCGTTGCCCTGCGAGTTGCCCGGCTGGTTCGCCGACTGGCTGCCTTGCGGCTCGTCCCATTCAATTTCGGGCTTTTCTTCCACAAATTCAACGCCGCCGCCGTTTTGGGTGGGGCGCAGCACTTTTTGCGCCGGGGATTTCGGCTCTTCCGCGGCAGGGGATGGTTTTTCTGACGCCATTGCCACCACTTCCACCCCGGCGCGACCCTTTTTTGCCCAGGATGGACCGGGCTGCACCGTTTCGCGCACGGATAGCACGATTGCCTCTGTCCCCAGGTCTTCCTGGATCATTTTGAGGGCTTCCATCATCGAGTCCGCTTGAAATGTTTTGGTAATCATTTATAGCCTTTCAAAATGTACTTTTTATTTGTATGTTTTGCCAGCGTTCTTTGCTGGCAAAACATACAAATAAAATTTAAATCTGTACCATGCCGTGCGCCTTGACTTTGATGCCCTGGCTGACTTCGGAGAACGCCAGGACGATCAGGTTGGGCAGGGATTGTTCATACATGCGTCGCAACGCCAGGCGCAGTTCGCGCGGGCAGAGCAGCAGGGGCATGTAACCGGCTTCCGCCAGGCGTTCCATCTGCTCACCGGTGCGCATGAGGATGGTTTGCGCCGTGTTTGCATCAATCCGCAAGCCTGCGCCATTTTCGCCAGGCACCAATGCGCTGCGCAGCTGACCTTCCACCTGGGGCGCGAGGGTGAAGACGTGCAGGGTGTTCGATCCGTCCTGATACATATTCGAGAGGGTACGCGCCATCGTCTGCCGGACGGCTTCACTGAGCAGGTTCGGGTCACGGGTGATGGGCGCGTGGTTGGCGAGGACTTCCAGAATGCCGCTCAGGTCGCGGATGGGGACGCGCTCGCGCAATAAATTACGCAGGACGGCTTGCAGCTCGCCCAGGGTGATGAGATCAGGCACCACCCCATCCACCGAGGCGGGCGACTTTTGGCGCAGCTGGTTGAGCATCTCCTGCACCATCTGGCGATCCAGCAATTCAGCGGCGTTCCCGCGGATGACTTCGGTCAGATGCGTGCCGAGGACGGAGAAGGGGTTGACCACCGTGTAACCCTTCAGCTCCGCCTGATTATGCTCGGCTTCGGTGATCCACAACGCGGGCAGCCCGAAGGCGGGTTCGGTGGTGGGGATGCCGACAATGGAGCTATCAATGCTGCCAGAGGGGATGGCAAGCAGGCGATCCAGCAAGAGTTCGCCGGTGGCAGCTTCTTGTCCGCGCACCTTGATGCGGTAGGATTGCGGCATGAGGCGCAGGTTGTCGCGGATGCGCACGACCGGCAGGACGATGCCCAGTTCGCTCATCATTTGGCGGCGAATGCCGGTGATGCGCTTGAGCAGGTTGTCCTGGTCATTCGAGTCAATCAAGGGGATGAGGCTGTAGCCAATTTCCATCTCTAACGGGTCTACTACCACCATTTCAAGCATTTGCTCGGGGGTTTCAGGCTCAGCGGAGACGGGCTGCTGCGAGGCAACGATGGCGGCTTCCTGTTTGGCGGCTTCGGTGACTTTGGTCTTGTTGACCATGTAAGCTGCGCCACCCAGAGAGCCGCTGATGATGATAAACGGCACCGGCGGGATGCCTGGCACGAAGACGAATAAGCCAATGAGGACGGCGGCGACCGTGAGGACGTTGAAGTTGCCCAGCTGCCCCATCAGCTGCGTGCCGAGCGGGGTTTCTGAGGTGGAGCGGGTGACGATCAGACCGGCGGCGGCAGAGACGAGCAGGGCGGGGATTTGAATTGCCAGCCCCGCGCCGACCGTCAGCAGGACGTAGGTTTGGATGGCTTTATCGAGGGGCATGCCGTGCTGCGCCACGCCCACGATGAATCCGCCCACGATGTTGACGATCATAATGATGATGGCGGCGACCGCATCCCCGCGCACAAACTTGCTTGCGCCGTCCATCGCGCCGTAGAAATCCGCTTCGTTTTCCACGAATTTGCGGCGGGCGCGCGCCTGATTTTCGTCAATGAGACCGGCGTTGAGGTCGGCGTCAATGGCAAGCTGCTTGCCGGGCATCGCGTCCAGGGTAAAGCGCGCCGAAACTTCCGCCACGCGGCTTGCGCCTGAGTTGATAACCACAAATTGGATAATCATAATCATAAGGAAGATGATGACGCCCACCACGTAATTGCCGCCGACCACCAGGTTACCGAAGGTCTGCACCACCGCGCCGGCTTCGCCATTGAGCAAAATCAGGCGCATGACGGCGATATTCGTCCCCAGGCGCAGCAGAGTAATCAGCAGCAGGACGGTAGGGAAGGCGGAGAACTCCATCGGCTGGTTGATGTACATGGTCAGCAGCATAATGCCGATTGCCAGGGCAAAGCCGAACGCCAACAGAGCATCCACCAGGATGGGGGGCAGCTGGACGACCATCAGCAAGATGACGATAATCAGCACCACCACCATAGACATGTCTTTGGAGCGGAACAGGTTCTTGAGGGGTCCGATCAGGCTGTTGGGGTTGGCAGAGGGAGCATTACTAGCCATAAGAATTAGCTTTCCTGTGAAATAGGTTGATGAGATATTTGCTGCGCTGGCTGCGCCTGAGGCTGCGCGGCTTGCGTTCTGGGTGTTTTGCCGCTGATGCGGTAGACATACGCCAGGACTTCGGCGGTGGCGCGGTAAAGGTCAGGCGTAATAGGCTGATCGAGTTCAACGGTGCGGTAAATTGCCCAGGCAAGCGGGCGATTTTCGACTACGGGGATGCCTTCGGAGCGCGCCAAGGCGACAATCCGCTGGGCAACCAGGTGCGCGCCTTTTGCCAGCAGGACGGGCGCGCTGAGGGACGGGTCATATTGAATGGCGAGGGCGATGTGGGTGGGGTTGGTGACGATCACGCTTGCTTTGGGGACGTTTGCCATCATCCGGTTGCGAGCCATGCGGCGCGCCTGTTGGCGGATACGCTGCTTGATGGCGGGGTCGCCTTCTGAACTCTTGTATTCTTCCTTAATTTCCTGCTTGGTCATGCGCAGGTTTTTGTTCAATTCCCAACGCTGATAGGTGTAATCGGCGGCAGCCAGGATAAAGTAGGCTTCGCCAATGGCTAGTCCCAGTGAGGTGGCGAGTTCAAAAAAGACGGATAGCGCAGAGGGCATATCCATCTGATTCAGCACCAGCAAGCGCGGAAAGTCGCCCTGGATATTGCTATAGGCGATCCACCCGACCAGACCGAGCTTGAGGGTGGAGCGCAGCAACTCGATCAGCCCATGCGTGGAAAAGAGGCGTTTAAAGCCGTTGATGGGGTTGACGCGCGAGAAGTCGAAGCCTTTGAACGACCAGAGGAAGCCGGTCTGCCCCATCGTGGTAATCACGCCCGCCGCCAGCATGCCGACCATAATGAACAGGACGGAGGGCAGTACGGTCAGCAGGGAATTGAAGGTAGTCTGACGCAGCCACGCATCGGTTACATCTACGTGGGCGAGCTGGTTGATATAGCTGAGCAGAATGGTCTGCACCGATTGCACCACGCCGGGTCCAAAACTGCGCAGGAGGAGGATAGAAACCACCATTGCCACAGCGGTGTTGAGTTCCACACTGCGGGCAACCTGTCCGCGACCACGCGCTTCTTGGGCTCGTCTGGGAGTTGGGGCTTCGGTTTTATCGTCAGCCATCGTTTATTTTCCCAGGGGCAGCAGCGATAACATGCGCGAGGGCAGTCCGCTGTAGAGGTTATAGAGGAGGGGCAGCATCATGGGGAGGGACATGCTGAGGGCGATGAGGGCAACGCCCACCTTGAGGGGCATGCCGAGGAAGAATACCTGCACCTGC
>JBBRAT010000061.1:0-18163 GCA_038206515.1 Anaerolineales bacterium | reverse complement strand
CTCAAGCGCGAAGAAGGCGGCCGTCACAAGGCGTTCTTCAATGGCTATCGCCCCCAGTTCTACATCCGCACCATGGATGTGACTGGCTCGATCAAACTGCCGGAAGGCGTTGAAATGGTCATGCCCGGCGATAACGTCAACCTGGAAGTCGAACTGATTGTCCCGGTGGCTTTGGAACAAGGCTCAAATTTCGCCATTCGCGAAGGCGGTCTGACCGTTGGCGCTGGCGTTATCACGAAGATCATTAAGTAGAAGGAGCAGCAGCCCTTTTGGTCTGCTAAAGATAGATTATGGCCTCTAAAAAGAAAGATGTTCGCCCCGTCATCACCTTGGCGTGTTCTGAATGTAAAGAACGCAATTACTTCAGCGAGAAAAACCGCCGCAACGACCCCGGGCGCATGGAACTGAAGAAGTATTGTCCTCGCTGCCGCACCCATCGTATTCACCGCGAGACCCGGTAAGCTTCGTAAATCAGTGATATTATTGGATGGAGACTTGCTCTCCATCCAATCGTAGGCCAGTAGCTCAATTGGCAGAGTGCCTGTCTCCAAAACAGGAGGTTGCGAGTTCGATTCTTGCCTGGCCTGCCTTGAAAGTGGCGACGCCGCCCTCTGAGGTGGCGTTTTGACCGTAAAATTAAGGAGTAGCGCGTGACGGAGAAGATTGTGAACGCGAAACAGCCAGATAAACCAAAAGCCGTACAAGTTCAAAAGGCAAAAACGCTTGAAAAGGCGAAAGATAAAGCCGAGGAAAATGCCATCCAACATTGGTGGCGTAGCTCTGTGCAACGCTGGTGGCGTGAAACCATTGGCGAATTACGCAAAGTTTCCTGGCCCACCCCCGCTGAAGCCCGCCGCCTGACAGGCATTGTCCTTGTGGTCATGTTCTCGATGAGCGCCTTACTTGGGTTGTTGGATTTCGTATTTTCACGAGTTATCACCGCTCTGGTCAAGTAATTCCCCAGCCGCGTGATCGTAGGAGGAAAGGTGTCTCAACCGATGGACGCACAAGATGAATTTGAGCACAAAGAAGAAGTTGCCCCAAAGCAGAAAGCGAAGCGTAAAACTTCTTCTGCTGGGGGGAACGCGCCCGCCTCACCATCCAAAAAGCCCACTGAATCCTCCTCCTCCTCTTCTGATGAAGAAATTGTAGAGGTAATGACCAGTGAGCGTTCTTGGTATGTGGTGCATTGTTACTCTGGCTATGAGAACAAAGTCCGCCACAACCTTGAACAGCGCATTGATACAATGGGCATGAAAGACAAAATCTTTGACGTAATTATTCCTACTCAGGAAGAAATTGAAGTCAAAGATGGCAAACGCCGCACGGTAGAACGTCATGTCTTCCCCGGTTATGTCCTGGTCAATTTGATCTTGACCGAAGAATCCTGGTACGTGGTGCGCAACACCCCAGGCGTCACGGGTTTTGTGGGTATGGGCAATTCGCCTACCCCACTGCGCCCTGAAGAAGTAGCTCAAATCTTGCGCAAAATGGAAGCAGAAGCCCCGCGCGTCAAAGTCACCTTCAAGGTCAGCGAGCGCGTGCGCATCGTGGACGGCCCATTCAACGATTTCCGCGGCACAGTCGCTGAAATTGATATGGAACGCTCCAAAGTTCGTGTGATGGTCAACTTCTTCGGGCGTGAAACCCCCGTAGAGTTAGACTTCTTACAGGTCGAAAAGGCTTAGTCTGCCCTTCGTAGACTTTAGCCATTCGTGGGAGGGTGCTCCCCTAATCACCCGTTAAAACCACTTAGGAGAAAAAGCTGTGGCAAAGAAACTAAAAGCAATCGTTCGTTTGCAGCTCAAAGCTGCCAAAGCTACCCCCGCGCCGCCCGTAGGCCCCGCCTTAGCCGCGCATGGGACTAACATTATGGCTTTCTGCAAGGAATACAATGCCCGCACGTCTAACCGCGCTGGCGAAATTGTCCCTGCTGAAATCACCATTTACACCGATGGGTCCTTCACCTTTGTCCTGAAATCCCCGCCCGCTGCTGTGCTGCTTTGCAAAGCCGCTGGCATTGACAAAGGCTCTGGCGTCCCCAACCGCGAAAAAGTAGGCAAGGTCACCCGCGCTCAGGTGCGTGAAATTGCTGAAACGAAAATGAAAGATATGAACGCCATTAACCTCGAAGGCGCAATGCGCCAAATCGAAGGCACTGCCCGTAACATGGGCTTAACGGTCGTTGACTAGTGTTCTGTGGGAGGGTGCGTTCTGCGCATCCGCTGGCACCACATAGGAGTTATTATGGCAAAACATGGTAAAAAATATTTGGCTGCAAGAGCCAAAGTAGACCCGGCTGCGAATTATGAACCGCACCAGGCAATTGATTTGGTCAAAGAAACCAGCTATGCGTCTTTTGACGCTACGGTGGAAGTTCACATGCACACTGGCTTAGACCCGCGTCAGGCGGATCAGCAGGTTCGTGATGTGGTTGTCCTTCCCAACGGTCTTGGCAAGAGCGTCCGTATTCTCGTTTTCGCCCAGGGCGAAGGCGCAAACATTGCCCAAAAGGCTGGCGCTGACTTTGTGGCGGACACGGACGAAATGATTACCCGCATTCAGGGCGGTTGGACTGACTTTGATGTCGCCATTGCCACCCCTGATATGATGGGCAAGGTCGGCCGCCTCGGTCGTATCTTAGGCCCCCGCGGTCTTATGCCGAACCCGAAAGCCGGTACGGTCGTCCCCGCAGAAGAACTGCCCCGCGTCATCAACGAATCTAAGGCGGGTCGTGTTGAATTCCGCTTGGATAAGAGCGCGAACCTGCACGTGCCGATTGGCAAAACCTCCTTCAGCGCCGAAAGTCTGTATCAGAACTTCGCCGCTCTGATGGAAGCCATTCGTAAGGCTCGTCCCTCAGCCGCCAAGGGCAACTATCTTCACCGCGTGACGGTCACCGCCACGATGGGCCCCGGCGTTCACATCGACTCCAACACCGCCCTCAACCTGAGCGCAAAAGAGTAGAAACCCTTTACAGACCGTCTGGTCATCGAGTATAATCAGACGGTCTGAATGAATTTTTTTCACCCATGAAAGCCGGTGCCTTTTTCAGGCTTAATATCCTGCCGAGGTGAAGACTTAGTCGCAAGACTCATTCACTCCCTTTTCGGAGTGTCTAAAAAAGTCTTTGCCTGGCAAACGCCTGGGTAAAGACTTTTTTATTCGTTTAGATTGTGTAATTCTTTTTGATCCATCAACCGATCAAAAATTGAAAGATTATCCTATGGCAAGAGAGGAGGTGAAGTTCCGTTGGCCTTTACAAAAGAACATAAAGCAAAAATGATTACCCAGTATGAACAATGGCTGTCCAAAAGTCAGGCCATTTTTATGCTCGAGTTTTCCAAAATGACCATGAAAGAAGTAGACGCGATCCGCGCGAAAGCGCGTGAATCGGGCGCTGAGATGCACGTCGTCAAAAACACCCTGTTCAGCGCCGCTCTCGATAAAATGGGCATGGAAGGCAAAAATATGCTCGAGCAGACCACTCTGGTTGGGTTCGCGTTTGGCGAAGCGCCTGCTTTAGCTAAATTAGTGAACGACTCAACCAAGGGCGATATCTTCAAGGTGAAAGGTGGCGTTTTAGGCAAGTCCGCCATGACCCCTGAACAGGTAAAAGCGTTGGCAAGCCTGCCGCCGCTGCCCATCGTTCGCGCGCAATTCCTTGGTTTGCTTACCACCCCCGCTTCGCGCCTGGTACGCACCATTGCTGAACCCGCTCGTGGTTTGGCTTCCGTGGTTCGCGCTCACTCAGAACAATCCACTGGTGATTCTGCTGAAACTGAAGCTGCCCCAGTAGAAGGTTAAGCCTCGCTCGTGCGAGGCCTCTTTTGTCAATCTATGAATTACAAACTTTTAAGGAGTTTTTAAAATGGCTGATATGCAGAGTTTAGTAGATCAACTGAGCGCCCTTTCCGTCCTGGAAGCCTCTCAGTTAGTGAAGTTGCTTGAAGAGAAGTGGGGCGTTTCCGCCGCCGCTCCTGTCGCTGCCATGGCTGCTATGCCTGGCGCCGCTGCCGCTGCCGCTGAACCGGTGGAAGAACAGACCGAATTTGACGTCGTCCTCAAAGAGGCTGGCGCCAAGAAGATCGAAGTCATCAAAGTCATCCGCCAGCTCACCAGCCTGGGCTTAGTCGAAGCCAAGAACATGGCTGAAACCGCTGGCTCTAAGGTCCTCAGCGCTGTTGGCAAAGATGCCGCCAATGATGCCAAAGCCAAGCTCGAAGCCGCTGGCGCCACCATCGCCATCGCCTAGTTCTTCATAGATTTTCAAAAAGCCCATTCGTAAGAGTGGGCTTTTTTGATTTCTTTCCTATCCAGTTTCATGATATGTCTGTTGTGACCGTTCTCCAGACCCACCAGGCATATTCTCGTCTAGTCGTTATTCTTCATCTGCCGGACGATCATTACAACCTTGCCCTGAATGCGTACCCGCTCAGGGTTCTCAATGATAATGGGCTTCATGGTCGGGTTCGCAGGTTGCAACCGCACCACGCCGTTTTCCTTATAAAAATACTTCAAGGTCGTCTCGTCCGTATCCGTCAACCAGACTGCCACCATGTCCCCGTTATTGGCTGTTTCCGCATGCCGCATGATAACGATGTCACCATCATTCACCATCGCGTCAATCATCGAAACGCCATCCACTTCCAACGCGAATAAATCTTCCAACTTTTCTTTGCGCCCAATGCAGCTGGCGGCAATTTCTACCGAGCTTTCAGGGTCAAAGTACGCGCTGGTCTGCGTTCCTGGCATGGGAATCGGCGTGCTTGCGCCAATACGACCGGCTACCGGCACGCGCAATAACTCGCCATGATGCGCGCTCGAGTTCCAGCCCGTTGATACCCGCACTGCACTTTGCCCGTTCTGCCCCGCATACATAGGTTTGATAACGCGAATACTGCGCGAAACGCGCTTGTCACGTTCAATCAACCCGCCTTCACGCAGCTGCTCCAGATAATAATCTACCAATGACGTGGAATCTACGTGGATATTCTTACCAATCTCTCGAATGGAAGGGGAATACCCGCGTTCTTCCGCAAACTCGGTGAGGAATTGCATAATGCGAATGTGCCGTTCGCTAAGGTCTCCTCTTTTTCTCATGGCAACTTCTGCCTTTCTTTCCTAAAATTAGGCTCTTTTTGGATGAATACAATCGTTCATTTGTACTAATACTATACACGAACAGGCGTTCAGTGTCAAGTGGTTTCTTTAATTTTTTCTAATCAAATTCCTTTTTTTCTCGACTAACGCCATAGAGAATCCCAGAGACTCCATTTCAAGCCTTCCCACGATTTTCGGTTCTATGAGATAATAGCATGGCAATTTCTGTGAAATTGATTTCTTCGTTCTCTGGGAATGGATGTAGGCATGCTCAAGACGGGCAACCTTCTCCTTTTGAGCTATACCGCGCCAATTCCGAATGAACTGATTTCTTCCTAAGGAGACAATGTGAACTTTCAGAAAATTTGCGTTCTAGGATTAGGTTATATTGGTTTGCCCTATGCCTCCACCTTCGCCACGCATGGGCTTAAAGTGATTGGCGTGGATTCTAATCCGCAGATCGTTGAACAATTACGGAATGGCGAATTGCATATTTACGAGCCAGGTTTGCGTACTTTGGTGCAGACCGCTTTGCAATCGGGTAATTTGACGGTCATGCCCCAGGTTGAAGAGGCGGACGCCTTCATCATTGCCGTCCCTACCCCCATCTATCCCGATAAACGCGCCGATATGCGTGCAGTCATCGCTGCCACCCAATCGATTGTCCCTCATTTGCGCCGCGGCAACCTGGTCATGCTTGAATCTACCTCCCCCCCGCGCACCACGGTGGATTTGCTCACCCCCATCCTTGAAAAATCTGGCTTAAAAGCAGGTACGGATTTCTTCCTCGCCTATACCCCTGAACGAGTCATCCCTGGGCAGATTTTACGTGAGTTGATCGAAAATGCCCGCGTCATTGGCGGCGTTACTCTGGCTTCCGCCGAGGCAGGGCGTGACCTGTACACCAATTTTGTGCGTGGTGAAATCGTCCTCACCGATGCCACCACTGCTGAAATGGTCAAGCTGATGGAAAATACTTACCGCGACATTAACATTGCCATCGCCAACGAATTTGCCCATCTTGCTGACCGCTTCGGCGTGGATGTCTGGGAGGCAATCTCCATCGCCAACCGCCACCCGCGTGTGCGCATCCTCAACCCCGGCCCCGGCGTTGGCGGGCATTGCATCAGCGTTGACCCCTGGTTCTTGGTGGAAGCCGCTCAGGATATTTCCCCTCTCGTGCGCACGGCTCGCATGGTCAACGATGCCCAACCCCACGTGGTGCGTGACCTCATGCAGCGCGTCTTGGGCGATTTACACGGTCGCCGGATTGCAGCCCTCGGGCTTTCCTATAAAGAGGATGTGGATGACTTGCGCGAAAGTCCTGCCATTGAAATTTGTGAACTCCTCGCTCAGGCAGGCGCGCAGGTGACGGCGTTTGAACCGTATAAAACCAGCTTCACTTCTCCTCACTTTGCCACCGTCCCCACCCTTGCGGATGCCGTCTCAAATGCGGATGCGGTCTTGCTCCTCGCTTCGCACTCTGCCTTCCGTAGCCTGCAGCCCGCTGACCTTGCGGAACTTACCCCTGCCCGTCAGCTTGTGGATTGCCGCAATATCTGGAACGCCGCGGATTGGCAGGCTTCTGGCTTTACCCTCACCCGCCTCGGCGTTGGCGAAAAGGGTTAGCCCTCACATGACTGCTGAAAGCCGGTCTGCCTCCATTTGCATCCTCCCCCACCTGCAAGGCTTGGGCGGACCGGCTTCTTTTCGCGCACGTCTGGTACAGGGACTTGAGTCACGCGGCGTGCGCGTGGTAGATACCCCCAACGACCCCAATTGCGCCTGCATTCTGGTGATTGGCGGTCTCTCTCGTATGCAGGTGCTTTGGCAAGCCCGCAGGCGCGGCATCCGCATTGTCCAGCGTCTGAACGGCATGAATTGGATTCATCGCCGCCGTTTCACCAATTTGCGCCATTTCCTACGTTCTGAGTGGAATAACTTCGTTCTTTCCACCATCCGCCGCTTTCTCGCTGACCGGATTGTCTATCAGAGCCAATTTTCGCGCACTTGGTGGCATACCGTCTATCACTCGGTCAAGGCATCTTCTTCCGTCATTTATAATGGCGTTAACCTGGCTGAATTTTCCCCAGGCGACCCATCTCAAATCCCCACCAATCGTTACCGCATCTTGTTGGTAGAAGGTCGCCTGGGGAATGGCTATGAAATGGGGTTGGAAAACGCCGTCCGCTTGGCGCAGCAGCTTAATGGCACCCTCGACCGCGCCATTGAGCTAAAGGTTGTTGGCGAAGTTCCGCCTGACCTGCGCGCATTTTATGAGCCTGTCAACCAATTTGGGCTGATTAACTGGCATGGCGTTATCCGGCGCGAAGAAGTTGCCGCAGTAGACCGCACTGCCCACGTACTCTTCTCTGCCGACCTAAATGCCGCCTGCCCAAACGCTGTGGTAGAAGCCTTGGCGTGCGGGCTGCCGGTCGTCTCCTATGCCACTGGCGCGCTGCCTGAAATGGTGCAATGTGACGCAGGTCTGGTGGTCCCTTGGGGCAGTAATTTTTGGAAGCTCGAACCGCCCCAACTGCCCTTATTGGTAGATGCCACCCGCCGCATTTTGTTCAATCAGCCCCAATACCGCCTTGGCGCGCGCAAACAGGCAGAAGCCACCTTCTCCTTAGAGAATATGGTGGATCAATACCTGAATGTTTTGTTCGGTTGATTCCTTAAAATTCGGGTTTGCTCAACAGAACGGCATCGCCCCCGCGCTTAATTTCCCACGGATAGACAATGTGCGCGTCCGTAGTTGCCGCGTAATAATCCGGTCGCACCGTCCCAAATAAGCTGCGGTAGGGGTTGAAATGCAGCACGCACGTATACGGCACGCCGCCTTGCCCCGTAATCCGATTTTTCACCGCGGTAATCGTTCGCCCTGACCCCCATACATCATCTACTACCAACACCCGCCGCCCGCGCACCAGGCTTTCATCCGGGAATTGTAAGAATTTGGGCCAAGCTAACAAACGGCTCTTTTCGCGTTGTTGTTCATTCTCAATTTCCGCAGGAAAGTCCACCGCAGCCGTAAAAATATCGCGTAATTGCAGCGCCTCTGCCAACATTCCCCCAGGGGTTAGCCCGCCTCGCGTTATCAGCACCATCGATTCAAATTCATAATCGAATTGTGGAATCAGGTGGTCAATCAGTTTATCAACATCTAGCCAGGTTAACGCTTCTTGCCGTGTTGGCATGGACACCCTCGTATGAATGAATTTTTAGTATCTTCTCAATAAAGTGGGGCGTGTTGTTGTTTTTGTGCGCGCAACACGCAAAAACAACAATACTTCTCTCTACTTTTTAAGATTATAGCAGGTTTAGACGCTCAGGTCTATTGTCTTTATCGTTTTTATCCTCTTTTTAGACTCAACCTTACAACAAGGATGTTGGACCCACTTCTACCCGCCATTCCCCCAGCGAGGTCAGCTCCTGTAAGGCATGTTGGCGTAGCATCTCCAGCGGATTGGGTCCCCGTAAGATAATATGCCAGCGGAAATAGTTATTTTGCCGCCCAAAAAAGCAAGGCGCTGGACCAATCAAGTTGGTGCTGTGATAATTTTCCTCTTTAATCCAGCGTTGCAGCAGTTGCGCCACGCCTCGCGCATTCGCTTCCGCGCGTACAGCATCCGTGTGACGGGTTTCCAATCGAATCAGCCTGCTGAACGGCGGATAGCCCATCTTGCGCCGGTGGGCTATCTCCTGCCGGTAAAATCCGGCATAATCATGCTGCGATGCCGCGCGGATCGCATAGTTGTCCGGCAGGAAGGTCTGCAAAATCACCTTTCCCCCTAACAAACTGCGTCCCGCCCGCCCTGCTACCTGCGTGAGCAGCTGAAAGGTACGCTCCCCTGCGTTGTAATCCGGCAATTGCAGCCCCGTTTCCGCCAGTATCACCCCTACCAGCGTCACCAGTGGCAAATCCAATCCCTTTGCCAGCATTTGCGTGCCAATCAGAATATCCGCGCGGTGATCGCTAAAGGTCTGTAGCAGCACCTCGTGCGCCCCCTTTTGGCGCGTGGTCTCGAAATCCCAGCGCAACGTGCGCGCCTCGGGGAACATTGCCCGCACTTCGCTCTCCACCTTCTCTGTCCCCGTCCCAAACTGCCTGATCTGCACGCTATTGCATTCCGGGCAGGTCTTGGGCATCTGCCGGCGATAGTTGCACGTATGGCAAATCAGGCAATTCTGATCCTGATGATAGGTCAGCGGCAGGTCGCAATGTGGGCAGCGCAAACTATATCCGCACTGACGGCAAAAAACGTAGGTGGCTGTCCCCCTCCGATTGAGAAACAAGATCGCTTGCTGATGCGCCTCCAGCGTCTCCTTCAATGCGGATTGCAATGCCTTGCTAAAGATGGTGCGGTTGCCATTTTTTAACTCCTGGCGCATATCCACCATTGTCACCGGCGGCAGGTTGATCGCTACTGACTCTTCATTCCCCGTCCCATCCGTCGCTAAGACTTCCTCTGGCAGGGCAGCCATCCCCAATTGTGCGCGTTGCGCCTCTACCGCCGCGCGGTGCGCTAGAATCCGCACTGGCAGTTGTAATATATGCCATTTCTCATGCAAAGCGCGATAATAGAGGCTCACTTCTGGCGTAGCAGACCCCATCAGCAACACGCTGCGGGTGATTTTTGCATATTGGATCGCCGTCTCCACCGCGTGATAATTCGGCGGCGCGTCATCCTGGTAATATGCGCCGTCGTGACACTCGTCAATCACAATCAGCCCTAAATTTGGCAGGGGAGCAAATAACGCGCTGCGTGGTCCCACAATCACTCGCAGCAGCCCCGCCCGCGCCCGTCGCCATGTGTCGTAGCGTTCCCCCTCCGATAGCCGCGAATGGATCAGCCCTACCTGCCCCGGAAACCGAGCCAAAAATCGCTGCACCGTCTGCGGGGTGAGTGAAATCTCAGGCACCAATACCTGTGCCTGCCGCCCCATGCGGATCGTTTCCGCCACCGCCCGCAAGTAAATTTCTGTCTTGCCTGACCCAGTGATGCCATGCAGCAAATAAGGGGCGGGGATGCTCTCCCCTTTTGCCGCTTCTTCAATCCCTGCCTGAATGGTCTGCCAGGCGGCTCTTTGCGCGCTGGTCAGCTCAGGCGGTACAGCCATCTCCACCGCCACATGCGCCAATGGGTCGCGCCAGGTTTCGCTTTCCCCCAAAATTACCAATCCCTCGTCCGCCAGTTTATGCAGATCCGCCGCGTTGCCCCCACTTTGGGCATATACCCATGCAGTTTCTACCGGCAGCCCCTCGTGAATCAAGAACCGAATCATTGCCTGCCGCCGTTTTAAAGCATCACTGCCTGCCCGTCCCAGGCTTTCCAAGCGCGCCTCAGCTTCCTCTGGCGCGCAGCCTAGTTGTACCGTTTTCACCGTTTTGGGATGTACGCTCGGCGCTTGTAATACCGCGCGTGTGACGATCCATCCATGCTTTTGCAAACTGCGCGCCGCCGCTTTCCACGAAGGATGCCCCAGCGCTGTCTCAAATTGCCGTCCACGCAAGTCTCCCCGCTCGGTCAATAGCTTCACCATGCGCGCTTGCATCGGACTAAGCCTCGCCTCTACGATCTGCTCCGCCGTCATGTTCAAATGATAGAGCGTATCCGCCTGTTGACCTAACCCCGGCGGCAGCATAATCGTTAAGCAGCTGGCAATCGGGATGAGTGTATCCGCTGCCATCTGCCGTGCCAGTTCAATTTGCGCCTCTGTCACCACCGGGTCAGCGTCTAGTAATACGCTTACTGCCCGCGTCTCTTTCACGTCTGATGTTTTAATCAGCCGCAATACCACCGCTTGCACTTCGCGATTACTTAAAGGCACAACCACTAAGGAGCCCGGCTTCACCTTCCCCAGCAGTTCCTCCGGCAGGTGATAATGAAATAATCCCGTTATATGCGGGATATTTAATGCCACTTCAACGAATCCGGGTTCTGTCATAAGGTTAGCTGCCTTGTATTCTTGCTCTTAACAAAATGATTGGGGATATTTTGTCGCCTTTTGGGCAAAATATCCCCAATAATATGAATTTCTATCCAATATTTTTTATAGGTGCGATTTCGTTCGTAGAATTGCCGCCGCGCCATACCCCACCACGGAAGTGCGGTCGCCGCTTGCATCCCCTGATGTGCTGTGATGCAAAATTTGCACCTGATCCGCCCCCAATTCGCGCGCCGCCCATAATGCCGCTCCCACTGCCCCCACGCCGCACGCATAGCCTGCCCCACTGCGCTCTGCTTCAAAGACTTGCTCAGGCGCAAACGCAGCTATTCGCCTCAGCATTTCATTGTCCAGCGCATTGGCTTGCACCTCCGTGTAAAAATGCGAAAGGTCCGTGCTGGCAACCAGCAGAGCATCCTTCCCTTTCAATACCTCTGCCAACGCCAGCCCAAACTTGTGAATCATCTCCATCGAGGTCGTTCGCAGCATGATCGGCAGCAACTGAAATTCTCCTTGCAGCGCGCATTGCAAGAAAGGCAGTTCAATCTCCAGCGAATGTTCCTGATCATTTGCCACCCGCTCCATCCGCAAATGATCCGTCTGCAGCGCAGCATCCAATTCTGCCAGCGTACCCAGGTCAATGGGTAGTGTTCCCAATGGGGTGGCATACGCGCGGTGTGCTGAAGTCAGAAAATGCCCTGAATACACCGCGTGCATCGGTGAAAGCACCACTACCAGTCGGAAATGTCGCCCCTGCACGCTGGCAAACGCCGCCCCCGCTGTCCGCCCTGAATAGCGATGCCCGGCGTGCGGCGCGATCACCCCCACCACCTCCCCTTCCAGGGTGGGCAGCTTCGCTTCCGCAATATAGCCTTCTACCTGTCGCCGTAATTGTGCAGCGTTCCCCGCGTACCACGTCCCCGCAATTGGCGAAGGACGTATCTCAGCCACCGGTTGAGCGTTCATTTCGTTAAATAACTCCATGGGTTGACCCGCACGCCACTGACGTTCATTAATTCAAAATGCAGATGCGGTCCGGTTGAACGTCCTGTGGACCCCATTGCCCCGATCGTAGCGCCCTGGCTAACGCTCGCCCCGCATGCTACATTAATTTGCGAAAGATGCCCGTATAACGACTGCCACCCGTCCCCATGGTCAATCACAATCGCGTTGCCATATCCCCAATCATTCCACCCAGCATACACAATCACCCCGCTGTCAGTGGCGTAAATCGGGTTGCCCATCGCTCCGGCAATGTCAATTCCCCAATGATTCGTCTCAGGTGAAAAATCATACCCAGAAAGATATTTCTCGGTGGTGGGCCAGGCAAACGTGCCATTCCCAATAAACCCATCTGTGATCGTGCCGCAGTACCCACTGCCAAATATCTTCGATTGTGCCGGGTCTTTTCTGCTCATCAATGGCGCGCTCCACGAGATAAACGGACGCGACCCGCCCGGTACCATCAACCTTGTTCCTATTGGAATATTCGGATGCGCGTAGTCGCCAATCGTATCCTGGCTCAGGTGATTGCCGGGCCATTGGATAATATCTTCCGGCGTCACCCCGTAAACCTTGGCAATCCCGTTCAGTCCCTCTCCGGCGCGCCATTCATGCAAGACGCCATCCAAAGGCAGTACGTTCAGCTTCTGCCCAATTTGCAGCCGGTGCGGATCATCTGCCAGGCTGTCCAGATTACCCCACAGGATCGTTTGTGGCTGCAATCCAAACTTTTGGGCAATCCCAATCACGGTATCGCCCTTCTGCACCACATATTGCTCAATATCAAAGCGGGGTTGGGTAGGCAGAATGGTATGAATTTCCGCCTGACGGTCTACCCCACCCGCAGAAGATAGGAATGCCGCGCTGTCAAAAGGCGGTAGACTCACGGTCGGCGTAAGCGTAATTTGAACGACCCGCATCCGCGCTGCCTGTACCGGCGTCACCAGGTCAGCTTTCAGATAAAAGTCGCGCATCACCCATACCACCACTAGCGTCAATACAATCAACGCCACCATCGTAGCGGATCGTACAGTCGCTTCGCCCAGCCCCATGCGGAGCAGGCTTTCCCATATCTCTACCCAGCGGTTAGCTGCGCGGACTGGGGCTGCAGATTCATTGGCGGGAGTGCGTTCTTCGGCGAGAGAATCAGAAACAGATTTTGCCGTTTGTTGATCTTCAACCATTAATTTTTTACCTCATGGCGATCATAACATATCGCAAAGGGTAGGTCAAGCGTCTTATTTTGGCGTGACAGCGTCTTATTTTGGAGTGCAGGGTTACTTCTTCTCTCTGAGCGCATATTCATACGCCCTCAAATACTGCTTGACCGCATACCCCAGGCTTAATTCCTCTTCCGCCGCCGCGTGGCATCGTTGACGAATATCCGCCTGCCCCAGCAGCTCCATCAGTCCGGTAACCGCGCTTCCCATCGTCTCGGGCTTCTCTGGGTCAACTACTACCCCCACCCCGTGACGTTCCACCACCTCAGCCGTATCCCCCACCTTCGGGCTGACCAACACAGGCAGCCCGCTTGCCAGGTATTCTGCAAATTTTAGCGGACTGACCACTTCCTGAGTGAACGCATTTCTCTTGCGAAACAGAATTCCTGCATCGCACGCCGCCAGCGCCTGCGGCATCTCAGCCGGTGGCAGAGTTTGAATGAAGTATGCTTCCTCATTCATTCCTGCGGACTGTGCTTGTTCACGCAGCCAGTCCAAATCCCCATAAGCAAAAAAAGCCAGGAATGCATTTGGAACGCGCTTCTGGAATGCTTTAAAAAACGTGAAAATGCCCGCAAATTCTTCCCACGCGCGCGCTTCTCCCGCAAATGCCAGTACCGTCCGCTCCTCCCACCCCATTTTTGCGCGATACACCCGCCGGGTTTCCTCATCTACAGTGAATCGTTCCGTATCCGTGCAGTTGGGGATCGCAAAAATGCGCTTTTCTCTTCCAGCCTTTGCCATATACTGGAATTGCAGCACCTTCTGCGTGAAAACCGATGAATTGGTGATGATTGCGTCCGCGTTCAGCAATAGCCAGCGTTCCAGCAGCCGCGCCGAGCGATACAGCAGCCCGCCTTCCTTCCAGCGTCCTAGCATCACCTGTTCGTCAATCAAAAAGCCGCGCATGTCAAACAGGAATCTGCCGCATCCCAGCTTCTTCAGCAGCCCGCCAATCATCGCCGGGCGGTAGCTGCGGCAGTGGATAATTTCCATTTTCTCGCGGCGGCACAGCCGGTAGGCATACACCCACCCGCCCACAATCACGCTCACCCGTCCCCAGGTGTTCATGCTGCTGCGTACCCCCAGTGCGTGCCATCGGATGCCGCGCTCCGCCAGGTCTTGCCCCAAGACGCTATCCTGAGCGTTTGCAGCCTCCCCAAAGCTGAGGATGTGGCAGATATGCCCCGCCTCCGCCAGTCTACGCATCAGCGGCAGTCCCTGCGAATGCAAAATGGGGCGGTCCAGTGTGCCATCTACAATAAAAAGAATGCGCATAGCTTATTCGTACCGGAATCGCAAGATGCCAATGACAAAAAAGACCAGCGAAAATCCCAT
Organism: Anaerolineales bacterium; assembly: GCA_038206515.1. Classification (GTDB taxonomy): domain Bacteria; phylum Chloroflexota; class Anaerolineae; order Anaerolineales; family Anaerolineaceae; genus DSYU01. The sequence continues at coordinate 3,548 of JBBRAT010000061.1, read as the reverse complement.
CAGTACACCCACCTGTGGCAAAATGCCCATGATCCCTTGCCCACGCAGCACAATCCCCATCATCCCCTGCATCGCCCAATTCGTTGGGAAGATCATCGCCACTGTGCGCATAAACGCAGGGAACAGCTCCAGCGGATACCAGCAGCCGCCCAAAAGTGCCATCGTCATCCCCATCGTCAGGCTGATCCCGCTTGCCTGACCTTCCGTCTTTACAAACGTCCCCAGCGCCGTCCCCAATGCCGCTGCTGACAGTGCGGATGCCAGCATCACCAGCAGCAGCGCCGCCGGAGAATGCCCCCAGTTGAGCTTGAATACTAGAATCCCAAACCCCACCAACAGCAGCATTTGTACCAGGGCGATCAACACCTGTGCGGTAATCGTCCCTAGCAGGAAGGTAGCTTTGGTTGTGGGGGTAGTTAAGATTCTGCGCAGCGTCCCCTTGCGCCGCTCGTAAGCGAACCCGCTCGATATGCCCAGCAACGGGATGAATACCCAGGTAATCAACTGCCCAGCGGACGAATTGGCGCGCGGATCATACTTGATTTGGTCTTGCGTATTTGCTTGCGCGGTGGTCAACCGCTGCGGCGCGTTATCCATTTCCTGCTGCGCCTGTTTCAGCGAAACGTCAAAATACGCCTGTCTGTCCGCTGTTGACCCAAATGGCTTGATGTTTTCCGCTTCCTGCACGCTGGTTTGCGCGGTCGCCACGCTGCTGCTGATCCGTGCCGCTGTTGATTGCACCGCCCGCGATACGATCAGCGCATCCATGCTGTTTGGCAGTTGACGCAGCTCAATCTCCATGGCGCCTCCCTCCAGGTGCGCCAGATCAAATGTGGCAGGCAGGATCAGGATTGCCGGCGTGCTGCGCGCCGCAAACGCATCTTCTGCGTCCTTTAGCGAGGAGAGCTTCACCTGCACCGCCTGCGATTTCTGCAAATTGCTAATGAGTGTCTACGAAAGCGGCGAATTGGCTTCATCCACCAGCCGAAATTCCACCCCAGGTGCGCTTGTGCCGCCACCTGTGCCTCCCGCCAGCACCAACGTAAACACAATCGGCAGAATCAAGAAAAATAACCACTCCGACCAGCCATTGAAGCGCAGACGGGTATCTTTAAATACAATTGCGAATATTTTCAGCATGGCGCGCCTCTCTTGTAGCGACGCACTGCGTGCGCCCACAGGTCAATGATCCCTACCCAATCATATTGCGGCGATTAAAACGAATTGCCGCTACCCCGAACAGCACAACCCCCATCGTCACCAGCGCCAGCAGGGGAGTGAGGATGCCCGCCAATCCGCCGCCCAGCGCCAGGGTCGTAAACCCGTCAATCCCCCAGGCGTTTGGCGTGATCTTGCTGATCATCTGAAACCAAACCGGCAGGCTGGCAAGATTGATAAATGTACCGCCCAAAATGCCAAATAGCAGCATCATCGCCGAGCCAATCGCGGAAATTTGCCCGGCAGTCTTTGCCAACGAGGTCAGCAGTATCCCCCATCCCACTGCGCCGAATACCGCCGCTAGCACCAGCAGCATCACCGCCAGCGGATCGCCCCAATCCAAGCCAAACATCAGGGTTGTCCCACCAATCAGGATCAACATTTGCAGCACGCCCGTCAGAAAAATGCCCAATACTTTGCCCGCCAGCACCTGAAAGGTCGAAGTAGGCGATACCAACAGGCGCGGCAACGTCCCCTGATCGCGCTCTGCCAGCAGGGTGCGCCCGCCATTGCTCACCGTGTACATCAGGAACATCAACGCCATTCCAGGCGCAAGAAGGGCTAACACGTCAAATTTAGGGGGCGCAACATCCTGATTAACGTTCTTCAGGCGAATCAATGGTGCAACCGGTGATTCCCCCTGGCGCGCGCCTATTTCTGCGCCCACTTTATTCGCCTCTTGCGGCTTAATCAGTCCATTCATCACTAATTGGGTGACGACTACCGTTCCGCTCACCCGTCCCATCTCGATCCGGTTGAGATATTCTTCGAGGATGGTCTTCACCACGCCCACGCTGGTAGGGCGGGTGGGGTTTGCGTATAGGTTTATCTGCAACACTCCCGCCGCGCTTTTCCCCTGCGCCGGAATGATGCTCTCTGTAAATCCCTTCGGCACAACGATCAGCGCCGCGTACTTGTCTTCATCCACTGCCTTGCGCGCTGCTGCCTCGTCCGTCACCACTGTTGGACTCACCAGTTCCGCCAGGTCTTTCGATTGAAAGGTGTTTACCAGCGCGTTGCCCAGCTGCCCGCCATCCTGGTTGATGATTGCCACTGGAATATTACTGATTCCGCTGCTGGTTGCATTGGAAAACCGCCCCGTCACAAACCCCAACCCTAATGTCAGCACAAACGGTGCCACCAACATTAACAGCAGCGCAGCGCGGTCCCGAAACGCCAACCGCACATCTTTCCAGCCTATCAGAAAAATTTTATTCATTGGGCTGTTCCTTAATCGCGCAGCGCGCGCCCGGTCAGACTTAGAAAAACGGCTTCCAGATTCGGCTCTTCAATATCCACCGAGCGGATTTTTATGCCAATCAGGTTTGCCTCGCTAATCACCGGCGCCAGAATTTCCTCCGCATCCACTGTGATGATCGTGATGGTATGGTCGCTCACGTCTACTTTTATCACCCCAGTCACCTTGCGCAGTGCCTCCGTCAAGGCAGTCCCGTTTTCTTGCTCGCCCAGGTGCAGGCGCAAGGTTTCATTTTCGCCCACTTGCCGCGTCAATTCCGCCTGCGTGCCAATCGCAATCAACTCGCCATGATCCATAATCCCCACCCTCTGCGAGAGTTCTTGCGCTTCTTCCATATAATGGGTGGTATACAGCACCGTCATCCCCTGCGCATTCAAATCCTTTACCGAATCCAGGATGGATCGCCGGGATTGTGGGTCAATCCCCACGGTTGGCTCGTCCATAAACAGCAGACGTGGCTTATGCAGCAACCCCACCCCAATGTTTAACCGCCGCTTCATCCCCCCAGAATACGTTTTCACCCGCTGCTTGGCTTTATCCTTCAGGTTAATTTGCTCAAGTACCTCGTCAATGCGCATGTTCAACGCTTTGCCGCTCAGATTATACATCGTCCCCCAAAACGCCAGATTCTCGCGCCCCGTCAGGTCATCGTAGACCGCCAAATCTTGCGGCACAACCCCAATGCACTTGCGCACCTCTGCCGGCTCTTTGCGTACCGAATGCCCGCATACCAGCGCATCGCCTTCCGTAGCGTCATATAATGTAGAAAGCACCGAGATCGTGGTTGTCTTTCCCGCTCCGTTCGGTCCTAACAAGCTAAATATTTCGCCATCGTGTATCTCAAAAGAGATTCCCTTGACTGCCGTAAAGGCTTCATATTTCTTCACCAGATGATTTACTTCCAGGATAGATGCCATGACCTGTCGCTTTCTGCGTCTTTTTGAGATTCGTTTGGAATTGGCGTGGGCCTCCATGTGTGGGGTGCAATTAAGCAATACAAAACTACCACCCCCAATACAAAAAAAAAATTATTTTTATAAATTTTTAAAACAGTTTTTTTAAAAGAGAATAG
>JBBRAT010000060.1:0-19862 GCA_038206515.1 Anaerolineales bacterium | reverse complement strand
ATATGCCGATTTCTCACCCACTTGGAAGGTGTTTTTGATGGTCCTATGACTTTTGAGTAGCAATTTGATGTCATTTTTGACCATTTTCTCCCAATTTCGTACTCTGAATTTGAGGAAATGACCTTTTTGCAGTAGCGTCATTAATACAATTTGACATGATTTTTCTTTCCTGGAAAGTGCGATTAGGATCCAGGGCTTTGGACAATAAGCCGCAGGTGGGAGGTATTTCGTAAAGCGGAGTTGCAGCCGCACCGGCCCGGATCGGTTGAATAAAGTAGCCTGGCTGATTGGTGGTAGAGGAGCCTGAGCCCTGGGAAGGCGATTGCGTCAACTTAATTCCCAGAAAACTTTGATCGTCCGGAGCCCAAGCCACGCCCAGGATGCCGGTAAATGTGACAGGCGGTGTCGTCCCATCTATGCTAAAAATACTGGTGAACGTTTCACCCTTCGCCGCTCGGCCAGAAATCATAATTTTGTCCTTTTCCAACGAAAGGATAGTGAATGAGTCATAAACCGAATTGGGGGTTTTTCCGAGGTTCACGGCGTCTTTGAGCACAGCGTCAATATCCCAGTATGCCGGCTCGATCAATTGGGAAAGATGACGAATTAAAATCAGTTCCTGGCCGTCTGAAACCATCAAGATCGCATCCAGTTGGGGCAGAACCTTCAAGCAAAACCAGTTTTGTTTGGTTTTGGCAAAAATCATTCTACCCGGGATGGTCAGATAAGGGGTGCTTTGCCCGCGCTTCACATCATATAAAAACATGATGTGATCTGGTCCCTTGTGGTAAATGAAACCAGATGAATCGGGCAGCCAGTTCACAAAAAAAAACTTGATTGAATGAACTCTTTGCGCCGGTGGCAGAATTGATCAAATCGATATTGTGAACGGTGCTACAATACCTTCGCCAAAAATAGGCTGAAGTGAATGGGCTTCTGTAGTAAAGTTGGGTCAACCACGACATCAACTTAGGAACTACAAAAGCCCACAATGGATATTTTAGCGCTTTTACAACCCATCGAAGACAGTTTATCCAAAGCAACTCTGCGCCAAACGAGCCCGGTGATCCTGTCCATGACCGGGCGGGTGACCATGTTGGGACTTTCACGCTGGGCGGAAGCTGGGGGCAGCTATCGGAGCATTCAACGCTTTTACCATACGGTAATCCCGTGGGCGCAAGTGTTCACTGCCGAGCGTGAAGTCAACGCTATGCTAGACTTAGTAAAGCAGAAAACTGAGCGCGTTGACAGCCGACTTCTGCAACCCGCCTGCGCAGAAAAAGGGTAAGAATGGTGGACTCAAATGGCGAAGAGTCAACTGCCCTGGTGGCGATGAATACCGTTCGAATTAACCTCAAAAGGACATGACCTCATGAAAAAATCAGATCGCAATACATGGATTGCTTTTCCAGTGGTCGTCATCATTGGTTTTTTGTTGGCAATTGCAGGCAGCCAGAGTGGAAGCTCGTTTGGCGGCATGCCCGTATTTGGGTTATCGGTAGGGCTTGCCTTTCTCATCCAGTGGTTGGCTTTTGTACCCGCTTTCAGAATGCAAACTGAAAAATTCTACGACCTCACCGGAAGCATCACTTATATCTCGGTCATCACCCTTGCCTTGCTCCTCAGTACGGGGGTAGATGCGCGGTCGATCCTTCTATGGGCTCTGGTCGTGATCTGGGCCATCCGTCTGGGCACTTTCCTGTACAGCCGCATCCGCAAAGCGGGCAAGGATGATCGGTTTGATGAAATCATACCTTCTTTCATCCGTTTCCTGAATGCCTGGACCATCCAGGGCTTGTGGGTAACATTCACCATGGCTGCCGCGCTGGTTGTCATCACAACGACGAACCGCAAAGAATTGGACCTGTTCGCCATCATTGGCTTCCTGATCTGGGTGCTTGGGTTTTCAATTGAAGTTGCCGCCGACTCCCAAAAAAGTCGCTTCAGCGCCAACCCTCACAATAAAGGCAAGTTTATTCAAACCGGTTTATGGTCTCGCTCCCGCCATCCCAATTACTTCGGTGAGATCATGCTCTGGGTGGGTGTAGCGGTCATTGCTTTACCCGTTCTGCAGGGCTGGCAATGGGTTGCCCTGATTTCACCCGTTTTTGTGACCCTGCTTATCACCCGTGTCAGTGGCGTTCCGCTGCTTGAAAAGAAAGCAGGTCAAAAATGGGGTGGTCAGGCAGATTATGAAGCCTATAAAAAGAACACGCCAGTATTGATTCCCCGACTGTGATTGCCGAATACAGTTTTCAGGGCAACGCCATCAGTGTTATACTCTAGATATAGCCTCATTGCACCCGAGAAATTGGACCCAAGCAGGGACGTTTTCAAGCGGTGAATGGGCGGAAATCTACCAACATAACATGAAGGAGTAACAATGAACCAGGAAATCTTGAATCTGCTAAACGTTCAAATTGGACATGAATACGGGAACTATATGCTCTACGAGCAGGCATCCGCCTTCTTTGACGACCGGGGAATGGATTTAGCGGCAGCGCTCCTCCGCAAACAAGCCGATGGAGAGCTGGAGCACGCCCGCAAGTTTACGGATTACGTGCGCGACGCGCGCGGTAAGGTGATCATCCCTGCCATCAAGGCGCAAAAGAGCAATTTCGCCAATAGCGAAGAAGTATTCCTCGCCGCTTTTGAGCGTGAGCAAGAAACCACCAAAATGATCTATGCGATCCGCGACCTGGCTTGGAAACAGGGCGACCATGCCACGTTTGAGATGCTCACCTGGTTTGTGAACGAGCAGGTTGAGGAAGAGAACCTCACGGAGAAGCTCTTAATGGTGGTTCGGGGATTTGGCGAAAAGAACGTCTACCTGATTGAGGCATATCTCGCTCATTTGGGGTAAATTCTTTTTTTAGATATCACCGCTGCCCCCACTCAGTCTAATTACCCTGAGCGGGGGCAGCGGCTTGTTTATCCTTCTATAAGATCGTTTGCCAGACCAGAAACGCTTCCAGTCATTCCTGCTGGTCTGCAGAGCAATCAGCGGACTGTTGCCCAAAAAGCTCATATTTTCCAGAATAAAAACACGCGAAACGTAAATGGGTTCACCAACAACATGAAGATAACAGCGCCGATGTAATTGGCAACCATTGTAGGGATAAATGCGGCAAGCGCTTTTCCGGCCAGGATTTCTGCATCGGTCGTCGGCGTAGCCAGCAAGGGCTCCAGACTTTTTTGGATTTTTTCGCCCACCAGACTGTACGATGCGATGCTCGTTGGTAGAAGGACAATCCCAATCACAAACCAGAAGGAGAAGGCATTAATTAACCCTGGAAGCAAGCCAGCAGCGTTTTCAGCCTTGCCGATGACAAACTGGAGGAGGATCGGCATGCCAATGGAGATAAATACTTCAAATAGGATCATGGAATACAGGATGGTCTTCTTCTTGACGAAGATCTTTAAATCTTTTGAGGCAACAATCCACGCTTTTGACAATCTCATTGAAGAGACCTCATTTTGTTTCACTGATCACTTTTAGGTAGGTTTCTTCCAAACCCTGATGGAGCTGGGTTACCAACTGTATCCGGCCGCCGGCATTGACAATCGCCTGGACAATGCCTGGATTCTCCTTCATGGGGTCGCTGACATCCATCATGATACGATTCTCTTCTACAGTCAGCTGACTTGAATGGATTGCTTTGACCGCCGTCAGGATAACGTCCGTGATCGTTTCTACCTGGATTACGGTCTTGCTCCCCCAAATCGATCGCTTCATTTGTTCAGGCGTATTGATCGCCAGCAATTTTGTCTTGAGAATCCCAATCCTGTCGCAGATTCTTTGGGCTTCGTCCAGGTTATGCGTATTGAGGAAGATGGTTTTGCCTTCTTGTTTGAGCTGCAAGATAACATTCCGGACTACATGGGCAGATTCGGGATCTAAGTTGGCGGTTGGTTCATCTAAGAACAGCAATTTGGGCTGGTGGATGAGCGCTCTGGCGATAGCGACTTTCTGCTTCATTCCTTTGGAGAAATCGCTGACTGGCTGATTGCGTTTGTCCCACAATCCCAGCAGCTTGAGATAATAGGCGATGTTCTCTTTGCGATCCTTTGAGGAACACTCGTACAGTTTTCCGTAGGTATCCAGGTTTTCGTACGCACTGAGCTCGTCATAGAGACCTACGTTGTCCGGTACCAGCCCGATCATTTTTCGGATTTTCAACCCATCCGCCTTGTTCGCAATTTCGTAACCGGCGATTTTGGCATCCCCACTGGTCTTTGAGATGAGACAGCAGAGCATACGGATCGTGGTGGTTTTCCCAGCTCCATTGGGCCCAAGGAGACCGAATACTTCACCCTGCTCAACATGAAAGGTAAGGTCGTCAACCGCCGTAAAGTCTCCAAACTTTTTCGTCAGATTTTGAACATCGATCATGCGCATCAGGTATCCGCTTAGCCTCTGTTTCTAGTTCTTCAATCCCTTTTTGATCACGTCTATCCACATCCCCTGATTGTCCGGAGCTTCGTACTGTACCTTGGCAGCCGCCTGGACGGTTTGCCAGGCGCAAAGATCCTCCAATTGATCGTGAGTGAACGAACGATAGCTGGCCAGGTAAGCAGCAGTAAAGGCTGGCAGGTAAAATTCAGCCACTTTTTTCAACCAGTAGTTTGGAAATCCTTCTGACGGTCGGCCTAACGCCACGGTCAGAGTGGTGCGCGCCACATCGGCACAGGGGTTGCCCAAGGAGGCGCTTTCCCAATCGATGATAACCGCTCCACCAGGCCCAATCAGCACATTCAGAGGATGAAAGTCATTGTGACACAGGCTGTTGCCGTCTGGGAGGCTATCGAGCAGGGATAAAACGGCATTACGCATCGCTTTGGGCAGCACCTGTGCCTCCTGTACCTGGGATTTCAGGATGTTCTTCTGTCTTGCAGACCCTTCGGCAGCCTGTGAATCGGTATGCGTGTGAATGGAGGCATGCAGCCTGGCAAGCAGTGTGGCGTGTTTCTTTAGCTGGAGAGGGTGGCGCTCGAGACTCCCCAGCAGTGAAGGTCCGTCAATCCGCTCATAGACGATGCCGGGCCGCCCATTGACCTCGACGACATCGTAAATTTTTGGCACCGCGATGCCTGCCCGGTAAATGGCGGTCGTGATCAGTTCCTCCTGTTTGATCAGGCCAGGTGGAAATCCTGGGCGGAGCAGTTTGAGGATACGCCCTTCCCCCCAGGGAAAAATCTCGGCAGTTCTACCTGCAGCGATGGGTTGGCCTTGAATTTCCGTAAACATCTCCTAGTCTTTGCGGGTTGCTCGGTCGAACAACGTCGCCAATTCGCCCGCAAAGGCGTTCACATCCAGATTCGGGTCCGCGTTATAGAGAGGTGAAACTGCATCGATGGCTCGGCGAATGGTAACGGCCATCACCCGCAAGTCAAAGGACCGGAAATCGCCCTCTTCCTGCCCTTTGCGCATGAGTGCTTCCAAATCGGTCAGTGCCGCCTCTTGTGAGGTTTGAAGAAAGAGGGTGCTTGCTTTATCACCATGGTAGTGGGTCAGGATTTCGATGAGCGCGATCATCTGTGTGCGGTGGTCCCCGATATATTCGACCGCGGAGCGGATGTAAACCTGCAAACGCAGCGCCGCTGTGGGTTGAGCGGCGATCTGCGGCGTAATGCACTTGATCGCCGCTGTATAGATAATGATGATCACCTGTTTGAGCAATTCGTCTTTGCTGACGAAGTAATAGGTGATGACCCCTTTGCTGATACCTGCCCTTTTGGCTATTTGCGCCAGAGACGCCTGGGCATATCCCTGGTCGGCAATCGTCTCGATGGTCTTTTCGATGATCTGCGCTCGTCGCGCCGTTTCGATGAAGCTGGAAGGGTTTTGTCCTTCTGGTATATTTTTTGTCCGCATGGTCAAATAATAGCACGCTCAGACAAAGTATGTCAAGCCCTTTTCAATCCCATCAAGGAAGATGAAGGACAATACCGAATTTTCGGATAGGTTCTTAGAATGGTTAAATTAAAAAATTGTCCTTATCTCGGGAAGCTCAACGAACCTATTCTTTGCCCATCCCACTTGATCCATTACAACCATACCGGAAGAGTTCCAATCCTTTTGAAGCATCCGGCGCTATTAAAGCTGTAATTCGCATGTGAGCTTCTAACCTGGTATTGGCTTTTGGCACCCAATCCCGTTTTCCATCTGAACAGCGAACCAGAATGACCCCTGAGGGTAACCCCAGAGAACGCACCTCAAGCCCTGCGAAGGGTGCACCCTCGTGGATAATGAGTTCTTCAACAATCGGCTCTTTCAATGGGGAGATGTCGCCACCCCGTATTAGATCTCGTTCCAACAATGCTTCATAGATTGGCAAATCCTTCAGCAGTTCCACGACAGCATAAGCGCAAAAACAACTGACCAGCAGCGGTAACATCTGGGAATAATTTCCGGTCATTTCTACAATGAGCATGATACCTGTCAACGGAGCGCGGACGATCGCTGTGAAATATGCCGCCATCCCAACAACTGCGAAAACAGCAGGAATCGGGACGACTTCTGGAGCCAGATTGTGAGCGATTTGGCCAATCCCAAGGCCGATTAATGCTCCTAAACTAATCGCAGAATGAAACCCGCAGAGTAGTGGTAGGATAGAGATAGACGAGAAAACAAACCACAGCGGGGTAGTGCGATGAACGAAATACAAGCGGTATTCGAACAATGGCAATTGGATGAGAGGGCAATCCGCGAGCGGATGTACGGCGCACCCACCGCTCGGGAGCGCGAACGCTGGCATGCCATGTGGCTCATCGCGCGAGGCTGGACGGCCACGCAAGTGGCAGAAGCCCTGGATCGGGATGCCCATACCATTGGCAACTGGTGGGAGGACCTCCGCCAGAAAGGACCAACCGCACTGTCTTTCGAGCAGAGTGGGGGTCCCCCCCCGCTCTCGACCCGGGGCAACAAGCGACATTGAAGGCGGTGGTACAGGCGGCCCCGAGTGCTGCTGGGGTGGAACTGGCGAAATGGACATGGAAAGGGGTACGGCAGTACGTACAGGAGCAGTTCCAGGTGCTGTTGAGCAGCCGCACTTGCCTGAACTACCTGCACCGGCTGGGTTTTGTCGTGAAGCGGCCCAAGAAACGCTTATGCAAGGCGAACGCTGAAAAACGGGCGGCGTTTGTGCAAGAATATACCGCCCTGCGGCTGGAAGCCCAAGCCAGTGGCGCCAAAATCTTCTTTGTGGACGAAGCCCACTTCCGGGCAGACGTGGATCTGCGCAGCCAGTGGGTGCTGCGGGGTGAACCGGCGTTCGTAGACAGCACCAGCCCCAGGATGGGCGAGAAAGCGACCTACTACTACTCAGCCGTTTGTTTAGAAACTGGTGAAGTGGAAGCCATGTTCGTTGCGGGCAATACCAATGCGGAAACCTCAGTGGCTTTCCTCCAGCAGTTGCGAGCCAAGTACCATGAAGCATTGATCATCATCTGGGATAATGCGCCAGCCCATCGCGGGGATCCCATGCGCGCCTATCTCACGACCGCGGATCTTCGATTGCGTTTGGTCGCTTTGCCTGGTTATAGCCCAGATTTCAACCCGGATGAAGCCATCTGGGACTGGGTGCGGGAAGAAGTGACTGCTAATATCTGTTTTGGCACTGCCACCAAGGTTCGAGAAAAGGTCGATGCTTTCTTCCCCGGTTTAGCCAACCGGGCATCCCAGGGGATGCAGCGCTGCCGAAGAATTTTGCAGGCGCTAGCGGATAAAGTCGCTCTTGCCGCCACCCCTGCCGATGTAGATTTCATCTTGCGATCAGTTTAGTACAGCGACCAGATCCATCCAGCCGGTCGGCAGGCGGATATAGGGGGTCAATGCCCCAAACCTGATTCGGTCGCTTCACCGCCAGATGACGCAGCAAATAAGGGTAAATCGGGTGTTCTGGATTCCGTTTACTCAGATTTAGACCAGGACACACCCCGGCAATGCTCATTTCACGCCTATATTTCTGGACAGTTGGGCGTGAGATTGCCATCTCCTTTTGCAGCGTCACTGTAATCCGCCGCGACCCGTAGTACGGATGGGCTGTGTAGATTTCGTCAATCCGCCGCTTGACCCCAATTTCCTCTGCGGATGGCGCTACTGGCTGGTAGTACAGGCTACTGCGATGGAGTGAAAGCAGCTCACATTGCTCCTGCAACGTCATCGTCTCACTATCCTTTTCGAACATCCCAATCCGTTCAGCGCGGCTCATGCTGGATGCCAGATTTTTTTTCCAACCAGCTGACTTGTGTCGTCAACCGGCCGATTTCGGCATACAGTCTTTCTCGTTCCTCCTCCTGTGCCGCCTGTTTTTCACGCTCTGCTTTTTCGCCTTTCCCAAATAGACCGGGTATCCCTTCCACCACTTGCGCTTTCCAGTGATACAGTTGATTCGGATGTACCCCATATTCCGGCGATATCTGGGCGGTTGTCTTCGTCTCTGCCAGCATTTCTATGACAATCTTTGCTTTTTGTTCGGCTGTGTAATGTTTTTGCATCGCCCTTTTTCCACCTTATTTTTGCCCTCTTTTGTGTCTGAATTTACTTTACCACTTAAGAAGGATATGGCGTAGTGAGCTTGAACAGGTCACTCCATTTTTTAAAGCCACTGCTCAGTCACCCCAATCCGCGTAATGGTTGAGATGCCTGAGCAGTCTCCTATTTCCAACAAAATTTCATTGCCTGCGCGGCGTTGCTAATCGTACAAATGGCAGCGCACCAGAACGTTCTCCACCACTAAATCCGCGGGGGTTTGGGTCTTCCATTTCTATAGTGTGGAAGTGACCATGATCCTGGACGGGATGCCCTCCGGCGGCTTCACCGTCCAGTTGGCGTAACAACAGACTTCTTGCCGATGGCAAGGAAATAGAATACGGGATTATTCCTTTTCAACAGCTGGGAGGAGCCTTTTCGACAGATACGGATTCAGCAATAATGGCTTGATGAACGGTTTAAATCGGTCGAATTCAAAATTGCTGCACACAAATTCATAATCCATAAAATTGATTTTTCCCCAATGCGCCTTGAATGGTATTTTATCCTGAATTAAATGATTCCAAAGACCGTTTAAATGAGCGGAGATTTCATCTTTCTCTGGCTTGGTTTCAGAGACATCAGTCAGGTACATGAAGTTAAATTTTACAATATAGTCCAAGCCCGCCCAATTCCACGGCGACATGTAGGCATGATCTGTTTTGGTAAGCTCAATTTCGATTGGCAGGTTTGGCCATCCATTCGTTTGGTAATATTTGCGGCAGCTTTGGAGAAGCCTGCCCAGGTCAGACGGGTTGAAACTCCATTCTGCCATTGCCACGTGCAGTGGGGCGCGGCGGTCCACCGGCAACATGTTGCGCAGGGGTCCAGAGACTTTGGTCTCACCGTAGGTCAATGCCAAGCCGGCATAAACCAATCGCATCGCATTATCCAGCAGCGGGCCAGCCGATTCGACTTGGTCTAAAACCTGGAAAATGCCAACCAGGATGTTCTCAGCCTGATCATCGGGATAATCACCCTCTTTATCTGCAACCGGGATGCTCTTCGCTGCCCACAACAAGCCCTGGTCAGTATCCGGAATCCAATCGATGCGCCAGAAATCATACAACTGAGAAGTCCTGTCGATGTCCGATAAAATTTTATCCAGCTTAACGACTTTTTGGATGGTTTCGAAATAAAGCTCGTCAATCAGCCTAAATTGAACCTTCGTCAAAATGCCAATAACACCGAGCGAAGCGACAGCTGCAGGGAAATCAGGATCACTCTTGGACAGCCGCTTTTCAACAACCGCCTGCTCGTCTTCATCATAAGTAAGGTATTCGACCCATTCCAGCAAGTCATAAATCAAGTTTTTGGGTGACGCGGGTGCGGTGTCGGTTGAAATAATGCCAGCCAGCGTTTGGTGGTCGGTACCCCCTGTTGCACTGATTGATTTGCCGCGTTGGCTCAAAGCCAGCAAAAAGTCGTGGAAATGCCAGTTAGCAGTTGCGGTGACAAGGGTATTGTTTGCATTAAATTCAATCGTTTTTGGCAAGCCGCTGACATCGACAATTGCATCGGATACGCAGATGTCAGAGCAGGAATGCAATCCGCCCAGTACGCGAATACTTTTTTGCTTGAAGATTCCTAGTTTCACTCCCGCCATAAAGCTTTTAAGGTCGTCCAGATCTTGAGGCCTGAAATATAAATGCGGTCGGAACGAAACATAAAGAGCCCAATCGTGAATTTCAGGCTCAAATTCATCGTTTTCAACAGCCGATTCAACCTCTGCTGACATCTGGCGCGTAACTTTCATTTTATTTTTCCTCTCAAGATGCTGATTTCTCGCTTAAATCACCGCCGATTAAGGATAAACCTCCTCAAGAGTACATCTCAGGTGTGGATGGACTCATAATTATGACCTAATTATATCATTATTTGTATCATTTCAATAAGGCTCTCTGAGATTCTCCGGTGGTGTTGGTTGAGAGTATGCGTAGCGCACCTTCTCAACGAACACCACACCAATTCCCAAAGAGCCTTCAATAATTTGCGGTAACTGTTTGGGAATGAAAAGGCTTCACAAATGGAGAAAAGCGGGCAAACTCCGCAGACAATGTTTGAAGAAATCAACCTCAATCGTATCTGGGATGAAAACGCCCGCGAGTTAATGGAGCGGTTGTTGAACCTAGTAGAAAAACTGCTGGCGGATGCCAACTTCAAGGGCTTTGCGGATGCAACTCCCTTTTTGCCATTTGCCCTTAGGAGAAACTCTCGCTTAAATAAGTGAACTAAAAAGATAATATAATGTATAATATTCAGTGACTATGGGTAAGCTGAAGGGTTGCCAGAGGAAATCTGCAACATCGAATTGATAAGATTCAGGAGGTATAGAATGAGCACAAATGAAGAGAATCCCCAAGAATCTCCCCGCGTTCCGTTGGGAGGCGATTACTGGAAAACTGACCCTGGCGTGCCTCTGTGGGGTTTCGCAGACCTGCATGCCCACCTTATGGCCCACCTGGCATTTGGCGGAAACGCATTCTGGGGGATGCCCTACGATCCTCAGCACTCTGGTCCAAATGATATGGAACACGCCCTAGGCTCCTGCCAACCATTGCACGGTGGATTAATGAATGTCAACCCTGAGTTCGGGCATATCGCCGGCGGAGGATGGCCCGATTTTGTCATCTGGCCGCGCTTTACTTCGATCATTCACCAACAAGCCTACATTGACTGGATCTACCGCACATACCAGGGTGGAATGCGGCTGGTTAGCTGTCTAGCGGTCAATAACGAGTTACTCGCCAACAAATCCCATTCGGATCAGCCTATGGATGATAAAAGCGCCATCCAGATCCAGGTGAACGGGATGAAGGCAATGGTCGACTTTGTTGACGCCCAGGCTGGCGGGCCAGGACTGGGTTGGATGCAAATCGCCTATTCACCTGAGGACGCCCGCAAGATCATCGCCGATAATAAGCTGGCGGTGATCCTCGGCGTAGAAGTGGATTCGCTAGGCAACTGGCGCCGCATAGCTGATCTGGAAAAGATGTGCCAGGGTGATCTGGAACGGGCTCGAGAGCTAATCGGGCTGGAACTGGACTGGCTGTACGGGCTGGGCATTCGCCAAATTACCCCGATCCACTTGACGAACAATGCTTTTGGCGGCACCGCCATTTACTTGCGTTTCCTCGAAACGGTGAACTTTTTTATTACCGGCGAGAAATGGGAGGTACAAGACGCATGGGAAAGCGGGGTGCGCTACCGCCTGGATCAGGATGGGGTGGACCTGGTGAACGGCGTGGAACGGACAGTGGTGGGGACCGGCGGATTGCAGCGCCGCCAACGCCGAACTCTGGTGGACCATATTCCTGGTATCCATTCGCTGTTTAATCCAGCAGCAGACCCGCGGGTCGGCGGCGGGCATGCCAATATTCGAGGTCTGAATCAATATGGAGTTGTGTTACTGCAAGAGATGATGCGCCGAGGTCTGATTATCGACGTTGACCACATGTCCGAGAAGGCTACCGACACTGCCCTCAGGATGGCGGAAGAAAACAATTATCCTGTCATTTGCTCTCATAGCTGGTTCCGCGACCTGCTTTTCAGCGGTGAAACTGAGTTTGACACCGTTAAGCATGAACATTACGGCACCAGCGATGTGCATAAGGTGGCTCACGAGGCTGGTAAACGTGGCGACCAGATCGAGCGGATTGGCCGGCTGGGCGGGGTGGTTGCGCCTATCCTATTCCAGGGTGATATTGCCGGATTAAGGCGCTGTATGCCAGACCTGGCGACTAAAATTCCGGAACCATGCGCCAGTTCCAGCACCTCGTGGGCACAGGCCTATCTCTATGCAGTAGCTAAGATGGGAGGGCGGGGTGTAGCTATCGGGTCGGATATCAACGGGGCGGCCGACCTGCCCGGACCGCGCTTCGGAACTTCAGCGGCCTACGGAACCCAGAACGATTCCCGCCGTGTCCACGAACGGCGTGGTGAAATTGATCGCCAGAAGAACGGGGTGGCTTACCGCCAGCCGATTCGTGACCATCGCTGGTACCGCTTCGATAATAGTGGCCCAGGGGCTTATGATGAGGAGGAATGTGATATCTGGCACGCCATCGCCCAGTACAAAGCCGGGTTCAACCCCTTGGTCGATGACCACGCCTCTGTGGATTTGTCTGAGCCAGCCTTGCGACAGGCATTAGAGATATTAAAAGGTGGACATAATCAAAACTGGGTAGATAATGTGACTACTGGCTTCTGGTTGGCCGATCAGATTCCTTCATTAGAAATCAGCGAAATGTCCTACTGGCCGGATGAAAAGCGGGCTGGGTATATCTTTCGAAAAGGACAAAGCCTCGACCTGATCGGGCGATTTAAAGGGGAGCAGAAGCTAATCCAAAAGATAAAAGATATCTGGGATCAGTGGGAAAAAATGCAAGGCAATAACCCTCCCCTGGAACGCTCATTGGCAGGATCGATCCGCGATTTCGACATCAATCTGGATGGGATGGCCCATTATGGAATGCTGCCCGACTTGCTGCAGGATATTGTCAACAGCGGCGTTACCTCTCAGGATTTAGTGCCCCTGTTCCGCTCCGCCTATGATTATGTAGAGATGTGGGATACATGCTCCAAACGAAGCAGCCAGTTAACCGGGAAGAAATGATAATATGATTTAATGATCCAAAGGTGGCAGCGACTTCGTCGCTGCCACCTTTGGATCATTATTCTAAATCCTTCGCCAGGGCGGGGAAGGCGGCGAACATGCTGTAAAACTCGTTGCCGGCGGGCGTGGGGGTGGGATAAGAGCTGAATTTGGCGATCACCAGCTCGACGGCCGGGTCGATGTACAGCATCTGACCGCCAAAGCCCAATGCCAGGTAGGCACGGTGCGGGTTGTGGGTGTGCCACCACTGGTGGTGATAGCTCCAACCGGCGTTGGTGGGGCCGGCAGCGGGACCGCGTGCGAAGGCAGCCGGGTCCGCGCCGGCTTCGATATCCGCGACCACGGCAGAGGGGATGATCTGCTGGCCGTTGAAGCGCCCTTTTTGCAGCAGCAGTTGGCCGAAGCGGGCCATATCGGGCAGGGTGGTCAGCAGGCCAGAACCGGCAGTTTCGACCGCGGCCGGCCCGACAATCCAGAAGGCATCGCGCAGCGCGCCAAGCTGCGACCACAGCCGCTCCTGTAGGATCCGCGCCAGCCCCTGGTTGAGCAGGCGCTTGAGCAGCCAGGCCAGCACGTCTGTGTTAGCGGTCAGGTAGCTGAAGCGCAGGCCGTGCTCGCCCGTCTTTTGCAGGGTGGGCAGCAGTTCGTAGGCATTGGCCGGGCCGTTGTAACCGGCCGGGCGCTCGCGCCAGCCCATGGCGATGCCACTGGAATAACTCTCAGTGATGGGGTCCGCGTCGTCCCCGGCGAATTTCACGGCAGTGGTCATATCCATCACCTGGCGCAGGGTGGCATCGCCAAAGCCGCTGTCTTTCAACTCGGGCAGGTAGGCCGAGACCAGCGCGTCGGGGTCAAACAGGCCGGCGTGGGCCAGCATGGCGGCCAGCACGCCGGTGACTGATTTGCTGGCCGAAGCCCAGGCATGCAGGCTGTGCGGCTGCATGCCGTTCAGGTAGCGCTCGTAGATGATCTGGCCGTGGTGCAGCACCAGGATGCCGTCGGTGCAGCTCATCTCGACCATATCGTCAAAACTAAACACCGTTCCGGCCCGGTTTTGATAGGTAACGTGGCTGAGGTCGGTCGGGGTCGCCTCCAGCGCGGCCAGCGGCCCCGGCCCGCGCCATACGTCTGCCACCCGGTTGAGGGGCAGTTCGTTCTGAAAGCTCCAGCGGTTATAGGGCCCCAGCAGTTGGTTTTCATGCGTGACGAGCTGCTCTGAGGCCGGTGGGAAACCCTGCATCAGTCCCAACTCGGCGGCGGTCTTTGGTTTTTCAAAAGTTGACATCGTTCATCCTCTTAAAGCATATGGTTGGCATAGCGACCTGTGGGTCGCTGTGCCAACCATAGAAATTTATTCGTTGGTTTCGGCGGGGGCCAGCCAGTACTTGCCGCCGCCCCGTTCACGGCGCAGATAACCCAGGTCTACCAGGTCGCGGCGCAGGCTGACGTAATCCTCGGCGTAAATCGCCTTGAGCAGCGCGTTGACTTCCGCTTCACTGTACAGGCGCTCTGGCTCGAAGCGTGTGGCCAGCCAGCGCAAAATGACGAGGGTTTTCTTGTGTTTGGTGGGCAGATGGGTCAACTGCCCGCCCAGGGTGTGCTCGCGCAGCACCTGCTGGTCGGGCACGCTCCAACCCAGCGCCGTGATCCACTGGTCATCATCGGCCAGCGTTGGCTCGGGGGCAGGCGGCAGGCGCTCGATCTCGGCGATCAAGTGCTTAAAGCGCGCCAGTCCGGTATCGTTAATCCGGTAGAAGCGCTGGTTGCCGGCCATGCGCAGGGTCACCAGGCCCGCTTTGCGCAGGCGCGCCAGGTGATGCGAAACCGTCGGCTCGCCCAGGCTCACCTGCTGGGCCAGGTGGCCCACGGTGCCCTCGCCGTCGTTCAGCAGGCGCAGCAGCGCCAGCCGGCTTTCATCCGCCACAGCCTTTAACATTTCAAGAATTGTTTCTTCTTTGCGCTCTTCCATCGCTCTGCCTCGTTTAAGTAATTTCGATGTACATCGAAATTTATAGTAATCGAAATTTAGGTGGAGGTCAAGGGGGCAGAGGCGATTGGAATCTGCGTAGAGGCTGGTCTGTGGGCGTAAAGATGCTTTGCAGGCAAGGCGCTCGTGGCGAACCCGATCCAGGTCTGTGCCCGCCACCGTGGAGCTGTTCTTCTCGGAAGCCATCGCCAACAACCTCAGCTCCATCAAGGTAATGGATTCGACCGGCAAGCAGATGCAGTCCGGGCATGCCCAGGTTGATCCGGCGGACGATACGCATTTGCTCGTTTCCGTAGAGCCACTGGCAGACGGTGTTTATACCGTGATCTGGAACGCAATCTCCGCCGCAGACGGTCACCAGACCAGCGGAGCCTTCCCGTTCGCGGTCGGCAAAGTTGATCCAGCCGCGTTGACAATGGCGGGCGCGCAGACACTCCCGACCGCTCCGGCCATCCCCGTGGCGGATATGATCGTCAAGGGCTTTCTGTACATGGCAGCCACCGCCTTGATGGGCGGAATCTTGTTCACCTTCCTTGCCTGGACCTCTTCTTATCGCAAGGTGAATATCCAGCCGGAAGACTTGGATGCTTACGATACCTTCTCGCGCAGGTTGGCATTGGCTGCGCTGGTGGTTCTGGCAGCAGCCGACCTGCTGGGCTTGATGCTGCTAACCGGGCATGCCAGCGGCGTGCTGCTCGCCGCGCCCTGGTCGCCCGAGTTTATCGGCTTGTTAGCCACGCGGATCGGTGAAATAGGCATGGCGCGCCTGATCCTGGCTACAATACTGGGCGGACTGCTCCTGCCGCGCAAAAATTCGTGGAACCGCTGGGCAGGCTTAGGGTGCAGTCTGCTGCTCCTCGCCACCTTCAGCCTGGAAAGCCATGCCGCCGGCGAAGCCAGTCCCTACCTGCCTATCGCCGCTGATTGGGTTCACATGGTGGCGATGTCGGTCTGGGTGGGCGGGCTGTTCTCGTTCCTGGGCGGAATGTGGCTGATCCGCAAGCTAGACGGCGAGGGCAGCACCCGCTTGACGGCGGCGTTAATCCCCCATTTTACGGTGCTAGCTATGACCAGCGTCGCCTTCCTGACGATCACCGGAATTTATGCTTCCGTTTTACATATCGAAACGTTCAGCTCGTTGTTCAGCACCAATTACGGTCAGGCGCTGATCTTAAAGCTGGTCATCGCCGCTATGATGATCGGAATGGGTGCAATCAACTTTTTGTTCACCACGCCCAGCATGCGCCGGGCGGCAGTCCAACCGGGCGGAAATGTGTCCCTGGTCAACCGCTTCCGCTCCCTGCTCACCGCCGAAACCACGCTCGGAATCCTGACACTGATTTGGGTGGGCGTTTTTACCACCCTGCCGCCCTCCAATATGCAGGCGGGAGCCATGTCAGGTTACAGCCAAACCACCCAAGTTGACGATTTGCGCATTACCCTGGCGATCAATCCAGGCACAGCAGGCATCAACACCTTCAACGCCAGCATCACCTCCGGCGGCGCGCCGGTGGCAGACGCCAAGGACGTCTCGCTTGAATTTAGCTCCACCTCGGGCAGCGTTCCCCCTAGCAAAGCCACTATGACCAATCAGGGCAGCGGCGCCTACAGCCTGCAGGGCGGCTACCTGGCTTTACCGGATCAATGGGATATCAAGGTGGTGGTGATCCGCCCCGGCAAGTTCGATGCCTACGGCGACTTCACGATCACAATCAGCCAACCCGCCGCAGGGCAGAACACAGGCATGCCCTAGCCATTACCGCTAGGCAGGTGGATGTACAGACTGTCCATACAAAACGCCTGATATTGACAAAAGCGAAGGTCAACATCAGGTCATTTAAGGGATGAAACTTTCATGCGATCCACGCATCTAAGAATAGGTACGTTATTCCACTTGTTTTAAAAGGAGGTAGGATGCTGGACCGCTGGATCATCCGGCATTGGTTAATGTTTTCCACAACCATTCTGACGCTTGCCGCCGGATGGGTTTGGGTCAGTCAGCCAGCCATTCTTCCGTCCTCCGTGCCAAAATCAGCTCCGCAGCAAGGCTTCGCCGCCCCGGAGTTCCGTTTGAACACGTTCGCCGGGCAGCCAGTCGACTTAGCCGGGCTAAAGGGCAAAGTGGTGCTGGTCAATTTTTGGGCAAGCTGGTGCCAGCCCTGCCGGGCAGAAATGCAGGCAATCCAGAACACGTATGCAGATTACCACGATCAGGGACTGGTCGTTCTGGCGGTCAACACTACCTACCAGGATGATCTAAATCGGGCCGCCCAATTCGCCCAGTCGGAAGGGCTCACCTTTCCATTTCTCACCGACCCAGATGGGAGTGCAGCCCGCCTGTATCAGGTGCGCGCCATGCCGACCTCGTTTTTCATCGACCGCCAGGGAAAAATAGTCCGCGTGGTGATCGGCGGACCGATGCCCGAGGCGCTGATTCGGACGCAAATTGAAGCCATGTTGAAAGAAGTCCGCTAATGCTGCCAATCTTGAATATCGGCCCGCTTGCCATTCAAACGGCAGGACTGATCTTACTGGCTGGATTATGGATGGGATTGTCGCTGGCGGAGAAAAAATACCCCAAGTTCGCTGTCCAGCCCGCCGCTGTCAATAACCTGGTGTTCATCGGGCTCGTTGCAATGCTTATTGGCGGGCGGATTGCATTCGCCATGGCAAACCTTTCTGCGTTTATCAAATCCCCTGGCAGTTTGATCTCATTGAATCCCTCCTTGTGGGATCTGCCCGGCGGCGTGCTGATCGGGCTGACCGTAAGCGCGGGGTATGCGTACCGCCACAATGTTCCCTTTTGGAGCCTGCTCGATGCGCTTACGCCAGGATTGGCTGTGCTGCTGATCGCTGCTGGACTGGCAAACCTGGCTTCCGGGAACGCATATGGCGCGCCGGCCCATCTGCCCTGGTCAATTTACCTGTGGGGCGATTGGCGCCATCCCAGTCAGGTCTATGAAACCCTCGCAGCTGCACTCATCCTCTTTCTCAAAGTTCTCTTCCCTCTTTCCAGAAATACGCGCAAGCCCGAATCCGTGCCTGCTGGGCTCTTCTTCCTCGAGTTTGGCGCCTGGAGTGCCGCCGCGCTGGTATTTTTAGGGGCGTTCCGCGCGGATGAAACCCTCATCGCAGGGCAACTCCGCGCTGTGCAGGTTGGGGCATGGATCATCCTGTCCGCCTGCCTGTTCCTTTTGGGGAGAAGAAAAAAGCAGGCTGCCGCACAAGTCGGTTCATAAAAGTTCAGGCTGCCGTCATCAACGAAGAAGGCTGCCGCAAATGTTACGCCTGCGGATATAGCGAATGCTAGGTTAACGTGAGTTCGGGTTGGTGAGCCAAATTTCACTAGTGGTCAAAGAACGGGCGTGTTGGCGATGCTTCCGTCCATCGCTTAACATTCGCCGCTTTCAGGCGGATAAAAATGCCTTGCAGAAATCATCGACATTACAGAATAAAACGGGTAAACTTTCCACTGAGGGTCTCCTAGGGATTAACTTGTGTTTTGGTAACAAAAGTTTACACCTTTTTGGAGACCCTCGCCTTATCCCGAACTCGCGTTATTTACATAGCGCACGTTCAAAATATATTAAAAAGTAGTGGAAATTGCCTCAAAAAAGCAATTTCCACTACTCTTATTTTCAGAAAGCTCAAGCCCAACCCGCCCCTTACTTCCTCGACACGGGCAAATAAATCCTTTTATCCAACCACATCCCATTGACTGACCCATACACCTGGCTGCCATCGCTTAGCACGGCTTCAACCCAGTAATAGTAGCGAGCGCCCGGTACGGTGGTATCATCCAGGAAGGAATAGGCGTTTCCCGTCACCTCGCCGGATGAAAGCGCAGGGATCATATCCGCCGTGATCCGCTGGCGCGCGCCATTCACCGCCGTGCCGCGATACACGTAGAATCCTACCATATTGACTTCCTGAACCGTCCGCCATTCTACCCGAATGCCGCCCAGATCAGAGATAGACCCTAAGTCCGCAATATTCACTGCTGTTGGGACATTCACGGTGGTATTGGTTGATGCGCTGTTATTGGCACTAGACGGATCAGGCGTTGCGCTAGATGCGGTCGCCGTATTGCCAATAACCGTGCTTGCCGCAGTGCCGGAATCCACCTTAACCACAATTTGGAATATTGCAGACTCACCGCTCGAAACGGTTGATTTCGTGAATTCTACTGTGCCTGTGCCGCCCACGGAAGGCGCTGAGACACTCCAGCCTGTGCCGGTCGTCACGCTTGCCGAAACGAAGGTGGTATTAGCTGGCACGGCATCAGAAAGATCAACTGTCTGTGCGGTACTTGGGCCAAGGTTATCCAACGTGATGGTATAGGTGATGTTACTCGCTGCCATGACGATTGGGGCAGGCGAGGCGGTCATCCCTACTTCCAGGTCAGCCGACTGGTTTACGGTAGTTAGATCACTGGCGCTGTCATTCGATGTGTTCGTTTCTCCACCACCCGATACAGACGCGGTATTGGTCACAGATGCCGGCGCGCTCCCTGCCACATCCACCACAAGGGTGATTACTGGGGAACTGGAGCCAGCGTTAATCGCATCGCTGGTGGTGCATGTGACCGTTGCGCCTGGGATGCAGGACCAGCCAGTGCTGCTCGCGCCGGTTGCCGTCAGTCCGGTTGGCAGTATATCTGTCACCGTGACCGTTCCTGACGTTTTCTCTGTGCCGTTATTAGAAACGGTGATCGTATACTGCGCGCC
>JBBRAT010000059.1:0-20882 GCA_038206515.1 Anaerolineales bacterium | reverse complement strand
TTGCTGATGGCGGGTGTTCTTTTTGAACATGCTTTCCTCGTTCGGTGCTGGGCTGCTCCTATTATATTAAATTTTTCCCCGCTTGCTCAGGGTTGAATCTGGATACCTTTTCTCGTATCCTTTTTGCAGTGGAGTCATATATTCATTCAACACCGTTTTTCAACCCCCCTCCCTCTTTCAATAAAACAGGATAAGGAGAACTATGAATCGGAGAATGACTATTTTACTAGTTGTTGCCCTGATCCTTGTGCTCATTGGCAGTTTAATTGCCTGGAACACACAGACCAGCGGCGGTACGGTACGCATTATCGATGTGCGCTTTATGGGGTCCAACGGTATCCCCATGAGTGCGCTGCTGTACATCCCACCGAATGCCACCGCCAAGACCCCTGCCCCCGGCATTGTCGCCATCCACGGCTACATCAACTCACGTGAGACGCAAGATGGCTTCGCAATCGAGTTCTCTCGACGTGGTTTTGTTGTTCTCGCGCCTGACCAGACGGGTCATGGCTATTCTGGCACGCCGGCCTTTGCCAACGGCTTCGGCGGACCGGATTCACTCGCCTACCTGCGTTCGCTGGATATTGTCGATAAAAACAATGTCGGGATCGAAGGTCATTCAATGGGCGGTTGGGCCTCGCTGGTTGCAGCGGGCATTCTGAAAGACCAGTACAAGTCAATCGTGATAGAAGGTTCCTCCACCGGCACCTTTGGCGCGCCGGAGGGCACACCGCAATGGCCGCGCAATATGGCTCTCGTCTTCAGCAAGTACGATGAGTTCTCACTGCTGATGTGGGGTTCCCCCAAGGCGGCCGACGTCAACAAGACTGACAAACTTAAGGCGCTGTTTGGCACGACCGATGATGTGCAGGTTGGCAAGGTCTATGGAGATATCAACGCTGGCACCGCACGCGTGCTGTACCAGCCAGCGATTACGCACCCATCCGACCACATCAGCAATGAAGCTATCGGTTACGCTATCGACTGGTTCAACCAGACGCTCACGGGCGGAAACGGACTCCCATCCACCAACCAGGTCTGGTTCTGGAAAGAATTTGGCACGCTGCTGGCCTTTATCGGGCTGGTGATGTCCTTCTTCCCAATCGGTGGATGGCTGCTCAACACGACCCCCTTCCACTCGCTGCAGGGTCCGATCCCGGCGATCAAACCGGTAACCGGCTGGGGCTGGTGGCTTGGCGCCATCCTGACGGCGCTGATCCCTGCGCTGACCTTCTTTTACTTCAACCACCTCGCTGATGCACCCTGGCAGGCAAGTGCGCTCTTCCCGCAGAACTTGACCACCGGGTTTATGTTCTGGGCGTTAGGCAATGCGCTTATCTCGCTGGTGCTCTTCCTGCTGTGGCACTTCCTGGTGAACCGCAAAAATGGCGCCAATGCTGAGAACTACGGTCTCACCTGGGGCAAGTCGTTGAATTGGGGGATGATCGGCAAATCCTTCTTGCTAGCGGCGCTGATCGCATTCATCGGCTACCTGATCCTGGCAGCCATGGACTTTTTCTTCAAGGTGGACTTCCGCTTCTGGGTGGTTGCACTGAAACCGATGTCGGCGCTGCAATTCCGCATCTTCCTGGGCTACCTGATCCCGTTTGCGGTCTATTTCCTGATCCTGTCGACCATTCTGCATGGTGAAATGCAGCGGCTTACGCCAGCTGGCGAGCCGATTTCGCTGCGCAATGCCCTGCTGATCAATGTGGTCATGTTAATCGCTGGAATTGTGGTGCTGCTGCTCTACCAGTACGGCACCCTGTTCACCACCGGGGCGCTGCCCAATCCCACCGCGCCCGAGTCCCTGCTGGCGATCGTGGCAATCCAGTTTGTGCCGATCCTGGCAATCGTTGCGCTAATCTCGACTTACTTCTTCTACAAGACCGGTAAGATTTATGTCGGGGCCTTCCTCAATGCCATCTTCGTGGTCTGGTATATCGTTGCCGGACAGGCGACCCACTGGCCGTTCTAAATTCATAAGTGGTTAAATCATCAGGCTGTGCTTAATAGCACAGCCTGATGATTTAACCTCCTGGTGTAACTACTTTGACAATGTGACAACCTGACATTGTCAAACCTACTTACCCGTAACCCTTTTTGAATTTTTGCATCTAAATGCGTAAGAGTATAAAATTAGGGAAGGAATAAAACGATGCGTAAAGCAGATGAAGGTGAATTAGGAATTACGATCCGCCTGAAAGTGAATTACGAAACGGCGCTTACCCAAACGATTGATGCCTTGAAAGTCGAAGGGTTTGGTGTGCTGACTGAGATCGATGTGAAAGAAACGTTCAAAAAGAAATTGGGCGTGGAGTATCCCCCTTACAAGATACTGGGAGCATGCAATCCGCCTTTAGCCCACCGCGCGTTGACCGCCGCGCCTGAAGTGGGGTTACTGTTGCCTTGCAATGTTACTGTCCGGGAGCTTGCAGATGGAGAGATTGAGGTGGCAATGATCGATCCATTGATGATGATGGGCGTGATGAACAACCCAGACTTAAAACCGATTGCGGATGAGGCGCGTTCACGTCTGGAACGAGTGGCACAATCTTTATTACAGAAATGAGGTAACGTGCGCCTCCACTTGCTAGAGCAAGTGGTTTCCAGCGCCAAAGAGATGTGAAGTGCCAAAGGGCGGTGAAGCATTGGTTGTTTGCCGTACCGGCCACAGCA
The DNA here is from genome assembly GCA_038206515.1 of Anaerolineales bacterium. GTDB lineage: Bacteria > Chloroflexota > Anaerolineae > Anaerolineales > Anaerolineaceae > DSYU01. The sequence continues at coordinate 18,203 of JBBRAT010000059.1, read as the reverse complement.
GCACTCAGGGGCGAGATATTTTGTTGAAGGCTGAATTTACGAAAGTCACCCGTATGGCTGGCAGTGTGACTCAATCGCAGACATAAGGGTTATCTATTGTGACGGGCAGTAAAATCTTCTGCCAACAAAAAACGAGCGCACCCAATAGCGCTCGTTTTTTTGTTAGCGGACCTTTTCTTTCGCTACACTGCAAGCTTTCCTTTAATGCGTGATCATCGGCAAGAAGACCTGGACCTGATTGACGGATGTTCCGTGCAAGAACACACCCGTAGGCGCAGTCTGGTGGCACACTGCACATTCTTTCAAGGTGCCAGCATGTCCCTGCAGCGCGACGAACTTGATCGCATCGTTGGATTCGCGGCTGGTGGCGGTGGCATGAGTGCTGTCATGGCACGCCTCGCAGTATAACCCGCCATGATCCGTTGAAAAGCGGAAAAGCGCTTTGTTCTGATGCGCGTTGTTGCCATGGCAGGTATCGCAGCGGGGTTCATTCAGCCAGGGGGTGGGGTTGGTCGCCACATGAGCGATGTCGCCATGACAGTTGATGCAGGTCATGCCATACTGCTGTGACATAACATCCCGCAGGCACTTCGTTGCAGGTCCCGGGTGGCAGTTATAGCAGCCATTCGTGTCTGGCGTAATATCAGGCAGTCCCGAATGGTGGTGATGCATGGCGTTTGACAGGCTGGAAACCCCCGCCACACCCTTCGCACCCAGCGCGTTGGATGAATGGCACTCGGCGCACAACACAGGACGGCGGTTCATTAATGCTTCCGTATGCCCGGAAGGGTAACTAGCGAGTGAGAGTTTATCGTGCAGGGCCAGGATATTCGTCTCTACTTTTCCGGTCGGTGTGATCCCGCCCTTCATGGTAGCGTCGCCGGTGTTGCTGTGGCAGTTGTCACAGTGTAGTTCCGTTGAAACAGGAGCCACCACCTGTGCCTGCGCTAGAATTGACTTGGTTGTAGCGTTTTTCACCACGATGGTGGCAAGCTGGAAATTGGACGGCGTGGTGAGGTTACTGTCGCTTAACTCGGTCAACGGAATGCCCTCGGCAATGAAGTGGTCACCGGACAGGTCCATGCTCCCCGACAGCCCTTTCCCTTTTAGCCCGATGTTGTCTGGCAGCGGTTGACTAAGACTAAACAATGCCTGGGCGTAGGTCCAGAAATTACTCTTGCCGACCGAGTAGGTGTTATCAGGAAAAGAATAACTGACTTCAATTCCAGTTGTCACCAACTGCGGCGGATTGCCCACCTTGAGCACCTGCGCCCAAAGGTTGTTATATGGCGGTAAGACCGCCAGGTCTGAAAAATCGCTGTTGTAGCAGTGCATGCCCAGATCGTTCCAGACCAACAGCACATACCCGGAAGCCGGCGCCTGTGCTGGAGCAGCCGCCTTCGAGGTGATTATCCCGGCTTGCGAGACAGCCAGTACAAGCAGCAAGCCAGCGATCATTACGACAGGCGGTATCCACCCTTTCCACCTATTCAATCTATTCAATTTTCCCTCCTACGTTTGAAAAAACGAACCCTGAAAGACTCTCCAGTACAATGATACAACCAATGTGCCCTACACATAAACAAAAATATGGGTAGCATTTGAGTATCATCCGCAAAACAGGAAATCAGGTCATTGGTTATAAGCGGGAGGGAAACTGCGGATTGGGCATCCAATAAACGGCGGGCTTTGGCTACTTCCTGCCTAAACTGCGGTAAGCCCATGCTGGACCCATGCCGGTCTGCTGGTCAAAATGGTTTGGATAGCCAATGAAAGTTCAAAATCAAGATGCCAAGACCCAACTGATCCAGCGCCTGAGCCGGGTCGAGGGCTAGATTCGGGGTATAGAGCATTCTGAACACACCTGCACACTTCCAGATAACCGCACACTGGCTTATGCCGAGTATGGTGCTCCTACCGGCAAGCCAATCATTTATTGACACGGGTCGCCTGATTCACGCCTGGGCGAGTTGTTCCTCGTTATGATCAAATCCAGTATGCGCTATGCGAAAACGGCGGAGATGCCGGGAATGCCACCACAAGATTTGGAGGTTTTGGCACAACCTGAATTTGTTCAGGCGTTCCAGGCAACTGCCGCAGAATCATGGCGGCATGGGATGCCGCGATCGTAGAACGATCAAAGCACAACCGCCGCAGACATGGGCGGGATCAAGATTCCCTGATCAAGCAGATGCCAGGTTGGGTCATCCACCAGTCGCCAGCGGGTAAGTGCCTGCCCGTTGTCCAGCGCAGTCTGGACGGTTGCGGCTTCCTCTTCCTCATAGTTGCAAATAACCAACCCGTTTTGCCCGGTTTTCTTATTGATGAAAACAGCGTAGGGATGGTGAGGTTTGCCGCCGCTGGTGACTAGAGCGCCAACCGTATCGCGGAACTCGCCGTCCCAGAAATAGTCGCGCAGTTCCGTCCGGAGATTATCCATTTGCTTGCCATAAGCCATGGTGAGGGGGTAATCATCCAGATGACCCTTGAAGTTGTAGGGCTCATAGCTGATCACATAGCGGTAGAGCAGGCACTGGTTGATCATATTGCGGTCGTTGAAACCGGTCACTGCGGTCATGAATTGTGCCTGGGGAAGCATATAGCGGCTGAGTGGAATATGCTGTTTATTCTCGCTGCGGTGGTAAGAGAGATGGTAAGCCTCCATTTCCCAGTCGTAACAAGCCTCGCCGGCAAAGAGGAAATCGGGGTGGTCCTTTTGGGAGATGCGGTTGAAGTTCTGGATCAGTTTGCGGTCGTTGGCGAAGACCGGCGCGCCGTAGCGGTGCCCGTGAGCCGGGTCGAAGCACATGAGAGCCGGTCCGTGGTGCAGGCACTCATCGAAAAGGATTCCATCTGCGCCCAGCTCGACCATCTTCTGGAACTCGCGGTCGCATAGGTCCAGGTATGCCTGGTCCAAGAAGCACATCGGAATCAGGCGCTTGGTGTTGATATCCAGTAGTTGGGTGGCGGTCTGGTACTGGTAGCCCTGGTGCAGGTAATAATCACCATAGGGGTCCTTAATCGCCATTTTAATTAACTCTTTGCGGAACCACTCCGTCCCGCGGTCAGCCCAGGTGAATTTGGAGAAAAGGATCAATTTGACGCCAACTGCCTGGATTTTCTTGATTGCTTCTTTGAGCTCATTCCAGGTGCCCAGGCGCGGGTCGGGGTTGTGAGAAGGGTTGCCCTGGTCCTGTCCGCCGTTGTTCCAGCCCACCAGCTGTATGGCTTTGACCCCGTGCCGGGCGCACTCTTCGCCAATTTTGGGCAGATCGGTGAAACGAACCCGCAATTCGTCTTCAGGGGAATTGATATGGATCTGCTGCCAGGCATGCGGTTCCCGCGCCCAATCAGGCGCTGGAGCCATCTTAAACCAGCTGGCGCGCCAGTTTTTATAGAGGTCAACACCCTGCTGCCACCCGCCCTGGAATGGAGCAAGGGCGATGGGGGTCAGTTGGCGGGTTTCGCCGGGCTGGATGTAGGGGACATGCACCGCGGCGAAGCGCACGGCGGCATCGGGGGCGTGCGGTCCACCTGAAACACGCGAGTCAATCGAGCTGCCGTAGCCGGGGCGCAGCTCAGTGTGCCAGGCCACCAGCTCGCTGCTGGAGGCGCATACCCCGGCATACAGCCCTTGTTTTTCGCCGCGCATCAGGAAGAAGGGAGACATGGGTGCGCCGGCAAAGGGCGCGCCAGGATGAAATTGGGTGGGGAAATCCACCCCATAGTAGCCGCGCAGGTTGTCGTACTGTGGCCACAACCGCCATTCCGCTGCCGAGGCATAGGTATAAATAAAGGTCCTGAACCAGGCTTCGTCCTGCGGGTGCTGAACGTTGCCCAGGTAGGGGCAGTAGACATTTTCGACCACAAACCCGCAGTTGTTCTCGACCGTCATCGCAAAAACTGCCTGTGAGTCGTCCAGGGTCACGCTCAGGGTCAGGCGGATGTCATGTTTCCCACCGTACTCCGAGGTCAACCCATCCCAGCCGAAGACGGCAGAACGACCATCCGGGTTTCGTTCGAGGCGGGTGAGGGTCTGCTTCTCGCCAAAGATGGGGTTATTGCGCTTTTCCTCGTTGAGCGGAACCATAAGGCGGAAAGACAGACCGAGTTCAGGGCGGTCAAGGATCTTCCAACCGGTTTCCAGGGCGGTCAGGTTGACCAGGGCGCCGTTGTCGCGTTGGAATTCCAAAGCCAATTTGTCGTTTTGCAAGGTGAAAGTGGTCATGAGTTTCTCCAAGGTGTTTGGGTGAGGCAATGTGGGCCTCCTCGACCTGCATGTGATAGATATCCCCATTAATATGCTGAATCGCCGGGTGGTTGATCGCTCAACAACATCGATATCGTAGGATCGGTTAACTTGCGAAAATAAGAATTCATCTGTTGAGCCGAATACGAGATATCATTTTCCAACCACCAAGTCATCAGACCCAAAAAGGTGCTGACAAAATACTGCACAAGAATATCCAATGGGATGGCAGGCTGTACCTTTTTGGGGAAATTCTCCTGGAAATGTTTCTTAAGGTAAGCAGACAACTCTTTTTGCACGTGTTTCAAAACCACTGCGCCTGCTTCTTTACCGAATATCGCTTTAAACACCAGCCGGTGTTCTTCGGCATGTTGGAATAGCGCCGCGCTGAACTCCCAATTTGTTTTCTCGGGGAGCGTGGAGTTCTGAAATTCGTCAAATATATCTCGCAGATTTTCAAACCCGCTTAAAAGTAAATCTTCCTTATCCTGAAAATGAAAGTAAAAGGTCGACCGCCCGACATTGGCCCGGTCAATAATATCCTGCACCGTGATTCCTGGATACCCTTTTTCAAGGATTAATTCAATCAGGGCATTGAGCAACAACTGCCGCGTGCGCTGAATACGGCGGTCAAGCACAATTTTCTTTTCCATTACATTTCCTTTCTTGAACAAAATCGCTGTCTTTGTTTGATAACGAACAAAACCTTCAGGTTTGGTTGTTGACTTGCGATTATGTAATTTGTATAAATAGAATCGAACAATATGTTCAATATCTAACAAAGTATACAACGAACAGAAAGAAAAGAAAAGGAGCAATTTAAGATGTTAGCCCAGATACAAACGCATCACCGTATCTTAATCAACGGGAAACCCTTGCCCGTTCGGCAGAGCAGGTTGATTGAATTGAACAGCGTGACGAAAGCCTATGAGGTGGCGAAAAGCAAGTTTATGGCGCTTAAAGGGATCGACATGCGCGTGGACGAAGGCGAGTTCGTCGCCGTGGTTGGCAAGTCGGGCAGCGGCAAGTCGACCCTGATCAACGTAATTACCGGAATTGACAGTCCGACCTCTGGCGAGGTGTATGTGGCATCAACGCCGGTCCACACGCTCAATCAGGAACAGTTGGCTGTCTGGCGCGGGAAAAAAATCGGCATTGTTTTCCAATTTTTTCAGCTGCTGCCTACGTTGACGGTGGCCGAAAACGTCGTCCTGCCAATGGATTTCTGCAATGTCTTTTCCCCTCGCGAGCGCCGCAAACGCGCAATTGCTCTGCTGGAAAAGGTGGGCATCGCCGAACAGGCCGATAAACTCCCCGCGGCATTATCGGGCGGACAGCAGCAGCGAGCAGCCATCGCTCGTGCGCTCGCCAATGATCCTCCGTTGATCGTGGCGGATGAGCCCACTGGCAATCTCGATTCACAGACCTCTGAGGCTGTGATCCAATTGTTTGCAAACCTGGCTGCGGAAGGAAAGACTGTGGTCATGGTCACGCACGAGCGCGACTTGAGCCGCTATTTCACGCGTTCAATTTTGCTGTCGGATGGTGTCATTGTGCAGGGCGAGGAGAGCCAAAATGGACATTAGCCCACGCTGGAAAAAATTATGGCGCGATCTGCTGGTGGCGCGGGGACGCATGGGCATGATGGTGCTTGCGATCGCCGTGAGCATCTTCGGCGTAGGGACCATCTTAAGCGCCTATACCATCCTGACGCGTGAGATCAGCCGGAATTACCTGGGGACAAACCCCGCCTCGGCTTTTATCGAATTGGATCGCGTGGATGATACGGTGATAAATACCGTCCGGCAGCAGCCCGGAATCGCGGACGCGGAAGCGACCTCGTGGGTGGTGGCGCGGGTTAAGGTCAAGCCCGATCAATGGATGACGCTGCTGCTGTTTGTGGTCAAGGATTTCAACGCCACGCGCATCGACAAGTTCCTGCCTGAATCTGGTCAATGGCCTGCCCCTCAAAACACCATTATGCTTGAACGTGAAGCGTTGAAGCTGATCAAGGCAAATATTGGGGATCTGCTCACCGTTCAAACGCCCAACGGCCCAAGCCAATCGATAAAAATCTCAGGGACGGTGCACGATCCCGGGCTTGCGCCTGCCTGGCAGGAGCAAATGGTCTATGGATACATCACCCCTGCTACGTTGACCTGGCTTGGCGAAAGCGATACGCTGCATATTCTCAAAGTGGTTGTGAAAGATCAGCCGTTGGATGTGAACAGGATCGATGCCACTGTTGGGAATCTTGCGAAAACCTTGAAAAATCAAGGATACACCGTTGGCGAGATCCGCATCCCCCCGCCCGACATGCACCCGCACCAGGGTCAGATGAATGCGATTATGCTGCTGCTGTTGAGCTTTAGTCTGATGGCGTTGATTCTGAGTGCGATTTTGACCGCGACCATGATCAGTGGGTTATTGGCCCAGCAGATTCGCCAAATCGGCATCATGAAAGCCATTGGTGCACGTTCCAGCCAGATTACCGGCCAATATCTGGTCTTGATCTTCATTTTAGGTTTCATGGCGGTATGGATCGGTTTACCGCTGGGCATGGCTGCGGGTCGCGGCCTGGCCGGCATGGTGGCGCAGCTACTCAACTTCACCCTTTACAGCCAGGATGTGCCTGTTTGGGTTTCTTTGGTGCTCTTGTTGATGGGGATTTTGGTCCCTCTCCTGGTAGCCCTGATTCCCATCCGCCGCACAACCCGCATCACGGTACGCGAGATTCTCAACGACTATGGCACCAGCCGCGAATCCTTCGGTTCGCGCGGGTTCGATGGTTGGCTCAGTAAGATTCGGGGGGTCGACAATACTCTCATCCTTGCGCTGCGCAATACCTTCCGCCGCCGTGGGCGCTTGCTGCTGACCCTGGGTTTGTTAGCCGCCGCTGGCGGGATGTTCATGACCGGCATCAACGTCAAAAGCGGCTGGGAACGCTTCCTGGCAGACGGGGTAGCGAGCCGCCATTATGACCTCGAAATTCGTCTGAACAGTCCGCAGCCGGAGAAGGTGGTACTCTCAACGATTGCAGGTGTTCCCGGGGTTCAAAAGGTTGAATCATGGAATCTGCTGCCCGCTGCGGTTTACCGCCCGGATGGTCTGGATATCGTGCGGACCTATCCGGATGGCGGTCACGGCAGCCTGATGCTTCGTTCAGCGCCGCCTGAGAGCCAAATGCTCGAGTCGCCGGTGTTGGGTGGGCGTTGGCTCCAGACGGGGGATGCGGATGTTGTGGTGCTAAATCAGCTCGCGGCCCGATTTTTCCCTAATGTTTCGGTTGGCGACACCATCCGACTGATGGTTAATGGGCGAACCCATTCCTACCAGGTTGCTGGACTTGTGCAGCAAATCATGACCCCCGCGGCGGCATATGTTACTCCCACAACGTTTGGCGATGCTCTGGAGGATACCAACCCATCCACCAATTGCGTGCGCATTGTCATGAACGCGCATGATGCGCAAACCATCAATGCCGTGACGGGAGAGATCGGTCGCGCGCTGGCTACGAAGGATATCCGCGTCAAAGCCTTCATCCCCAATACTCTTCTGGAAGGCGCGAGTGACGCGCACATCTATGTCTTCATTTTCGCGCTCATTTTCATGGCAGTGATCATGGCGGTCGTTGGCGCATTGGGGCTGATGTCGAGCATGGGCACCAGCGTGATCGAGCGAACCCGTGAATTTGGCGTCATGCGCGCGGTTGGCGCAAAATCGCGTACCGTCTTGCGCAATGTGATCAGTGAAGGGATCTTCATCAGCCTGATGAGCTGGTTTATCGCGGTCGTGGTATCCATTCCGCCTACCCTGGTTGTGAATAATCTCATTGGCGGATTGTTCTCTGGCATACCCCTGACCTTAATCGTGTCACCCATGTCGCTGGGTGTCTGGTTGTTGATCATCCTCGTGGGCTCCATTGCAGCCAGCGCCTATCCGGCCTGGCAAGCCTCCCGGCTGACCATTCGAGAAACACTTGCATATGTGTAGAAAGGAAAAAGAAATGATGAAGAAGAAAGTTATCACCGCCTTGATCGGGGTTGCCGTATTCATTGCGCTGATTTTAATCGCTCAATTTATCGTCAACAATGTGAATATCGTAGAGCTCTTGAAGAGTATCCACGGCGGCTAATTAACCACAAGGAGAGAAAAATGATCAAGAAAATAATAGGAACTGTACTGCTGATGATTGGAGGATTAATCGCAATCATACTTCTGACTTATGGTGGTCCCCTATTGCCACACATCATTGGTCCAATTGTTCTTACAGGAGCAGGTGTTCTTCTTTTCTTCAATAAGAAAACATCATCGTAGCTCCAGCCTCAAACGTTTGTTTTCAGAGGGCATTCTGATAGCAGGCTTTAAGATCGAAAGGATGCGCTGAGGGAGCGCAGCTCACACTACGCCGGGGGCTGGCGTAACCCAGAGGCCGTTGGTTCGAATCCAACCCCCGCTACTATCGACCGCCAGCCAGCTGAAAAGCACAGGCCTGGCGGTTTTTAGTTCATCGAAATTCAAAAAGGAGGAGATTCAGATTCCAAGTCCAGTGAAATGTTCATTCAATTCGGTGTGGATAAACGGATTATAGAATAAATAAAGTTTACTATAATGAATGTGAGTCTACCAGACACATTTGTCTTTCACTTCAAAATCATATCTCGCCTTCTGATGGAGATGACTTTGACATTACCCGTTTTGTCAACCAAACTCTATGCGCCCCCTCTTCGGCCCAATTGGGTTAAACGCAGCCGGATCACGGAGAGGTTGGAAGATGGCCTGCGGCAAGGTCGCCGGTTCACGTTAATTTCGGCCCCGGCTGGGTTTGGGAAAACAACCCTGGTAAGTGAGTGGATCCTGATGACCAGTTTGGGTCACCGGGCTGTCTGGTTATCGCTCGATGCGGGTGATAATGATCCGTTCCAGGTTCTTCAATGCCTGATCGTTGCCTTCAAGCAAGTCGATGAAGCGATTGGTCAGTCTGTTCAAACGGCGATGCAGTCACGTCAACCGCCAACCCATAACCTATTAATCGAACTGCTGATCAACGACATCGTCGCGGCGGGAAAGAAGTTGCTGCTGGTTTTGGATGATTTCCATTTGGTCCATTCCACAGAGACTCATCAGATGTTCGAGCATCTCTTGGAACGCCAACCGCCCATTCTGCACACGGTCATGCTGACCCGTGAAGACCCACCCTTGCCGCTTCCCCGTCTGCGCGCGCGCGGGCAGATTACCGAAATCCGAGAACGCGATTTGCGTTTTAGCCGCAGCGAAGCCGAACTGTTCTTTCACCAGACGATATTCCTGAACCTGGATAACAATGATGTTCAGACCCTTGCTGCGCGCACCGAAGGATGGATTGCCGGAATGCAGCTTGCTGCGATTGCCATGCAGGAAGCCGCGGACACAGCCAGCATGCATCAGTTCATCGCCTCATTTGCCGGAAATGACCGCTATATCGTCGATTATCTGGTCAGCGAAGTTTTAAACAGCCTACCGGATCGGGTTCGTGAATTTTTAATGGAAACCTCCATTCTCGACAGGTTGTGCGGTCCCTTATGTGATGCGGTATTAACCGGCTGCGAGGTTCCCGGCGAAAGTCAGGAAATTCTGGTAACCCTGGAGCGCATGAATATCTTTATCGTTCCATTGGATAACCAGCGAGAATGGTACCGCTATCACCACCTGTTCGGCGACCTGCTCCGGCTTCGCCTATCACGTCGAGGTGAAGACGCAGTCCGCCAACTTCATCAACGCGCCTCGGAATGGTTGGGAACCAACAATTTAATTGAGCAAGCAGTCCAACATGCCCTGTCTGCGAAAAACACCCCATATGCCGCTGACCTGGTGAACCGGAATTGGCGGCAGGCTCAGCACGAAGGCAGTCCCATCGTTGCTCTCAAATGGATTGAAATGCTGCCCAATGAGGTGGTTTCCTCCAGCGCTTTGTTATCTGCAGCCAAAGCCTGGACCCTGTACCTGCTCGGGCGGACCGAGCAGGTACTGCCGTGTGTTTCCGATGAGAAACGAGCGCTGGCGGCTTTGGAGTCCGAAGGCAAGGTGCCAAAGGACAATTTTGAATATTACTCGCTGCCCGGACAAATGGCTGCCTTGCAGTCATTGATTGCACTGCGCCGGGGTGAAACAGAAATCGGGCGGATGTTTGCCCGTGAAGCCATCCACATTGCCCCGCCGCAGGATTTCATCTCGCTCGGCCTGGCATGGTCAGCGTTAGGCGGATCGTACCGCGAAGAAGGTAATCTAGAGGAAGCCATTCCCTGTTATTACCAGGCAGTCGAGAAAAACAGCTTGAGTGGCAATCTCATCGCTGAGACGATTGGCAGCCGTCACCTGGGAAGAACTTTGCAAATACAGGGGCGATTGAAAGAAGCGGAAGACTTGTATCAATCCGTCCTCAGCCGCGCGGTTGAAAAGAGACAGTCGCATCTCCCGGCATACGGAGTGGTTTGGGTGGCCCTGGCGGAAATTGCCTATGAGCGAGACGATCTGGAAAAGGCGCGGTCTAATTTAATGGATGGGTTGGCGCTGGGCCGCGCCGGAGGGGCGCTGGACCTGCTGGTTGCTTCGGCTATCCTCGAAGCCCGTTTGTGTAAAGTCAAAGGGGACCTACCTGGCGCCATTGCTGCGCTGCAAGAAATTTATCGATCCGTACAGAAAGCAGGGGAACCTCTGGCGGAAACCGAGGTGGCTGCCTAGTTATCTCGCATGCAGGCGGAAATAGGCGATTCGGTCCGTATAGCACAGTGGATCGAAAATATCCCCGCGCTCAAGGGCGCTGATTATGGGCTAATGCAATGGATGATTAAGTTCAGCCTGATCCGCCTATTGAAGGCTTCTCAACGATTTGAGGAGGCGCTGACCCTGGCAGTGGATCTCGAGACAGCGGCTGCCGCCGCGAAAAGTGTCGCTCGACAAATCGAAGCGTTGATGTTACAGGCTGAAACGCACTGGCAGGTGGGGAGAAAAGAACTCGCCTTTTCCTGCCTGAGTCAGTCGCTCAACCTGGCAGAACCTCGCGGCTATGTGCGCCTGTTTCTCGATGAAGGTCCAGCTTTACAACCTGCTCTGACAGCAATGCAATTATGGCCTGGGCTACCTCTGGGTATTAAACTTTTTACAGCACGCCTCCTTGCAGACTTTCCCGTACCGGTCAACGCATCCACACAGCAGGCGAACTCTTCTATTCAAAAGTCGGGCAGCACACAAGGTCTGAACGAATCTCTGAGTGACCGCGAGCTAGAAGTCTTGCGCCTATTGGCGCAAGGTCTGACATTGGCGGAGATCGCCAAACAGCTTTATCTGTCGACCAACACACTCAAGGCTCACACGCAGAATATTTATTCCAAGTTAGACGTTCATAGCCGGGTTGATTTGGTCAATAAGGCGCGAGAATTCGGCTTTATCTCCTAAGTTTCCACAAGCGACCCAAACAGGTTAAAAAAACTACCAGTTTCTGGTAGTTTTTTTAACCTGTTTGATTAACCTGTTCGCCCGATGGTTCAGCCGTTGATACAACGTAAACTCTTCATAGAAACCAACAACCCATACCTTATGGATAGGCAACAGATTGGAGGAAGAATGTTTCGCTTAAGCAAATGCAACCCAAAAAACGGAAATATGCCCAGCGTCAACCCCTTGATCGATATGCGCCAGGTGATGAAAGTCTACAAAACATCCGCCGGAGGGTATCAAGCCCTGAAAGGCATTGATCTGACCATTAACCGAGGTGAATTTGTGGGCATTATCGGCAAATCGGGCAGCGGGAAATCGACTCTGATTAACATGATCACCGGCATCGACCGCCCTACCTCGGGTGAAGTCTGGGTGGCAGGCACCCCCATCCATCTGCTGACCGAGAACCAGATGGCCGACTGGCGCGGTAAGGATCTAGGGATTGTTTTCCAATTTTTCCAGCTGCTGCCCACGCTGTCCGTCATCGAAAATGTAATGCTTCCGATGGACTTTTGCAATGCTTATCCGCCCAGAGAAAGAAAGAAACGCGCCATTGAACTGCTTGAAACGGTGGACATGGCTTCGCATGCCTTTAAGCTTCCGTCCGCGCTTTCAGGCGGTCAGCAGCAGCGCGTTGCCATTGCCCGTTCGCTCGCAAATGACCCGCCCCTGGTCATTGCCGATGAGCCGACCGGCAACCTGGACTCTAAAACCGCCGACACCATGTTCAGGCTATTTGAGCGTCTGGCTGGTGAAGGCAAAACGGTAGTTATGGTCACGCACGATAGCAGCCTGGCTCAGCGGGTTTCGCGCACGGTGATCATCAAGGACGGCGAAGTGGTGAAGGAACAAAGCGAAGAGGCGAACGATTTTATCAACACGGTGCCTACAGCGATCAACAGCCGTACTGCCCACAATCATGCAGTCGCCACGGCATAACCACATTTTTACCAAGACAGACCTTACGAACCCGTAAAGAAGAAACGAAAGGAAGGAAAATCATGGCGTACCCTCGTTGGAAGAAAATCCTGGCTGACCTTTGGAGCAGCAAAGCCCGTACCATCCTCGCCGCGCTTTCAATTGCGGTTGGCATTTTTGCCGTTGGCGTCGTGACAACTGCTTATTTCCTGGTCCGCGATGCAATGGTTCTGGATTATGAAAACGCCAACCCACGCACAGCGCGGATTTATACTGAGTCATTTGATGAAAGCCTGGTAAAAGATGTTGCCAAGGTACCGGGTGTAACCGCTGCTCAGGGCTATTTTGATGCTTGGCTCAAAGGACTTGGGGCGGATGGCAATCTCTATCCCGTGGATGTCACCATGATTGAATCGCTGGATGCCCTGAACGTGGATCGATTGGTTTTTGAGGGCGGATCACGCAAGCTGAGCAAGGGTGAAATTTACATGGAGCGTGCCGGAGCTGAAGGCATGGGTTTGAAGGTTGGCAGCACGATCGATCTTAAAGGCAATGACGGAGAAGTCCGAACTCTGAAAATTGTTGGCCTTGTGCATGATGTCAATGCGAACCCCTTCCGCTTCAACCAGAAAACGGCTGCTTATGTGACCCCTGAGACGATGTCCTGGTTGGGCGAAACGAACCTATATAACAACATTGCCATCATCACCGATGGGCTGCATACCGATATCAACCAGGTGCGGGAGATCGCCGAGCGGGCAGCAGGGACGGTGAAGCAGCATGGCAAGGAAGTCTATAGTGTCAACATCAATAATCCTGGTCAGCATCCTGCCCAATCGATCATCAACAGTGTGTTGGCGCTGATGGGCGCCCTGGCAATTATGTCTGTCCTCCTGAGCATTTTCTTGGTAATCAACACCATCAGCGCGCTGATGAGCCAGCAAATCCGCCAGATTGGGGTGATGAAAGCCCTTGGCGCGAAGGTGGGGCAGTTGATCTGTATGTACCTGGCCCTCGTCGAAGCCTTTGGACTGCTGGCGCTGCTCATTGGCTTACCGCTGGGGGCGTTGGTTGCCTATGGCTTTGCCCATTGGCTGTTGATGATGCTCAATGCAGACATGATCCCTTTCTATTTACCCGCGCAATCTGTAATCCTCCAGGCGCTGGTCGGTTTGGTGGTTCCACTGGTCGGCGCAGTGGCTCCGGTAATCAGCGGCGCCCGGCTGACCGTGCGTGAAGCCATCAGCAATATTGGGATGGATTCGACTGGCTCGCAAGGTTGGATAGACCGTATGCTGGCATCTGAAAGAATTCAGTCCTTGCGATGGCCGTCTCGTCCGCTGATGCTATCCCTCCGCAACGCCTTCCGGCGCAAGAGCCGGCTGATCCTGACCCTCATTACCCTTACCCTGGGCGGGGCGATTTTCATCAGCGTCTTCAGCGTGCGCGACTCACTGTATCGGGAGCTGGACCAAAACTATGGCTACTACCAATCAGATGTCAATATCGAAATGAACCAAAACCAAAAAATCGACCGGATGGTGGTGGCCGTTCAAGATATTCCAGGGGTGGTTTCTGGTGAAGGTTGGCTCAGCAGTCGCCTGAATGTGATGCATGCAGACGGTGTCAACAGTGACCTTGTGCTCGCGTTTGCCCCACCCTCAGACACGAAACTCATCACCCCGGTAATGATCGAAGGCCGCTGGCTGCTGCCGGAAGATGAAAATGGTCTGGTGGCGGATAATCACTTCCTTTCCACCCGTCCGGATGTGAAGGTTAACGATACCGTGGTATTGCGGATTAACAAGCAAGATCACTTATTTACCGTGGTTGGCATCTTTCGCCTTGCGGGTAATTCCACCATCGGGACAGTTTATCTGAACCGGGAAACATTGGAAAGGCTTAGCGGAGTAGGAACGGAAATGACCAACAGCTTTAAAGTGGTCACCACCCGGCATGACGCCGCGAGCCAGATGGAAGTGCTACGCAGGTTGCAAACCAGGTTAGATGCGAAGGATATAGACGCCTACCTGCAAACAGGCAGTGATATCATCGCCAGTTCACGTTCGACCCTCAATATGCTGATTTACCTGCTGCTCTTTATGGCTGTGCTCATCGCTATTGTTGGCGGTCTGGGTCTGATGGGGACGATGGGGATGAATGGTATCGAACGCACCCGAGAAATCGGGGTTATGCGTTCGATCGGAGCGGTGAATAGCAAGATTTACCAATTGGTCGTGGCTGAAGGCATGTTCATTGGGCTCATTAGTTGGGGCTTGGGTTGGCTGGTTTCCTTCCCAATTGCCAACTTGCTCGATCGCCAATTAGGTCAGATGTTGTTGAACGTTCCTTTGGTATATGTTTTCTCGGCTCAAGGCCCAATTTTCTGGCTGGTCGTTGTGTTGCTGCTCTCCGTTCTCGCCAGCCTGATGCCGGCTCGAAACGCCGTAAGGCTGACCATCCGCGATATTCTGGCTTACGAGTAAGCCACTAGAGCAAGTACAAAGAAGAGATTTGCGCAATAGTGCGCAAATCTCTTCACCGAGGACCTTGAATCCGTTCGATTTTCTTATTCAGCTGGCGATTTCAGAATCCAAAATGTTTCAAATGTGGATCAAAAACGCCAAGGAGTTGAGCATGGCACAAGTCATTATTCATATTAAAGGATCCATTGACCCGAATTGGTCCGACTGGCTGGCAGGAATGCAGATCAATCTGTTAGCCAAAGGAGAGACCCAACTGTCGGGAAATTTGCCAGATCAGGCAGCCTTGTTTGGGGTGCTTTCTCGGATTCACAGTTTGGGTTTGGCTTTGATTTCGGTTCGGGCAGAAGAAATGCGGGGTACCGGGGACTCATCAGAATGAGCAATTGTTTCCTAAAAGCAGCAGAAATCATTATCGCCCGCCTGGACCAGCAGAACCAGTCCCGCCGCAACCATTGGCGTCCTGGCTTTTGTGGTAAGTATACAAAACTATAGCGGCAATTGAGCCGGATCATTGCGGCGATGCTGACGATGACGGGCCGGGTAACCATGTTAGGTATTTCGCGCTGGGCAGGTGAGGGTGGGAGCTATCGGCCGATCCAGCAGTTTTACACGACCATTATTCCCTGGGCGCAAGTTTTTGGCAGCTTTTCCAGGAACGCTCATTGCGTGAGGGCCAGGTGTACATCCTGGCAGGCGATCGTGGAGAAAGGCATCCAAACGTGTACCTATCAGGTCCAACTGCGGCACGCCGATTTTCCAGGTCCTTTGAACGTGGTCATCCTGGTCAAAACCAACTTAACCACCCAAGCCTGGGTGCATGTCCTTCTGTTCAGCAGTGATCTGCAACTGTCCTGCAAGAACCTAGTACAGCCTGGCGTAAATACCTATGTTGTTATTCGTCGGTTCCGCCCAACTGTTTGAAGTACCCGGCGCTGTACGCTAACTATAAAGGTATTTATGCCGCCGGGTACTAGCTCCTCACCGCTTTACACTGGCGCGTTTTGAGTCTTGGTAGGGCGGGTACAGGGCCGCGGTCCATCCGGGAAGAAGATCGACTCAATCGGCATCTGGAACAGCGTGGAGATCTTGAAGGCTAATTGCAAACTGGGGTCGTACTTGCCCGTCTCCAGGGCGTTCACCGTCTGCCGCGAAACACCCAGCTGATCGGCCAGGTCGCCCTGCGACCAGTCGCGCTCGGCACGGAGGACGTGCAGGCGGTTCTTCATGCGTACCTTTTGGATGCGATGATCGCGCCCAGCCCCCACAGCCCCACCACGATCGGGAATACCCACACCCAGGGCAGGTGCGGCATCCCTACCGTCTCCAACAGGCCGTACACCAGGCCAAACATGGCCGTCCCGCCCGCCGAAAAGGCCAGCGCGTACAGCTGGATGCGCTTCTGCAGCTCATCCATCGCCTCGAAAAACGTCAGGAAGGCCAGTAGCGCCCCCACAATGGGGACCACCGGCAGCAGCATCAGCGCGTACCGCCAGGGCGAATCGCCGATCTGCTTCACTACCAGCACCGCCACCATCAGCGTAACGACATACGCCGCCATCGCCGAACCAAATCGAACCAAATATCGCTTTCCAGCCTTATCCATCCTGTCTACCTCCAAAAAAGTGTTTTATGTGTCAAGGCCCCTTTACACTTATATCATACAGGATAAATCAAAGCCTGTCAAGTACCCTTTACAAAAAGGAAAGGTGGTTTTACAGTTATTCGACTATTACAGTCGGGCGTAAATACCTATGTTGTTATTTGTCGGTTCCGCCCAACTGTTTGAAGTACCCGGCGCTGTACGCTAACTATAAAGGTGTTTATACCGCCGGGTACTAGTCGATTATTACGTGCTGCGATTCCAACTGAATGGCTTGGATGGTATCCAACATATCACCCCATTAATGTTCATTCATGGACACTAATGGGGGACAATTTCTTCGCTTCGCAACCCTTACGTAAGATGGTGCTACGCTGGCTCCATTTCAGCTGCCTGGGACCTTTTCTTCCAGAACGCGAGGGTCAGTCCCGCGACAATCAAGTAAGGAACGCAGACCAGCCAGTTATAGACCTGGTTTTGCCCGAGGCCGGAGGAAATCACCTGGCTAGCATAGGTATAGATCCAATGGAAAAAGATGGCCGTCCAGATGCTGGCACCCGTCTGTGTATGCAGCCAGGCAAAGATCACGAAAAGGCTTACCAGGGTAAGCACAAAGGGCAGGAACGGCAGACCCAACGCGTGCTGTGCTGTACCGGGCATGTAGAATAGGGGCAAATGCCACAAGGCCCACAGTATCCCCAGGACCACTCCGGCGAGAACTGGGCCGAAAAGCTTCTGCAGCCGATCCTGCGCGTAACCCCGCCAGCCCAATTCCTCGGAAAGAGGCCCCAGGATGATCAAGGGCAAGAAGCTGCTCAATTGCTGTACAAACAGGCTCGGGTCGAAGGAAATGCCCAACAGTTGGCCGGTGATGATCTGACCCAGGCTGACAAAGGCGGTTATAACGAAGGCGGCCAGGTACCAGCGCCAGCCGATATTAAACTGGATCACCCTGCGACCCATCCGCCGCAGGCCGGCTCGTCCTTCCCATATGCCGGTCAGTAATAGTCCAACGAGGGAAGGCACGAACCCGCCGAGAATAAACAGGATAATCGCCCATACCGGACCCTTGGTGCTGCTAACAAAACTGATGGTCGGTATCTGAAACAGCGCCAACGGGCCCCAAAAGACAAACAAAGACAATCCCAGTGTTATTGCAAAAAAGATTCCCACTTGTTTCACTGCTGTGATCCGGTCCATCGTGTTTTCCTCTATTCTTTAAGAATATCCCTTATAAGGGGTCAGCATTCGATCAGACCAATCCTTGAATGGGAATTTCTACCTGCGCCATAATTGGATAGTCTCCCTATTAGGAGTTGGGAACAGGGACAGCTGTCAGCAGCTCTTTAATAGTCCAAATATGGTCGGTGAGTTTGGCAGCCATCGCCGGTGAACGCTTGATCCAACGTTTACCGGGAATGTCGTGCGTCTCGACACGCAAAGTTTTGAGAGGGCGGGCAAAATTGTAGACCAG
>JBBRAT010000058.1:0-20913 GCA_038206515.1 Anaerolineales bacterium | reverse complement strand
GGATAATTGATCTTCGATCGGTTGTAAAAGTGCTAAAATGTCCATGTGGGCTTCTTGTGGTTTTGAGTTTTTGTCTTAGTCAACTAAACTCTAATACAGAAGCCCATTCACTTCAGCCTATTTTTGGCGAAGGTATTGATATATATAAGTCTATATATCCTTCTTTCTCCTTGAGTGTGGGGGTAGGCTTCCTACAGGAATGTACTATTTTCAATAAAATTATGGCAATGCGTTAAACTTAAATTCACAAACGGGATCGTTTTGCTGGCAGATGTCCAGGAACGTACCCTTATAGAAGAACTGAAAGGTTGCATTCCAAAAGCTCTGATCTGGGTTGACCCGCAGCATGGGGTTAATGAGGTTGCACTTCAAGTCTTTTGGCAGCTTCAACTTACTCTCTTTGTCCGCATTGGTGATGACCGCGCAATCCTTGGGTTTCAGCACGTCCACCCCCCAGGCAGAGCCAGGCAGGGCGTTGGGCTTATCACCGAGCTGCAAATCCGCCAAGGGGAAGTTGACCGCGCTGTTATTGACTACAAACAGGCTGCTGTTGCCGGATTTGACCAGCACAATATCATACGCGATGACCGGCGTAGCCGTGGGCGGAATGGGGGTTGCGGTGGGGGTAGCCGTTGGCAGCGGCGTATCGGTTGGCGGAACCGGGCTGGCAGTGCCGGTGACGGTCAAGGTCGGGACGCTGGTTGAGGTAGGCGTGGGCGTAAAATGCGCCGCGAGAGCCGTTTGGGTGGCTGGAGCGTTGACTGCTGCCCGCAAAGCTGCCTCCGCCGTTTGGGTTTGCTGCGGATTGCCGCCAAAGGCAAAAAAGCCGGATGCGCCCCGCAGCAGGCTGACCCCGTAGGTGGCGGCGATCATGATGAGGATCAACGCCAGCACGATGCCCGCCACACAACCCACGTTCCTGCCTGTATGCGCTGGCAGAACCCCACCACGAGTTGCGCTCTGGGCTGCGCCTGGGGAGGCGGCTTGGGCAGAATATCCCTCGCCAGGGCGCGTTGATCCTTGCGGTGGGAAGGTGGAAGGCGTGGGCATTGCGCTGCGCGCCGCTTGCCGTGCTCTCGGCTGCGCGGTATACGGCAAGACCCGCATGGTCTGGGCAGGCGCAACAGTCTGATGCGGACTGCCCGTCAGCGTGGGTTCAAGCGCGTTGAGCAGTTCTTGTGAACTCACAAACCGGTCTTGAGGTCGCTTGCTCAGGGCGCGGAGTAATACCCCATCCACCCCGTCTGGCAAGTTGGGATTGACTTGGCTGGGGATGGGCGGCGCCTGGGTGATATGCTGCAACGCCAGGGCTGCCGGAGAATCATCATGGAAGGGGACGTGACCGGTGAGCATCTCATACATCACAATCCCCAGCGCATATTGATCCGACTGCGCCACTGCCAGGGCGGAATTTTGCGCCTGCTCTGGGGCAATATAATGCGGACTGCCAAAGACCTGCCCCATCGTGTTGGTGGTCGTCTGCATCGCCAGACCAAAATCCGCCAACACCACCCGCCCATCTTCTGCCAGGATGATATTGGAAGGCTTCACGTCCCGATGCACCACCCCTTTGGCATGGGCATAATCCAGCGCGCTGGCAACCGCCCTGCCGATCCGCAGCACATCGTTATACGGCAGCAGGCGACCGTTTTGCTGGTGCAGCAGCTGTTCCAGGTTCAGCCCGCGCACATATTCCATCAGAAAATAAGAATAGCCATCCTCTTCGCCGGAATTATAAATTTGGAGGATATTGGGATGCTGCAACGAAGCCACCGTGCGCGCCTCACGCAGGAATCGCTCAACAAACGCCGGATCAGAGCGATACGCCTCGCCGATGACCTTAATTGCCACCGGACGTTGCAGGCGCTCATCCCAGCCGTAATAGACGCGCGCCATCCCGCCTTGACCAATCATCCGGTCAATGCGTACCCCGCCAAGCGTGCGACCAATGAGCGGATCCATATTTGCCATACTCTTCATTATTCCACAAGTGAGCGCGAGAAACAAGTTGAGGGATGCCCTATTCCTCTCAGGGGAACTTCGGTAAAACAGAGGAAACTGCTCAGGTGTATTCGTCTATGTAGCGGCGCGCTGCGCACGCCAAATATGGAATAAGAATGATCGCGTTTATACCGGAAGATCACCTACATAAACTTTGGCGCACGCAGCGCGCCGCTACGCAGATAGTGGACACTTGAGACGTTACACGCATTCCTGTATGAATCTCTGAAGTCCACCCTGACGCTTAACGGTATAATATATACAAACTTAGTCCCACATTTGCCTGAGCGGGGATGTAATTGGGCAAATGGATATGCCAATCAATCCTTTTTGGCGTAAAATGTGCAACATAGGGGAAACAGGCGCACAGCAGACCATTTATGATGACACAACTAACAGATCTCTTCAAAATTGGCGGGGCGGTATTGGTTTTCATGGTCGTCTGGCTATTGACCATTGCCCTGGTCTTCCGCGACATTCACCGCCGCCGCATGAGCAGCCCGGCGCAGGTCTTGTGGCTGGCAGCCGTGGTGCTGCTGCCCATCGTTGGATTTGCACTCTATTGGGTAGCGCGTCTGCTGTCACGCATCTTGCTGCGCGAAACACCCTTGCCCGAGGATTCGCGCGTACGGGTGACGGCAGCGCGCCCCGTCACGCCCTTACCCTCTGCGCAAGCCGGGGCTGTCCCCCAAGGAGTAGGATCATCAGCGCAACCTGTACAAGCAGCCCGGCAAAGCTATTCCACCTTGCCAGGATTGGGCGCCATGCCATCCCCTATGCCCGCCGCACCGCCTGCCACTCCCACCGGCGCAATCTCCTTCACCCTGATCGCCCTGCAAGGACCGTATCAGGGTGGGCAGTTTGAAGTTAACCAAACGCCTGCCCTCATCGGACGCGGCTCTTCTGCCCTCATCCAGCTTAACGCCGATCAGGGCGTATCCCGTCAACATGCTGAAATTTACCAGGATGCTTCCGGCAGCTATCGTATCCGCGACCTCAACAGTACGCACGGCACATCTGTCAACGGGCTGCAAGTGGCGGATGCGCTCCTTTCTCAGGGCGATCAGCTCACCCTGGGGCTATCTACCTTCGTCTTTCAGGAAAACCTGGGGAGAATAAATGCAAGAAAACCGTGATCCTTGGCGCATTCGCCTCGTCAAACCGCGCATTCCCTGGCTGACGCATCCCGTGCTGCCCGCTGACCTGGGCGCGGAGCTATGCGCTGCCATGCTGGATCGCGCCAGCATGTTGGAAGATGTAAGCTATCAAAAAGTGGTGCCAAATCAATTTGTGGTAGAAATAAACCCTGAGAATTACACCCGCAACTTCCAACCCCTGGGCGATCACATTTTACAGCAGTGGCAGATCAAGCTCAGCGAGTGCCTTTCCACCGCCAACAGCCGCATGGGGCGCAAAGAATACGTTTTCGCGGGCAAGCTGAACGTCAATCTGCGCCCGGCTGAAAACATGCTGCCGCATCAGGCGCGCATCCTCAGCCAGATTCAACCGGATTCCGCCGCCCGCCCCACCCCCACGCCCAGCTATTTTGCCGCGCTCCAGCCGGAACCGCGCCCCTCTACCCCGCTGAACGCCTGCCTGGAACAGCTTTCCAGCGGCAAGCAATGGTCGCTGCACCCTGGCATGATGACCCTGGGGCGGCTTGAAGCCTGTGATATTCCCCTCAGCCTGCCTGAAATCACCATTCATCGCCTGATTAGCGGTCAACATGCCTTCTTAGAGGTCGAAGGCGCGCGCGTTCGCCTGTATGATGGCTCTCCCTCTGGCAAACCCTCCCTCAACGGCACGTTTGTCAACCGTCAGCGCATCTTTGCCACCGGCTACGAGTTAAAAGACGGCGACACGGTCACCCTGGCAGCCATTGACCCCTCCGACCCGCGCCCCGATACGCCCGGGGTGGTTTCGTTTCGCTTCCGCACCTCTTGCGCCGGAGTTCGCCGATGAACTGGAATATCCTCCTGTTTGCGTCCAAATGGGCGTTGATTGCCCTCATCTACTTTGTGCTGTTTATGCTGGTCGTCACCGTGCGGCGCGAATTTGGCATGCGGATTATCGCCCGTCAGCCGCAAGCCGCCACCATTGCCCACCTGCGGGTGATTAACCCCGGCAATAATGCCCCCATCCGCGCCGGTGAACTCTTTGACCTGACCTTTGAAACGTCGCTGGGGGCAGCATCGGATAATCAGGTGGTGTTGAGCAACCCGTTCGTCTCTAATCATCACGCCCGGCTGCGCTATGAAAACGGCAGTTGGTGGCTCGAAGACCTGGATAGCCGCAATGGCACCCTGCTGAACGGTCGCCGCTGCGTTGCCTATCAGGCGGAAAGCCTGGCAATGGGCGCGAATATCCAGATGGGCGACCTGGTTTTGCAGGTGACGGAATAGGCAGCCGCATGAACGTATTCAAAAAGTGGTCTTCGCGCCCCTCTGAAACCCTGCTGCTCTTGCTGATTGGGGTCATCTGCGCGGCAGGCTTCTTCCTGGTGGATGCGGCGCATCAGGTGCAAAACAATCTACCAATGCCCCCGCCCCTGCTGGCAACCTTGCTGATCCCCGTCCTGTTCGCCCTCACCCTGCTTGCCCTGCACCTGATGATGCTCTGGCGCGGGATTGCCATGGAACAGGTGATTTTGCCCTGCGCTGCCCTGCTGATGGCGCTGGGATTAACCATGATCTGGCGGCTGCGCGGCAGTGAAGGCGTTTGGCAGCAGATGACCCGTGGGTTCTTCCCCGGCGTGCTGCTGATTGGCGCGCTCGTCCTCCGTCCCCGCTGGGTGGAGCGCATCCGTCAGGCAGCCATTCCCATCAGCCTGATCGGTCTGGCGTTGACGGTCATCACCGCTTTTATCGGCGTGCAGGATGAAACCGGCGCGCGCCTTTCCATCAAACTGGGTCCACTGCCTGCCATCCAGACCTCGGAGCTGCTCAAATTGGCGTTGATTATCTTCCTCGCCTGGTATATTGAGCGCGAAGGCGAAGCGGCAGAAGGTCGCGCCGTCATTCTGTTTGGCTTTTTGCGCCTGCCTCCTTTGCGATACTTCCTGCCGGGCGCGTTGTTTGCCGGATTAACCATTCTCGCCCTGGTGAAAATGTCCGACTTTGGCGCAGTCATTATCATGGCGATTTTGTTCATCTCCATGCTGTATGCCGGCTTCCAGACCCGTACCTTCCTGACCATTGCTCTGATTGGGGTGGCGTTTGCCCTCCTGGCTGGGCTGATCCTGTATGCGTTCTGGCACGTGCCGGATGTCATCCGCTATCGCTTTGAGGCGTTTCTCAACCCCTGGTCTACTGCGCCCCTGCTGGTCAACGGCAAACCCAACGGCTTGACCATTGCCGAAGGTCCCGGCTACCAGATTCAGCAGTCCATCTATGCCCTGCTGGCAGGCGGCGTGACTGGAACAGGCTTGGGCTTCGGGTATCCGCAGTTTATTCCCTTGGCGCACTCCGACTTCATCTTCGCCGCCATCCTGGAAGAAATGGGGTCAGCCACCGGTCTTGCCATCCTTGCTGTCTATGCGGTATTAATCATCCGCATGTTACGGGTGGCCGCCCTCTTGCCGCGCACGCAAATCTTTGAACGCCTGCTCCTGACCGGCATCGCCATGCACTTCTTCTCCCAAACCCTCATTATGGTCGGCGGCACGGTGGATATGCTGCCCATGACGGGCGTCACCTTGCCTTTCCTCAGCCTGGGCGGGATGGCGCTGCTGGTCAATCTGTTTGAGATTGGGCTTGCGCTTGCCATTATGCAGCACATGAATCAGGTGGCACGATGAACTTTCAACGCCGCTTGTGGATTTTAAGCCTGCTCATTGTGGTGATCCTGGCTCTTTTCTCGCTGCGGATTGTCTATTGGCAACTCATTCGCGGGGTGCAGCTTCAGGCAGTCGCCTTAGACCCGCTCAGCGCGGCAGCGGTATACGCCCAGCAAGGCGGTCAACCCACCACAGCTGCCCCGGTGCTCAACGAAAAAGGCACGTTCCAAAACCTGGATGCCCTGCCCCAGCCCGTCTTGCAGCGCACGATTGCCATGCTGCGCAGCATTTCGCGCGGCTCTATGTTGGATCGCAACGGTCAAATCCTGGTTTCGGATCAGCTGGACGCCAATGGCAACCGTCAGCGTGTCTATGCCGATCCTTCGCTGGTGTTTGTCACGGGTTACACCTCTGCCCTGCGCACCGGATTAACCGGACTGGAACGCTCGTATAACGACACGCTGTTGGGCGTCAACCGCCTGGATACACAGCTCGCCCTCAGCCTGCACGAACCCATCCGCGGCAGTGACCTGGTGCTAACCATTGATGATGCGGTGCAGAAGAAAGCTGCCGCCGCTCTGGGCAAACGCGCCGGCGCGGTAGTGGTGTTGGATGGTCACACCGGCGCGGTGCTTGCCCTGGTTGGTTTCCCGCGCTTTGACCCTAATCACATTCTGGAGGATGGTTATGCCAACGGCTTGGCGCAAAACTGTGACGGCTCCCCCAGCTGTACCGCGCCCTTCATTGACCGCGCCACCCAATCCCTGTATACGCCCGGCTCTATCTTCAAAACCGTCACCTTAATTGCCGGATTGGATACCCATCAGATCACCCCGGATACTACTTTTGACTTTGGCACGCCGCGTCAGGGACCCAATGGATCGTATTACGTCTATTCGGTGGGCGGCGGAGAGATCACTGATCCCAATCACAAGCAGGATCACCTCACCTTGCCCCTGGCGTACGCCTATTCCGCCAACGCCGCCTTCGCCAAAGTAGGCGATGAAATGTCGCCTGAGACGTTTATTGATTATGCCCGCCGCCTGGGGTTCAGTCAGCAGCCAGATAAACAATATGCCCTGGAAGTGGAATATACCCCGTCCCGTTTAGCCAACAGCCTGGATGACATCCGCTCGAACTCGCTGCTGCGCGCCTCCACCGCCATCGGTCAAGGGGAACTGCTCACCTCGCCCATGAATATGGCAATGGTCTTTCTCTCGGTGCTGAATAACGGGGATTTGCCCATGCCGTACTTCGTGGAGGGCGTCCACAACCCAGATGGCAGCCTGGATAGCCGCCTGGGCAATCGGCGCGTCTTGCGCGGGCTGTATCAATCCCAAACCGCCCAGCAAACCCGCGAGATGATGATTACCGCCGTTAAACAGGGCAGCGGATACCGCGCCATCCTGCCTGGGCTAACCGTAGGCGGCAAAACTGGCACCGCCCAGCTAGGCGGCAACCTGGCTCCGCATGCCTGGTTCGCAGGCTTTGCCGATAATGGCAAGCAAAGCGTGGTAATCGTGGTGGTAGTCGAAAATGGCGGCGAAGGGTCAGCCGTTGCCGCGCCGATCTTTGCTCAAATTGCCCCTCTGGCGGTGCAGGCAGCCGTCAGCGTAGACCCTAAGACGGATGCCGGCAACCCGATCACCAACTTGCTGCCCACCTTGCAGGCTGCCATTCAACTGCCCACTGCCGCGCCCACCCATACCCCCGAACCTTCCCAGCCCACCCCCACCACCCTGGTCACCAACGAGCCGCTGCCGGTAGTTACTTTATCCTCGCTGCCGCAGCCGGATATTTTACGCGACCCGTCTCGCCCTGAATTTTACGCCGACCAGCTCTCTTGCCCCTTTGGCGACCATCCTGCCATGGGAACCGGCAAATTCATCTGGCCCAGCCAATACCAAGCCCTCTCTGGTGCGGATTACACCGCCGCGCATCCCGGCATGGATTTTAGCACCCCAATGGATGCGATTATTTATGCCTCCGATAGCGGCGTGGTCATTTTTGCAGGCTACACTGGCGTAGGCTATGGCAACGTCATCCTCATTGACCACCGCAACGGCTACAAGACCCTCTACGCCCATCTGGACCAGGTTAGCGTGCGCTGCGGGGATAGCGTGGCGCAAGGCAAGGTGATTGGGCTCTCCGGCAAGTCAGGCAACGCCACCGGTCCGCACCTGCATTTTGAAGTGCGCGTGCCGGGCGGGTTCATCAACCCCATCAAGGTGCTGCCCACGCCCTAAAGTGTCCTTTAAATAAAGATGAGGAGAGACTTATATCTCTCCTCATCTTTATTTAAAAGGCTACGCTGTTCTAATACTTCCCATACACGGGACCAAAATTCTGGCAGGCGCGGAAATCTGCGCCGATGGGGTCTTGCGCGCCAAACATCGTCCACGCGCTAGGGCGATAGACTTTCTCCTCATCCACGTTGTGCATGGCGACCGGAATGCGCAGCATCGCCGCCAACGCAATCATATCCGCGCCAATATGCCCGTAGCTGATCGCTCCATGATTTGCGCTCCAGGCGTTCATCACCGAATACACATCCCGGAACGGCCCGCTGCCCGTCACGCGCGGCACAAACCAATGCGTGGGCCAGGTGGGATCGGTGCGCAAATTCAACTTATGATGCACCTCATCGGGCAAGTCCACAATCACGCCCTCCGCAATTTGCAAGGCAGGGCCCAACCCCTTCACCAAGCTCAAGCGTGACATGGTCACCGGCATGCCGCCCTGGGTGAGGAAGTTCGAGGAGAACCCGCCTCCACGGAAATACTCGGTCGAAGCCGGATACCACGTGGTGGACTTCAGGCAGGCTTCCACCTCCTGCGGCTCAATCTGCCAGAAAGGCTTCATGGCGGGCTGCCCGGCAATTTTCGCGTCGCCGGTAGCGTCCAAAGCGGCTGCGCCAGAGTTAATCAGGTGGATAAACCCACCCGCTGCCTCGCCCGTCAGTTGATAACCCGTCACGCGCTTCACGGCTTGCGCGCTCCAATACGTGCGCACATCCGCAAACACCTGAGCAGTGTTGGTCAAGAGATGCCCAAACAGCATGGTAATGCCGTTCAAACTGTCATTTTCCGTGGCAAAGGGGAAGGCTTCGCGCATTCCGTTCCAGTCAAAAGAAGAGTTGAGGATCGCTTCCATAAAATCGCCATTGGGAAAGTGGTCTGTCCATTGCCGCTGCCCCTGGAAGCCGCCCACGATGGCATTATGCCCCATCGCCTCTTCGCCGTAGCCAAGTTCCGCCAGGCGCGGGTTGCCCACCATCAGGTCGCGCCCAATGAGTGACATTTTCACAACTGTTTCCCAATCGCCATCCTTTTGGGATCGGGTGCGCTGCTTCTCGCTGGCGTTGTGATCTTCGCCCTCCACGCAGTTTGCCTTCGTCCATGCCAACGCGCGCTGATACTCCTCCGGGTCAAAGATTTCCTCGTCCAGGCGGCGGGTAAATTCGCTCATATCCACCGATTCCACCCGCATCCCCAGGTAACTCTCAAAGAAATCCTGATCCACAATCGAACCGGCAATCCCCATCGAAACGCTGCCCATCGAAAGGTACGATTTGCCGCGCATCATGGCAACCGCCAGCCCTGCCCGCACAAAGCGCAGCAGCTTTTCCTGCACATCCTCTGGGATGGAAGAATCGCCCTTATCCTGCACGTTATGCCCATAAATACCAAAGGCGGGCAGTCCTTTTTGATTATGCGCCGCCAGCACTGCCGCCAAGTAGACCGCCCCGGGTCGCTCGGTGCCGTTAAAACCCCATACCGCCTTGGGGATCAGCGGATCCATATCCATTGTTTCTGAGCCGTAGCACCAGCAAGGCGTCACCGAAAGCGACACGCCCACCCCCGCCCTGGCGAACTGCTCCGCGGTGAGGGCGGCTTCGGCTGCGCCGCCAATGCACTGATCCGCGATGACGCATTCCACCGGCTGACCGTTCGGGTAGCGCACGTTCGCCTGCAAGAAAGCCACCACCGCCCGCGCCTGCGCCATCGTCTGATCTTCCAACGACTCGCGTACGCCCTTACGTCGCCCATCAATAATCGGGCGGATGCCCACCTTGGGATATTCGCCAATCAGGCGATTCTTTGCATATGCACCTTGCGAAATAGACATAGGAAACGCTCCTTCGACCAATGCTGATGATGTTATCCAATTATTTCATTGTAGCGTTCGGGAATTCACTTGAAAAGCTGCTAAACCGCCCTAAAGTATAACATTATTCCCCTGAACGCGACCCGTTCGGCTGGCGAACATGCACCAAAACTACCGCCTCCACCCACGCGGTTGGGATGGGTCCAAACGCGCGGCTATCCAGGCTCTCGTCATTCTCGCCCACCACAAACAGCTTTTGCCCGCCTGATTCCACCCGCTCCACCCGCTTAATCATGCGATGATGAGTAGGATGTTGAAACACCACCACCTGCCCGACGTGGGGAGGATTAAAAAGAACAGGGATTTTGGATACAATCACAAAATCCCCGTCCTGGTATACCGGAACTAAGCTGCGCCCAGAGACTTTCAGAATCCCAAAGATCATCTCACAGGTTCATCAAACAGAGGTTAGTTAATCACCGGATAGACGACTTCTTCACTCGGTTTGTAGGGCGCTTTGGCGCGTTTGACTTGAATATTCTTGGTTGCCCAGAAGATTTCCGCAAAGCGGTTGACTGCCGTCAGCAAGTCCATCGCCACTGCGCGATCCGCCGTCTGGCGCGCCTTTGAGCCAAGCTGCAGAATCTTGTGCATCAGCCCAGGCAGTTCAGGGAATTTGTCAATCTGTTCCTGCTTGATGTAGTCGCCAAAGATCACGCGCACTTCACGTTTGACCAGTTCAGCGTGTTCTTCCTTGACGGCAATATAGCGCGCCATAGAGTTTTGATATTCCAAAGACGCCGGATCATGCGATTGCTTCAGGTCGTTCATCAGGTCAATCATGCGGATGACCGTCAGCGCGCCAATTTGAGCCTGATGCGGGTCATAGATGCCACACGGAACGTCACAATGGGCGCTGGCTTCCTCAAATTTCACTACTCGGTTGAGACTTTCAAGAACTTTGAACAGCATATTGCCCTCCTGGTAAAGAAAAAGGTTTTGAAACTCCTCTTAATCTTAGGTATTTTTATCTTTCTTGTCAAGGAAAGCAGGCAAACCAAATAGGTGATTTCTTCTCTCAGGCCGTCATCGCCGCCATGAGGGACGCCACATCGCCCAGGCGCACGCCCAACTGAGCGGGGACAATCCGGCAGGCTTCCAACGCGCGGGGTAATGCCTCTTGACGCAAAGCTACACGCGCCGGTTCAAGCAGCAAGTCGCCTAAGATCACTGCTAACGTGCCGACCACAATCACATCCGGGTTGAGAATGTCTACCAAGATCGCCATGCCGCGCCCCAACCACCGCCCCGATTCCGTCACCAGCTCACGCGCCAGGCGATCCCCCCCCAAAGCGCGGTTGATAATCTCGCGTGGGGTCACATACCTTGACCAGCGCCCCGGCTGCATCCAGTTTGCCAGGCTCACCAGCCCCGCCCCGCTGCTGAACCCCTCCCACGAACCTGCCTTGTCATATTGCACAGGTCCATCCTCCGCCATGCGGATATGCCCCACTTCCCCCGCCATATCCCGCGAGCCGTGATAAATTTTGCCATTCAGGATGATCCCCGCGCCTAGCCCCGTTCCCAGGGTGAGGAAGATCATATTTTTTGCGCCCTGCCCTGCCCCAAAATAAAATTCTGCCAGCGCGCCAGCGTTACCGTCATGTTCCACGTATACCGGCAGGTCAAAATTCTCCTCCAGGCGCGCTTTGAGAGGCGCTTCTCCCCAGGCAGCCAAATGCGGCGGCGCATAGAGAATTCCTTTCGTTATATCCAGCGGTCCGCCTACGGATACGCTGATCGCCTCCACCGCGGGCAGTCCAGCTTCGGTACACTGCCCCATGAATGCCCGCCCCGCCGCCATCATTTGCGGGAAAGCCGCCTCGAACGATTCAGCTGCAGGGGTGGACATCTCCGCGCGGCGCAGAATCTGCCCTTGGCTATCGCCTAAAATGAACCCTGTTTTCGTTCCACCAATATCAAACCCCAAAATGGTATCGGGCATGTCTGCCTACCCTTCTTCGCGGAGAATCATCGTATCTTGTTTTAGCATAGAATTTCATCACCAGCAAGGAGCGAAAAGGCTTCCAGCGGATACGCATACGCCCCGGGCAAGCCGAGAGGTCCGCTTTCCCCTGCATGCCAAAGACCTGGCATTTTATGGGATAGAAAACCGCTCGGCAATTGCACCGGGGCGTAATGACGGGTAGATTTGCTCCTCTAGCGCAGAAGGATTTCTTCTAGCCCTTACCTTCCGTTTCTCGCAGGGCTTCCCGTTGCTTGTGAATAATGGCGCGCATCACGTCACGCTGGGCAATCATCCCGATCACGTTCTTTGCCTCGGTATCTTCTACCACTGGCAAATGGCGGATGCGGTGGGTGTTCATCATATCCATCGCCTCTTCCACCGTCTGCTCGGGGTGGATAGTAAGGACTTTGCCACTCATAATTTCGCCAATGGTGGTGCCGCGTGAGGTTTTGCCTTGCAGCACCACTTTGCGGGCATAGTCGCGCTCTGAAACAATGCCAACCATTTTTTCCGTATTGCACACAATGAGCGCGCCCACGTCCTTGTCACTCATCAGGCGCAAGGCGTCAAATACAGATGTCTCTGGGCTGACCGACCAAACGTCAAACCCTTTTACTTCCAAAATATGCCGAACGGTTAATTGCATAGCCTGTGCCTTCCTTTTCTTTAAAGAAATTATATATCGTTTTAATCCAATTTTACATCCCCCAAAGGATTGATTTTTAGGTGTTTTTCAGATGTCCTCTTGTTTGCAGCAATACCCCTTCTGCGTAGTGGCTTCCGGACGGAAGCCTGGTGGCTATCAGGCAACCTTGCTTGCAGAGGATGGGCTTCCTGCCGGAAGCCACTACGCAGAAGGCAGGGCAAAGAGTCTTCTTGGCACATTTCACATCCGTAAACAAAACAGGCAGCCTTTTGAAAAAGACTGCCTGGAAAATATTCTCGAAAAGAAATTATTCCACCGAAACCGTTTGCGGAGCGGTCACCAGCACGCCCACCGGCTGCACATCCGAGCGCAAGCGCAACTCTTCCGCGCAGTGCGGGCAAACCGGGCGCGGCGGGAAAAGCGGTGTTTGGCAACGCGGGCAAATTACGCCTTCTAAGGCATATCGTTGTTTCTTCAAACGCCAGTGTCGAGGTACTTCCATTGCTCACTACTCCTTAATGGTTTTGACTACCACTACTTTTTTTTGTTAAGAACATCATAATTGGCTATCTTGCAGACTGCCACACA
Organism: Anaerolineales bacterium; assembly: GCA_038206515.1. Lineage (GTDB taxonomy): Bacteria > Chloroflexota > Anaerolineae > Anaerolineales > Anaerolineaceae > DSYU01. The sequence goes on along the minus strand of JBBRAT010000058.1, from coordinate 7,767 downwards.
TTGTATAATGTTTGCATAATGATTGTGTCTGCCTGCAAAGGTTGCGGGCTATTTCCCAAAAACCTGTTTGTATCATAGCGTTGCGGGGCTATCAAATGCTATCATTGCAGGGAAAAAGCCCTCTCAAAACGTCTCAGATGGGGATTTTCGCTCATTCTCTCTGTCGCCGATATATGTATATAATTTTTATTATAATATTCAATCTTTGTGCTATAATCTATTTGTTCCATATAATGCGGTTTATTGTGTAAACAAAGGAGTATGGCAAATGGATGAATTGGTTAAACTCGTTTCTCAAAAAGCAGGCATCACCGAAGAACAATCGAAAGCTGCCATTACCCAGGTCATTGCTTTCCTGAAGCAGAAGCTTCCAGCCCCCATTGCTGCCCAAATTGACTCTGTCTTAGGCGGCGGAATGCCTGATCTCAACTCGCTTGGTAGCATGTTCGGTACGAAGAAATAATACTTTTTTCCGGGCGGAGGTGCGTTGCAGCGCTACCAGTCGCTAAAGTTTCTCTATTTTCTCGCTTGAATGCCAAAGCGTTGACCCGTAAGGTTCGATAGGATCAACGCTTTGTGATTCTAACGCCAATGCACCCCTTCCATTTTCCCTTGCAACCCTACCTTGCCTTTCTTCGTATTTATAAAGAGAATAAGACTGACCTCTTTGTTCAAGGCGGTCAGAAGAAAGCAGGGATGAACAACATGGTCGAAGTCTTTCCCACATTTACAGCCTTAGAAATCCCATCTGCCTCGGTTGATGAGCAGGTGAAAAATTTATTGTCAGAATATAAAGAACGCTGGTGGCAGAGCGACTTGCGCCTGCCCACTTTCCGCCGGACGTACACCCCCGCCGAACAGTCTGTGCATGAAAAAGAACTCGCCCGCCTGACAGATGGGTTGATGTACGGCGCGCGCCGCCTGCCGCGTGCGTCCCAGAGCCAACGCCTGGAATTTCAGCAGACAGTACGCGATCAGGGCTTTGCGTTCCTCAGCCATACCCTGGAATTATCAGAAGAAGATATTCACTTCTTGCAGGCATCCGGGCTGCTGGAAGGCGTGCAGGGATTTGCTCAGCGTGCGCGCCGCTTTGACCCCTCCATTTCCGGCGATGACATTTATCAGGCTGCCCGCAACGTGATGAGCATGAACTTCTTGCAGCTGCTGTTTGGGTTGCCGGTGGAAGTGACCCCTGCCGTCTTTGCGTATTCCATGCTCTATCCTTACAGTGATAATTACCTGGATGATCTGACAGTTTCATCGGCGGACAAACGCTCTTTTAACCTGCGCTTCAAGCAGCGGTTGGAAGGCGAAACAATCCGCTGCCTGAACGTCAAAGAGGAGCGAATTAACGAGCTGGTCAGCATGATTGAAAGTCAATATGAGCGCAGTCGCTTCCCGCAGGTCTGGCAAAGCCTGCTGGCAATCTTCAACGCACAGGCGCGCAGTATTCAACTGGTGAAACCCGGTCTCTCGCCCTATGAGGCGGACATATTGGGCATCACCCTGGAAAAGGGCGGCGCGTCCGTTTTGGCGGATGGCTACCTGGTGGCGGGTTGGTTGAATGCCGCCGAAGCCAAGTTTTGCTTTGGCTATGGCGCGTTTACCCAATGCCTGGATGACCTGGAAGATATTCACAGCGACCTGAAAGAAGGGCGGATGACCCTCTTTACCCAAACTGCCCCACATTGGCGGCTGGACGCACTCACCAACCGCATTTTTCACTTTGGGCATACGGTTTTTAATCAAGTCAACGGTTTCCCGACTGGCTCCTCCGCATCCCTCTATCCCCTGATTGAGCATATTCTGGACCCGATGCTGCTGGATACCCTGGGACGCGCTGCAAAGTTCTATTCGCGTGATTATTTGCGTGCCGCTGAACGTTCCCTGCCCTTCCGCTTTGACATCCTCAAAAAGCAGCGCGCCAGGTTAGAAGGGCAAAAGATGACCCTGGGGCGTATCACCGACTTGTGGACGGGTGTAGAATAGCCGCATGGATATTTTCAGCTTACTCGATCAAATTCGCGTCATCGCCCGCAACGGGCTGCATTACTCCACCAACGTCTACGACCAGGAACGCTACAATCGTCTGCTGACCCTGACCACCCAATCCTATAGCGACCTGCTGGATGTGCCTGCGGAAGAACTGCAAGCGCGCTTTCTGCAGGAAATGGGTCATATCACCCCCAAAATTGGGGCGGATGCGGCGATCTTTAACGACCAGGGGGAAATTTTGCTCATGGAACGTGCGGATGGCAGCGGCTGGTGCCTGCCCTGCGGCTGGGTTGAACCCAACGAAAAGCCCTGCGAAGCTGCTGTCCGCGAGGCGCAGGAAGAAACCGGACTGGAAATTGAGGTACAGCAGTTGATCGGGGTGTTTTCACGCCCGCCCAGCGCGAAAAACGGTGCCCATGCCATGCTGGCGGTAGTGCATTTATGCAAAGTAGTCGGCGGGGAGCTGACTCTTTCGCATGAAGGGCTGGCGTTGCGCTACTGGGCGCTGGATGACGTGCCGCTCTGGCACGCTACCCACGAGCATTATGCCCGCACCGCGCACGCCGTCTGGCAGACTGGCAAATTAATGCCCGCTATCTCAGACTAAATGTCAGACGGAAAGCGCATCCGAGGGCTGTTCCGCGGCTGGCGCAGGGTGGACTTGCATCCCTGCACGAATTTCGCGGATAAATTCACCGGCTGCCGCCTCGGGGTCTTCTGAATCCGCCACGCGCTGGATGAGCGCAGAGCCAATAATCACCCCATCCGCCAGGCGACCGGCTGTCTGCGCTTGCTGCGGATCGGAAATCCCAAAGCCGATTGCCAGCGGCGTGCGCGCTATGCGCCTGACCCGCTCGGTGAAATCCGCCAAGCCATCACTCAGGGCAGCCCGCGCGCCTGTCACCCCCGCCACCGAGACGAGGTACAGGAAGCCGGTGGTATGTTCGGCAAGCTTCACCAACCGGTCAGGGGTAGAAGTTGGCGCAGCCAGGTAAACAAACGCAATCCCCTCCTGGCGGCACAAGGATTCTAAGCCTTGCGCCTCTTCAAGGGGCAGGTCAGGCACAATCAACCCATCCGCGCCGCACTGATGCGCATCCCGCACGTAACGCTCCACCCCATAAGCAAGGATCGGGTTGATGTAGCCCATCAGCAGCAAGGGGCAAGCCACCCCCCGCGCACGAATCTCACTCAGCATGTCCATGCAGCGCGCAACCGTCATGCCCTGATCCAGAGCTTGTTGGGTAGAATGTTGAATGGTGGGACCATCTGCCAATGGATCTGAAAACGGCACGCCCAATTCAATTAAATCCGCGCCTGATTTTGCCAGTTTGACGATAATATTGACGCAAATGCGCGGATTGGGGAAGCCTAACGTAAAATACGGCATCAACGCCGCCCGTCCAGCCACGTTCGCCATGCCGAAAGCCTCGGTGATTTGTTTTAATCCATTCATCCACGCGCTCCTTGCGCCTTTAAAGCCTGCGTTACTGTATCTAAATCTTTATCCCCGCGACCAGAGAGATTCACCAATAGAATCTGTTCAGAAGAAAGCAGCGGCGCGCAGCGAATCACTTCAGCAATGGCATGGGACGATTCCAGCGCGGGCAAGATGCCTTCCAGGTGCGCCAATTGCTGGAACGCATCCAGCGCCTGGCGGTCAGTGGCGTAAGTATACTCTGCTCTGCCCAATTCGCGTAAGTAAGCGTGTTCTGGACCAACCGCAGCGTAATCTAAACCTGCGGAAATGGAATGGGTCTCAGCGACTTGCCCATCGGCATTTTGCAAGAGGTAGGTAAACGTGCCTTGCAGCACGCCGGGTCGCCCCATTTGCGGATCAGCAAAGCGCGCGGCGTGCCTGCCCGTCTCGATGCCATCTCCGCCCGCTTCTACCCCCACCAGGCGCACCGTTTCGTCTTCCAAAAACGCATGGAATAAGCCAATGGCATTGGATCCGCCACCTACGCAGGCAATACACGTATCCGGCAGCTGCCCGGCTTGCGCCAGGATTTGCTGGCGAGCCTCGATGCCGATGACGGACTGAAAATCACGTACCATGGTGGGATAGGGATGCGGTCCAAGCGCAGAGCCGAGCAGATAATAACTCTCCTGCACGTTCCCCACCCAATCGCGGATGGCTTCATTGACGGCATCCTTCAGGGTGCAGCTGCCGCTGGTGACGGGGCGTACCTCAGCCCCCAGCAGCTTCATGCGCAGGACGTTGGGCTGCTGGCGGGCAATATCCACGCTGCCCATATACACCACGCAGTCCATCCCCAACAGGGCGGCGACTGTGGCGCTGGCAACCCCGTGCTGACCCGCGCCGGTTTCCGCGATCAGGCGTTTCTTGCCCATCCGTTTTGCCAATAATGCCTGACCCAGGGCGTTATTGATCTTATGCGCGCCGGAATGCGCCAGGTCTTCACGCTTGAGGTAAATTTGCGCGCCGCCCAGCGAGCGGGTGAGGTTAGCGGCAAAGGTCAACGGGGTAGGACGACCAACATAGGTTTGCAGCAGGTGATTTAATTCTTCCTGAAATTGCGGGTCGCGCTGGGCTGTAAAATAGGCGGATTCCAGTTCGATGAGGGCGGGCATCAGCGTTTCCGGCACGAACTGACCGCCATATACGCCAAATTTTGGGTTTAAAAGGGTCATAGGTCTTATTCCTCTAAGGCTGCGTGTGCATTTGCGATAAACTGTTTCATCTTCGTAAAATCTTTCCGTCCAGGCGCGGATTCTACCCCGGAAGCCACATCCACGCCCCAGGGATGCACCTGCTGGATGGCTTGCGCCACGTTTTCAGGCGTTAACCCACCCGCCAGGAAGATCGACAGCTGCGCGGCAACCTGACTCGCCAGCGACCAATCCGCCAATTGACCCGTGCCGCCAAATTCACCAGCGCGGAAGGCATCAACCAGGCAGCGCGGGGCAGCCGTGCGCAGTGAAAAAGCATTCAGCGAGGCTTGCAAGCCTGCCGCAGAAGCCGGACGCAGCGCCACAAGCGCATTTTCCCCGAATGCCGCTGCCAGTTCAGGCGATTCCGGTCCGGAAAGCTGCGCCAGATGTAGATGACAAAGAGAGAGGATCGCCTGAATTTCTGCAGCAGTGGAATGCACAAACACGCCCACCAGCGTCACCGGGCGAGGCAGGGCGCGCAAATCCGCCTGCAAATCCGCTACCAGTTGGGCGCACGCTTGCGGCGTAAGAGAACGCGGACTTGGCGGATGAAAATTAAAGCCCAAAAAATCCGCACCCGCCGTTAACGCCAAACGCGCATCCGCCAGGGTGGTGATGCCGCAAACTTTTACCTGCATAGCACGCCCGTCAGGCTGCGGATTGTGGCGGGCAGGTCTGCCGCCAGCACCAGGGCTTCGCCAATGAGCATGGCGTTGATGCCCGCTTCGCGCAGCCGCGCCACATCCGCCTCATGATGGATGCCGCTTTCCGCCACCACGCAGGTGTGAGCGGGCAGCAGCGGGCGCAGGTCAAGGCTGGTCTGCAAATCCACGCGGAAGGTATGCAGGTCACGGTTGTTGATCCCCACCAGGGGCGGATGCAGGAACGCGATCGCTTTTCGCTCCGCCTGGTTATGGACTTCCAGCAGGGCGGACATGCCCAGTTCAACGGTCAGCGCGCATAAATCCGCCAGTTGCGCGGCGGGCAGCATGGCGGCGATCAGCAGCACGGCATCGGCCCCGGCAGCGCGCGCCTCGTAGACCTGATAAGGATCGAACAGGAAATCCTTGCGCAGCAACGGAGTAGGCAGGTTCAAGGCAGCAATCTGACGCAGAATATCCAGACTGCCATGAAAATAGCGGCGGTCAGTTAATACGCTGATGGCTGACGCGCCGTTTTCCGCATAGGCTTGCGCCAGGGAGAGCGGCTGAAAATCCGTCACCAGCACGCCGCGCGAAGGCGAAGCGCATTTCACCTCAGCAATGAGGGCAGGCGCGAAAGCGGACCCTTGCAAAGCAGCCACGAAGTTCCGCGCGGGGGGCTTGGCTTCGGCAGCAGCGCGCACCTCTGTCAGCGGGGCATAGCGTTGGCATTCCGCCACCTCTACGCGCTTATGCGCAAAAATCTCATCCAAAATGGTCATTGGGCAAACCCCTGCACCGCCGACTGAGAAAATTCGATAAATTCATTCAACTTTGCCAATGCCGCGCCACTCGTCAGGGATTGACGCGCTTCCAACAGAGCGGACTCAAAATTGCCATGTTCGGTTGCCAGGGCGGCGGCGCTGTTCAGCAAAACCACGTCACTGCGCGGGCTGGCATCTTCCCCATTCAGCAGAGCGCGCAACATAGCGGCGTTTTCAGCCGGGTCGCCGCCGCGCAGGTCATCGGTGGAAGCCGGACGCAGACCCAGTTCCGCGGCGTTCAGGTCAAAGGTATCCACCTGACCATGATGCAAATGGCTGACGCGGTTGATGCCGCTGGTGGTAAACTCATCCAACCCACCGCTGCCATGTACCACATAGGCTGCCTGCCCACCCAATGAACCCAGCACCTCCGCCAGCGGAGCCGTCAGGTTGGGGTCATACACGCCAATCAGTTGATGGGTTGCCCCCGCCGGATTAGTGAGCGGGCCAAGCAGGTTGAAGATGGTGCGCATCCCCAATTCGCGGCGCGGACCAACGGCATATTTCATGGCAGGGTGAAAGCGCGGGGCGAAGATAAAACCAATGCCTACCTGCTCAATGCAGCGCGCCACCTGTTCAGGGGTCAGATCAAGGTTTGCGCCCAGGGCAGCCAGCACATCCGCGCTGCCACAGCGAGAAGACGCCGCGCGATTGCCATGTTTGGCAACTTTGCGCCCGGCTCCGGCAATCACAAATGCGGCGGCAGTGGAAATATTGAAGGTATGCGCCCCATCGCCGCCCGTGCCAGCCGTATCCAGCAAAGCCTGGGCGTGCAAGGCATACGGCACAATACTGGCAGCCTTGCGCATTGCCCGCGCGCTGCCAGTGATCTCTGCCACCGTTTCGCCCTTCATGCGCAGTGCCACCAGGTAGCCGCCAATCTGCGCATCCGTAGCTTGACCGGTCATAATGAGCTGCATTGCCTGTTCGGCTTCTTCAGCGGATAAGTTTTCAAAACGCATGGCTTTGGCGATATAAGGCTTTAACATGATTTCATCCCTCCAGCAGACAACGCTCCTGTTCCTGTGCCTGGGACGGGAAAAGGAGTACCCGTGGTGCCACCCTGGCTTAGGCTGCTGAGATGAAAACGCCTCTCTTTAACAAAAATCCCCCGTCGGTGATTACGACAGGGGAGAAAAGGCCAGCCTCACTTTGTGGAGTACGTCCGGCGGGAGGAAATGCGCCGCGCGGAGTATACTCTTTGCCCAGATAACGGTGGCAGTTCCGGCGTGGATTACTTGCGAAGGTTACGGTTCGCGTTCACCCTTGCAGCTCTGAGAACCATTCAACATCGGCGTATGGGCGGCAATCTCACCTTGTGCCACTCTCTGGGCCATCGTCTCGGTGTTTACTCTTTCTCTTCACAGCTATTTGTTATTTACTCTCCTTGTTTATATCAAATGCGCGGGGGTTTGTCAAGTTTTTCGTGGGAAATAAAAAGCCCCTGGTTATTCTGCTCGGGCATCGAAACGGATTATACTCAAAAGTATTATCAATACCTTCGCCAAAAATAGGCTGAAGTGAATGGGCTTCTGTATTAGAGTTTAGTTGACTAAGACAAAAACTCAAAACCACAAGAAGCCCACATGGACATTTTAGCACTTTTACAACCGATCGAAGATCAATTATCC
>JBBRAT010000057.1:0-20920 GCA_038206515.1 Anaerolineales bacterium | reverse complement strand
AAATATGCCGATTTCTCACCCACTTGGAAGGTGTTTTTGATGGTCCTATGACTTTTGAGTAGCAATTTGATGTCATTTTTGACCATTTTGTCCCAATTTCGTACTATGAATTTGAGGAAATGACCTTTTTGCAGTAGCGTCATTAATAGGAATAAATGAGTTTTCAACTAACTTTTTTTGGTTCTTTATGACCATTATTTATTATTATACAGTTCGTAAACAATTTTTACAATACCCACCCAATATCTCAAATCGCCAGAATAATTCATTACTTGGAGTACCTTCAGGAAGTGAAACAGCAAACCAAATCCGCATCTACTTCCCGCAGCCTGTGATAAGATTAATATATCTCTGCCCCAGGCAGCTGCCGAATGCAGTGACCTTCCCAAAAATGACTCTTCCCTATTAAGTGAGGAAACGATGACTCTGCGTGATTGTGTTCTGGACGCGATCCATCACCGCCAATCGGATGCGTATGATGCTTAAACTCACTTTCTCGCGGGCGAAAAGATCATTTGCCAAGCTAGAAAGGATTTGGGAAAGTGGGGTAGCAACTGCAAGCGGTTACTTTGCGAATCACTAGGATCCACCTGCTACAAAAATTGCAAAATTCCCCCGCCTGATGGTAAAATGAAAGTCATGAGGTCGTCTGTCATGCAAAAAATCTGGCGCGAAGGGCAATCTGCTGTGCTGTGGATTGGGCTGCTGCTTTTGGCTGTCTTGTTGATCCACTGGCTGCTGCCGGACTTGTCTGGGGAAGACCTACTCTTCATGATTGCCCTTCTGGGCGTGGCGGAAGTTTTGGCGCGCCTGATGTTGCAAAGCCGCGCCTTACGCGCTGACCTCGCAGCCCAACAGAATACCCTGGCAGAAGCGCAGCAAGTTCTGACGCAAACCGCCGCCCGTCAGGGGGAACAGCAGCGCCGCGTCAACAGCCTGCTGCACCTATATCGTCACCTGAACACCGCTCAAACCGAAGATCAACTGATGGACGCTGCCATGACCGCCATTCAGGAATTTGTGGGCGCGCTGGGCTGCTCCTTTTTGCCGGTGGATCGCTGGGGACAACCATTGCCTGCGCGGATGCAAGGTCGGCTACCGGGTGTTTTGCTGGAACAGTGGCAGGAAAATTTGCGCCATACCGGCATGCGTGACCGCTGCGGGGACTGCACCATCCTGCAATCCACCCCTGGTAAATGCCCATTGCACCCTGCCATATTGGGCGATTCACTCACGGTCTTCTGCCTGCCGCTAGAAGAGCCGCAGGGCGTTTCTTTGTCCGGGCGCGAGGGCAGACGGCTGGGGATTTTGCACCTGTATATGCCCCCGCAGCAGGTATTAAAGGAAGATGACCGCCGTTCCTTGGCGGAGCTGCTGCCGGAGATCAGCCGCGCGGTGCAAAGCTTGCGCGCTCGTCAGCAAGAAATGATCCTGCTGGAGCAAATGCGCCAGGGGCATACCTCGGAAAGCTGGCTATCGGAGACGATGACGGGGCTGCTGGAAGATATGCGTCAGGTCTTTGGCGCGCGGACAGCCTTAGTGCGCCTGCGCCCCTTCCTGGATGAACGCCTGCCCGGGCTCACCGTGCAGAGCGGGCAGCCGATCCCCCTCACGGAGCCGGAATTGCAGCAGATGTTCCTGCGCCTGCTGGATGACGTCAGCGATGGCGGCATATTGTACGATCAGACCAACCTGGTCGCCCCCCTGCAACGTTCGCCCGGTCCTATGCTGGGCATGTTCTTCCTGGAAGGCTGCCCGAACCTACACCTGAATGCCCGCGAACACACCCTGCTGCGCACTTTCTCCGCTCAACTTGCCCTGCTGGTGGAAAATGAACGCCTGTTTCGCTGGCTGGAATATAAAGCCATCATCCAAGAGCGCACCCGCCTGGCGCGTGAAATCCATGATGGGCTGGCGCAAACCCTGGCGCTGCTCAAACTGCAATCTGCTCAAATTCAGTCCGCCCTTGCCAAAAATGACCTGGCGCGCGTGATGCAGCTCTTAAAAGAAAATAACGAAGCCCTCTCAGAAGCCTATTTAGATACTCGTCAATCCATTGATAACCTGCGCCTGACCCCTGGTCGCAGCCTGGAAAGCTGGTTAGAGCAGAGTATTCAGGATTTTGAATCCGGCGCGCACGTGGCGGTAAATCGGCGGATTCTGCCGCTGCCCACTGCCTGGGTGAACGCCCTCTCGCCTGAAATTCAAGCCCAACTGGTGCGAATTGTGCAAGAAGCGCTGAACAATGTGCGCAAACATTCACAGGCGTGCGCCGCATGGGTATCCCTCAACGAGCGGCAATCCGGCGACCTGGTGCTGGAAATTGGCGATGATGGGCGCGGATTTAACGCTGAGGACGTGCCGCCCCTCTCGCGGCATGGATTGAAGGGCATGCGCGAACGGGCGGAATTGCTCGGCGCGGAATTTCAAATTATTAGCCAGGCGCAGCAGGGTACAGTGGTGCGCCTTACGCTGCCAGCTTACATAAAGGATACAAAATGACCAACTCGCTTCCGGCGCACAACCTTCGTTTGGTGGTCGTAGACGACCATTCCCTGTTCCGGCGCGGTCTGGTGGGACTGCTGGAAGAAATGCCCTGCATTCAGGTGGTGGGGCAGGCAGGCGATGGCGAACAAGCTTTGCGCATCATTGAGCAAACCACCCCAGACCTGGTGTTGCTGGATTTAAACATGCCCAACATGGACGGCATTGAAACCCTGCGCGCCCTGCGTGCAAAAGGGCAGGCTGTCAAAGTGCTGATGCTGACCATCTCGCAAAATAACGATGACCTGCTTGAGGCGATCCGCGCTGGGGCAGATGGCTACTTGCTGAAAAATACCGAGCCGGAAGATTTGCGCAGGGCGTTAATGCGCGTGGCAGACGGCTTGGGCGTGCTTTCGCCTGAGATGACCCGCGCCGTCATGCAAGCCGTCAACCACTCCACCCCCATTGCCGCCAACGCCCTGCTCTCGGAGCGCGAAATGGAAGTGCTGCAATGCCTTTCGGAAGGGCAGACCACCCAGCAAATTGCCCTCAGCCTGTTTATTTCTGAAAATACGGTCAAAACCCACGTGCGCCACATCTTTGAAAAGCTGGAAGCCGCCAACCGCGCCGAAGCCGTCAGCAAAGCCATGCAAATGGGCATAATCCGCAAAAAAGAAGTTTAAGAAAAGTTAACCCTTTCTCTTATTGTACTTTTGGAAAAATCCGGTACAATAAGAATGATAGCAAGTATTGTATCCATTTCTTCACCCCTTTTTTGGAGGCAAAATGAATCAAACGTTAGGACCCATCGAGTCAACCAGTGATGATCGCCTGTGGGCATTGCTGGGATATATCTTCACCCCCATCGTCCCGATTATCATTATGCTGATGCCCGACAAGAAAGACCGCCCCTTCCTGAAAGCGCACAACAGCCAGACTCTGGTGTTGGGCGTGGTTGAGTGGGTGATTAACTTCCTGCTCAGTTTCATCGTGATCGGCTGCGTTACCTCTGTCCTCACCATCATCCTCAACATCTGGTTGGGGTTGCGCGCCAACAAGGGCGAAGTATTTGACCTGCCTGTGATTAGCAATTTCGTCCGCCAACAGGGCTGGTAAATTTCTTTAGAATCATAAAAAGAGCGTGATTTGCGATGCAAATCACGCTCTTTTTATGATTCTTGTGGAACTCCCTAATGAACCATTATTCTTTGTCTTGTTCCTCGCCTGCCAGGTAGCGCAGCTTTTGCAGCGGGGTCAAGTCATTTTCTTCGACCAGGATGGCTTTCAGCTCGTAAACTTGATCACGCAGGGCAGCAGCCTTCTCAAATTGCAAATCGCGCGCGGATTCCTTCATCTGCTTTTCCAGCTCGGTAATCAGGCGCTGCAGCTCGGTCTTGGGCAGACCGGTGCTTGCCTTGTGATCGGTGGTGGGGTATGCGCCGCTGGCAGCCCTCTCGTGACTGCCCGTCAGCCGCTCGGTGATGTCGCGCACCGCCTTGATAATGCTGGCAGGCACAATCCCGTTCGCTTTGTTGTAATCGTCCTGTTTTTTGCGGCGGCGGTTGGTTTCATCAATCGCTTTTGCCATCGAATCGGTGATCTTATCCGCGTACATGATGACCGTGCCGTTGAGGTGACGGGCGGCGCGACCAATCGTCTGAATGAGGGCGGTTGCCGAACGCAGGAAGCCTTCCTTATCTGCGTCCAAAATCGCCACCAACGAAACTTCCGGCAAATCCAAGCCTTCGCGCAGCAGGTTGATGCCCACAATCACATCATACACGCCCAGGCGCAGGTCGCGCAGGATGCTGATGCGCTCTAAGGTTTCCACCTCAGAGTGCAGGTAATGGACTTTGACGCCCAACTCCTGCAAATATTCGGATAAATCTTCCGCCATGCGCTTGGTGAGGGTCGTCACCAGCACCCGTTCGCCCAGGGCGGTGCGGGCGCGAATTTCCTTCAGCAGGTCGTCCACCTGCCCGCGCGTGGGGCGCACCTCCACCTGCGGATCAATCAACCCGGTCGGGCGGATGATCTGCTCGACCACCGCATCCGCCTTGCCCATTTCGTACGGTCCGGGCGTGGCGGAGGTATACATGGTATAGCCCATGCGCTGCTCAAATTCGTCAAAGGTCAGGGGGCGGTTATCCAGCGCGGAGGGCAGCCGGAAGCCGTAATCAATCAGGGTGGTCTTGCGCGAACGGTCGCCAAAGTACATCCCGCGGATTTGCGGCACGGTCATGTGCGATTCGTCCAGCACCAGCAAATATTCCGAAGGCAGGTAATCCATCAACGTCCAGGGCGGCGACCCGGTGACGCGCTGATCCAGATGGCGCGAGTAGTTCTCGATGCCCGAGCAGTACCCCACCTCGCGCAGCATTTCCAGGTCATAGCGGACGCGCTGCTCCACCCGTTGGGCTTCCAGCAGCTTATTATTGTCCTTCATATACTTGATGCGGTCTTCCAGCTCCGTCTCAATATCGGTAATCGCCTGCTTCAGCCGGTCTTGGGCGGTGATATAGTGCTTGGCGGGGAAAATATCCACCGAATGCGGCTCATCATACACCTCGCCAGAGACGGGATTGAGCGAAAGAATCCGCTCCACTTCATCGCCAAAGAAGCTGATCCGAATCACCTTATGATCTTCATACGCGGGGAAGACTTCCAGGGTATCGCCGCGCACGCGGAAGATGCCGGGCTTGATCTCCATATCGTTGCGCTGATACTGCCCCTCCACCAGCTGACGCAGCAGGGCGTTCCGGCGGTAGACCTTGCCCTGTTCCAGGCTAATCACTGACTTGCCGTATACCTCCGGGTTGCCCAAACCGTAAATGCACGAAACAGACGCCACAATCACCACGTCCTTGCGCGACATTAACGATGCGGTTGCCGCCAGGCGCAGCCGGTCAATTTCCTCGTTGATCTGGGTTTCTTTTTCAATATACAGGTCATGCGAAGGCACATAGGCTTCCGGCTGGTAATAATCGTAATACGAGACGAAATATTCCACCGCGTTATCTGGGAAAAATTCCTTAAACTCGGAATACAACTGGGCTGCCAGGGTCTTATTATGCGCCATCACCAGGGCGGGCATTTGCAGCTGCTGGATGACATTGGCAATGGTGAAGGTCTTGCCGGTGCCGGTTGCGCCCAGCAGCACCTGATTACGCTCCTTGTTGCGGATGCCCGCCACCAGCTGCTCAATCGCCTCGGGTTGGTCGCCCATCGGTCTGTAAGGGGAGTTTAAGCGAAATTCCATCGTGTCTGCCGCCTCTTGAATAGTCTATTCGTTCTATCTATTGTACCTGTTTTGCAAACAGAAAACAAGAAAATAGCGTAAAAAAAAATCGTAACCTCTTTCTTTATTTTATGCTCAAATTTGGCAAAGCATTGGCAAATCCATTTGGTACAGTAAGGTCAACCAAAAAGGAGATACACCATGCGAACTTTCACTTTATTGCGCAAATTGCTCTTGCCAATCCTCGTACTGGCGCTCATCGGCGCGCAGCAAGCCAACGCTGTGTTTGCCCAGGCGGACAATTGGAAAAGCCTTGGACTGGATGGCGCGTACATCCGCTCGCTGGTCATTGACCCGCAAAACCCCTCCATCCTCTATGCCGGAACGCCCTATAATGTATACAAAAGCACGAACGCAGGCTTAACCTGGGCTGTGCTGCCGGAAACGCAAGGCACTTCCGACATCTGGTCTATGGCAATTGACCCGAAAACGCCCTCCACCCTTTACGCAGTCAGGGATGGACCTGGGGTAATAAAAAGCGTGAATGGCGGGCAGAATTGGACGACCATCAACAATGGGATGAATACCCTGGCGCGTTCCATCGTCATTAACCCGCAGGATACCACCAACCTCTACGTAGGCACATGGGAAGGCGTGTTCAAAAGCATCAACGGGGGCAAAACCTGGGTTAGCATCAACAAGGGCTTGATCTATGGCACGGATATTAACTATTCAATGGTTAACAAGGTGGCCATTGACCCGCAATCCCCCGACATCCTCTATGCTGGGACGTATGATGGCGGAGTGTTCCGCAGCATCAACGCCGGGGAGGATTGGCTCCCGTTCAACGGCGGACTGGACAACCTATGGATTCACGCCCTGGCAGTGGACCCGAAATCCCCCTCCACCCTCTACGCTGGCACCAAGGGCGGCGTCTTTCGCAGTGATGACCGCGCCGGGCATTGGGAGGATGCGAACGCCGGACTGCCCGCTGACCGCAACGTCCTCTCCCTTGCCATAGACCCGCAAACGCCCACCACTGTCTATACCGGCTTACGGGATGGAGGCGTATTCAAGAGCGTAGATAGCGGCAAAAATTGGGTCAGCGTGGGCATGATCGGCACGATCCCCTACGCCCTGGCGATGGACTCGGCAGCCCATCCCACACTCTACGCTGGCACCAGCGGCAAAGGCGTCTTCGTGCTGGATAATAGCCTGAAGTTCTACCTGCCGGTGATCCGAAAATAACCATCCCCACCTTTACCGGTAAATCAGCGGCAAAATGACCTGATTTGTGAGCGCGCCATAAACCTGCACCACGCCGGAAAACGTGCCAACATACACCTTGCCATTCGCCACCATCGGCGGGTTAAATTTGGCGCGCGCGCCCAAGGCATCCTTGCTGCGCAGGTCACTGTTCCACAGTTCCACGCGGATGTTTGCGGCGTCATACGCGCGCAGGATGCCCGCCAGGCTGCCGCCCGCATCCGTCATTTGATGCGTAGCCCACAAAATGCCGCTGCCGGGCTGGTTGCCATTCGCCGAAAGCGAAATTTGCCCCCCTGGGGAACCATCTGCCCCTAGCAGGGTAGACCCAACTGCCTGCGGAGTCATATTTAACTGCGCGGTGACGCTGTTATAGGCATAGGCTTTGAGCGTATCCATCATGGGCCACAGGTAAATTAGCCCGTTCCAGGTGACCAGCGCGCTGTGAATTTCATTGTTGCCCACCAGCTGAGTCTGCATGTTTTGATCCGGGTTGTGATAGCCGCCCAGTGCCGTCTGATCCGCCAGGTAAATATTGCCGCCCTTATCCGCTGCCATGACGGTATTGCTGCCCGGCATCAACAGCGCGCCAGTGGACCCCAGGTCGGTATCGGATGCGGACATGGCTCCCTGATTGATAGGGGTAAACCAGGTGGAAACAGCCGTCATACCGCCCACCTGTGGGGCAGCCGGATCGAGCTTGAGGATGGTATCGCCATAATCTCTGCCGCCGGTGTTGATATTAAAATCACCATTGCCGGTGACCACATAAATATTCCCCGCATCATCCGCCGAAGGACCAACGCCCGACTGCCATATCCCGCCAGATCGCCCAGTGGTAGCGGGGTCGCCAGGTCCGGCATCCGGGGTAGAATTGAAAACCGAAACCTGCTGCAAGGTGGCAGCGTCATACCCCAACAGCCAACCGTGATACGGCTGCGTATCCGCATACCCAGCAAAACCCATATAAATGATGTTATTGACCTCTAACAAGGCGGCGCGCTGAATATGATACTTGCTATCCAACTGCACCATGCCATTGACCGCTTCTACCGAAGTACCTGCCACCGATGCATTGACCCGACTGGGTGAGCCAAATTTAAGATCCCCGGAAGTCAGGTCGAGGGCATAGAGATCATGGTGGTAGACGCATGGGCAGGCTGCGGTAAGGGGCGTATCACGAACAAACGCCACCGTGTAGAGCGCGCCGCGCAGCAGGTCAATCACCGGTGTACTGGTGACGCCTGCTTCTACCGTAATATCGTTGTAAAGACCGTACCGATTGCCAAAATCCGCTGGGATAGGCGCGGATTGTCCCAGGCTGACTTGCCAGAGCGGGGCTTGCGGGATGTCTGCGTCAAAAGCGTAGACACTATTGTGTTGAGTAGCCACGTATAGCACGTTATGCACCCCCTTCCCGCGAATATTCACGCCCGGAACATACAGCGGCTGCGCGTATACTTGCCCATCCACCGGCAAGCTAAATAACTTGCTAAACGTAAGAGTATTCACGTTGCCCGTATTCAGCATCGTCTCGTTCAGGTTCGCCCCGGTGCGTTGATTGTTGTAATATTGGGTGGTGACTGCGTTCCCAGCCCCTTGCGCTGGCAGTGCAGGCGCAGTGAGGGATAGGATAACGAAAGCGGCAAAGCAAAAGAGTAAAGATAAAATAGGGCGGCGCATACAAATCCTTTCGCTATTCTGGGAACAAGGCGGGCAGGGCATCCGGCGCCCATTTTGCCACTGAGGCATACGAAAGCGCGTTTTGATGAGCAATGGCGGCATAAAAATCCACCGATGGCTTCCGCTGACGCGCCTGGGTGATGGGGTCTACACCCCATAAGCCAAAGCGTTGACTCCAGCCGCGCTCCCACTCAAAATTATCCACCAGGCTCCAGTGGAAGTAGCCCTTGATTAGCCAGCTCCATTGGATGGCTCGCCACACCTGCCAGACGTGTTCCGCCAGGTAACGCGGGCGCAAGGTATCCTCGGCATCATTGATCCCGTTTTCCGTCACCATCATCGGCAGTTGATAGCGGCGGTGCGCCCAGGCAAGCAGGTCAAACAGCCCTTCAGGATAGTGGGCGATAAAGCCACCCTCCGAAAGGGGAGCCTCGCGCGGTGGGCGGCGTTTGGAAAATAGTTCCCCTGGGCGCAGGGGATGGAACGTCACCTCATCGGTGGTGTAATAATTTAGCCCCACAAAGTCCTGCGTATTGCGCGCTTCGGGGATGCTGACGCTGCGAAAGAGGAAATTAAGCCTGCCCGTGCGCAGGGTTTCGATAAACGAGGTGTTGAAATTGGCATTCAGAGCATTCGCTGACCAGGCTTCCAGCGGATTGCCGGCGTGCGCAGGGCGAAAGCCGCGATAATGCAAGGCGAACCCCACCCGCGCGGTCGGCTGGAGGGCGTGAATGGCGCGATACGCCAGGGCATGACCGCGCGCCAGGTTCGCCATCACGCGCAAGGCTGCCCCCAGGTCATTCTTGCCGGGCGGAAATTCGCCATGCCCCAGGTAGCCGTTATAGACATACACATTTGGCTCGTTGATCGTCACCCACAGGCTGCAATACTCCTTCAGCACGTCCACCGCGCGGCGCACGAAGGCGGCAAAATATTCCGGCGCGCGCGGATTTTCCCAGCCGCCCTGCTCATACAACCACAACGGATCGGTAAAGTGATGCAGCGTCACCAGGGCGGTCATATTGCGGCGCGCCAACCCGCGCAGCATGTCACGGTAGACCTCCAACGCGCCATCGTTCCAACGATCCGCGGCGGGCTGCACGCGACTCCATTCAATGGACAGGCGGTGGGCATTCTGCCCTGCCTCGGCGGCGCGGTCAAAGTCATCCGTCCACCGCCCGCCCCACCAGTCACACGCCAATCCGGCGCGGTCGCCGTGAATAATCTTGCCGGGCTGCTCCTCCCAGAAAGACCAGTTGTTGATATTCTTACCTTCTACTTGATGGGCGGCGGTCGCTGTCCCCCATAAAAAACCATTCGGAAAGGTGTAGGTGGCTGTGGGCATGTTGAATCATTCCTCTCTGGGGATATTGTAGCATGGGTTTTCGCAAAGGGATTGTCTCAAAAAGGATAGTTCCTGATCGATAAATCAGATACAATACATCCTGCGGCGCGATTCACTCAACCCGCAGGAGGCGAATTTCATGCGAGAAGTGGCAATCATTGGCATTGGTCAAACCCCCATTGACGAACATTGGGATCGGTCTTTGCGCGTGCTGGCAGGGGAAGCCGCTCTGGCTGCGCTGCAAGACGCGCAGCGCGAGCAGGTGCAGGCGGTGTACGTGGGCAACATGATTTCCGGTCCGGCGAATCATCAGGAACACCTGGGCGCATACCTCACGGATTGGATCGGGATGCGCCTTTCGGAAGGGCTGCACATCGAAGCCGCCTGTTCTTCCGGCGCGGCTGCCTTTCGCATGGCAGTCATGGCGGTGGCATCCGGCGAAATGGACTCGGCATTGGCGGTCGGCGTGGAAAAAATGAGCGATTCGCCCGGCAGCGAGATCACCGCGCAGCTGGCAACCGCCGCCGATGCTGACTGGGAAGCCGACATGGGTCTCTCGTTTGTTGCCATCAACGCCCTGGTGATGCGCCGCTATATGCACGAATACGGCTGGAAACATGAGGATTTCGCCCCATTTTCGATCAACGCCCACACCAACGCCCTGCAAAACCCCAATGCCCGCTTTCATAGTGACCCGCTGACCCAGGCGCAATATATGCGCGCCCCAATGATCGCTTCACCCATCAACCTGATGGACGCCTCGCCCATGTGTGATGGCGCGGCAGCTGCCCTGATTGTGGCGGTAGACAGCCTGTCCAGAGGCGCAGCGCGGATTCAAGTGTTAGCCTCCGCCGCCGCCACCGATACCATCGCCGTCCATGACCGGCGCGACCCGCTGTGGTTGAAAGCCGCCGAACGCTCCTCGCGCCAGGCATACGCTCAGGCTGGGCTAAGCCCCGCTCAGATGGATCTGTTTGAAGCCCATGACGCCTTCACCATTATGGCAGCCCTCTCGCTGGAGGCTTCTGGCTTTGCTGAACGCGGCAAGGGTCCCCGCCTGGCATTGGATGGCGACATCCTGCCCACCGGCAGAATCCCAATTGCCACGCGCGGCGGACTGAAAGCGCGCGGTCATCCCGTGGGCGCAACCGGCATGTATCAAATTGTGGAAGTCACCCAACAACTGCGCTGCGAGGCGGGCGGCAATCAAATCCCTGATGCGCGCATTGGCATGACCCAAAATATCGGCGGCAGCGGCTCCAACATCATCACCCACATCTTGGAGCGCAGGGAATAACCTGGAAATAGCAAGAAAAAGATGGATGCGCAGAGCGCATCCATCTTTTTTGCTACTTCTAAGAAGCAGTTCCTACTTTACGGTTGCAGGCATGTACACCGAATAAAACACGGTCGTAGTCGGCAAAGCGTAGGGATGAGTCGGAACATCCGTGACTGCCACCGCTGGAACCGTGCGCGCCACTTTGTCTATCAACGCCAAATGCGCGCTGCCAGCCGTCCCCTGCGCGGGAATATCACTCACATCCACCTGAAGGATATAGGAGGATTGGATAAATCCGTAGACCTCCACCTGATATACGCCACTGCTCTGAGCTGCGCCTACCGTCACGCTGCACTGCTCCATGACCGTACCCACCTCAATGCTCGCGCACGCTGCTGAATTATCCGGATTCCAGATATATAAGTCAGGGTCGCCGCCTTGCGGGGTGACTTTGGCGGTGAGCATCTTCCCCGCAGGAACGGTGAAGCGGTAGATATGGCTCTTGCCTTCGGCTACATTTCCCATGGGGGGGATGTAGTTCAAGAAGCGTTCAAACGGCGCAGCTGAAACATTGCCTGCCTTGTCCTTTGCCCAAACCTTCAGGTATTTCATGCCTGGCTCAGGTAAAAGCATCCACGAACGCCCTGCGGACATTTGAGCATAGGGCAACCAGCCGCTATCCTGCCCGGCGATCCATTCCGCAGTGGAAAGGTTATATTGATATTCCACCACGAGGATCGAATCCACCCCGCTGCTGGGCGTAGAAGGATCATGCGCGGAGGTTGCCATCGTCACGTTCGGGTTATAGACCGTGGTCGCTTGCCCGTTAATGGTGAACGTATCTACCACCGGCGGGGTCTGATCCAAAGCAACCGCGTTCACCGTCACGGTGCGGTTCACCTGGTTATTCATCTCATTGACTTCCGTCACCTGATTACCCGGGTCAATCACCGCGTAGATCGCGCGATTCCCCATCTGAGCGGGCGTCCAGGATACTTCAGACGTACTTGCTGAGCTGTTCGGCGCGAGCGATGCCACCGTCCCCTGCCCAATGAGTTTGCCGGATGTCGCCGGGTCGCCATCATAGAAATTCACCTTCACGCTGTTAAGGGTGTTCGTTCCGCCGATCTGATAGACGATCAGACTAAGTTTGCCTGTCTGCCCAATTTGGAGGGATGCTGGCGTGACCCCAAATTCATAGCCATACCCAGCTAAATCGGTTGTAAGCGGATCAGTGACCGTGTACGCATTTTTCACCGTAACAGACGCCGCGCCCAAATTGGTAAGGGTGAGGTCATAACTACCCGCCGCCAACCCAGATGGGATGGTAATGTGAAGCAAATTGGCATTCATCAGCTCTGCCCTGAGCGGAGTCGTCCCTAAAGTGACGGCGATGCCTGAACTAAACTGGCTGCCATGAATATACACGTCATTGCTAATGTCGCTGCGCCCCTGATTCGGGATAGCGCGCGCGAAAATGGGCGAAAAGACCTTATCCGAAATCCAGAATTGCTCTGGGTGGACATTCCCTGGCGAAGCCACCGCCCAGGGACCCAAAATCCCCATTTCAGGCACATTGTGGAAATTATCCTTGATCACCACCGGCACAGACTGTTCGCCATCGGTTGCTGCCAAAACAAAGGGCCCATGGTCAATATGATATTGAATCGCCTGGCGTAAGATCACCTCGCGATCTTGCGCAGTAGGGGCAAGCTGGGCAGCATCCCACAGCGCCAGCAAATTCGCCGCGTCACTGCCAGGCGCAGGTTGCCAGCCAGCATTCCCGCCGCTCGCGCGCCACTGCCCCTGAAATGGGAAATAGCGTCCGCCTTCCACCGGGAAAACCCAGCCGGGTAAGGTCCACAGATCCATTTCACCCACGCTGTAGTTTTGCAGCATCCAATTGCCATAGCCGGGAATTGTAGCATCATGGGGAGTGCCGCTCACGTCGTTTAATGTAGAGCATATCCCCACGGTTTGCAAATACGTTTTCAGCAGCAGATTACCATCATTTTCCGTACTAACGCCAGAATGGTAATTGATGGATAACGCGAAAGGCACCCCGCTGGGCAATTCCCGGCAGTCCTGAGCATCTCGCTGATTCATCCCAATGCTATCCAACCAGGCGTTCGCCTGAGTGGGGTCAAATTGAGCGTAGGCATTCGCCCACTTCTGATACATCAACTGCCCATCCGGGGTGGCAAAGTGATACGCCTGCGCACTGACCGTAAAGGATTTCGGTGTGCCGGCGCCATTCCAGACCTTGTTGATGAAATCCTGGCGATCCATGGCGACCGAAAGAGCGCGGCGGAAGACCGGGTTACGCAGCAGAGCGCGCGTTTCCTGCACCAGGGCGGTATCGGTAGCCGGGTCACCGGTTTCGGTATAATCCTGGTTAATCACCCAGGCTGGGTTTGCGCCGTTGCCTGACACCCACCCTTTTTGCAGGTGATAGCCGCCCGCAGCTGCGTTTGCCGAAAGCGTGGCAAAATCACGCGAATCGTCGCTGCCGCGGAAGCTGGCGTCATACAGCCCTTGCGATAACTTTGCCACAACAGTAGCATGGTCCGATTGAGCCGTTTGCGTGTCATAGATGACCTGGTTGATATATGGCAGTTGATTCCCCTGGCTATCCACCTTCCAATAATACGGGTTGCGATCAAAAACCATCTGCACGCCGGGGTCAAATTGGGTTAATTTCCAGGCAAACGGAGTTGGGAAGTCAGGGTTTGCAGACCAATTATCCTTTTGCTGAAGTAAATCATAAGTCGCCGTTGGAGTATATTTGGGATGAAACTGCTTTAAATAATGCGCGGGTTTCATCATATTTTGTGCAAACTCTCCCATTTGCGCCAGATTGTACGGAGCAATCCACATCGGCTGATCTGAGTTCCACACCATCGTGACGTCATCTGGGAAGGTAACATCAATCGGCGTGGAATGATCGGCTTTGTACATATAATAAGGGATGCCCGCGCCTTCCAATACATTGGGGTCTCGGGCAATATCCTCCCACCAGAACTTCAGGTCCTGGGTGGTGAACAATTCCCCATCCGACCAGCGCAGGTTGTGGCGCAGATACATGGTGAACGTTTTGCCATCTGCAGACCAATTATAGGATTCCGCCAGCCCCGGCTCATATCCTGAATAATCCGCCTTCCAGCGAATCAGGGGTTCATACATCGTCATAAAAACCCCAAGCTCCCACCCGCCTTCAATCCCGTGCCAAACGCCGCCATATTGCCCAATCGATTCGGCGGTTTGCACAATGGCGGGGTTATCCGGCAGGCGTTGGCTGAGGGGCGGCAGCTTGCCTTGCTGCACCTGAATCGCCAAGTCAGGCGATTCTTTATAGGTCATCATGTTCAAATTTGCTGAAGAAGGGGTGGCTTTCGCAGAAGTCAAGCTCAGTGGCGAAAGGATCATGGTCATCAAAACCATGAGCGAAAAAATCGTTTGGATAGGAAACCGTTTCTTAAAAGGAGATTCTTTTTTCATTTTTCCTCTAAAAATATTCAATTTTTGTAAAATGTCCCCCCTGCATCAGGTGATTGGCAAGATGTTCCTCCACGCGAACAGAATAGTAAGTAAAAAAGAAAGGAAACATCACGCATATTCACTTGTAAGACAGAAAGAGAAAAATTGACGCTGAAGATCATCAGCGCAAACAGAACCCACGGCCTCCTTTGTTCCATTAAATAGGAAAGATCCATCCTTATTTTACAAGAATATGCAGAAAAAGCAATAAAAATCGCATGAAATTTTAGGGTTATTCCCCCCAGCCGAACACCTCCACCCGGCAGCCCGCCTCCAAACCGGTGGTATCTGCCTCAATGCGGATCAGCCCATCCGCTTGCGCCAGGGTAAAGATCAGGTTGGATTGGAAGAAGATGGGTTCTGCCAACGTTTGCCCGCCCGCACGGGTGAGGCGCACCGGCAGCCAATCTTCGCGCCCGGCTTTTGACGGGACGTTTGCGGTCAGCTGCGCGGAGATGCCCATTTCGGCAGCCGCTTCTGCCATCCCTAACAGGCGATGGAGCAGCGGACGCACAAACAGGCGCGCAATCACCATCGCGCTGACCGGGTTGCCGGGCAGTCCGATCACCGGCTTGCCTGCGCATACCCCCAGGAGGGTCGGCTTGCCAGGGCGCACCTGCACCCCGTGTACCACTACCCCCGGCGGAGCGTGTGCGGCAATTGCCTGAGCCGTCAGGTCGCGCACGGAGGCAGAGGACCCGGCGGTGATCACTGCCAGGTCACATTCCTGCAAGGCGCGCCCCAACGCGGCGGATAACGCCTCCAAGCGGTCTGGGAAGATACCATAGCGCACCGCCCGCCCGCCCCAGCCTTCCACTAGCGCAGAAAGCGAATAACTATTCACATCCCGCACCTGCCCAGGGGATGGCGCGCCCGCTGGATGGATGACCTCATCCCCGCTGGAAAGAATCCCTACCCTGGGCTGCGCCGTCACCTGCACGCGCAGCTCACCCAACGCCATCAGCCCGCCAATTTCCGCCGCATTCAACCGCTTGCCCGCCGGAATCACAACCTGCCCGGCGCGCACGTCCGCCCCCAGCGGGATGACGTTCTCCCCCACCGCCACCGCCCGCAAAACTTCCAACTCGGCAGGACGAGAAACCTGCGCCTCC
Organism: Anaerolineales bacterium; assembly: GCA_038206515.1. Taxonomy (GTDB): domain Bacteria; phylum Chloroflexota; class Anaerolineae; order Anaerolineales; family Anaerolineaceae; genus DSYU01. The sequence goes on along the minus strand of JBBRAT010000057.1, from coordinate 4,976 downwards.
TCCAACATCACCACCCCATCCGCCCCGTCCGGCAGCATCCCGCCGGTGTGGATGAGCATCGCCTGACCCGCGTGCAGCGGCAAGCTGGGACGTTCACCCATCTTACATTCACTCGCCAACTGCAAATAGGCAGGCAGCCCAGCAGACGCGCCAAACGTATCCCGCGCATGGACGGCGTAGCCATCCACCGTAGAACGATCAAAGCCAGGCAGGGGGGCGGACGCGCGTACTGTCACAGCCGTCACCCTGCCCAGTGCCTTCTCGGTCGCAATGCCCTCCATGCGGGCAGCAGGCACGGGCTGCCAGGCTGCCAACAGACGAGCCAGCGCGTCCGCCGGAGGGAGCAGCTCTAAAAACTCAGGCATGACCCAGGAATTCCAGGTTATGCTCAATCAACGCCACGCGCTGCGCCACGCTTGCCGCCGAGCGCAGATCATCCGCCGGAGTGTGCATCACGTAATCCAGCATCTTCTCGACTGTAGTCGTCACCACGTTCATGCGCGTATCGGAAGCGCCATAATAAATGAACAAATCACCGTTGGCGCGCGCCACCATCCCATTGGAAAAGACCACGTTTGAGACGTCACCCACGCGCTCATCGCCTTCCGGCGCAAGCAAGTACCCGGACGGGCGATACAGCACCTTCCAGGGTTCGTGCAGATCGGTCAGGAAGGCATATAGCACATAGCGCAGCCCGGCGGCGGTGTTGCGGACGCCGTGCGCCACGTGCAGCCAGCCCGCGCGCGTCTTGATGGGGGTAGGACCCTGACCGTTCTTCACTTCCTTAATGGTATGGTAAGCGCGCTCATCCATAATGGCTTCCTCGCCAGTCTCGGCGGCGTCCATCCGGTCTGCCAACGCCCAGCCAATGCCGCCACCCGAGCCAGCCGTGATGAAGTCATCCTGCGGACGAGTGTAGAAAGCATATTTACCATCCACAAATTCAGGGTGCAGCACCACGTTACGCTGCTGGGGCGAGCGCGAGCACAAATCGGGCAGGCGCTGCCAGGTCACCAGGTCACGGGTACGCGCCAAGCCTGCCTGCGCCACTGCCGAAGAGAGGTCACCCGGCGCAGCCTTTGGGTCTTTGCGTTCCGTGCAGAACACGCCATAAATCCAGCCATCTTCATGCTGCGTCAGGCGCATGTCATAGACGTTCACGTCCGGGTCACTGGTTTCTGGCATAGTGATCGGATAATCCCAGAATCGGAAGCCATCCACGCCCGATACGCTCTCGGCGATAGCAAAGAAGGATTTGCGATCTGCCCCTTCCACACGGCACGCCAGGATCATCTTGCCGTTCCATTCCATCGCGCCGCTGTTAAAGACCCCGTTGATCCCTAATCGTTCCATCATAAATGGATTCGTAGCTGGGTTCAGGTCATACCGCCAGAAGAGGGGGGTATGCGCCGCCGTCAGCACCGGGTAGCGGTAACGGGTCAGCAGACCGTTATCCCAGGCAGGGTCTACGGAATTCGGGCGGTCGATCAGCGCATCATGGCGCGCGTTCAGGTCTTCTAAGCGATCTTGGGCAAATTCAAGTTCCATAGAGCAGCCATCCTTCAATGAAAAATATTGATCCCGTATAACCAATCCGTCCTATCCGTGTAGCGGCGCATTGCCTGCGCCCAATCTTATGCAGGATATTTTCCGAATGAAAACGCAATTATCCTTATCTACCAATAGGCGCACGCAGTGCGCCGCTACACGGATAGGCTTGATTGTTATAATTCTTATTTTAACGTAAATTACTCAACTGTAGAAATACGTTTCAGAGGGAATTTAACAAGTTCGCTCCAATTTATGCGACTACTCAGCCATTCCACGGATTTTGGCTCATTATGAACATAGATATACCTAAAGACACCACATACTTGGGATGAGGGAAATCCTATCAAAAGTGTGAGGGAAATATCCCCCAAATGGGTACGTCTCTCCTCCTTGACCTTTGGTTTTCATCAGGTATAATGGCTCAATAAGTTCAAAAGAGGGTAAGGCGATATAAATTATCGCATTTGAACCCAGGACGCGGCAATTTTTAGTAGAAGGATAGAAGGAGAAACCCTTATGTTACTGAATGATTTATCGTTATCTGAAGCCGCCAATACAGATCAAATCAAGGCTGCGCTGGAGCAGCGGTTACAGTCGGTCTTACCGCAGGGGTCTTTTAACATCATCCTGCGCACCTATCAAGGTGATGTACGCGCACGCAACACCAACAAAGTCAACTTTACCACCATGATTTTGCTTGACCCGGCCGGACGCAAAGCCGCGCTGGATCACAAGACGGAAATTGAAGCCCTGGGGTTTAGCGTCTCAGGCAAGGGTGATATTCGCGCTAATTAGCGGCGAGTGATTTATCGGTATCCCTCATTTTATTGTGTCGTTTATCGGTAGAACCCGGTTTAAAGGTATATTTACAGGTAGGGAACTCAGTCGTCCCCATTCGTAAAGAGTGGGGACGGTTTGATTAAAGCAGCAGCCCCACCCTCGGCGAGGGTGGGGTTCTTCCCTTGCCGCGCGCCCGCAACGCGGGTATGATAGGGGGCGCATGATGACGCGGGTACTCATTCTTGATGGACACAACCTGGCGTATTTCCTATACCCCATTGCGCAAGGGGGCAAGGTGAGCCAGGCAGAAATTAAATCCCTAATTCTGCACGTGGGGCAATATGTACGCGCCTATTCGGCGGCGGTGCAGGTGGAGCTATGCCTCGATTACCTGCCCTTTGACCTGGCTGCCCCCAAACCTGCCGGGCTGGCTGTCTTTGCCGAGCCGGGGCGCAAAGCCGATGACCTGATCCGCGAGCGGGTATGGTTTCATCATTATCATGGGCGGGATGTGCTGATTGTCAGCAACGATGAGGAGCTGCGCGAATGGGTACATGAAGAAGGCGGAGCGCACCTTTCCGTCAGCGATTTTGTGCGCCGCCCTGCGCCTGCGCCCGTTTTCCGCGCCCCCGCCGAGCTAGACGCCTTCTTACATCCGGCGCGCAAACCCAAAAAACGCTCCACCGCTACCCCCAACCCATCCAATCGCGCATCCGCAGCCGCCAGCGCGATTTTTTCTCCGCCAGCAGCGCCGGCAGCCGTCTCTCGCACCAATAAATTGACTATGCGCAAAGAGAAGGCGCAGCCGTCCGAACCTGCACCCCCTCCTCCGCCGCCCACGCCTCTCCCGCCCGCCGAACCGCAGCCCACCTATCGCCTGACGCCCTTGCGCTGGTTGCCCGCGGAAGGCGGTCGCTTTTTGCTTGATTCGTTCTGCCCACTGCATAACCTGGCTGCCCGCGAACTCCGCCGTCTGCTGCGTGACAGTCCCCCCAACCAGGCAGATTTGCAGCATTGGATCGCGGAACTGCTCGCCTCGTGTGGGAACGAGCCTGATTTCGCCACGCACGGCGCACTGATGAACCGCGTGCGGCGCGCCCTGCTGCAAGCGCCTCAGTTCACCCTGCCGCTGGATGAACTCGTCCGCCGCACCGGGCTGCCCTGCGAAGGCTTGCCCCGCCACATCCGCGAAAAAGCCGGTCTGTGGCTGGAAATTTTAATAGAATAGATGAATACCTCGGACTGCATACCCCACTTCCCTCTTGTGCTAGACTTTTCCCCCAATCAATGCTATAACCGCTCTTATGGCTTCCTCCCTTCTCATTCATCACGCCACTTTACTGACCCCCACCGGCTGGCGCACCGATGCCTGGCTGTGGATCGAAAATGGACTCATCCGCGCCTTGGGCAATCCGGCGGACGGATCAACAGATCTACCCAGCGGTCTGCCCAGTCTGGACGCGGGCGGCAATTTGCTCACGCCGGGCTTTGTGGAGCTGCAAATCAACGGCGCACTTGGGCAGGATTTCACTGAAGACCCTGAAAGCATTTGGCGGTTGGCGGCGGAACTGCCCCGCTTTGGCATCACCGCCTTCTTGCCGACCATCGTCACCGCGCCGCTGGAGCGCATCGCCCAGGCGCAAGCCGTCTGGCAGCGGGGTGAACCAGAAGGCTTCGCGGGCGCAATTCCCCTGGGGCTGCACCTGGAAGGACCGTTCCTCAATCCGCTGCGCAAGGGGGCGCATAACCCCGCCTATTTGCGCATCCCTGACCCCGCGCTCGTGGCAGATTGGTCGCCGCAGACCGGCGTGCGCCTGGCGACCCTTGCCCCTGAGCTGCCGGGCGCGCTCGAAACCATCCGCACGCTGCACGCACAGGGCGTAAAGGTCAGCGCGGGGCATTCGATGGCAACCTACGCCCAAGCCCAGGCTGGCTTTGACGCAGGGATCAAGTATGGCACGCACCTGTTTAACGCCATGCCTCCGCTGGAACACCGCGCCCCCAACCTGCCCGGCGCACTGCTCACCCACCCCGGTATCGGCGTGGGCATTATCGCGGATGGCATTCACGTTCACCCGGCGGCAGTTCAGCTGGCGTGGATGGCAAAAGGCGCAGCCGGTGAAATCACCCTGGTGACGGATGCAATGGCGGCTTTGGGGATGCCCGCTGGCAAATATACCCTGGGCGATTTTGATGTACAGGTGGATGATTCCTCCGCGCGGCTGCGGGATGGCACGCTAGCGGGGAGTATTCTGCAACCCACGCAAGCCATCCGCAATTTGCAAACGTTCAGCGGATGCACCCAGGCACAAGCCATCGCCGCGTTCAGCGCCAACCCTGCCCGCGTGCTTGGGCTGACGGATCGCGGCATCATCGCTCGCGCCGCTCGCGCCGATCTGGTCATGCTCTCCGCGCAAGGGGAAGTGTTGAGTACGTTTGTCGCTGGCAAACAGGTTTATAAGAGCTGAACGTAGAGTAAGGGGAAAAGGCACATGCTCCGGCGTTGCTGTGTTTGTAGTGGCAACCCAGTCCGTGTAGTGGCGGGCGGGAGGGGGCGAGGGACTCAAGAGGCACTGTGGGTTTTTGATAGAGGGTTGGTGCAAAAAGACAAAGCGTACAGGCGGGAGACACAAAAACGAAAGGGG
>JBBRAT010000056.1:0-21861 GCA_038206515.1 Anaerolineales bacterium | reverse complement strand
TTGGATAATTGATCTTCGATCGGTTGTAAAAGTGCTAAAATGTCCATGTGGGCTTCTTGTGGTTTTGAGTTTTTGTCTTAGTCAACTAAACTCTAATACAGAAGCCCATTCACTTCAGCCTATTTTTGGCGAAGGTATTGTTTAATACAAAAAAATCCTCGCTCGGGTTAGGAGCGAGGATTTTTTGTATTAAAGATTATGGATTATACGCTGCCCTTGACCACAAACGAGCTAAGGATATGATCAAGCGCGTTCGCGTCAGCGTCTTTGGTGATGTGCAGGATCATCAACACCAGGTGAGAGGTGGAATTTACCTGGGGACGAGCGACTACCACCAGGGCGACCGTTTTGTTGGGTCCGCAGCTCTTCCAAATCTGATATTTGCCCTGATATTCCGAGTTCACCAGGTCTTTGGTGCTATCGAGCTTGCAATCTTTATCAAACCAGCCACGCACGCCGTCAAGCAGTTCGATATAGCCGCCGGTGCGACCCAGGTCTGAGGAGGCGGTAACAAATACGCCTGATTCATCCCAGGTATTATCAAAATTATCCACGTTGGTAGAGGCGGTAATGGAAGGGGCGGAGATATTCTGAGACCCCCAGGTGGTGTTCCATGCGCCGCCATTCACATCCGCCCATTCAGCAGGGACTTCAACTTCAATCGCGCCGGTTGTATCGGTGACTTTTACAAATTGCGTGTAGTCACCAGTGGCGCTAGTAGCGGCAGCAGGTGTGTTGGTCGTACTGCCCGTATCTCCGCTGGGGGTGAAGACTTTCGAGACGGCCAATTGACGACCGTTCACTTCGCCTGTGAGCAGGGTAAGGTCAGCGAAACGCAGGACAGTAACAGCGAGGGTATCGGTAGGTTGGTGAGAGCGCAGGATGTTGCAATATGCCGACATCGTCCCATCGGTGGAAACAACCACGTTTTCGACCTGGGTGATGATGTCGCCCGCTTTGACACCAGTTTTATCTGCAGGGGAACCGGATTTGACAGAGCGTACCCAAATGCCATAGATCTGGGCTTTGTCATCCGCGATGGCTACCCCATTAATCCCAATGGAGTTAACATCTTTGCCGGCTTTCATCTGATCAATAATGCTCTTGGCTTCGGTTGGAGCAATGGCATAGTAGGGTCCAGCCTGCCCAGAGGCATAGTTGATGCCGACTACCTGACCCTTGTTGTTGACCAGGGGTCCGCCAGAGTTGCCGGGGCGGATGGTGGCATCATGTTCAATGACATTTTCTACCGCTGACCAGTCTGTATCTCCGCTGGCTTTGGCTTTAGAGATAATGCCGTGAGTCAGGGTAAATTCAGGGTCGCCCAGAGGGAAACCAGCTGCGTACACGTCTGTACCCACTTTGGCGGCGTCATAATTAAAGGCTAAATAGGGATATGGGCCCCCTTCAATTTGAATAACAGCCAGATCAGAGCATTCGGATGCGCCGATTACACGAACATGCTTGGCTTCTTTGCTGCCGCCAATATAAGCAACCAGGGAAGCCGCGCCGGTGACGACGTGGTTATTGGTGACCGCAATGCCAGAGGGGTCAATGATAAAACCAGAACCAAGATGCCCGATATTTAGTTGTAAGCCCACCTGCGGATCCATAAAAGTGCCTTCGGCGGCGATTTGAATGGTGGCAGCTTTCACATCGTCTAAGGTTTTGGCGGCTCCGCTATCAGTATTGCCAGAGACAGTGCCAGATTCAGTAGGCGTTTCTTTGACAGGGGTCTCTTTGGTTAATCCTTTGCTTTCTGTGGATGTGGCGGATAAAGTAGCCGTGCTTGCAGACTTTACCTCAGTGGATGCAGGGGTGCTTGTTGCAGTTGTGCCGAACGAGCAGGCAGCCGATACAAACACAAAAACCATAATGAAGCTTAGGATGCGGCGAACCATTTTCTCCTCCTAGAGAAAAAAAAGATGATGAATTGCTTACTGTTCTTACGATATCACAATTTGAACGAATGTCAACTACAAGATATATAAACCTGATAGATGTACTCAGATATGAAGAAACCTGCCTTCCTTCTTGCTCTGTTGCCTTCACTTTACGTTATGTTCGTTGAAAAATCGTTGAAAATTTGTTATTACAACCTTCCTCAACAAGAACATTTCCACCTTAGAAATGATGAAGGGAAATCTGAAAGGTTATAACATTCTATCTTCTCTAAGCTGTCAGAGAAGATAGAATGTTATGATTCGATGGTGAGGTGTTAATCCGCGCTGGTCGCCGAGTTTAGTCCGCCCAAAGCGGGGATATTTGAAGAATTGGGTTCATTGGGACCACTTGGGTTGACGAACTGGCGCATATACATATTATAATACGCGCCTTTGTTTGCCAAAAGCTCGTCATGTTTGCCGCATTCAACGATCTTGCCGCCCTCAATGACCATAACCATGTCGGCGTTGCGGATGGTAGATAGGCGGTGAGCGATGACAAAGCTGGTGCGTCCCTTTAGCAGCACTTCCAACGCGGATTGAATCTGGCGTTCGGTGCGGGTATCCACGGACGAGGTAGCTTCATCCAAAATGAGGATGCGTGGATCAGCCAGGGCGGCGCGCGCAATGGCGACTAGCTGGCGTTGCCCCTGAGATAACCCTGCGCCGTGTTCGCCGAGGATGGTTTCATATTTATTGGGCAGGCGTTGAATAAAGTCATCTGCGCGCGCTAGTTGTGCCGCTCGTTTCACGTCTTCATCGCTGGCTTCTGGGCGACCAAAGCGGATGTTGTTCATCACTGTGTCGCTGAACAGGAAGGTGTCTTGCAGGACAATGCCAATTTGCTTGCGCAGGCTGGAGGTGGTCATCTTGCGCACATCTACGTCATCAATGCGCACCTGCCCACTGACGACATCATAGAAGCGCGGCAGCAGGTTGATAATAGTCGTTTTGCCCGCGCCGGTGGGACCAACAATGGCAACGGTTTGACCAGGGGCGGCGGTAAAGGAAACGTCATTCAGCACCAGTTCGCCAGGCACGTATTGCGCGCTGACGTGATCAAATTCCACCTTGCCCTGAATTTGGTTCATCGAGATGGCATCCGGGGCGTTGAAAATATCCGGCTCGGTATCCAGCAGGTTAAAGATACGCTCGGCTCCGGCAATGGCATTTTGAATGTTTGCCCACAGACTAGAAATCTGCTGAATGGGCTGGTTGAACCGCTGGGTATAGCTCAGGAAGGTGATAATAAGCCCCAGGGTGATGGTGGTGCCGAACATATCCTGCCCGCGCAGCAAGAAAATGCCACCCGTAATGGTGACAATGGCAACCGCCAGGTAGCCTAATGACTCTAGCACCGGAGATAGGGCGGCGGTATAGCTGACCGCTTTGATATTGGCATCGCGGTTGGCGGCGTTGGTACGTTCAAACTCTTCGATATTGGCTTCTTCACGGTTGAAGGCTTGCACTTCGCGCACGCCAGAAATGCTTTCTTGCAGGTTGGCGTTCACTTTGCCGATTTCCTGGCGGGTGATGCGGAAGGCATCCCGCGCGCGGCTGGAGAACCAGTTTGTAGCGATAATCATAAACGGCACGACTGCCATGCTGATCAGCGCGTAGGCGACGCTTTTACTCAACATTGTGTAGCCAATCCAAACCAGCAAGAGGGTGCCAGAAGTAACGCTCACCAACGCAAAGCTGATCGCCTGTTGGATGGTTTCAATGTCGTTAGTGATGCGGCTCATCACGTTGCCCGCTTCGTTTTCGGCGTAGAAATTGAGCGAGAGCTTGTGCAAATGGTCAAATACCTCTACGCGCAGGTTGCGGAGGACGTGCTGCCCAGTCCAGGTCATTGTATAGAACTGCAAACCGGTCATAATTGCGCCCGCCACGAACAGTCCAACGACCAGGAGGATGAGTCCACCGAGTCCGTTAATATAATCTTGCGAAGTCCACTTGGCATCCGTGGTGGTATACCAGCAGTTGGTCTGGCTGGCAGTTTGCTTGACGGGCTGCCCAGGAATGGCTGCACCAGCCGCTCCGCTGGGCGCGTCTGCAAATTTGGATACGGTCGCTGGGGTGATGAAACAATCCACCGCCTGCCCAATCAAGTCAGGGGTGCGTACCTGAGTCCAGGTTGCGCCCACAATAAAAATGCTAACAAAGAGTAAGATGAGCCAGTAAGGGCTGAAATACTTTACCAACCGCTTCAGCGTGGCAGAAATATCTTTGGCTTTTTGCGTATCTTGCCGGAGTTGCCGGCCAGGTCCACCCATCATCGTGATTTTCTCCTATCCATTGCTGGCTGACGAAAGAATTTCGGCAGGTTGTAAAGTCACTGCGGCATCTTCCACCAGTTGCGAATTGTAAATTTCAGCATACACCGGGCTGTTTTCCATCAGGTCATCATGCTTGCCCTGCGCCACGATCCTGCCCTTATCCAGCACCAAAATTTGGTCTGCGTTGCGTACCGTGCTGATGCGTTGGGCAATGACAAAGCTGGTGCGATTCAGCATGAGCCTATCCAGCGCTTGTTGGATGCCATACTCGGTGACGGTATCCACTGAAGAGGTCGAGTCATCCAGAATGAGGATGCGCGGATTGAGCAGCAAGGCGCGCGCAATAGCAACGCGCTGTTTTTGCCCACCGGAAAGGGTGGTGCCGCGTTCGCCTACTTTGGTTTCATAGCCATCTGGGAAGCTCATAATGAAATCATGCGCGGAGGCAGCCTTGGCGGCTTCCATCACCTCTTCCATGCTGGCATCTGGGCGACCAAAGGCGATATTATCGCGGATGTTGCCGCTGAATAGCGTGGTTTCTTGCAGGACGATGCCGGTCTGTTGACGCAAGCTATCCAGGCAGACTTCGCGCACATCGTAGCCGTCAATGGTTACTTTCCCTTCAGAAACATCATAAAAGCGTGGGATCAGGTTGATAATGGAAGACTTGCCTGAGCCAGTCGCCCCCAGTAAGGCAACCCGCTGACCGGCTTCGGCGGTGAAGGAAACGTGATCGAGGGCGGGCGCATCCGAGCCAAAGTAGCGGAAGGTGACGTTATCAAAGACCACTTTGCCCTGAACGGGAGGCAGATTCATGGCATCCGGTTTGTTGGCGACCTCGTTGGGCGCGTCAATAATCTCAAAGATGCGGGTGGCCGAGGCGGCTGCCTGCGACATTTGCGAGATGATGAAGCCCAGCTGCCCTAATGGGAAAAAGACGTACATCAGGTACAGGCTGAACTTTTGCCATTCCCCCAGGGTTAGCGTGCCGTTGATAATCTGCGAGCCGCCAAAGTAGTAGATGGCTGCCTGCCCCAAGTTCGCCACCAGGAAGATGGTTGGGAATAAGAAAGAGAACAGGCGCTGTACTTGTAGTTGTTGATTCATAAAGTCATCAGCGGAAAGGTCAAAGCGCGCTTTTTGTTCTGGTTCACGCACAAACGCCTTAATGACTTTGATGCCTGCTAGATTCTCTTGCAGGATGGTGTTCAGGGTGGAAAGCTTAGTCTGTACTTTGGCAAAGAGAGGCTGTGCAACTGCGCCAAAAACCATAAATAAGCCAATCGCGATGGGCAAGATGGGCAGGATCACCAGAGTCAGGTTGAAGTTGGTGAAAAAGAGAATAATGAGGGTGACCGTCAGCAGGAAGAAGGACTGCACCGCCATCAACAAGCCCTGACCGATGAAGATACGCACTTTTTCAACGTCATCCGTAGCGCGTACCATCAGCTGACCGGTCTGATTGCGGTCGTGATAGGAGAAAGACAGGCGTTGAATCTTAGAATACAGCTGGTTGCGCATATCGAAAGCCATCCCTTGCGAGATGCGCTCGGAGTTGAAGCTTTGCCAGAAGGCAAATAATCCGCGCAGCACAGAAAATACCAGAATGAGCACTCCAGAAGTGATGAGCGCAGCCTCCGCCCCATTTCTGAAAGTATCATATTGCGATGCGCTCCAGTTCATTTTTTGCAACGCCATGGGTAAAAATTGCGTAGGAACTTTGACCAGCTGCTGAGCAATTGCGCCATTGGTGATGCTATCAATGATGTTTTGGATGAGTTGCGGAACCATCAACATGGCGGCGGTGGAGACAAATAAAGAGACGTAAGCGTAAGTTGCCACCCTCTTGTGATTTTTCAGGTAGCCCATTGCGCGTCCTAAGACGGCAAAGTTGGTTTTCTTACGTGGAGCATCTGTTGTACGATTTTTGTTCAAGTTAACCTCCAATCAAGAAATTCATCCGAACTAATCTGCGCCCGTTTTCAGCGGGGTAGGACAGGCGTGAGCGTGTTCATGTAAGGATGAGAATAACTTCCCCAGAAGCGTGATCAGTTGAGCGCGTTCTTCAGGGGTTAGTTCAGCAGCGAGAGCATTGTTTTTTGCGATCCAATCAGGCGCCAGGATGCGCACCCGTGAGCGACCTGTTTCGGTGATGTGAATGTGAAAGAGGCGGCGGTCTTTGGCATCCAGCTGGCGTTCGATCAATCCCTGATCTTCTAATCCGCGCAAGAGCGAGCTGATGGTATTGCGGCTGACGTGTTGCCCTTTGCTGAGGTCAGTGGGGGTCAAGCCTTCTGTATTTCCGCGCCGCTCTTGTTCCAACAGACGGATGAGAATGCCAATGCGCTGAACGCTTAAATCCCCGTCTTCCGAGTCGTTTGTGTGGATATTGTCATAGAGGTTGGCAACAATGTGAATCAATCCGCTGATGACGAATCCATCCGATTCATCGCCGTGGGTAAAATTCTGCGCATGACTGCGCATATTGCTAAGGATCATCTGAAGGAGTTCCGCTTCTTTCATATCTTCCCGTTATCTCTATCCCCCATCACGAACAAGAAAATCATAACAGAATTATACGATATGGAACTATTATGTCAATCACCCGTTTGGATTGTATAAGGTATATAATCTCGTAATTCTATTTTCAAGAAGAAGAGGGAGAAATGGGATGAACAACTGTATCTTTTGCAAAATTATCGCAGGGGAAGCGTCTGCCAGCATTGTGTACCAGGATGAGATTTGCATCGCGTTTATGGATATTCACCCGGTGAATGCAGGTCACGTGCTGGTGATCCCACGCGAACATGCGGCAAATCTGGCGGAATTGGATGCACATACCGGCGGACATCTATTCGAGGTGGGGCAGCGGGTGGCAGCTGCTTTGCGTCAGAGCAGGCTGCCCTGCGAAGGAGTCAATTTTTTTCTGGCGGATGGGGAAGCCGCCGGACAGGAAGTGTTTCACGTACACCTGCATGTTTTTCCGCGCTTTGTCGGGGATGGGTTTGGATTAAAGTTCGGGGCGCACTATTACGGTAAACAGCCTTCGCGTCAGGCGCTGGATCAGCTGGCGGAAGAGTTAAATAAAGGGATAGAGAGTTGAAGGATTGTATTTTGTAGAAGCGGGGAGGAAATGAACCATGAGCAGCCATTTTCCAGGCTGCTCATGGTATGTTTGAGTGGAAACTTAAAGGGAAAAGACGATTTCTCTACAACACAAACGAAAGAACAACCAGAAGCACCACAAAGCTGACCGCCAGAACGGCAATGCGTTTGAGGTCGCTCACAATCGGCGTGTAATCCGGGTTGAATTCAGTGGCGGCAGCAGGCACGCCGGGGCGGCGAATGGATGGAAAACGCTGAGCGGTTAAGCCAGCAGCTACCGGCGCGCTGACGAATTCGGCGGGTGAGGCGTTGTTTCCGATTCCACGGCTGAGAGCATTGACTGTTCCAAGTCCAGAGGAAGTTTTGCGTTTCATTTTCTTTGCCATATTCACTCCAATTGAAAATAATTGCGTTACTATTTTAACACAAAATGACGATTTTGCGCTAAGGATTTACCAAATCCGCGGTGACGACAATCCGCTGCTTATCCACCATATAGGGATAACACGAAATGAGGGTGATGGTAGGTTCGTGGGTGTCGGCTAATACCTCCACCTGCGAGGGCTGCACCAGGCGCACTTCACGCACCGCATAGGTGAAGGATTTCTGCTGAGTCAACACCACCACTTCATCACCTGGCTTCAGCTGATCCAGATAACGAAATAACTCGCCAAAGACATCATTGTGGGCGGATAAGACCAAGTTGCCTGCCTGCCCAGGGTTGGGCGTGCCGAGGTGCTGACCTACGCCCTTCTTTAACTGTTCCCAACCATCGCCTTGCACAATAGGCGCAGCTACGTGAATGGCGGGCACTTTGATAAACTTGGCGTATTCCGGGCTGGGGGTGGGCAAGGTCAGCGCCACGCTCATGGATTGCACCAGGGGACGCAGATGTTCGGGGATTTCTTCTTCGTTAAACTGAGTGACGCCATTGATCGGCGGGGTATGCCCGGAAGGGAGGACGACATTGGTGATAATGGCAGTGGGGGTCAAGGTGGGCTGCTGTTGGAGCGCGGCGGAAACTTCCTGGTTGAGGGATCGGATGATCGCCGCGCCGCTGAATAGGATATATCCCAAGCCAATGACAGCGGCAACTTCGATCAGGAATAGCAGACGGTCTAAAAAGAGGCGGCTTTTTCGCTGAGGAGGAAGATTCCTCGCAGGGTCCTGATCTTCCGATGAGGCGGCGGACATTCCTTCTAATAGGCTGGGGGCGGATTCGTTTTCCACCAGGATGACGCGCCCGGTGCGGCGATATACGTCCAGGCGATTCTGACGCTGGTTGCGGTGTTTCTCCATTAATAACTGGCGCAGTTCTTCGGCAGTTAATTCTTCGGCATATTTGCGGCGTGGCATACCTTAATTATACCTTTGTTTTGGGTAGGGTTATCCCTACCTGAGAAAATTCACCTTTCCCTATAAAATTCGTTGCATTTGGATGCGTATACTGGTGACATGAATAAAGATGATGATCTTAAAAATGACTTTACCGCTGCAACGATCCCATTCCGTCAGCGGATTATCAAGGCAGCAAAGGATCCCCGCGATCATGGAGAAGAAACGAAGATGAATGCAAATAAGCTCTTTCCAGAGACGTGGAATCCGAAATTTTGGAAGAGCAAGTGGGATGAAGAATAGGGTGTATTCTTGTTGCATGAATTGATGGCGTCTGTGAAAGCAGACGTCTTTTTGATTCCAGAAGGGAACTTTTGACGCGGGAAACCGTCTAAAATGAAGAAAGGGTGGTTGAAATGAAAAAAAGAAATGGTTTTTTTATCCTCTCACTGGTTTGTATGGCGTTTCTAACGGCGTGTAATGCGGCGCAGTTGATTACACCGGATGCCAGCTCACCAACTACAAATTCACCGGCTACCATGCCGCCGGTTGCCTCTACCCCTGCCGCGCCGAAAAAGACGCCGCAGTCGCCAACGCCAGCCGCGCCATCCCAAGGAATAGCAGCCGCGGCGTTGGTATGGGTTGCCAAAGCGATGAACCTAAATGAAGCAGATGTTGAAATTATCAGCGTAGAAGCAGTTCAGTGGTCTGATTCTTGCCTGGGTGTCAGTAAGGCAGGGGAGATGTGTTTGCAGGTGATTACACCCGGGTATCGCATTCTGGCGAAGGTGAAGGGCGAGACTGTCGAGCTGCATAGCAATGAGAGCGGCTCAGCAGTTCGGCAGGCAGGCGCGGGAAGTCCGAACCCGGGCGGAAATAAGCCGCCCATTGATACGCAGCCGCAGGGAGATGTTTCTCAGGCGGCTGCGGCGGCAATTACCATGCTTGCCAAACAATTATCCATCAACCCTACCACTATCCAAGTGATAAAAGATGAAATGGTGGAATGGCCCAATGGCTGCCTGGGCGTGCAGATGATGGGCAAGCTGTGTGCGATGCACGTTGTGCCGGGGCATCGGGTAATTTTGGCGGTTGGCAAGAGTCAGTATGAATTTCATACCAATGCGGATGGCTCTACGGTTTTGCTCGCTGCGGATCTGGCGACGCTCTCTGCTGATAAGGTTTTAGTATGGGAACAAAGCGATGGCGCAGTATGCAGTCGGGTGGAGATTGGCACGGGCGGCGTGGCGTTTGGTCCATGCGGCGGGAATTTGCTGGATATGAAATTTGCCAACGAAAAACGCACCGCGCAGATGACTGATTGGATTGCTAAGTACGGCAGTTTCTTTGGGGCGACCAAAGCTGGGACGATGAAATTCAATGGTCAAGGCAAAGCCTTGCCGGATGAAGCCGAACAGCGCAGCATGGCGGAATGGGCAAAAGAAGTCTTTAACGAATCGCAATCTGTCATAGATAGCGCGGCGCAAGGGGTGGTGTTGACGTGGCACCGTGAAGGCGGAATCGCAGGCTTTTGCGATGACCTTACTATTTCCGTAGATGGCTGGGCGGAGGCAAGCTCTTGCAAAGGCACGCCCAAAAGCCTGGGCAGCTACCGGCTGACGCCGCTGCAATTAAAGCAAATGTACGTTTGGCTGGATGCCTGGAAATCTTTTGACGTTACTCAAAATGATCCTGACAACGTTGCGGATGCGATGAAGACCCACTTGATCTTTACCGGGCGGGGGGCAGGGATGCCCAGTGAGAGCGAAAAGGCGAATGTCATGCCTTTCGCGCAGGAAGTTTTTAGCGCAGCGCCAACCCTGCGGTGACGCTGGAGAAGGAATTAGAGGCTTTTACTTTCTCCGCACCGAACAGGTCGGACAGCAGGTTGGAAAAGCAGGGAATATTGGATGATCCGCCGGTTTTGACGACTGTATCAATTTGTGAGAAGTCCAACCCGGATGCTTGCACAGTGGCGAGGATAACCTCTTCCACCCTCTGGCGATAATCAGAAATATCCTGCTCAAACTGGTAGCGGGTATACAGCTCCCATAAGTCCATATCTTTTTCTTGCAAGCCAATAACTGCTGCGCCCTGATCGGAAAGGGTAATTTTGGCTTCTTCTACGGCGCGGTAAAAAGAGAATGCCAGGTCGTTAAAGATGAGGCTCTCTAACGATTTAAGGCGCGCGGGGGCAACTCCAGCCTCAATGGCTTGATGGATGCGGGTACGCGCTTTAGGGACGCTTAACTCTGGCAGCGCCATCCAGTCGGAGACGGCTTCCACCAGTTCCTTAAGATCCAGGTTTTGCTCCACCTGACCTTTGCCGAAGTGGGTGAGCATGCGCTTGCGAATGATGGCGCGGTCAAAATCGCTGCCTGCCACGTCAATGCCGCCATTGGCGAAAATTTGGCGGTGATGGTCGCGTTCCCCCAGGCGCATGAGGGTGAGGTCAAGCGTGCCGCCGCCGAAATCAAAGATCAGGGCAGTTTGGGGTTGGGTCAAGCCTAATTCGTAATAGAGCGCTGCCGCCACTGGCTCATATTCAAAATCCACGCTTTTAAATCCAGCCTGTTCAGCGGCTTGATGCAGTATTTCTTGCGAGCGTTGATCGAGAGTGGGGTTTTCGGAGAATTTAATCGGTCTGCCCAGGGTGACATGTTGGATCGGCTCATGCAGGATGGCTTCGGCGCGCTCCCGCAGCAGGCGTAGGTAAATGGCAATCAGGTCGCCAATGGTGTAATAGCGATCAAAAACCTGCGTTCCCTCAAAGGAATTGGAGCGCAGCGCGGTCTTGAGGAATTGCAACAGGCGACCCGGCTGTAATTCGTCCACATAAGCATACAGGTCGGTAACGTAATACATATCTGCGCCGCGATATTCCACTTCCCCCACCCATTTACGCGCAAACCGGCGCAGGCGGTTGACGTTATGGCGATAGTAGGTTTCCACTGCCTCTTGCCCAATCGAATATTGGTGGTCGCGGGTGATATACAGGATGGTCTTGGCGACTTCTGGCGAAACGTTTTTCGGATCAATGGGCAGCATGCGCACCTGCTGACCATCCGAAACAGCTACGCCCGAGTTGGATGTGCCAAAATCAATGCCTACTTTGAGGGTCATGGTTAAACCTCCTGCCTAGTAGTGGAGAGCAATTTTCCGTCTAGTGTGGTCACATCCACCAGGTCGGCGGCATGGGGGATGGCTCCACTGGCGAACAGGTCCGCAGCGCGGTGGGCGGTGATGATGCCATCCTGGTGCAGGGCAATCAACCAATCTTTGTCTTCCAGTGCAGCTGCCCCCACCAGGCGAGTGCCTGCTTCCCTACGCGCCGGAGAGAGAATTGCCTGCCCATGTGATTTAAATGAGGCAGCCGTTTCAAGCCAGCCCATTTCTCGGTGAACTACTTTGCCTTGCTGGGTGATGATCGCCAGCGAGGTCTTTTTTGCGGGGGAGAACGCGCTGACGATGTAATCGGTGGAGGAGAGCTTGATCACCTCTTCAATGGTGTAGGGCAGGGAATTGACTGGCAGCGCCAATAAATAGCCTTCACGGGTGGCAAGGGCAAGGGATTCGCCGGCATTACATAACGTCAGGCAGGCGGTTTTATCCTGCGCCTGTTTAACGCCCGCGCCGATAAAGCTTTTGGAGAGATGGCTTTCAAAGGCAGAGCGCATCATCTTCTTTGCGCAGCCCCGCCCGCTGACCTGAACGCAAGAGTCGAATAGGGTCATCCGCGCCACCGGGTAGGCGACTGCCAGGTCTTCGCTGGCGTGGGGGTCAACGGAATACGCATTTGTCCAATCCGGCGATGCGCTAATGGGGATGACAGAAACAGCGAGCGTGGTGGCTCTGCCGGTGTTGAAGACGAATAGAATTTCTTCCTGATCGGTGACTGCCAATATCCGCACCGTTTTTGGAGTAGCTTGCCAACTTTCTGCGGAAAAGTTAATCAGCTTTTCTCCGCTGACGAAGGCTTCCGTGGGCATTACCATCCGCAGAACTTTGCCGGTGGGCGTGTAGAACAGCAGATTGATGCCTACTTGTGGCGGAGTGGGGAGCGTGCTGCCCGCCGGTAAGTCCCCAAATTGGCGGCGGAGCAAATTCAGCTGGTATTCCAGGTTGGCAATGCGTTTCTCATATTCTTCCACGCGATTACCGGAGCGCAGCTGAATATTTTCCGAAAGCAGTTCCTCATTGCGCTCGGTGAGGGTTTTGAGGCGTTGAATCACCAAGCGGACGATGACCACGCCGGAAAGGGGGCGTTCTTCTACTTCGCGTAGCCATTCCTCAAGCTGGGTTGGCGTTACCATGCACACCTCCATCGGGAGAGTCTTGAACCGCATAAGCCGAGAATGGAGTTATGCGGTTGGGTAAAAAACCTATTCCTCTGGTTATGATCTTGAGCGATCCTCTGTGACATGAAAATAATTTGTGATTGCTCAGGCATCCCTGTGTTTGTGATATCGAGCAGCTACAACTTTTTCTCCACCCAGAGGGGAGCCAAATTCGCTTAGAACTGATAAGAGACTTGCCAGCTCGCTTCCTGCCCAGCGCTCAGCTCACGAATGACGTAAGGCTCAAAGGATGTGGTGTGGCTGTTGCCCCAAACGGGTAAGAAGTCAGGGAAAAAATCCGTAGAGACAGTAATTTGCCCAATTTTTGGATGCTTTTGGATGCCAATAAAGGCAGTTGGTTGGGTAAGATCATATTCAATCACCTGATACCAACCATAATTCCAATTATGCTCTGGCTTGCGGGTGACGAATCCTTCATTGTTGACGAAGTAGCCTGGGTTTTCCTGCATGGAGTTTGGCATCGAGAAATGGCATAGCACGCCATCCTCGGTGAGAGGGAAGAAGGGATGTGCAAACCAGCGGATGGGCAGCGTGGCTTTGCCCATGCTCTTGATAGCGGTGGCAGAATGCAAGGTGCGTCTATCCAGATTCAGGCTGCGAGTTAATTGATAAGTCCAATCCTTAAACGTGGCGGTGGTGACAAATTCGATGCCGCTCTCATCCGCCTGAGTCACGTCCCAATGGACAAATTCAATTACTTCGCGGTTATGGAAGACGTAGAAGGGCTCTTCGGACGAGGTGCGTAACACACGACCCACCCCAATGCAGCCAACCTCATCCCCTACCTTTGCCTGTTCTGCGCCTAAAGGCGTAAAGAACATGTCTGGCATCCCCTGACCGTCAAAGGTATTGGGTTCTTTGGGATATTCTGGACCGGAGATGAGTTCCCCCAATTGAGCGTCATTCACCTGCCAGATATACCCGCCGGTGCAATAGCGTGACCCTTCGCGGGCGCGGTCGGCAATGGGGTCAAGGATGGAGACCGATAGGCTTTTGTTGCGTAATGTGTACATAGGTTGTTCTCCTGATCGAAAAGAATGTGGAATTTGGGCAGTTTTTAGAGGCAAAAATGGGTTCAGATTCCTGCTCTCGTAGTATGATTAGGTATCTAATCATACTACGAGAGCAGGACAACGCTTACAAAGCTATGTAGGCTCTTTTGGAATTGGCGTGGTGTTTGTTAGTCCAGAGCGTGCTGCGCATGCGCTCCACTAACACCATGGAGCATCCCAGAGAGCCGCAATATAGAAGTTTTTTACTGAAAGGGGTAAAGAAATGAAAAAAGAGAGTGAGCAGGTCTTATATGTGGGGGTAAACTATTCACTATTTCCCCTGCCGGAATTAAATATTACCAATCGGATGGAATTTCAGCGTAGACTGGAAGAGGAAGCTGGGATCGAACTAACCGATGTAACATTTGATCGTCAAAACTTAGTATTGACGCGGAAATCCCCCATGCCTTTAGAAATTCGCATCTCGCCTTTATCCCCGCAAATAGGGCAATTAAGTATCATCGTTATGCAGATGGATAATCGGTCTGTGGAATATGTAGGGCGGGAAGCCAGTGACGTGGCAGGGGTATTTACTTCTGTCTGGCCCAATCGTACATTGAAAAGCGTTGAAGCCAGTTTGCGCTGCTTATACGATTCTAACGCGGATCATGCTTTCCGCGAGTTGTGGGAAGAACGGCTAGGGCAGCCGCTCGGTCAGCTAGGCGTGCTGAACCGCCCTGTGTTAGGCGGAGGTCTGCGCCTGGTGTTGCCGATGGGCGAGGAAGGCAACATCCAACCTCATGTTGATTTGAAGATTGAGTCTTATTTACAGGATCGGCGCAAAATGTACGTGGAAGTGTTGGCTGCATGGCAAGGGTCAGCGTTGCCGGATGAGGATCAACGGATTGACCCAGATGCGCGCCTGGAATACGTAGATAACTTCCTGCATCAGGAAGTGATGGATTTGGTCAATATGCGTTCTGAAGAATAAAGGCTATCGGTGCTGAGGCAAGGCGCTAATGCCGTTACGCCGGGCAAAGTCAATGGCTTCGCGGCGATTATTGAGGTTAAGTTTTTCAAGAATATTATGCACGTGATTCTTCACCGTGTTTTCTGAAATAAATAAGCGGTTGGCAATTTCTTGATTGGTGATGCCCGCCGAGATTTCTTGCAAGACCTCAATTTCACGCGAGGTGAGCGTTACCAGGGGGCTGGGGTCTTCATCTTTCATGGTATGGGTATGGGCAAATTCTTTCAAGATACGCGCCATCATAGTGCGAGAAAGGGCGGCTTCCCCTTTTTCCATGGCGCGCAAAGCGGTTAATAATTTCTGGACGGAGAGCGTCTTTAAAAGATAGCCCTTTGCCCCAGCACGCATGGCGGCAATTAAAGCCTCATCATCTTGGTTGATCGTGAGAAAAATGATTTGAATATCCGGCGCACGTTGTAAGATAGCGCGCGTTGCTTCTAAGCCTGTGCCATCCGGCAGTGAAAAATCCATCAGGATAATTTCGGGCTTAAGCTGCAACCCCGTTTCAATTGCTTCAGCCACCGAGCCACATTGCCCAACGATCTGAATATCTGGTTGAGATTTTAATAATCCCACCAGTCCTTCGCGGAAAAGAATATGATCGTCTACAATAAGAATGCGCATCAAAGGATCTCCGAGGGTAGTCATAAAAAATGCAATAAGGATATTACATATTTCCTTATATCAAATAAGGAGTACAGAATTTTCGCTCTTATCCATATTGTACCCTTTCATAGAACGAACCACAATGGAGGGCTTCCCCCCACTTACCTGGATAAGTACCTATTTCTATTTTGATTTAGAAGCCATTTTTAACATTCACTGTTTCACTTTCAAATCCCTTCAACTATTCATTTAACACTTTTATAAGCCTGAAAAATAATTATATTTTAGATAAATAATAGCTTAATCAGTATAGCAAGAAAACCCCAAAAAGGCAACAACTGAAATAAGATTATCTGGTAATCATTATTTCGGACTTAGTCGTGATTATTAGGATTATTTCGTAATGGTATTGAAATTGTAATGTTAGTTTATTATTTTATCAAGTAGAATAAGTATGTAATTTCTGAGTAAAGATTTAATTGAATTAGAGATTTAAAAGAATCTGTAATTCATAAATAAGATTTCAAGATTGTAATATTGATCGCCTGGGTGGGTATCTATGAAATATATGGGTCAGCAGGGGCAGGGAATGAGTGGATTGCGCAAATTAGCTGGTATGCGCAAGGGTATCGTATCGATTTTGGCAATTGTGGTCATTGTGGCAATGCTGCTGCCGGCACAACTGGCACAAGCAGATTCCACTCCGCAACCTCGGGCAACATTAAAGTTGCCTAGTCCAGAAGCGATGATCGGGGAAGCCTATTCTTTCACCGTCTCATTTGACAATGCCACCGGCGGCGTTCCTGGTTACGGACCGTATATTGACTTGATTCTGCCCGCTACTGGGTATGATGGCGATGATGGGTTGACCTTCACCAGTGCCTTTTACCTTGGAACGCACTTAACCCCGGCTTCTGGCTCTCCGCTGATCTTTCCTATGGCAGTAGACCCTGCCACAGATGGCTGTTTGCCACATCCTTACGCAGTGGATAATGCCGGTACACCTGTGCAGGTATGCGGTAAGCCTGGCGATCAACTGGTGGTGCTGTTGATGCCCTTTGGCTCTTTTGTGCCTACCCAACCCGCGGCGGATGTAACCATCAAAACCATGCTTTCGAACCTGGCGGATGTGGGCGCAGGCAAGAACCTGACGATTAAAGCCTTGGCTGGCTTCCAATTTGGCAAAACGCCGTTAAATGATTTTGCAGCAGACCCCTCTATCCTGGGCGCACAAGCTACTGTCGATCTTACCCCCACGATTCTGAAATTAAAGAAAACCTATCTTGGACCTGAAAATGAAACGGCAACCGGTCCCCACTTTCCACGCCAATATAAATTGACGATGGATATTGCCGCTGGTCAGACGTTAACCAATGCTCAATTGCAGGATTTACTGCCCAATAACCTGGAATACCTACACATGGTTTCAAGTAATCCGGTTGGGGCAACTGCTTCCCCAGAGCCTGCTAATCCAGGCGCGCAGAACTCCCCGAATAATAAACTGGTCGTCACTTGGCCCAGCCTGACCGGCACAACCAGTACAGAGGATGCAACGGCTATTTTTGAATATTTTGTGCCGTTGGATGATGCCAATACTACGCCAATAATCTCTGCACCCACTGGCGCGCCGAATACTTCCATTGACGATGCCAAAGCTTCTGGCGATTGGACCCCGATTGATACGCGCGATTCAGTCACCACGGTTGTCACTGATGTCACCTCTAACGACCACACCCTGATTGACCGCTCTTTAGCAATTCAGAAGGGCGTGACGGATCTGACGCATAATCTATCCCTCCATCCTGAGCAGTTGATGCCCGGGGATGTGTTGCAATACGCGCTTAATTTTCAGGTTTCGGATTATTTCGCTTTCCAGAATGTTATTGTCAAAGATACCCTGGGAGATGGGCAGCATTTTGATCCCAGCTTTACTCCACAGATCACCGTTGATGGCAATACCTATGCCTTGACGGACATTGACATGAACGCAGCGAACTTCAATAATGATACTTCTGAGCTGACTTCTGCAGGGCATTCGCTGCTTACCTTTGACATTTCAAATGAATTGATCAGCAATAGCCAGAGTGGCAAGATGATTGGCGGCTGCGTCCCCACCACCGGCACGTCAGTCTATATCCCTGATTGTGCAAGCGGGCATTATGACCTTGGTCATGGCGTGACGGGTACGATTGTTTTCCATGCCATCGTCCAAGCTGCCTTTGATTCGCCTGTTACCTATGGCACGAAAGATAAATGGGTTGACCAGGGCGACATCCTGAATAACCATGTGGATATTTCTGGGGATGTCCTGAAGGTAAGTGACCTGACTCCTACCACTTATACGGTAACGGATAATAGCGGTACAGTGTTGCAGCTGGCGCGCGGCAATATGGAAAAAAGGGTGTATGCCGTCAATGGGGATACGACCTTTACCACGCCTGTGCAAACTGCCCCAGGGGGAACGATTA
Source organism: Anaerolineales bacterium (assembly GCA_038206515.1). Taxonomy (GTDB): domain Bacteria; phylum Chloroflexota; class Anaerolineae; order Anaerolineales; family Anaerolineaceae; genus DSYU01. Next base: position 3,745 of record JBBRAT010000056.1, on the reverse strand, counting down.
CGTATGAATTAAAGTACACGTTGCGCACCTCTGACGTGGAAGATATGTATATTTTGGATTACCTGCCCCTGCCCGTTTTCCGGTCTACTGAATTATTACCTCCCTTTGACGCGCAAGTGGGCGCAGTAGATGGCGCTGTGCCCGCTGCGGGTCACGCCAAGTTTGGGGCAGATGACACCTTCTTTGTGTATTCAGGAATTATCCCAACCATTACCACAGTTGCTGCGGGGAACTCACTTAAGTTTGATTATGGCAGTTATCATAATACGGGACATACTTCCCAAATGATTGATATTCTGTTTACTGTGACCGTAACCTCTGATCCATTCGCGGATAAGCTTTATTTAACCAACCAGGCGCGCACTTATGAAAATTCGACCAATGGCGGCGATGCTGTTGCTGATTCTATTGTGCAAATCATCCTGACCGAACCGTTCGTGACCATTCAGAAAGGCACGATATGGACCGATCGGGCAAGCGGTGCGATTTTTGCGCCAACGACCACTGCGCCGGTGCCGTTTGATGGCAGTCAGGGGTGCGGTAGTCAGTTTGCAGGGACGGTATCTTCCGACCTTTTAAAAACCACGCCCATTGGTAGCAGCGTATCAGGGATGGATGCGGGTGATACTGTTTTATTTGCCACCACCCTTGAAAATACGGGAACGGGGCTGAATGGCGCGTTTAATGTAAAGGTGAATGATGCGTTGCCTGCCGGACTGACTTATGTGACGGGGTCCTTGTGCGTCACGGATGGGGCTGGCGCGGTATTCGGTCATTCTACAGATACCGATTTCTTTGCGGCTGGCATGACGATTAACGATATGGATGGCACGCATGGGGCGTTAGCGGCTTATGATGCCGCGAACGGCAAGAATGTTGCCATTATCACCTATAAGGCAACAGTAGATAACGCGATTCACCCGCTGCAAGAAGTTACCAACGCCTCTCAACTGCTGGAATATGCTGGCGCGCCGGGCGGGAATGCTTTCCCAGCGTCAAAGCCGGTTGAAGCAAAAGTTAAGATGACGGATAATGCCTTGACGAAGACAGCAACTGGCACTTCTCAGAGCAGCACCACCGGAAATAACCTGGCAATTGGCGAAACGGTGGATTATCAGGTGGTGGCGAACTTCATTGAAGGCACTACAACCAACGCAAAAATTGTAGATACGCTGCCTACCGGCATGGCTTTTGTTGGATGTAACTCGATCACTCTGGATTCAGGGGTAAGCTCCTCTAATGGGACGATCGATTGCACAAAAGCCGCGTTTACTGCGGATACCATGACACTTAACCTGGGTGACGTGACCAATGTCAATAGTGATAATGGCAGCAATAATAAAGTAACGATTGCCTATACCGCTGTAATGCTGAACGATTCGGGCAATGTGCGCGGCTATACCAAAGTAAACTCGGCTGCATTTACCTATGATGGCGGAAGCAAGAATACCAGCGCGCCAGCCATGACCATTGTGGAGCCGCACATCACGCTCGCAAAGGGCGCATCCCCTGCTACTGGCGATTATGCGGATGATATTACCTTCACGCTAACGGCGACCAATGATAATAACGCAAATGGCGCGGATGCATTTGACGTTCGCCTGACTGATGACCTTACCGTCATTCCAATCGTTCCATTTATGCTGAAATCGGTGAACCTGACCCCCACCTATACGGGTACGGGTTGCGGTACGGGATATTCCACCACAGTAACAGATAACACCAGTGGAATCTCAGGCAATAAAGTTGATTTGACTCTGGCGAAGTTGCCCAAAGATTGCGCAGCTGCGGTTTCGTTCATAGCGACCCTCAAAAACACAGTTGAGCCAGGGCAGACGTTTACCAACACCAGCGCGGTAGAATATTCCGGCTTATCAGGCAATGTAATTGGAGCGCACAATAACGGCGTCACCACCGATTGCAAACGCACGGGGAACACCGGCGATTGTGGCGGGGCGGCTAACACTTATAAAAGCAGCGCAATTTCACCTGTGGTTAAAACGAATGATCCTGTGCTGGTCAAGAGCGCAATAGATCATTCTCTGTCAGATACACCTCTGAGCAAATACGCGGTCGGTGAGATCATCAAGTATCGGATTGAAGCAACCTGGCCAGAAGGCACAACCCCGGATGCGCAGATTGCGGATTTGTTACCAGCGGGGATGCAGTATGTTGACACGTCAGCCAAGGTGGCGTTTGTCTGCAAAGACACAGCAGGCTGCGTTACTAGCAATGGGAGCATCGCGCTGACGGATTCGAGCATCGCGAAATTCTATAGTACGATCAATGGGATTAGCACCGTTCATCCCAGCTACGTCTTGCCAGTGGATCATGTGGATACCAGCAGCGGGCTGCGCTTCAAATTGGGCGATTTGATTAACTCGGATACGGATAACGCCAACCCTGAGTACATGGTCATCGAGTTTGACGCGCGGGTGATGAACGATACCTCTGCCAACACCAAGGCGGGTCATGTCCTGACCGACAAGGCGCAGGCGTTCAAGAATGGCACAACCCAAATTGGCGCTGATTCAAACTCAGTAAGCGGTACAGTGGTTGAGCCAAGTGTGACGGTGGTGAAGTCAACCGACAAAACCACTGGGGACGCCGGGGATGTAGCCACCTATACGATCACTTTGCAGAACAGTTCGGCAGCGAATTCTACCCGCGCTTATTTGGTACATGTGGTGGATGATCTGTCATCGCTGCCATTGACCGTCACCGGCGGTTGGACTCCAACGCTCACCCTAACGAGCTGCGAGACATCGCCCGCGCCGAGCGTTTCAAGCAATCCGTCTACAAACAAGAAGATTGACATTACCATTGACCACATGCAGCCTGGCTGCAAAGTGGTATTCACGTACACTACTACACTGGATATATGGCTTTCTCCCAACCAAACGGTCGCCAATACGGCGAATATGACCTATAGCTCACTGCCCAATAGTACAGTGTTGGATACTTTCACCCCCGGCATAAGTGGCACGACCACCGGCGCGCGGGATGGTTCGGGGGCGAATCCGAACATGTACAAGGGTTTGGATACGGCTTCTCTGACCAGCACAGTGCCTTCGTTAGTCAAGAGCGAGATTGAAAGCTCCCTGGCAGATACCCCAATAGGCAAATATGCAGTTGGCGAAATCGTCAAGTACCGGATTGAGGCGATCTGGCCGGAAGGCATGGCTCTGGATGCGCAGATTGCAGATTTGTTGCCGGCGGGAATGCAGTATGTTCCGACCTCAGCCAAGGTGGCGTTGGTCTGCAAAGACACAGCGGGCTGCCTGATCAGCATTGGGACGATTGCCTTAAGTGGCACAGGCTTAGGTCAGTTCTATGATGCAACCAACGGGATTAGCACCATCCATCCCAGTTTTGTTCTGCCAGTGGATCATGTGGATACCAGCAGCGGGCTGCGCTTCAAATTGGGCGATTTGCTTAACTCGGATACGAATAACGCCAACCCTGAGTACATGGTCATCGAGTTTGACGCGCGGGTAATGAACGATACCTCTGCCAACACCAAGGCGGGTCATGTCCTGACCGACAAGGCGCAGGCGTTCAAGAATGGCACAACCCAAATTGGCGCTGATTCAAACTCAGTAAGCGGTATAGTAGTTGAGCCGAACATTCCAGTAGACGTTAACACCAAGAAAGTGGACATCACGAGCGGAGACGCCGGGGATGTAGCCACCTATACGATCACTTTGCAGAACAGTTCGGCAGCGAATTCTACCCGCGCTTATTT
>JBBRAT010000055.1:0-23020 GCA_038206515.1 Anaerolineales bacterium | reverse complement strand
GCTTCGCTAAAAAGATCAAGACCAATAAGGTCAACAGGCTGTACTGTTTCCCCTTCGCCTTGCGCGGATCACTCATCTGCTGAAATCGGTCATATAGACTGTCGTATGCGTACACGATCCCCGTTGCGCTGATCTCTTGCCTCGATAACAGCGTGGTATACTCCATCTTGCCCTCCTCGGTTCTGGTTTGTTTGGTGACACCCATTATACCGAGGTGGGCTTTTTTGTCTATCTGTCAAGCTTTCTTGAGAACGCCATAGTAAACGCAATATTAAATTTTGCTCTTTTCTTCCTTTTGTGGTAAACTCAAGTTTTGTGGATAAATAATGATGAGTGACCTTTTTTGGTATCCGACCCCTGTTCATCAGCCGGAAACCACGATCTTGTGGGGAGGTGTCGTGCAAACGACCCTCCCCGCTTCTTTTAATTTCTGTTCCCCCTGCTTAGGGTGGAATTTTTTAATTAAGTTGTTGCTGTAAGCGTTTTGTAAGAGAAAGAGGTATTCGCATGACGACCAAATATATTTTCTTTACCGGCGGCGTGGTTAGCTCGGTAGGCAAGGGCGTGACTGCCGCTGCCATGGGACGATTGCTCAAAAATCGCGGATTTGCTGTTGCTGTTCAGAAGCTCGACCCCTATATCAATGTGGACCCCGGCACGATGAGTCCGTATCAGCATGGCGAAGTTTTTGTGCTGGATGATGGCGCGGAAACCGACCTTGACCTTGGGCATTACGAGCGGTTTATTGATATTCGTCTGAACCGCGTCTGCAATGTCACCACCGGGCAGGTATATGCGGAGGTCATCAGCAAAGAGCGGCGCGGCGATTACCTGGGCGGCACGATTCAGGTCATTCCGCACATCACCAATGAGATTAAACGGCGGATTGGCATGGTTGCCCGCACCACTGGCGCAGAAATCGTCCTGGTGGAAGTGGGTGGAACCGTTGGCGATATTGAAAGCCTGCCCTTCCTGGAAGCAATCCGCCAACTGCGCAGCGACTTGGGGCGCGAAAATACGTTTTACGTTCACGTCACCTGGCTGCCTTACATCGGCGCAACGGAAGAATTGAAAACCAAGCCTACCCAGCATTCCGTCCGCGAACTGCGCTCGATTGGTATTTCACCGGATATGATTATCGCCCGCTCGGATCATCCCGTTGAAGAGAGCATGCGCGAGAAAATCGCTTTGTTCTGCGATGTGGAAAAACGCGCAGTTGTGCCAATGGTGACAGCCCCTATCCTGTATGAAATTCCGCTCTTGCTTGAACAGGCTCACGTGGGCGATTACATCTTACAACGCCTAAATCTAACTGCCCGTGAAGAGCCGGATTGGAAGCAGTGGGAGCAGCTCATTGCGAAAATTCGCGCTAAAAAACCCACGATCAAGATTGCCCTTGTGGGGAAATATGTAGAATTGCATGATGCCTATATCTCGGTGCGCGAAGCCCTGAAGCATGCTGGACTGGAAGCTGGCGCAGAACTCGATTTGCGCTGGGTACATTCCGTAGAACTGGAAAAGGGTCATGGATGGGAAGAACTTGAGGATGTAGACGGCATTGTCGTGCCGGGCGGGTTTGGCAGCCGCGGCATTGAGGGCAAAATCCAAGCCGCACATTACGCCCGAATCCACAAAATCCCCTATTTAGGGCTTTGCCTGGGGATGCAGCTGATGGTGGTGGATTTTGCGCGTGAAGTGTTGCAGAGCGAGCGCGTGAACTCGGCGGAATTTGATCAAGCCACTCCCAACCCGGTGATTAACCTGATGCCCGATCAACAAGGAATTACGGAGATGGGCGGAACCATGCGCCTGGGGTTGTATCCGTGCTGCGTACAGCCCAATACCCTGGCAGCTGAGGCTTATCAGCAGCCTGAAGTACAGGAACGTCATCGCCACCGCTTTGAGTTCAATAATAATTACCGTCAGATATTAGAGCAAAAGGGGATGCGCTTCTCAGGGTTATCGCCGGATGGCAAACTGGTTGAAATTGCCGAGATTAAAGACCATCCCTTCATGGTCGGCACGCAATTTCACCCCGAATTTCTATCTCGCCCCAACCGCCCACATCCGCTCTTTCTAGGATTTATCAAAGCAGCGATGAATCATGCAGGGTTAAACGCTGCGGAAACAGAAGCGCAAGAATAGGGTTGACCCGTTCTTAGGCGCAAACGGCAAAAGGGATTATACTTAAGCCTGTTAATCAAACTACACAAAGATTACACAAAGAGGATATACACATGGATACTGTAATTGAGTCGATCACCGCACAAGAAATTTTAGATTCTCGTGGCAACCCCACCGTTGAAGTAGAAGTCGTTTTGGCAGATGGCAGCTGGGGACGCGCAGCTGTACCCTCTGGCGCTTCTACTGGCATTCACGAAGCCCTAGAAATGCGTGATGGTGATAAATCACGTTATAACGGCAAAGGCACGCTCAAAGCCGTTGAAAACGTCAATTCGCAGATCGCGGATGCGCTCGTTGGCTGGGACGCAGTGGAGCAGAAAGCCATTGATATGGCGATGATTGAACTGGATGGCACGCCGAATAAATCGAACCTGGGCGCGAATGCCATCTTAGGCACCAGCCTGGCGGTTGCCAAAGCAGCTGCCAACGCCCTGGGTCTGCCCCTCTACCGCTACATCGGCGGCGTGTATGCTCACGTGCTGCCCGTCCCCATGATGAACATTCTGAATGGCGGCGCGCACACTGCCTGGCAGTCTACGGACGCGCAGGAATTTATGGTCATGCCTTTCGGGGCTTCTTCCTTCGCGGAAGGGCTGCGCTGGGGGGCTGAAATCTATCAGGCGCTGAAGGGCGTGCTGAAAAGCCGTGGATATACCACCCTGGTTGGCGATGAAGGCGGCTATGCGCCTGCCCTCAAAGCCAATGCCGAAGCCGTAGAAGTCATCCTCGAAGCCATCCAGAAGGCTGGCTATCGCGCGGGTGAACAGGTTGCTATTGCGCTTGACCCGGCTGCCTCGGAACTCTATGACGAAGATACCAAGCTGTATAACTTGCGCAAAGAAGGCAAGCAGCTGACCGGTGAGCAGATGGTCGCGTTCTGGAAATCGTGGGTGGATCAATACCCCATCGTTTCCATCGAAGACGGTCTGGCTCAGGATGACTGGGAAAGCTGGGAACTGATGGTGCGCACCCTGGGTGATCGCATTCAGATCGTAGGCGATGACCTGCTGGTGACCAACCCCGAGCGCGTCCGCCGCGCGATCAAAGAAAATGCCGCCAACGCCCTGCTGGTGAAACTGAATCAGATCGGCTCGCTGACGGAAACCATCGAAGCAGTGGAAACCTGCCAACGCAATGGCTGGCGCGCCGTCACCTCTCACCGCTCTGGCGAGACGGAAGACTCCACCATCGCCGACCTGGCGGTCGCCCTCAATATGGGACAGATCAAGACCGGCGCACCTGCCCGCTCTGATCGCGTTGCCAAGTACAATCAACTGCTGCGCATCGAAGCCGAATTAGGCGAAACCGCTGTCTATGCCGGTTGGGGCGCGCTGCGCAACCGCCCTAGCTTCGCTAAGTAATTTAAGAGAATATAACAAAAAGAATGGGATGCTTTGCGCATCCCATTCTTTGTTAAAGTCTACTCTTTTGTTTCTTTTGCCAGCATATCCAGCACATCCAAGACTTCCTGGCTGGGTGGAATATCCTTCATCGAGTCGCCGTAATGGGCATAGCGCACCTGACCCTGCAAATCAATGACAAACAGGGCAGGCATCCGCCCCAATTTGAACAGATTCACTTCCTGGGCATATTGATCCGCCACCCGTGAGCGCAAATCCGCCAAACCAGGGAAAGGCATGTCATTTTCTGCCCAATAGGTCTTAAAGGCATGGGGACCGTCCGGTCCGACCACCAAAATGGCGGCATTCCGGGTTACAAACTGGCTATAATCCTGACGCAACTGCGCCAGATGAGCGCGGCAGTAGGGTCAAACAAAGCCGCGCGTCATCACCAGCACAACTGGCTGATGGTTGCGATACGCCGATAGTTTCTGGCGTTGCCCCTGGGTGTCTACCAGGTCAAAGTCTGGCGCGATTGCCAATGTTTCCAGTTTTTTCATCTTCCCTCCCTGAGTTTTGTACGCTTTGGAAAATTCTGCAACATCACGGCACAGCGGCAGCTTCAAACGATTTCAAGAAGTCCACCGTTGCCTGCACCGTCTTAGATTGTTGCGCTTCGCGGGTGATTTCCGCAGGGTTATCCCCACTCTGCGGACCGTAATAGCCAAACTGGGCGTGATCACCCCCCGGAATTACAACCCACTGGGTATCTTTGGGCAACAGCGCACGAGACGCCTCGATCTTTTGCGGGGTTGCCAGCCCATCGCGCGTAGCGGATATAGAAAGCACCTTCACCGGCTTGTTCGCCAGGCTATCCGAATCCGCTGGATAGGCTGCCCAGAATACCACGCCATTGATCTGATCGGGATGTAGCACAACATAATGCGCTGCCATCGCGCCGCCCAAGGAATGCCCGCCGATCACCCAATGCGTGATCGCTGGATAGGCAGCGATCACGGCTTTCGCTTCCTCTGGGGAAATGACCGCCAAACTGAGCGGCATAGGAGTAATGACCACCAGGAAGCCCTGCGCGGCAATGGCTTTGGCAGCGGGTGCATACGCGCGATAATCTACTCGCCCGCCGGGGTAAAAGATGAAGCCCACGCTGGGTTTGACGCCCTGCGGCTGAAACACCACCCAGTGATCTTGCGTCACCTGCACGCTATTGTCCCCGGTTAATGCCTGCATCGCCTCTGGCATGGGAGAGGCGGGCGTTTCTGCCCAAACGAAGAATCCGGCTACTACCAATAACAAAACAACCCCAATTCCAATCAGTATTCGCTTGCGCACCGTCATCGCTGTTTTTTCCTCAGTTTCTTAAATTGGCGGGAGGGCATTCATCACTTTGCCCCTCTACACTTTCATTCTAGCGGATGGATGGGAAATTACAACCATCCAGAACGGTGATTGGCTATACATCCTCGTTCAACAAAGAGACTGCCCGCTGCCAGACGGCATCAAACATTGCCGGGGTCAGGCGACCAGTTTGAGTATTCTGCTGGCTGGGGTGATACGAAGCCAACAGCCAGGGTAGTCCTTCCCCCAAAGAATAGAACTGATTATGCCCAAAGGCAGGTCGCCCCGCGTTTATCCCCAGTGAGCGATAGACCGCCAGGATGGTATCAAAGCCAATTTTCCCCAATGCCACCACTCCACGCAGGTTCTTCAGCAAACTCATTTCCTTAATCAGGTAAGGGCGGCAGGTGATAATTTCCTGCGGGGTTGGCTTATTGTCTGGCGGAGCGCAGCGACACGCGGCAGCCATATACATATTTTTTAGCTCCAACCCATCCCCGCGCATCACCGAAGTGGGCTGATTGGCGAACCCTGCGCGATATAACGCCGCGAACAGGAAATCCCCCGAAGCATCCCCGGTGAAGACACGCCCGGTGCGGTTTCCGCCATGCGCGGCAGGGGCTAAACCCACCACCAGCACGCGCGCGTTGGGGTCACCAAAGCCGGGGATGGGTCTGCCCCAATACGTCCAATCTCGATAAGCGCGGCGCTTTGTGTGCGCCACTTCTTCACGCCAGGCAACCAATCGCGGACATAAGCGGCAAGTGACTAAAATCTCATTCACCTCCGCCAGGGAAGTGGTTTTAGGGAGCTGGTCAGTCCACAAAAGCAGCTCCGTTCCCAACCGCCATACCGTCCATAAAAACGGACACGATCATCTCCGCGACCTGGGCATCTGCCTGCCCTGAGCGGGTGGACCCGGGCGAAAAGAAGGGGTAAGCCAATCCAAGCAACGCCCAGACCGCCCATTCAGGGGCAATTGGCTTTAATTCGCCGCGCGCTGCCCCGGCTTGCAAAATAGACACCAACACTCGAATAAATTTTTCCTCGTAGCGCAGCGCGAACTGCGCACGTTTTTCAGGGGCAAGCTGGTTGATGTCCTGGTTGGCAAGGCGGATCACGCTGCGTTGATAGGATGGCAATCGGGTGAAGAGCGCCTGCATAAAAAAGGCAATTCGTGCGCGCGTGCTGCCTGGCAAATCCGCTGCCTGGCGGGTGATGACTTCTAATTCATCCAGGCTCTTTTCTAAGATTACCAGGAAGAGCTGCTCTTTATCCTCAAAGTGATAATAAATGCCCGCTTTTGAGAGGCTGCACGCTTCGGCAATTTCGCGCATCGAAAGACCGTGATACCCGCGCTCCACAAACAGGCGCGTAGCCGTTTCTAATATCCGTTCACGAATCGTCTGAAGTTCCTCATTCATCTCTCTATTTTACACTCATTGGCACGCCTGACTTTTTCAGATTCTGCTGTACCGTCTGGCGTTCTTGCAGTTGGGTCTTCAGCAAGAAAGAAATCAGAATCAACACGATACTCAATATGCCAATCATCTCAAACGCCAGGCTGTAGCCTGCGGCAGGGTTGCTCAGGGATGCCCCCGAAGCTGCCACTGCGCCCACCAATGCACTGCCTAACAGCTGCCCGGTGCTGGTGAAAATTGCCACCACGCCCTGCGCCACCGTCCGCTCTGTGGCATTGGCTTCGTTGAGCATGATATAGCGCAGCGGAGCGCCAAGTAGAGCGGACATACCCATGCCGATCAGCGCGCCGGAGACAATAAACAATGCCATGCTACTGGCAAACGTCCCCAATAGGAACATGCCGAGCGACATAATGGCTGTGCCGAATAAAATCACCAGCCGCGAGCCAAATTTATCTAACATCCGCCCTGCCAGCGGCGACCCAACCGACATCGCCAGCACCACCGGCATCAACAAGAAACTGGCTGACTTTTGGGTGACGCCAAAGGCAGAAAGGGCCGCCACTGCCAGAAGAGGCATGAATACCAGGCTTGATTCACCGATGCCAGCGCCAGTGGAAAGCACGTACGCTAAGGTCAACTGGCGGCGATTGAAGAGGTAAGGCGGTAATAGCGGGTCCTTGACGCGCTGTTCAACCCATACCAAAACCAGCAAGAGGACGATAAAGGCAACCAGGAAGGGCAGAACTTGCATGGAAACCAGGCTGCTGAAGAAATGCGCCGTATCAATCTGGTTTAAGCCCCATGCAAGGCAAGCCAGCAGCCCCGCCAGCACCAACATTCCCCAGGTATCAAAGCTGCGGCGTACTTCGGCGCGATGTGCAGGCAGCACACGCAAACTGAGGAGAATGACTACCAGCGCAATTGGCAGGTTAATCAGGAAGAGCCAATGCCAGGTGGTGATGACCAGGATCACCCCGCCAATGATGGGACCGATGATAAACGCCAGCCCAAATACCGCGCCAATCAAGCCCAGTGCGCGCCCGCGATTTTCTGGCGGGAAGGTATCGCCGATCACTGCGCTGGCGACCGGGAAAATGCCACCCGCGCCGAACCCTTGCACTGCGCGCCCGAATAGCACCATTTCAAAGCTGGTGGAAAGCGCCACAATCAGCGAGCCGATCCCAAATAGGCTCACATCCAGGATATAAATCCACTTACGTCCAAACTGATCCGAAAGGCGCGCCATCAGTGGTGTGCTGATTAAGTTGAATAAGACATAAATACTGAAAATCCAGGCTAACAGCCGTTCGCTGACCTGAAATTGTGACCGAATCGCTGGCAGCGCAGGACCAACAATGGCAATATCCAGCGCGCCCATCAGCACGCCAACAAATAGCACCCCTAAAATTTGATTCCGTTGTTTCGTTTCCATTGACTTCCTCCAAAAAGTACCCATTCATAAGCGTTGCATATTAACTTACCGAACGGACGGTAAGTTAATATGAGAATAACATATTGGAAATCAAAAGTCAACACAGCCCTTTAGGTGATTACTTGCATAGATGTTTCCCGATTATGCGCTCAGAGCTTAATATCCGATATGCTATAATCACAAAAAGTTAAAAGATCGAGAAAATGATGAAACCATTAACGATTCACCAACGTCAATTCATTGCATGGGCAGGCATTATTGGGGCATTCCTCTTCGTGACAGTATTTACGTTAGAAGGCTGGCTTCGCCCGGGGTATAACCCGCTGGCAATGTACGTCAGTGACCTATCCCTTGGTACACGCGGTTGGATTCAAATGGTTAATTTTGTTGTTTTCGGGATACTATTGCTGATATTTACCCGTGCAGTGGCAGCTGAGTTTCAAAATGGCAAAGCATCGCGGGGCGGAGTGATTCTCCTTACCATCATCGCCATCAGTTATTTTGCTTCTGGTCCGCTTGTAACCGACCCTATAGGTACCCCACTGAACCAGGTAACGCTCCACGGCACACTTCATGGCATCTTTGGAGCAATTGTATTCTTACTGATGCCCACAAGTTGTTTTGTTTTTCTGCGCAGATTCCGTATTGACCCAAAATGGCGATTTCTTTATGGCTGGACTCTTCTATTGGGAGCGATCAGCGCAGCAGGCGTGATCCTCTTGACTCTCTTCACGAAGTTCCCTAGCTTACAAAATGTCTTTAAAGAATGGGTTGGACTGATTCAACGAACCGCCATTATCCCGTTTATGATCTGGGTATTCGTCTTTGCAATCGGCATTCTTATGAGGATGTCAAAGAACGAAAAGTGATTTTAATGATCGGGTATATAAAAATCCCCACTTACAGATTCCTCTCTTTAAAGGAATTAATCTGTTCGTGGGGCAAAAGAGCGGGTAACGGGAGTCGAACCCGTCTAAATAGCTTGGAAGGCTACCGCACTACCGATGTGCTATACCCGCAAGTGGCTTCAGAACAAATTATACCTCATTCATCGCTCCTGACAAGATAATGTTCAGGTTCATTGGGAATTGGCGTGGTAGCAGTCGAGATGGGGCGATTTTCCCATGTTGACCTCTGCCATCCCTATCTCCTTTTAAACGATATAAAAAAATCCTCCACCGGTAAAGATGGAGGATTTGCAAGCTCAGTTGGTGGAGAGGGTGGGAGTCTTCAGGTTTAACTCAAGTCGCCTCTAAATCCTTCTATCGAACGAGGAAAACGGTTACGATAGCCAACTCTGAGCATTTCGCAGGAGCTGGATGGAACTAGCTGTAGATCAGGCTTTACTTTCCAGCGTGCGGCTGAAAATATCTTCCTGAGTCTGCGAAACGCTTTTGTTCTTGCGGGATTTATCATCTTGCTTGCGAGCCTTCGCGCGTTCCATGGCTTCACGCAGAGCAATTTCCATTGCAGTGGGTTCAGCTTCTTTTTCAGGCTCGTTGTTCATCGAAGCCAACAATTCATCCACGTTGCCCGACATTTCTTCACCACGAGTGCGCGTGGTCTTGGCTTTCTTTTTGCGCACAGGTTTATCGCGTCTCGGCATTTCAGTGAAGGTGCGAGGCAGCTCTTCTTCCTTGACGGGTTCCGGTTGGAGCGCCTTCAAAGACAGTTTGATCTGCTTCTTTTTGCGGTTGACGTCAATGACTTGCGCTTCGACTTCATCGCCTTCTTTGACGACATCAGCGGGCTGACGCACGTATCCGTGTGCCATTTCGCTAATATGAATAAGCCCAGGTCGTTCAGCGCCAATTTCAACAAAGGCGCCAAATTTCTCCAGGCGGACGACCAGACCTTTTACCGTCATTCCTTTTTTCAGGTCGCGCCATTCAAGGTCGAGGGGCTTAATCATGGTCAATTCGACACGATTGTCTTTGACCTTTTTCACCCATACATCAACGCTTTGACCAACCTGCAAAACATCCTCAACGCGCTTTATCGGTTCAGCATTTTCGTCAGGGACGATTTGTGAGATATGGATCAGCGCATGCTGACCCTCTCCAAGATCGACGATTGCACCTGCCAGCCCGGTTTTAACAACCTTGCCGGTATAGTGCATTTTAGGCCGTATTTCATTACTATTTTCGTTCTGAGTGATTTCTTCTGTGCGGTCCGAATCCGCAGCAACGCTAGACTCCATTACACGTCTCTCCCAATATACAGAATTGCACGGAGATTAATTATACCCCGCTTCGCGCTTGCTGTCAAATTATTTTGAGGCTTAAATGGGAATACGACAGAAAGTGCTTTTTGATGCGTTAGAGGTAAAACTAAAACCTCCATAGGGTATATTATAATACAAAACCTATGAATTTTGAAAAATTGTTTGAAATTTGCGCAAAAGATTGTTTACTCTCCACTTCCTCCCCCCTTGTGATCGGCGTTTCTGGTGGCGCGGATAGTTTATGCCTGCTGGATTGCCTTTCTCGCCTGGGCTTTTCCTTGATTGTGGCGCATTTTGACCATCATCTGCGCGCCAATTCTGCCGAAGACGCCCAGCTCGTTCGCGATCAGGCAGACCGCATCGGCGCGCCTTTCTTTTTGGGTGAGGCGCACGTGGCGGATTGGGCAGCCCAGCATAAGGCTTCCATCGAAGAGGCTGCTCGCATTTTGCGCTACCGTTTCCTCTTCGACCTGGCTGAACGCGAACATGCTCAGGCGGTGGCAGTCGGTCACACGGCAGATGACCAGGTGGAAACCGTCCTCATGCACCTTTTGCGCGGCTCTGGCGGCGAAGGGCTGAAAGGCATGACGTTTTCCAGCCGCGCGCCGCAGTGGCATGCAACCCTGCCGCTGGCGCGCCCACTCCTGCATACCTGGCGTGCCGAAACCCTCCTCTATTGTCAGGAAAATAAGCTACCGTATGCTTCGGATGTCTCCAATGCTGATATAATCTACCGCCGCAACCGCATTCGATTGGAATTGATCCCATTTTTGGAAAGCTATAACCCGCAAATTAAGAGCAGCCTGTGGCGCACTGCGGACGTATTGGCAGCCGAGCAGACCTGGATGGATGAGATGGCTTTGGCTGCCTGGAAAGAGTGCCGCGTAGACAATGCCCCCGCCGGTCAGGTGGGCTTGCGAAAAATGACTTTTCAGGGGTTCGCAATCGGGCTGAGGCGCAGATTAATCCGCCTAGCGGTGCGTGAACTTCGCTCTGAAGTGCGCAATTTGGACTTTGAAGACGTGGAACGCGCTCTGCATTTTTTTGAGCAGCCTTCGCGCAGTGGGCAGATCAACTGGACCTTTGGCTTACAGTGGATGCTCGGTGCGCTGCCCGGCAAGAGTGACCCCGTCTTTTGGTTGGTGGACTCTTTGCGGCAACCACCACCTGATTATCCCCGCTGGCATGAAGAAACCTGCCCGCTGATGATTCCGGGGCAGGTTCTCATAGAAAATGGGTATACGTTATCGTTTTCCGAAGAAAGTCTACCCGATCAGCGCCAACTGGCGGATGCTTCCGCGTGGGAAGCCTGGTTAGACGCGGATACGGTGGCGCAGCATGGCTTGAATCTACGCCATGCGCACCCAGGGGATGTTTTTCAGCCCCTGGGGTTGGCAGGTCATTCGCAGAAATTATCTGATTTTTGGATCAATGTAAAACGATCACGCGCTGCCCGTCAGTTATGGCCACTGGTCTGCTGCGCCGAGCAAATCGCCTGGATTCCAGGCTTCCGTTTAGCGCATCCATTTCGGGTAACGGGCAGCACGCGCAGGGTTATTCACCTGAAGATGGTTCCGCCTGTTCTTCCGCCAGGGGCTGTTCCCCCGCCATCTGACGAAGTTTCAAGCTAATTTCGCGCCACTGAATCTTTGAAATGCCCATCTTCTGACGGATCGTGTCCGGCTCTACCCGCGCCTCCCAGTCATCCAGGGCGCAGGTCCAGCGGCACATGTCAAAGGAGAGGTGCTTTTCTAGCTTTGCTTCTTTGCCAATATCTTCTAGCAAATATTCCAGGCGACGCGGCGACCACGGAAATACTCGATCCGTAGGGTGATATTGCTGCAAATATTCCTGATAACTCGTCACCCATTCCGCCGTGAGCGCAATTTTGCGTTCCTTATAGCGGTTACCTGGGGTTGCATAGCGCACAAACAGGATAGGCCCGCTGGGCGCTTCCAGGTCTATATGATTAAGACTGAGCGCCAGACATTCCCCTTTTTTGATGCCGGTAGTCAGCAGCAAACTGAGCAGCGTATCGGCACGCGCATCCGGTTTTTGAGCGGTGCGGTAGGCGGCAGTCACGTCCAACACTTTTTGAGTCTCTTCACGTGTCAGCACCACCGGCAGCGGACTCATCACCGTTTGCTGGATCACCTTTTCAGCTGGGTCCACAACCAGAACACCGCCCTGATGCAGCCAGCGGAAGAACGATTTAATCGAAGTGATCCGCCGTGCCAGGCTTTTGGGGCTGCACGCCACGCCGCGCCCCTTTTGCAACCAACTCAGGAAGTGATTCAGGTCATTGGTGGTGATTGCCCCCAAGGTATGATCAGCGGGCAAATACGTATTGAGCAGTTCAAGGTCGCCATGAAAAGCTTTAATGGTATAGCGAGACCTTCCCTGATCTTCCAGGTACATTTCCCAGGCGCGAATCGCCGGAGAGAGGGATGTTTCCGGGGTGATGTGCGCCGTGTTTGGAGTAGATGAATGAGCTGGCATATACCTCCTACGCCCTAAATGATTTCTTAAGGTCTTCGCATAGATTAAGATATATCCAGTGTACTCAAATCTGAAAATTTGTCAAATGAGTGCGTGTACTCATTTTTGCAAAGAGAACGACATTTCAGGTTTTCTTTGCGTGAGTGGGATTTCGCAGCAGTATCCATGTAGTGACTTCCGGCAGGGAGCCTAAACGCTATCACGGGATGCTTTCTTGATTGTCTCAAGCTTTCTGCCGGAAGCCACTACACGGAGTTATTCCACAGATATCACGGTATAGCAATCAAAAAAGAGCATGAAAGGAACGTTTGATCCTCTCATACTCTTTTTCGTGGGAGATTAACTTACTTGCCGAAAATAGCTTCGGTCAAAATATCCTTAATCGCCTGATAATTTGGCAGCTGCACATCGCCGCCTTCTGGGGTAACGTAACCGGTTGTTTCTTGCCCGGTGATGCTATATTGGTGAATCCGACTCGTATCGGTTACAATTTGTGGAGCAAGAGGGAGCAGCGAGGTCATATCGCCCAGGTTCATGTTGGTTTCTACCGTAGAACTGTAATTTTGATACAGTTGGGGGAATTTCGTCACTGCGTCTACGCTCATTAACCTGCTAAACAGCGCAATCATCACCTCTTCGGCTTTGCGCCCGCGCTCGAAATCACTGGTGGTATGCCGCGCGCGAATATACCAGAGTGCAGTCGTCCCATTCATGTGCGTCTCACCTGATTGTACGGTACACCAGCCACCTGAGTATCCAGTGACGTTTCGATCACACGCATCCGATAAATATTTGCCTACATTTACGTCCAATCCACCCAGACTGTCAATAATGCTGACAAGTCCCTGGAAGTTGGTCATCATGTAATATTGTGGGCGCACCCCAAAGTTATGATCCATTGTGTCTTGCATCATATTAAAACCGCCGTGCTGCTGGGCAGTATTAATCCGCTGGGTCATCCACCCGGGAATACATACATAAAGGTCGCGTGGAAAAGACACTGCGCTGATGGTGCCTTGTTTTTTGTTAACAGAAACCAGGACGATAATGTCCGTGCGAAATCCAGCGTTGGGGCGATAATCTGACCCCAATACTAAAATATTGACGACCCCATCCGGCATAGGCTGGGTAAGAGGTATCGGAGGATTATTGGGGTCATCACAACCTTCGATAAAGAGAGAATTTTGATCCGGCGTAGAAGTGACCGTACTTCCGAACGTTGGTTTGGCGGGGGCAGTTTTGGCGGCAATTGCCGTTTGGGTAGCGCCGCGCGGCTGGAAAGGCGTGGCGGTTTTGGTGGCGTTTGCGCCCGCCTTCACCAGCAATTGGATTAACGGGGAAATGGAAGTCGGTTGGGATGAAGAAGCTGCGCTCGGAATGCTACATGCAGTGCAGATCATCATAAGGAACAGGGTAAATCGAACAAACGGTTTCTTCATAGGTTTCTTTCTGGTCAATAATTGGTTATGGCTTAGAGGTAGGGGTCACTACCGGCGCGGCTAATGTCGCTGTGGGCGGAACTTGGGTAGCCGGTGGTTCAGTGGGCGCAATCGCCGTAGCAGACGGTTCTACTGTCGGCGCGCTGGGCGTATTCGTATTGGTGGGTGGCAGCGTAGGCGCAACCGGCGTATTGGTGGAAATTCCCTGAGTCGCGGTGACGGTGGGCTTTGCCAATGGCGTAGATGTGGCAGAGGGGATAGGGGTGGCGGTGGCGCGGGGCAAGAAGGGGACGTAAATAGACATGCCGGTAATCAGATATGTGGATGTGAGGCAGTTCGCCTGCATAATCTCCGTGATGGTCACATTCAATTCGCCGCTAAGTTGAGAGAGTGTATCACCGTGTTGAATGGTGTACAGCACCCAACCATTGGGGACAATGCAAGGCGTGGCGGTAGGGCTGGCTTGTGCCGTCGCAGTGGATTGCGCAAAGGGGATATACAAAATACTACCGGGGAGCAAGTCAGTAGTCAATAAACAATTTGCCTTTTGGATTTGCTCCACCGATACTCCACTGTGTTGAGCAAGCAGCGCCACGGTGTCACTGGTTTCCACAACATAGCTAACCCATCCCTTGGGGGGTGGGCAAACGGTTGATGGGGTCAGACTGGGGGCGATGGTCAGGGTGAGTGTGGCGGATGGCGTAGGGGAGTTCCCTTGAACGATAGGGGTAGAGGTATCCTGTGATGCCGTAGCCGTCACCAGAGCTTGATGTGTGGGCGAAGCGGAAGGCGCTGGCTGAGTGGATATGGTCTCTGCTGCCAGGTTGCCTTCACTGAGGGAAAGCGACATCGCCGAAAGCACCAAAAGAACCGAGCCGATGGCAATGGCAATTCCAGTCAGAAATTGGGTGACAGGTTTCATCAGCTGGCTGCCTCAGTGGAACTGCCGTTGATGGGAAACAGCACATTAAAGGTTGTAGATACGCCTGGTTCGCTCTCAACCCAAATTCGCCCGCCGCTGGTCTCTACTATCGCCTTGGTGATGGCAAGCCCCACGCCCGTATCGCCCAATCCCGCAATCAGGGGGGCATCTGGGCGATAATGGGGTTTAAACACTTCCTCAATTTGTTTTTCGGAAATGCCTCCGCCGCTATCCATCACCTGAAGCAAGAGATTTTCCTTGCCCTCGTCTTCATGGACGCGCGTCCGCAGCGTAACCGTGCCTTCTTGAGGGGTGATTGCGCTCGCGTTTTGCAGCAGATGCACGATAATCTGTTGAATAATATCCCGCTGGGCATAAATGGTAGGCATTTCTTCAGGTAAATCAACCAGCAAGGTAATATCCTTTTCGCGGATTTGGGCGCTGGTATCCAGCATTGCGCCGTCAATCAGCGTACCCAGGTCTACAGGGCGATTCAACAGGTCTTGCGTGGGTTCGCCGGCTGCCGCAACCTGGATCAGATCATTTAACATGGAACGCATCCGCTCGGATGAGGCGCGAATGCGTTCCAGAAACTTACGCTGCAACGCCCCTAAAATGCCAACCGATTCGGCTAATAGCAAGTCGGTATAGCCCATGATCGAGACCATCGGCTGCCGCAAATCTTGTACCATCGAGGTAATGACTTCGCCTTCACTTAACTCGCGCGGAAGAGCCTCGCGCTGCTTACTTTCCAGAATCATCACTTTGACATTTGTCTCAGCAAGCTGATTTTGCAGAGCGGCAAGGTCTTGCAAGGTGGCGCGTAATTCTGCTTCTAGGCGGTCGCTTTCTTCAGTAGTTGCATGATGCTGCACTGCGACAATGGCTGCCTGTTGGAATTGCGCTTTAAAATCTTCCAATTTAAGGCGCAGCTCTTCATTTTCCGTTTGAAGCAAGTTGATTGTCTCTTGCGATTCGCGTTGCAAGGCGACCAAAGACTCAAGCTCTGCAGATGGAGCGGCCGTTGTACTCTTTTGCGCGGATTGGCGAGTTTCCTCGATTTCAATGCGGCTTTTTTCTAATAACGTCAGCAGATTTTCATTCTCACTCTGGTAATTTTCCATTTCAGCGCGCAGATTTTGCAGCGTAATCTCCGCAGCTCCAACCGCAGGCGAGGGGGTGGAAATAGGTGGAACTTGCGCGTCTCGTAAGATTTGAGCAATATTTTCAGCTTCGACGCTTAGAACAGCCTCATCTTCAGAGGTCCATTCGCGTTCTGAGTAGGGAGATAAGAGCAGCACGGCCCCCCAGGGTTGACCGTTAAGCGTTAACGGAATCAACAGCAGCGTGCCAGTCGCCTGAATGCCCAATATCTTTGCCAATGCCAGCGAATCTGGCGGCAGGCGGTCACCAGAAGAAATCCGCACTACTTCGCTCTTTTGCAGAGCGCTCGCTAACAAAGGGACCTGACTCTCTTGCAGAGTTACGCCATTCACCTGCTCTTCTTTCGCCATATCATAGCCAGGGAACAGCGTAATTTGCTTTGCGGTCTGTTGGAGTACGATGTAGCACAAATCCGCAGACATCAGGTAGGCAATCGCCTTCGCCATCCCCGCCGTTACAGAGGGGAAATCCTCTTGTTTTTTTAATTCCAGGAAGGCATGCAGGGCATGTACATTTCCAGCGGATCGTTTTGGTTCTGCATATGCGGCGATGGCAGGCGTTTCAACCGCTGACGTAATGACAGCTGGCTTGCGCGCTTCACTGTAGCGATACAGCAAGGTAGGCAAGAGCGGAAAAGCAGCTAGTTGTGCGATTCGCAGGTACCCCGAAAAATCCTTCGAGGGTTCGATGAATAGAATATGCGCCGCCAATCCGCTAAGACTGAGGAGCAGCATTCCAAACCCAAATCCCCATCCGGTGGGGCGTGAAAGCAAAAGAATTGCCATCCCAGTTAAGACGATGATCGCGCCAGCAAGTTCCCAAACCCAATCCATCCAACTATTATTAAAGGATAACCCTGCGCCTTGCACGCTCCAACTGGTAAACGTGAATAGAAAGAGGAGAATAACGACAAGGCTCAAAAAGCCCGTTACCATATCGGCAAGGCGGGCAGGTTTTTCAAAACCCCATAGCCATACCACCCAAACCAGGCTAAACGCAAAGACAGCGCGGTCAAGAGGCGGCAGGAGGAGGTGCGGATCCACTACATTTTGCCAGGCAAGTCCACTGCTCAGAAAAAGAAGCACCTGCGCCAGAAGCAACATGCCCAGTCCAAACAGGATTCGCCCGCTATGCGGATAATCACCACTCTGGCGTAAAATCCAGACGGCTTGTAGGGCTGCCAGAATCGCAAATGCCAAAACTAGGTGAAATACCAGGTTTCCGGGTGGGGCAATTAACAGGTTGATGATTCGTTGCAGTAGTGGGTCCATGATTCTCCAGAATAATAATAAGAAATTATAGCATGCTCGTCTCTTTTGAACGGATGAAAATTTTGAAAAAGGTTGACAAATTCGCAAATTTAGATAGAATAAAGCCTGTCAAGCCCCTGAGTTGCAAGCCACATGCCGAAGTGGCGGAATTGGCAGACGCGCTACGTTCAGGGCGTAGTGGGTGTACTCCCGTGAGGGTTCAAATCCCTCCTCCGGCACCTAAAATTGCTCAGACAATCCGTCTGAGCAATTTTTTTAGATTCATTAAGAATGAGGGTGGCAGCGGTAAAGCGAGCGATCTTCCCCACTTGACCACTGCCACCCTCACTGAAACCTTTTTTATCTTCTCAGAAGGCACGAATTTTGCAACAGAGAAGGCATGAATCTTAAAACTTCCCTCTCTCACTTGCCTCCTTACCTAACTTCGGGTAAGATTTATGGTATGAACTTTTTCACAGGTGCGCGCAAACAGCTGGCAGTCATTGTTCTCATCGGCTTGTTTTTATTGCTGATGATGAACTTAAATAGCCGTTTGGCGGAATATTTACAATTCTCCCAACAGCGAGATCAAGCGGCGACCAAGGTCAGCAATCTGGTGGCGACTAGTACCGCGCTCGAAACGCAAGTTGCGTATGCCACCTCTGATCAGGCGGTGGAAGATTGGGCGCGGAATGAAGCTCACATGGCAAAAACAGACGATAAAATCATTTTACCCATGGTGGTAGAAAATCGCACGCCCACACCCGCCCCCATCAAGTCAACCACTACGCGCCCAATCGAAAATTGGGAAGCTTGGTGGGCGTTGTTCTTTGGCGAATAATTTTTTTGGGTAATTCTTTGTAATAGTGGGTAGATACGCCTAGGCAATCTATCCACTATTATTTTCTTTCGCTTTGGGCGCGCGCTGAATCGCAACGATGGTGATGTCATCAAAAGGTCGAATCCCTTGGCGGAAATCCGCAAGGGCATCATCCAGGTTTTCCAGGATCAGCCCCACTTTTTCTTTGCCGTATTGCTCAATGACGTGCCGCAGTCGAGGCTCGCCAAACGATTCATTCTTGGGCGACATTAAATCCACCGCGCCATCCGTATAAAGAATGAGCGTATCTCCCATTTCAATCTGAACCAGGTGATTTTCAAGTTGCATCTCTTTGAGGATGCCCAATGCCATGCCGCCTTTGGGCAGGGGATGAACCCGCTCGTCCGTCATGCCATAGAGTAAGGGCAAGTTATGACCAGCGTTTGCATACACCAACTCGCCTGTTTCCAGCGAGAGGATGCTGTAGATTGCGGTAATAAACATCGACTCAGGCGAGTCGTTGACCAGAAGATCATTCACCTCTTTGAGTACCCTGGCGGGGTCATTGCCGCCCGCTGCAAAGGCATGAATGAGGGTGCGCGTAACCGTCATATACAGCGCAGCGGGCAGCCCTTTATCTGAAACGTCCGCGATAACCAGCCCCAGGCGGTTGCCATCCAGTTTAAACACGTCATAAAAATCACCGCCAACCTCGCGCGCCATTTCCCAACGCAAATCAAGCTCCCAGCCCTGCAAGCGCGGCAGCGATGTTGGCAGGAACGTTTCTTGAATCTGGCGCGCCAGTTGTATTTCACCTTCAATACGCTGGTTTTCTACCATTTCTTGCTTGTAAATGTCATTCTGGATGGACATGGAAACTTGTTGGGCAATCCCATTGATAATTTCCATACGCCGTTCCCAAAAGGCAGGGGAGGTCGTCATTTCTTGCACCACCATCACGCCCATCACCATGTTGGGCAAAGAAAGCGGATAGCCTAATAGCCAGTTGCCAATCGGCGGCGCGCTTTGGTCCGCATTTTCGTCATAATGCTGACATGCTAGCTTTGCCCAATGAATAAATTGCGCCGAGTCGTCCGTCACCTGGCATAAGTGCATGCTGCCTTCCAGAAAGACAGTGTCGAGCAGAGTATTTTCGCCGGGAGCGTAGGCAGTGGATAGCATCGTTTCTTCTTCACGGCGGCTGCCAGCATATGCCTGAATCGGGCGGAATAGGCGGCTGCCTGCATCCCATAGATACATAATGCAAGCGTCAATCCCCACCAGGATCGGCAGTAGGTGAACGATGGTATCGAGCGTATCGTGCAAGTCTGTAGAGCTAACCACCGTCTGAGCCACTTGCAGCAGCGCGGCTGTGACGTAGGCTTCTTCCTGGCGCGCTTCCAACAGGCGCAGATTATCCACGGTGATGGCAGTCTGTTGGGCGATGCCTTGTAAAATGCCCAGTGCCTTCGGGTCAAACCGTTCTTCCTGCCCCACCTGTGCCGCTGCCTGATAAGCCACCAGGAATGCGCCCATTACTTCGCCGCGCACCAGTAACGGCAGCATGACCAGCGTGCCATTTTGCTGATCGAGGCTAATTTCTGGCAAGTTCAGTTCAATATCCGAGTTCTGCAAATACAGGGTTGCCTTTTCTTGGATCAGGCGGCGCATGGCGGGTAACTCTGAGGAATAGAGCGGGCGGCTGGTCGATTCTGCACCGGGGAGGTCAAAACCATACCAGGCTTTCATTTGATAGGTTTGCAGGCTCTCTTCCCAGAGCAGGAACGCACACTTGCGCACACCCATCAACAGGCGCACCAGCCGCATCATGGTGGAAAGCAAATCCTCTACCGTCATCGTACTTTGACTTGCCTCTGCCACTTGCAGCAGCATGGTTGAAACCAGCGCCTGCTCTTGCGCCTCTCGGTACAACCGTCCATTTTGAATGGCAACCGCCGCATAATTGGCAAAAGTAGCCGTAATGGCTTGTGCTTCACTGCCGTAGCGTCCACCGGATGCGTGTGCCAGGGTCAGGATGCCCAGCGGGCGGCGATTAGTACGCAGCGTGGCGGCGATGGAAGAGTAATCATTCGGGAAATTCATCGCAGCCCCTAACGGGCCAAAAGGTTGATCCGCGCGGCGGATGAGGGGTTGTTCGCTTTGCAGCGCATTTTCCAACATTGCCTGGGCTTCGGCGCGATCCCCAACCACCTGAATCATGCTCTCCGGGTCAATGTGCCGCGTAGCTGCCAGTCGCAGCCGATAAGGTTCACCTTCTCCGCCATTATTTTCTTCCAATAACCAGATGGCGGAAGCATCACACGGTAAATTGCGCTCCAGCTTTTCAAGGATGACGTCCAGCAATTCGTTGAGAGGCTGATTCGTGGTCATTAAGTAAGCCACATCTTTGAACGTTTCCGCTACCTGCCGCCGCCAGCGTTCTGAACGATATAAGCCAGCATTGCGTATAGCAGTAGCAATCGTGGCTGCCAGGGCTTCAAACAGAGAGCGATCATTTTCATCGAAGGCGTTTACCTTTTCGCTCTGAATATCCAATACGCCAACCACTTCCTGCCCAACCAGCAGCGGGACGGTCAATTCGGCGCGTGTGTCATTCGGCGGCAGATCAGAGGGCAAATACAACTCATCTTGCAGGACATCGTTTGCTAGGTAGGTTTTGCCATTTCGCGCCACCCAGGGGATCAGCCCCTTCTCGCCATCCAGTGGGTAGCTAAATTCCTGCTTGTGCATGGTTTCGCTGCGTTCACCGCTGCCTGCTTCATAAAAAACGCGCCGCCGCCCAGGGTGGACGGTGAAAACGTGAATGAAGGGGTAACCAAACCGCCGGTGAATGAGGTTGACCACTTCTTTAAGCAACTGTTCCTGATCCAAAATAGAAGCTAAAGCGTGTGAAACCTCAAACACGGAAGAAATTTGTTCCGCGCGGCGATGCAGATGATCGTACAGGATGGCGCTTTCCATTGCCAGGCTGATCGTATCCGCTAGGGTGCGCAAGACCAGCATATCCACTTCGTGGAACGCAGCGGGATGATCGCTTTGGATGTCTAATACGCCTAA
Source organism: Anaerolineales bacterium (assembly GCA_038206515.1). GTDB lineage: Bacteria > Chloroflexota > Anaerolineae > Anaerolineales > Anaerolineaceae > DSYU01. The sequence goes on along the minus strand of JBBRAT010000055.1, from coordinate 1,888 downwards.
TAAACGGTTTTCCACCTTAAGCGGTAAGGCTGCCTCAGAGATGGTTTCAGGCAGGACATCCAGATAGCGATAACGGGGTTCGGCGCGTACATCCGGCGCCACCAATTCTTCCCCGCTCTGACCCACCCAGCCGATGATCCCTTCGCCTACATTCACCGAGAAGTCCGGCACAAAATTGGATTTTTGCCCGGCGTTCGCGCGGAATTGCAGGGTATGTTGAGCTTCATCCAGAGTGAAGATTCCCACGTAATAGAGATGAAAAGTCTCCTGGATGAGGGTAGTCACCTCTGCGTAAATTCGCAGCGGGTCGCGCAGGTTGGCGATTTGCGCACTTGCCAGACGTACCAGGTTAAGCTGTTGATACCGCCAATTTTTCAGATGTTCCTGTCGGGTAATTTCCATTGCCATGCTGGCATGGTTCACCAGGGCTTCCAGTTGCGCCAGAATGTGCTTTGAAAAGGGATGATCCACGGAGCGTTTTACTTGCAGAACCCCAATCAGGGTGCCATTTTCCTGAAGAGGAAACGCCACGCTTACCGGACGCGAGCGCGGGGAAAGTGGGCGCGCCATCTTCCCTGAAGGGCCAACCCCCAAAATGCGCCTTTCCTGGGCAGCCTTTTGTGCTAGCGGCGGACTTTGGGGCAGGAGCGGGAGCGGCCTCTGCGTTTCTCCTGGAAAAAGGTAAGCACCCGCCGCCAGCCAAATCTGCGCTTCCACAGTGAACATCTCGATCACCGTCTCGCATAAAATTTGGCACTGCCCCGCGGGCGTAGATTGCACCACCAGTTGCTCGCCCAATTGAATCAACTGCTTCCACTCTGGGGCAGCGGTTGATTCCATGGTTTTTACGCGCAGCGCTTTTTTGGCGATCATCTGAAAATCAAACCTTAACCATTCACCTTACGCTTAATCATAATCAGCGTATTGCCTTCATCGCTGGTCTCGAAATACACTTCATCCATCCATCGCCGGATAAAGTAAAGCCCCAGCCCGTGCGCTTCGCGATCATCCAGATTGTCGCTCAAGTTCGGGATTGGGGCTTGCGAGAAATTAAAGGGATGACCGGTATCTTCCAGAGTGATCGTCAAGACGCCGCTTTCTACCAGACAGCTACAGCGGATTTGACCCTTATCTTCGCCTTCGTAAGCGTGTTCAATGATGTTGGAGCAGGCTTCATCCACTGCCATTTCAATCGAATAGATGGCAAAGTCTTGAAACCCTGAGTTTTGGGCAATATCACGCACAAAATCACCAATCTTTGCCAGACTGGCATAACGACCAGGGAAAGATTGGGTAGCAGAAAAAGGCTTTGGGCGTGAACTAGAGACTTCCAACGGCGGTAAGCACGTCATCGAAAATTTTGAAGAGCGGAATAAAGCCAGCCAAGTCTAGGGCGGCGTAGATATTTTCCGGGATATTAACCAGCACCAGCTCTCCGCGATTGTATCGCTTACACGTCTTTTGGGTATTAATTAACACGCGCAACCCTGCGCTGGAAAGAAAATCAAGCCCGCTCATATCAAAAGCGATCTTGTATCGTCCAGCATCGGTTATGCCGTTAAACGATTCGGATAGTTGCGGGGCAGTATAGCTATCCACACGTCCTTTGGCTGTCACCAAATCGGAATGCTTATAAGGGGTTATGGAAATCTCCATGTGGCGAGCCTCCGTTTAGAAGATCAGAAAAGAGAATATCAACTGAAGAAATTATATCATGCTTGTAAAAAGGCATTCAAGTAGTTCAATTGGGAATTAGCGGGGTAGTGGTTGTTCGAGAAAAATATTTATAGCACAAACCCAAACCCCCTAATTGCCTTCGTTGACTTATTTGGGGTTTGGCCAAGAAAAATAGAAAAGATACCCGCTGTTGTTGACGCTATACACCCAA
>JBBRAT010000054.1:0-23375 GCA_038206515.1 Anaerolineales bacterium | reverse complement strand
TCAAAGTTTAACTTGGCTCATAGATAGCTTTTCTCCCATATTTATCTGATGATTGATTCGAAAATGACGGAATTCTCGTTCCCAATGGATGTTTTGAGCAGGAATTCACGAAAGTCATTTGAATTTCAGCGAATGGACAGTTCAAGGTAGCAACTTGGGTTATTTATGTGAAGGAGACGAATTCATGAAAAAAAGCCTGAAGAGAATCTATAATTTTGTATCGTTAAATACTTTCCAGAGATTTATTAAGATATTTTTTCCAATTCTCGCAATTTTAATGATTTTCTTATCATATCAAACAGCTTCTTCAAGTTTTTATGCTGGAGCGATAAGAACCATACATGCCATTGGAGGGAAAGCCCATATATCGGCACCTCAAAACGCATTTCCCACAACATGGGGTGGTGGAATCTCCAATTGGGTATCATCAGTTGATTCTAGTAATGGAAAACTTACCTGGATACAATCGGGATGGATGTTTAGCGTTAATTGGGCGTCAAAACCTATTGAGTACGTTGAATGGTGTATAGATTGTTCTGGTCAATCGCCAATTTATAAAATGAATGATAAGTGGTCCAATCAATATGTTTATCAAGAATGGGGAACAACGGTACAGTATGAGGTTAATCAGGAATATGCTGGTGATTGGTGTGGCTATATCAAAGATAGACAACTTCAAGCTTGCTACCTTATTTATAATGGTAACCCTGTAACAATTGAAGCTTTTTCCGAAGTCCATGATAGTGATTTAAATCCACTTAACACTTATTTTTCTGACGTTAACTATAAAGATATTAATGGGCAGTGGATGCTTTTTGACAACAATATTGCTTTGATGCAAAATGCACCCTACCGAATCGCCTACGTATACCCTTTTAGTTTTCATACATATAGATCATCTACAGTCTTCCTTTCAATTGTTAATAAGTAAAAGGAGAAAATAGCCATGAAAAAAGTCTGGCGATATTTTATTCCGGGGGGTGTATTTCTGATTGCTATGGCGGTTGTGCTGTTTACCACGGCAAAAGGGAGCGCGCAAGAGCAAACGGTAGCGGAAATTTCAAATCGTCTGGAACAAAGAAGTGTTCCTGTGAAAAAAGTGATGGTCGTATCGCGCGTGCCTTTTGATATTGAAATAGACATCACCAGTGCAAGCAGTGATAGAAAGTTAACGATCACGGATAATTGGAATACGATTTTGGCGAATCGAGAAGCGGCGCTGGCGAATCGAAGAGGGATGAACATTAACAGCTACACTTTGAATCTTTACAATTCCAAGGGTGAGTTGATCAATTCGGAAAAACAGTTTTTATCACCTGAAATCTCCGCTCAAGCGGGATCAGGTCAAATGGTTTTAAAATTGGATGCGATCACTACCCAAAATTTAATTAAGCAGGAACTTAATTTAACTGGTTTGACATTAACAACCTTGAATATTACCAATGAAAAGGGCATATCCAATGGCGGACAGGTGTTAGAGATGGTAGTTACTTCCCCTGACCTGCAGTCAGCCAATCGCGCAATGCCTATGTTCATGCCCACTTTCATGAGGACGATCTATACTTTTAATGACGCTCATCCTACTAATATTGTCTTAACCCATCTTCAAATCACAGATAGCGGGGGGAATGTGCTGCTTGATTTTGTCAGAGATATGGAGATCGGAAAATCCCAATGGACTCAGGCAGCTGGATTCTATCAGGATTGGTTCCCCCACCCACCGGAAGAAATAAAATCTACCTCAACGCCATCGCCGCTTATCCCTTCCACCGCTACGGCTACACCAGCGGCAAAGGGAGGGTATCCGCCCGTCCCTACGCCTACGAAGCAAATCTATCCATAGGCAATTCAATGATGTTTCTCATTTTCTATAAGATAGAGAGGCGCGCCCCTCTCTTATAGAAAATGAGAAACACAATAGGAAGTTCCTCACGCATTGCCATAGGCAGCCCCGACATCCGCCCGGTTTTCATGTATAATTGCGTCTATGAATGCGCAAGATTTATTATCAAATTTAGAGACAATCCTGGTCTTTATTATTGCTTTTGGCTTGTTGATGTTTGTCCATGAGACGGGCCACTACCTGGCTTCCAAGGTGTTCGGTATTCAGGTAGAAGAATTCGGGTTTGGCTTTCCGCCGCGCCTGATTAAACTGTTTCAATTCAAAGAAACGGAATTTACGCTTAACTGGCTGCCGTTTGGCGCGTTTGTACGTCCGAAGGGCGAAAATGACCCTGGCGTGCCGGGCGGGTTGGGCGCTGCCAATGCCTGGGTGCGGTTACTCGTCTTTTTTGCAGGACCGTTTGTCAACCTGGTGGTGGGGATGATTCTATTCGTGTTCATCATTGCCCATTTCGGGGTGATGGACAGCGCGCGCGTTCCCGTTGAGGACGTGGCGGTTGGCTCACCAGCCCAGTTGGCTGGCTTGCAAAAGGGTGACCGGATCACCTTGATTAACGGGCAGCCGGTGGGAGGTTCTGCCGGACTGCAAAAGACGGTCGCCGCCAACCTGGATAAGCCCATTCAGTTGACCCTATTGCGCGGTGGGCAAACCGTCCTGGTAGAGCTGACCCCACGTTCCAAGCCGCCAGCCGGTCAGGGCGCGATGGGCGTGGTGATGGGGACGGATTTTGTGCCGGTGGCATCTTCACGCTGGCTGCCGGAAGCCTATAACCGCGTCTATGATCAAATTAATCAAACTATTTCCCTGCCCGGCAAGCTGCTGCGCAAGGAAGTCAGCCCGGAGCAGGGTCGCTTTGTGGGTCCGGTGGGCATTTATTCCATCTTCCAAAATACCCTCAAAGCAGACCTGGAACTCCTGGCGGCGGGCAGCCCGTTGGGGGGCATCAACACCTCCAGCCTGATCGCTATTCTCTCGGTGGCGTTGGGCATCACCAATCTATTGCCCATCCCTGCACTCGATGGCGGACGCATTTTGCTGATCCTGCCCGAGTTGATTTTGCGGCGGCGCATCCCTGCAAAATATGAGAATATCATTCACCTGGTGGGCTTCGCTCTGGTCATTTTGCTCTCCATCTATATCACCACCCAAGATATTCTGAATCCAATCATTCCGCATTAAAGGATTAAGCCTCGATGGTAAAGAAAACCGCTTCTCCGCAAATTCCCTTTCAGCAGGTCGTCAATGCCCTGTTGGATGATACCCGCATCTTCCCAGCCACCCATCTGCACCGCTTTTCTGACCTGACCGGCGAGGATTTAAAAGCCATCCAGACCGTTTGGGCGCAAGTGCCTGCCAACCGGCGCGTTTCGCTGTTGGAAGACCTGGAAGAACTGCAAGATGCCGATACCCTGGTGAATTTTGATGAACTGGCGCACTGGGCGGCAAACGACCCGGATGCGCGCGTGCGCGTGTTGGCGATGCGCTTGCTGATGGATAGTGAACAGTCTGCCTTTGTCCCCAAACTGCGCTTATTGCTGCTGACCGACCCTGAACCGATGGTGCGCTCGGCTGCGGCTTCAGTGCTGGGGAAGTTTATCTATCTGGGCGAGATGGATCAGTTCTCCGAGGAACGCTTGAAGGAGCTGGAAGAACTGCTGCTGGATATTGTCCGCGTGGGGTCTGAAAACGTGGATGTGCGCCGGCATGCCCTGGAATCGCTGGGATTCTCCAGCCGCCCCGAAGTGCCAGACCTGGCGCGCGCGGCGTTCCATGACCCGCAGCAGCCTATGCTGATCAGTGCGTTATTCGCCATGGGTCGCTCTGCGGATAATCAATACGCGCCGGAAGTCCTCTCCATGCTGCATTCCCCTTACCCGGAGGTGCAGTTTGAAGCCGTCCGTGCTGCGGGTGAGTTGGAATTAGAGGATGCGCGGGATGACCTGCTGCGCTTTTTGGACGATGAAGACGTGGATGATGACGTGCGCGATGCCGCCATCTGGTCGCTTTCAACAATTGGCGGCGAGGGTGTGCGCGAGAAGTTTGAAGAAATGCTCCAAAATAGCGATGAAGAGACCGAGGATGTCTCTTTGGTGGAAGATGCGCTCGATAACCTGACCTTTAACGAGTCGGGAAATTTGTTTGACATGCTCGATATTGATAAAGACGCGCTGGCTTCCCGCCTGGACGTTGACCTGCCGGCTGAAGACGAAGATAGAGACGAAGATCAGGACGAAGACGACATAGACGAGATGGATTCGCAGGCATGAGGTTGCGTATTCCGCTGCGCGTTATGTTGCGCGTGCTGGCGCTGTTTGCGCTGCTCGGTTCCTGGCTGTCGCCCGCGCTGCCGAGTTATTCATCGGTTGCGGCGCAGGGTGCGGTTGTAGAAATCCAAGACCTGGGGATTTTGTATCACTTTGGGCTGGATATTACCTTTTCGGTGCAGTTGAAAACGGACGCCAAAGTGCGCTCGGCGGCGGTGTTTATTATCCCGCCCGGGCAGGCTGCCATCCGCGAAGAGATGACCATTCACCCTGACCTGACCGCCCAGCATACCCTTGCCCTGGCAGACCTTGGTCTGCGCCCGTTTATCACTCTGCTGTACCGCTACGAAGTCACCCTGGATGACGATCAGCAGGTGCAGAGCGATCAGTACGCTTTTCAATATGATGATAACCGCTTTGCCTGGCAGACAGCGCAGGCGGATGGACTGCAAACCTTCTGGTATGGGCGGGATGCCTCGTTTGGGGCAGATGCGTTGACGGCTGCGCGAGATGGATTAAAGCAAGCCGGGGGAATTTTACCGGTGCCGCCGCCTAGCCCGATTAAGATTTACATTTACGCCTCGCTGCGCGACCTGCAAACTGCCTGGATCAGCAACAATCAGCCCTGGGTGGCGGGGTACGCTGAACCCGACCTTGCCCAGGTGCTTATTTCCATCCCCACTGGACCGGATCAATCGCTGGAATTGCAGCGTCAGATTCCGCATGAGATTTTGCACGTTCTGCAATATCAGGTGATGGGCGACCAGCTCCCTAGTCAGCCCGTCTGGTTGACAGAAGGCATGGCTTCGCTGGCAGAGCTATACCCCAACCCCGAATATCACCGCGTGATGGTCTCGGCGGTCAATAATGGACGGCTCGCGCCGATTAAGTCCTACTGCTCGTCCTTCCCGCGCGAAGTGTCCGGCGCATTTATGGCGTATGCGGAATCCGAGTCGTTTACGCGCTTTCTGTATAAAAATTATGGCTCTAGTGGCTTGCGGCGACTGATGGATCAATACCGCAACGGCTTAGGCTGCGAAGAAGGGGTCAGCGCGGCGTTGGGCGTTTCGCTGGGTCAGCTAGAATATCGCTGGAAGCAGGAATCGCTGGGGATAGACGCGGCGCAGCTGGTTCTCAGCAACCTTGCCCCGTATTTGATCTTGCTGGGGATCGGGCTGTTGGTCTTTTGCGCTGCACTCCTGCCGAGTTGGTTACGCAAACCCAGGACGGCATGACCTTTCAGCCTGTTGAACAGCCGCTAGCGCGTTTGCACGCCATTGTGGATGGCACCGTGCAGGGGGTGGGCTTCCGCGCGTTTGTGCAAGAAACGGCAGACCGCTTGCAGCTCACCGGCTGGGTGCGCAACCTGTATGACGGTCGCGTGGAAGTGCTGGCAGAAGGTCCGCGCAGCACGCTGGAGGCATTGTTAGAGAAATTGCGCACGGGCCCGCGCATGGCGTATGTCAGCGAAGTGCAAAAAGAATGGAGCGCAGCCAGCGGGGAATTTTCCGCGTTCCGCGTGGTGCGCAGCGCGTAGGGGAAGCGATGCCGCTATGAGAAGCGACCGTGAATTGTCGCGCCGTCTCTGTGTCCGTGAATGTATGAGCATAATTGCGTTTCCACCAACAAAATATCCGCATAAAACCTGGGCGCACGCAGTGCGCCGCTACGTATCTTAAACGATTGCTGAGGGGATTATGGAAGAATCCGTGAGTGCAAAGGAATTTCGAGAGAAAATTCGCTATTTACCCAAAGATGAGCCTAAAACCTGCGAAGGAGTTTGGTATAGAAGCCAAAATCAGCATTGGATGGGCTGGCTGCGCGATTATGACGGCCCGGGCGCATATCACCGCAAGGGCGGAGAGAACCGGGATGCGAAATTTGCTTATAATCACATCGTTTGCCCGCAAATGTTACTCTATCTCATTGCCGCCATTCCCCTCAGCACGGAAATTATCGAAAAAGCGAGTCAGGCAATTATAGGGAAGACGACTGAAATGGCGCAATCCGGGGCAATTCGCAAGGTGGCGCCCTGGTCTATGATCTATCAGGCGCTATGGATGGATCAATCGAAAGAGACTATTCTCAAAACGGTGAAGCGCAAATGGATTGATGTTTTGCGCGGGTATTAACCCTTTCAGGCAACTTTAGTATAATGACATGAGCGTTATCATTTAAGATTTTTGGAGAGATTTCGATGACCGAGTCAGAGCAGACCATTATCATGTACGGCACGAACTGGTGCTATGACACCCGCCGCGCGCGCGACATCTTTGATAAAAATCATATCCCCTATCAGTGGGTGGATATTGACGCCAACACCGAGGGTCGCCAGTTTGTGGAGCGCATGAATCATGGCAATCGCAGCGTGCCGACCATCGTTTTCCCAGATGGGACGCTGTTGGTGGAGCCTTCTAATCAGGAGTTAAGCCGAAAATTGGGCTTGACAGTGTAAATATAAGTGCCATCCGCTTTTGGGGAACAAAAACCTTTTGAGCCAAATCGTGAGGCGATTGAACGTTATTAAGAAGAAGTCACTCAATAAAAATGCCTGTCTGCTCCCTACCTCAAAAACATTTGGGAATTAAGAAGGGCTATCGTGAAACAATCCATTCTGCACGTTGCCATTGTCGTCCGCGACTATGACGAAGCCATTGCGTTTTATACCCAAAAACTGCACTTTACCCTGATCGAAGACACCTACCAGCCTGAAATGAAAAAACGCTGGGTAGTCGTCTCGCCGCCCGGCTCGAACGGGGCGACCCTGCTGCTGGCGAGGGCATCTAAAGCAGAACAGGAGCCTTTCATCGGCAATCAAACCGGCTCCCGTGTCTTTCTTTTTCTCAACACGGATGATTTCTGGCGCGATTACGATGAGATGGTCTCGAAGGGGATTAAGTTTATCCGCCCGCCCAAAGAAGAACCTTACGGGATGGTGACCGTTTTTGAGGATTTGTATGGCAATTTGTGGGACTTGCTGCAGATGAACGCGAATCATCCGCTCGCAGGGCGGAGTTAGTGACAGCGTTTCCGTTTTGGAAGATTGGGTTAATGACTGTCCGTTTTGCGCGAAAGGCTCAGTAAAAAGACCATCCCGGCTATCATGCTAAAGAACAGGGCAACCAGCACCAACGCGAGGGCGGTATCTTGCCGCTCTAGCGTGGCAGCGGACGGTACACTCGTCAGCCGGGTGGAGAGCGAATCGCGGAAGCGTGGGTCTGGCGCGACCCACAGCAGCGATTGGCGCAGTTGTTGTTCCAGGCTGTCTACCGTCTGCATTTCAAGATCATAAACTCGTACACTCATCTCTTTTTTCTCCTATTTTGTGAAACGTACCTGGCTGCCTCCGCCCGTGTAGCGGCGCACTGCGTGCGCCTAAGCCGGGCATTATTTCCGCAAAAGCACGCATTTCTCATCGAATGGTGGGCGCACGCAGTGCGCCGCTACACGGGCATTCTGTTAAGAAAGTGGATACGCCACCAACCCAATGGCGCGCGGACCCAAATGCGCTACGACCGGCAGCGATACCTCACCCACGAAGTCCACCTCAATGGGCAGCATCTGGCGGGCGCGGGCGAGCAGGGACAGGGCGGTATCTCGATCGGCGGCGTGCAATACTGCCAGCCCCAACCGATGCCCCTGCAGGCGACTGCACAGCAGGTTCAGGATATGCTCCAATGCACGCTGACGGGTGCGGACTTTGGCGGCAACCTCTAACATGCCGTCGCGCAGTTCAATGACCGGCTTCAACTGTAAGGCGGTCGCCATCATGCTTTGCAGTGTGTTGATTCGCCCGGAAAGCGCGGCGTATTCCAGCGAATCGAGGGTGAAGAGGATTTGCGTATGTTCGCGGATAAAGCGCAGGCGAGCAAGAATCTCGTCAAGCGAATGACCAGCGCGCTGCATCAGGCGAGCTTCGCGTGCCATAAAGCCTTGCGTGGCAGAACCCGCCAGGGTATCGAACACCGTTACATCCAGCTCGCCGGCTAATTCATTGGCAGCAGACTGGATGGTGGCGACTGTGCCAGAGAGCTTGCTGGAAATGTGCAGCGAGAGGATTTCATCGCCCGGTTTGGCTAGCGCGCGGTAAAATTCCGCCACTTCCCCTGGCGAAGGCAACGATGTTTTGGGGATCATGCGCTGCTCACGCACCAGTTGATAAAATTGGGCGTGGGTAAAGCCTTCTCCCTGCACAAAGTGGGTTTTTCCAAAGTGAACGTGCAGCGGCAAAATATGCACGTCATATTCCGCAATCCATTCAGCGGGCAAATCCGCCGCGCCATCCAACACAATTTGCAGCATAGGAACCTATTCCCCTTTCGCTAATTCATCGCGCAGCGCCAGCAGCGTGCGATGATAGAGGCTCTTGATCGCCCCTTCCGAGCGGCGCATAATGAGGGCAACTTCCGCGTTCGGCAAATCTTCCACAAATTTCAGAATTAGCAGCTGCTGACGCTCGGCGGGCATCCGGCGAATGGCGCGCAGCACCGTTTCTAGCTCCTGATGATCCATCACGTGCGCTTCGGGCTGCTGCGAGCGGTGCGAGGATTGCAGCGTATCTTCCAGCGGCACTTCCTTGCGGCGGCTGTTGTCGCGGTGCCAGTTGGCGACCAGGTTATGCGCAATCCGGTATAACCAGGCGGCAAACGGCACACCGCGCTGATCGTAACGCTCGATGCTGTGCAGGGCGCGGTAAAATACGCGCGAGGTCAGGTCTTCTGCTTCGTGGGGGTTGCCGGTGCGATAATAAATATAGTTATAAATGCGATCCACGTAGCGTTCATACAGCTGAGTAAAGGCTTCCGCGTTGCCTTCGGATGCGAAACGGATGACCTCTGCCTCTGCTTCGGCGCTCTGATCTGCTTTAACCCCGTTTTGTTCATCTAGTTTCGTCAAAGAGACCTCTTGGGAGAAAAACCCCACCCCCCAGCCCCTCCCCGCAAGCAGGGAGGGGAGTAAGAGAAGGATAGTTTCCCCTCGCTACTTGTGAGGAGGGGCTTTCCTTCTCTAAAATTTCTTCTTGAATTTTTCCCCCTCCCTGTTTGCGGGGAGGGGAGTAAGAGAAGGGTAGTTTCCCCTCGCTACTTGTGGGGAGGGACTTTCCTTCTCTAAAATTTCTTCTTGAATTTTCTCCCCCTCCCTGCTTGCGGGGAGGGGCTAGGGGTGGGGTTTCTCTATTCTTTCGGCGCATATTTTTTCTGCCATTCATACAGGCGATTGAGGGCTTCCATGGGCGAAAGGGAATTGACGTCCAGTGCCTTAAGCTCGTCCACCAGCGGGTTGGTTTCGGGGAAGAGGCGCACTTGCTGGGCTGCCATGGGATTGATGCGCACCGCGTGACCGGAGGATTCTTCCAGCTGACGCAAAATATCCTGGGCGCGCTGCAACACCGGGCGCGGCATGCCTGCCAGCTGCGCCACGTGGATGCCGTAAGAGCGATCCGCCCCGCCGGGGATGATTTTGTGCAGGAAAATCACCTGCCCGTCCGCTTCTGAGACGGCAACGTTATAGTTGCGCACGCCGGGCAGCAGGTCAGGCAGTTGGGTTAGCTCGTGATAGTGGGTGGCGAAAAGGGTATGGGCGCGCAGGCGTGGGTGGTTGTGGATGTATTCGATCACCGACCAGGCGATGGATAGCCCATCATAGGTGGACGTTCCGCGCCCGATTTCATCCAGGATCAGCAGGCTGCGGGCGGTGGCGTGGTTGAGGATGTTGGCGGTTTCGATCATCTCCACCATAAAGGTAGACTGCCCGGCGTGAATCTCATCCTGCGCGCCGATGCGGGTGAAGATGCGATCCACCAGCCCAATCCGCGCAGAAGCTGCCGGAACAAAACTGCCCATTTGCGCCATCAGGGCGATAAGCGCGACCTGCCGCAGGAAGGTGGACTTGCCCGACATGTTCGGTCCGGTGATCACGCGCACCACTTCGCCGGGTTCAAACAGAGCATCATTCGGCACAAAGCGCGCGCCGCCCGTCAGGGTGCGTTCCACCACCGGGTGCCGCCCCTCGTGGATTTCCAGGGTGGGCGAATCCAGCAGCTCGGGGCGCGTATATCCGCCCAGGGCAGCTGCTTCCGCCAAGGATACCAGCGCATCCACTGCCGCCAATGACCGCGCGGTAGAGAGCAGCGTTTTGGATGCTCCCGCCAGGCGTTCCACCAATTCGCGGAACAGCCGCCCCTCAATTTCGCGGATGCGGTCTTCGGCGTTCAGCACCAGGGTTTCGTATTCTTTCATCTCAGGGGTGATGTAACGCTCGGCGTTGACCAGGGTTTGCTTGCGGATGTATTCCGCGGGGGCTGCCTGGGTATTGGAGTGGGTGATTTCAATGTAATAGCCAAAAACCTTGTTGTAGCCCACCTTCAGCGATTTGATGCCGGTGCGCTCGCGCTCGACTGCCTCCAGGTTGGCGATCCACTCGCGGGCATGGCGCGAAGCCTCGATGACGTTGTCCAGCTCTGTCGAAAAACCTGGGCGGATAATGCCAACGGTGGCAAGCGTGCCGGGCGGGTCGTCTGCCAAAGCCGAATCAAGCAGTTCTAGCTCCGCCTGATTCAGGTGAAAGGTGCGCAGGATGCTTTCTAATGGGGTGGGAACGGATTCTAACAGGGCGCGCAGGGCGGGGAGGGCGTGCAGGGTACTGCGCATAGCCACAAGGTCGCGCGGGAGCGCACTGCCGGAGAGCAGGCGGTTCGCCAGGCGTTCCAGGTCTGCCAGGGGTTTGAGGGCGGCTTTGAGTTCGGCGCGCAGCATACCATTTTCCAGCAGACTGGCGACCGCATCCAGGCGGTTGTTGATGCGCGTAATTTGCAGCAGCGGCTTGGCAACCCATTGGCGGATGAGCCGCTTGCCCATAGGGGTGACGGTGTGATCCAGCACCGCAAGCAGCGAACCCGCCTCTTCGCCGTTGCGCAGGGTTTCGGTTAGCTCCAGGTTGCGGCGGGTGGAGGCATCCAGCACCATAAAATCCGCCAAAGAATAGGAAGAAAGACCGGTCAGCAGCTTGAGGGCGGCGGGCTGCGTCTCTTGCAGATATTGGATCAGGCTGCCCGCGGCGCGCACCGCTTCGGGCTGTCCGCGCAAACCGAAGCCATCCAGAGTGCTGACCTTGAAGTGGGTCAGCAGGGCATCCGCGCAGCGTGAACGTTCAAAACGCCAGCCAGGGAGGCGGGTGCGATGCCCGGGCAGTGCGTCCGCCTGAGCAGCGTTTTCCGCCACCAACACTTCGGCAGGGTTCAGGCGGATGATCTCCGAGCGCACCGCGTTGATCAAGTCTTCGCTGCCCAGCTCGGTAGCGGCAAATTCGCCGGTGGTGATGTCTACATACGCCACGCCCGCGCTTTTTTCGGAGAAGGTGACGGCAGCCAGATAGTTGTTGCGGTCGCCCTTCAGCAAGCCGGGTTCGATGACGGTGCCGGGGGTGACGACCCGCACCACTTCGCGCGGAAACAGTCCCTTTACCGGCTGCGCGCCCACCTGTTCGCAGATAGCAACGTGATACCCCTTCTCGATCAGCCGCGCCAGATAATTTTCCACGGCGTGATACGGAATGCCCGCCATGGGGATGCGCACCCCTTTCGCCACAGCCCTGCCGGTCAGCACCAAATCCAGCTCGCGCGAAGTGGTTTCCGCGTCCTCATCGAAAGTCTCGTAAAAGTCACCCAGGCGAAAGAAAACAATCGTGTTGGGGTATTGGCGTTTGATGTCCAGATATTGTTGGCGGATAGGGGTAACGTCTTCTGTCATGGGGTTCATTCTAGCGATTTCAGGGCAATTCGACAAGGGGAAAAGAGGGATTAACTGTTTTCCCCTTATTTGGACTAAAATAAGGGCATAACCTTTTTTTTGGAGCGAAAGATGCAATCCACCCGAGAACAAGCCTTGGAACTCTTTGACTATACCCGCGATATGCGGCGCGATTTTCACCGTCACCCTGAGATGGGCTTTCACGAAGTGCGCACCGCCGGCATTGTCGCCACAGAATTGCGCGCCCTGGGCATGGAAGTAACCACTGGCGTGGCGCAGACCGGCGTAGTGGGGGTGTTGGAAGGCGCTGCCCCCGGCGCGGAGCATGGCAAGATCTTATTGCTGCGCTTTGATATGGACGCGCTGCCTATTCAGGAGCAGACTGGGTTGGAATTTGCCTCGGAGAACCCTGGGGTGATGCACGCCTGCGGTCATGATTCGCACGTTGCCATTGGGCTAACGGTGGCGCGGATGTTGGCGGCGCGCCGGAATGAGATCACGGGCGCGGTGAAATTTATCTTCCAGCCTGCCGAAGAGGGCGCAGGCGGCGCGGAAGGGATGCTGGCGGCGGGCGTGCTGCAAAACCCAACCGTAGATTATGCCCTGGCGATGCACATTTGGAACGAAGCCCCTACCGGTTGGGTGGCAGTCCCTTCGGGTGCGTTGATGGCGGGCGCGGATATTTTCCGCATCACTCTGGAAGGGCATGGCGGGCATGGCGCATTGCCGCAGATGACCATTGATCCGGTCATCGCCTGCGCGCAGATCATCACCGGCTTGCAGACCATCGTCTCACGCAACCTCTCGCCGCTGGATACTGCCGTGGTCAGTGTGTGTCAGGTGAAGGCAGGCGATGCGTTTAACGTCATTCCGCAAACGGCTGAAATGAGCGGCACGCTGCGCACCTTTGAACCCGAAATCCGCGCCAAGGTGTTGGATCGCCTGGAAGGGATTGTGCAGAACATGGCGGCGGCGTTTGGCTGCAAAGCCAGCGTGGAGATTAAGCGCATGACCCCTGCGCTGATTAACAATGCCGTGTTGGCGGAATTGGTGCGCGGCGTGGCAGCCGAACACTTCCCCCAGGCGGATCTGGGCGTTAGTGGGCGTTCGATGGTCTCGGAAGATATGGCGTACATTTTGGAGCAGGTGCCGGGCTGCTTTGTGCTGGTCGGCTCGAAAAATGAGACGAAGGGGGCTAATTTTGGGCATCATCACCCACGCTTTACCATTGACGAAGAGGCAATGCCCGCTGCCGCTGCCCTGCTAACCGACTCTGCTCTGGCGATTCTTTCGCGCGCGCCGGTGGTTTGAGGATGGACGGCAATATCTCCCCTCAAGAATGGGTTACGGCAGATCCGTTGGATGTGACCGGCGGCAAGATTCCGCAGCGGGTGGTATCGCTCATCCCTTCGGTGACGGAAAGCCTGTTTGAATTGGGCTTCGGTAGCCGCGTGGTGGGCATTACCGATTATTGCATCCACCCGGCGGAGCAGTTGAAAAATATCAAACGAGTGGGTGGACCCAAAGACGCTTCGGTGGCGGCGATCACTGCCCTCAAGCCTGATTTGGTGATTGCCAACCGCGAGGAGAATACCCGCTGGCTGGTTGAATCCTTGCAGGATGGCGGCATGCCGGTTTGGCTGACCTTTCCGCAGACGGCGCGCGCGGCGGTGGCGGAATTATTTGCCCTGGCGCGCCTGTTCCGCTCGGGGGCAGCTTTGCGGCAGGCGCAGGAATTGGAGCGCGCCCTGGAATGGGCTGCCATTGCCGCCGAGGATGCTGAACATGTGCGTTATTTTTGCCCGATCTGGCAAGAAACGTTGGAAACAGGCGAATCCTGGTGGATGACGTTCAACGACCAGACTTACTCCGGTGATTTGCTGCGCCAATTGGGGGCGGTGAACGTCTTTGCAGAACGGGCGCGGCGTTACCCCTTGCTGGCGGAGTTGGGCAAGCTGCCGGAAGAAGCCCCCGGCTTGCGGGATACGCGCTACCCCAGGGTGGGCGTGAAGGAGATCATCGCTGCCCAGCCGGACGTGATTCTGCTGCCGGATGAGCCATTTGCTTATAGCCAGGATAATTTCGCAAAGATTGCTGCTCTGTTTGCGGATACCCCAGCCGCTAAAAACGGGCGCATCCTACCTGTGGATGGCACGCTGCTGTTTTGGTACGGCACGCGCATGGCAAAGGCGTTGCAAACCCTGCCGGGGCTGATTAATCCTGCTTAAAATACACCTTTACCCGCCCTTGTGAGGGTTGCAGCGTGGCGCGGATGGTGTATTCACCCTTTGCCAACGCCAGCTGCTGCGGATGCACGCTGCCCTGGCGAATGTTCGATTTCGGGTCCTGCACTGCCAAAAAGATGTTCTCGTAGCCATTTTTCCCAACCAGTTTTAGCTGAGAAGGACCGCCTTGCACATCTGTCAGCGCGAAAAACAGGCTGACCTGGGCAGGTGATTCTAGCTTAAAGCGATAAACGACTTCATCCTGATACCCTCGCTCGCTCAGGCGCAAATCCGCCACGGGGAGATAGCCGGCAGGGGCGGCGGGCGCGGCAACGCTGGGCGATCCCTGGGCGATGGCAAAGGGGATTGCCAGGGTAAACGCCAGGACAAGCGCACCCGGCAGGATGAGCAACAGCAGCGTTTTACGGGTGGGGGCATCTTTCAGATCAGGCAGCGGAGCGCGCAGGCGAGCAGATATGCCAGCCCATCCACCCATTTGACGCAAAAAGAATCCCCACCCCAGCAGATAGATCAGCAAGGCGGCAGCACTGATCACCCCTGGCGCGGCTTGGGTGATGCGCATAAAATTCACCGAATCATCCTCAGCCGTCTGCCCGAAAGTAGTCAGGAGCGGCAGGATCACCCACGCCAGCAGCGGATTGACTGCCACCATGAACAGCAGCGTCTTAAACCAGTTGAGCAGGATGTTTTGAGGCGCGGCAGCCACCCAACCCATAAAGAGAATCCACAACAAGAGCGGCAAAGTCACCCCCGCCAGGCTGATCAACGCGCGCTGCCAGGGAAGGAAATTGCCGTCTATCGTCACGTGCGCGCTCAGGTCAATAAAGCTGATGTTAAAAGAAGTGAGTGTGCCGCCGAACAGCGTTCCTATGAGCGCGTGACCGCTTTCGTGCGTAAACGTGTATAGCTGCAAAGAGAGCAAAAAGAGAAAGAAAACAAGCGCAATGACCAGGAGGAGCGTTCCTGTCTTAAGAGTGGGGGGAGCGGATCGCGTTTGCATGGCAATTCCCTAAAAAGAGTGGAGTGCGTTAATTATACAGCCGGTCTCCACATCCTTGGGGGAAAACCCTTCTCTTTCTTTCGGTGGGATTTCCCCCATCAAAAGGATGAAAAGACACCTATTGTTGATATTCTTTAACAATAATAAACTAAACCTAGATCATTCACCCTATTTATTTTATTTACATCACAAGTAAATAGAGTGAAAGAGCAAATATTGGTTTTTATGTAGTAGAAAAGGAGATTACAGTATGAGAAAATTTGGTATCCCTTTGAGTGTGGCGGTTGTGGCTGCCCTGGTTTTGGGGGCGTGCAGTACAACCAATGCCACGCAGTCTTCTGGCGGCTCTTCTTCTTCGGATTCGGGCATTGCCACTGTTCAGGCAACGCAAACCCTGGATAGCGGTTCAACCACCGGGTCTGGCGCCGGGTCAACCACAGGTTCTAACGGCAGCAGCGCCGACAGCACCGCTACCCCTGATTCTTCTCTTGGGTCAGGCAGCGCAGGTTCAACAGGCGATAGCGGTACAAGTCTAAGCACCGCAACACCTGTAACCGCTGCCACCATGGCAGCCACTGCAACTACGGACGCCTCAGCAAGCGGATCAACCGGCAGCTCTTCTTCCGGTTCGGGCAGCGTCGCTGGCACAGCTTCCGGGCAGTATGTTCCTTTCTCGGCATTCTTGCGCTTGAATGTCCAGGATAAAAGTAACCAATCCCTGGGGCAGGTAGCCGGCGTGATTCTGCGCTACGGCAGCGCCAGCGCATCCATGATGAATGGCACGGATACTTCTGCCGGTTCTTCTAGCTCAGGCAGCACCACTATGGCAACCGCCACGCCAGATAACAGTACCGCTATGGCAACGGCTACGCCAGATAACAGCACTGCTTCTGGCAGTGGGTCAACCGCCAGCGGCTCGACCAGCGGTTCTGGTTCGACCATGATGGGCAGCGCAAGCGATTGGTTGAACAACGCGCCTTATATTAGTTACCTTGTGGTAGATCGTTCGAAAGCAGTAAGTTCGACCGGTTCAACTGCCTCTGGCTCAACCACCGATTCGACCACCGGTTCAACTGCCTCTGGTTCAACCACCGGCTCCACCTCTTCAACCAGTGGATCTTCAGCATTCGCCACTTGTGATGTGAATGCTTCGAGTACCGCGAGCAGCGGCAACACCATGATGTTGATCCCCTTCCAGGCGCTGCAGTTAAGCAACATGAATGGCGCAACAGCTGGTAATTCCACCTCTGGCAGCGACCAGAATGCGGTCATGGTCAATGTAGATAGCACCATGCTTTCCAACGCGCAATGCTTCTCGATGAGCAATTTCCCAGATATGACTGCTTCCACTTGGGATCAATCCGTTTCACAATTCTGGGCATCGAATGGCGTCTCCATTCCGGCAACGGGTGGGCAGAACAGCACGGATAACGGCTCTACGACCGGTTCGACCTCTGGCTCTACGACCGGTTCGACCAGCGGCTCGACCTCTGGCTCTTCCAGCCCTATGATGGGCAGCTACTTCCTGAAGTATCCCCTCAGCACCAGCCTGGCGGTGAACGGTACAGACGGAACTAAGATGGGCAATATTGCTGACATGATTGTGAACACGACGACCGGGCAGATTAGATATGTTGTCATTTCTGAAACGTCTGGGTCTAAATACTACGTCTTACCCTTTGGTGCGCTGCGTTCTTCCAGCAATCCCAGCGGCACTGCCACCGGGATGAATGGATCGGCATTGACCGCTTTCAGCACCACTTACTCCATGAGTAACTTCACGGGTTCGCCCTCGTTCTCTACGATGGGCGACCTGAGCGGCAGCTCATGGATGGATAGCGTGGATCAATACTGGCAGAATGTGAAATAGTTCTGCCTGAGCAAATGGCAATAAAGGAATAAGATAACGCCGCGAGGAAATTTTCCTCGCGGCGTTATTTTATTCCCACGCGCCTTTAATGGCACTGCGCGCTGCCCGAATCCGTCCAGGTTTGCCCGTCAACAGGTAGGAATTGCCAATCGTAATGGTCGGCATAGAGCGCAAAGCGGATCACGCCAAACGTGCCGGTCTGGTGGATTTCGCTGTTGGGCTGGGTTTTGAGGAAGGGACGCTGATACGCGCCGCCTGTGCCAACAACAAACTCGCGGATGCCCTGGGGCGTGGGGTTGCCATCTGCATCTTGCGGGGCGAAACGTTCGTAATCGTGATCGTGACCATTCACCACCACGTCCACCCCGGCGGGGACGAGCGTCTGCCAGAAAGGTTTTAGCCAGGTGGAATTGCCCGACGGCCCAGAGGTGAACACCGGATGATGCCAGATCGCCATCGTGCAGCGCGCGGATGAGGCTGCGAGGTCTGCCTTGAGCCACTGCACCTGAGGGGAATCCGCGCCGCAAGCCACGTTATTGCAGTTGGAATTGAGGACGATGATGTGCCAGCTGCCCAAATTGTAACTGTAATAGCCCTCGCCTTCCTTGCCCGCGGACGCGCCAAAATAGGCGTAATATGCTGCGCCGCCGGTGTTGTAATCATGGTTGCCAGCGGAAGGGCGGGTGCGATCTTTGAACTGCCCCCAGGATGCGCCGTAGCACTGTTCATATTCAATCTGCGTGCCGTTTTCGTAGGTATTATCCCCGGCGGTGAAGACGGCATCTTGCGGATATTGTTGAATGATGGCGGCGGTATGCTCATCGGCAAGCTCGCCGCAGCTGGCAATATCGCCCGCGCCAATCAGCATGACCGGCGCGGCAGTGGGTGAGGGCGTGGGAGATAGGGTGGCGGTCGGCTGCGGCGTGGGCGCTTGGGCGGTGAAGGTGGGCTGCGGCGAGGCAGTCGGGGCGCGCCGAGTGGGTTCAGCGGTTGGACTTGGGAACGCTGTTGGCGCACTTGGCGTGGGGGCAGCCGCTGGGGCGGCGCAGGCGGTCAGCAGGAAGAAGAACATAAATACCCAGTTCATGCGCATAGCCATAAAAAATCACCTCTACTCTCCCTTCTGTGTGCCGCGCCAATCCAACAGAAAAAGGATGACAAACGCGGCGGACCAGCCAAACTGCCGTGCGCCCAGTCCTTTGCCGGTGCGCGAATCGTAATATTCATACAGCCCATCTTCATTTTGGGCGCACCAGGCGAGGATGGTATCGCGCAGGGTGGCGGCGGTTTCGGTATAGCCGTAATCTTTCAACCCCTTGGCGGCAAAGTAGGCGGTGTTCAACCAGGTGGGCCCGCGCCAATAGGCAGCTGAATCATACGCCGGGTCGTTATAAGCAACGGTGGGCATGCCGGGGAAGAAGCGCGCCGGGTCAGCCGCTACTTTTGCCACCTGATCCGCCAGGGCGGGCGTGGCAATTTGGGCATAGAGCGGCATAAAGCAGGCGGGCGAGTAGACCGGCGAAAATTCCAGGGTGGTGTAGTCGCGGTCGAGGTAGCAGCCCTGAGCCGGGTCAAACAAGAACTGATTGATGCGCGCAGAGAGGGTTTCGGCGCGGGCGTCATAGCGATTCTGATCCTCTGGCTTGCCCAGGCGGTAGGCAAAATACGCCAGGGCGCGGTAGAGCATCACCATGTAGCTATTGAGGTCTACTGCCCACAGGCGGCGCGTGCCAGCATCCCAGCGCACAGAATTATCCCACCCCGACTCCAGCGCGGCGTGATCATCGCGCAGCTGAGGGTCTTCTTCTGCGCTGTCATAGTGGAACAAGCCATCTACGCGGCGATTTTGCCGCCAGTGATTCTCATACGCCGCGAATTTGGGGTAGGCATATGCCAAAAAGTCATCGTCCGGCGCAATTTGATCTACCCAGGCAGCCGCCCAGGGCATGACGGGCGGCTTGCCGAAGGTTGTCACCACGCGCCCATCTTCAAAAATCACGTCCGGCAGCGCGCCGGAGGGCAGCTGCGCTTCTAGCAGGATGCGGATTTGATCACGCGCCAGGGCAACGTCCCAATGCGCCACGCCGACTGCGTGAAAGGCTGCGTCCCAATTCCATACCCCGCGATATGTGCCCGGCGAGGGCATGATCCCCTGATACGGATGCCAGGGCAGGGTTTGCCCAGCGTGGGGTTGCAGAATATTGGCGGTCAGGGTCTGGGCGGCAAGCCCAAGCAGGCGCTCATCGCGTTCCGTGAGGGTATTGTGTAAAGAAGTGAGCCATGCGGTGTAGTCCGTCACAAGAAAATCCTTTCAGTTTCATCCAATGCATTGCAATTTGCAACTTTTCCAGGTATAACACGTATATTGGATAAAGACACTCTTATTTAATGAGTGCTTATCAAGTCCGATAAAGAGAAAGATCAGGAGAAGACAACATGAATTTTAACTTATCCATTCCTGGAGCGCCGTTCCATCCATTAAGCAGCGCAATTACTATTGTACTGGATAACTTAATTTCAGGTCCAGAAGATGTGATATTTCCGCTATCCATCCCCGTAACAATGGCGTTGGCGTTTACCGCCTGCACCATATCTGTCACGCTTACGCAACGACACCTGGCGCATGACCCGTGGGGCGTGGCGTTGGCAAAAGGCTTTGCGGCGGGCATTATCGCGGGCGTGCCGTTCCCAGTTACGGGGACTGCCGCGGGCGCGTTAATGTTGGGCTGGTCCGGGGTCAACAAAATGCTAGGCAGTGGTTCACAGAATGAGTCGCCCGCCCTGCCTCCGCCCACCTATCGGCAGTAATTAGGGTATTGGTAAAAACAGAGGAGGTTTTTATGCGTTTCAAGCATAAAAACCTCCTCTGTTTTTAACATTAGCGCGTATGACTCAACAGCCAGGCATACAGCGCAGGGTCAGAATAGGCGCGCTGCCAGGTGGTATCGTGGGTCGCATCGGGGTAATCGCTGAAGGTGACGGTTGCGCCACATTGGGTGAGCGCATCCACCAACTTATGCGCGTATTGCGCCGAGATGGTGGCATCCTTTTCGCCGTGAAAGACCCATATCGGCAGGCGATTCAGGCTGCACAGGTCCGGTTGGGGGGCGGCGGCATCAAAGGTGATGGTGGCAGAGACGGGCGCAATGGCGGCAAAGCGATCCGGCGAGCGCAGGGCATATTGCCAGGTGCCAATCCCGCCCAGGCTGACGCCTGTCAGGTACAGGCGGCGCGGGTCGGCGTGATAATGCTGCACGGCATAGTCCAGCAGCCCATCCAGGTCTGCCAGAAAGCCACCCCAACCGTACGCCCGCACATATTCATCCGGCGGCAGTTGCGTGGCGCTGGCGGGCTCCACTGGCGGCAGTTGTGGGGCGATCATCAGGAAGGGGAAGTCCTTCAGGGCGGCAGGCGGGGTGGGGGAAGCGAGCAGCCCCGGCAGCCCATACCCACGCACCGCGTTCAGGTCGGATCCGCTTTGCCCTGAGCCGTGTAAGAACAGGATCAGCGGCAGCAGTTGACCCTCAGCAACATTAGGCGTGCCGGACGCGCTGGGCGGTACATACATTAAATAGCGCACGCGCGCCTGACCGTTGACCGCGCCCGCGCTGTTGTGCAAATCCACCCAATGCTCGTAGGGGTGCATGCCGCTCTGCGGGGTGGGGACGGGCGTGATCAGCGCAGGGGGCAGGTCAGTCGCGGCGCGTGCATCCGTTGGCGCACGGGCATCGGTCGGGGCGCGCGAATCGGTGGGCGCGCGTCTATCAGTGGGGGAACGCAGCGCGGTTGCCAGCGCGCGCGGGGTGAACGTAACGCTCGGCTCATTCTCTGGTCCAGGCGTGGCGGTTGCCCCTCCCTGCGCGCAGCCGAATAGTCCGCCGATCAACACACAGGCGAGCAGTAATCGTGCAGCAGGAAACATGGGTTTTCGGATCAAGCGCGCTCCTTCAGGGCATTCAGGTCGTGGATGGTTTCAGCAAAGTTGCCTGAAGTGTATTGTTGCACCAAATGGAGAGTCGCGCAAGGGAAAGAATAAGGATTACCAACCTTACGGCGCACGCAGCCTAGGGCACAGCCGGGTAAGCGGTCGCCGGATTGTTCGAGGCAGGCTGCGGCGTGGATTGTTTCATCTGCGGGGATATAGCTGTTGCCAGCGGCGTGATCGTCCCCATTGGTGAGAGGGCAAACTGGTGGGTGACGATGTCAAAGTAGAGCGGACTGCCATTGGCTTGCTTCAATACCAGGAATGTCCCCTGCTTGCCGGTGATGGTGAGCGGACCGGTGGGCATATTAATCACGTATCGGGTAATCTGCTCTGGCGCTTCTTGTTCGCGAACAATGACGCCCAGCGCAGAGCCATCTGAAGTGTCGCCAGCAAAATAAAAGCTGCCCAATAAGCCCTCATTTTTGGATGGGTCGAGTTCAAGCCACGCGCCTTGTGTCAGGTTTAAATCTCTTGCAATGTATGGGTTTGTAAAATTCGCCTTAAACCCCTCCGTTCGCCTAATTACACCAGATGCGCGGTTGTTGTTAGCAAGGTTTTGGGGCGTGGTAGTTAATTGAGCGATCCCTGTTTTTTTATTGGCGATAATCGTGGCAGCCATGGTAATTGCACGCACATCTACCGTTGCCATTCCATTTTCATAATTCAACTCCCATTGAATTTTTGCCTTTTCGGATATAGGAGCCTGGGCAAGTCGTGTTTTTAACTGGCTGATTTTGGTTTCCTGCGCCCACGCTTGCTTATAGAAATCACCTTTCCCCAGCTCCCACGGGTCAGTGGTCCCAGTTTGCGTTAACACATCGTACACATTACCGGCGCGTACAGTAGAAAATAGCCCGATCCCCAAAAGCATGAAACAGATTAACCCAATGACTAACCACCCTTTATGATTCATATTCGGACTCCTTTTTAGATACAACTTCATTTACAAAAATCCGTTTTCTTTTGTTCGGCCCACCAAGTTCCACCCATCCAACAAATATCGGTTAATCTTTTCAACGACAGAAAAGTCTTTTGCGCAAGGCGATTATCTTGCGCAAATACATTATACAAGTTGGAAAATGCGTCGTTTGCAGGATAATGGCTATTATCTGCATAATGATCTGAAAAAACACCAACAATAGTTAACCCATTTCCCGTATTGTTATAGTTAAGTACACTTAATTCATGCCATTGGTTTTCCATTCCAGCAACATAAATTTCTGGCATTACGGCACAATTTAAACATGATGAAATATTGACTATATTTTGTTGAGACCAATCAGTGTTTATAGGATTACAGGTTCCACCTGGCACTGGTGGACACCCCGATGCGTCGCCAAAGTTGTAAAATAAAGTACCTCCTGCCGAGGAATTATATCCATCTAACCATAATTTAGTTTTGCTATAAGAGCTAGCCTCAACTTCAAAATCTCCCCCACCAGCAAAATCTACAAAATTTCCCATCTCGCAAAAATAATAATTATATCCATTATTATTACATAAGTTTTGATCTTGAAATAAATTTTTTAGTTTGAGTACTTCTGCTCCCCATGCGGCGCCATGAGCTTGTGAAAATGAAATTGAATTGTTATTGTTTATACTCAAAACAATTTTTACGCGACTTTGGTTATTACTCCAAGTGCCAAGATAGTACCCTTTTGCAAAAGAAATTGCTAATCGTTCAATATCTATAACACTGTTTGAGTCATGCAAAGGTATTTCAGTAGAGTCTCCTAAATATGCACCGGGCAAATTCGTGTTAAAAACAAAGTCGGGTTGATAAAAATGAAGGAAAACAATACTGTCGTTGGACCCGCCTCTTTGATAATCCTCTTGACCCTGCTGATAGCCCATCCAATAGAGAGAATTCATAAAATAGGGTTGGTCTAAAAAGTATAAATACCTAACATAATAACTCCGTGTTACCGGAGGAATGATGGGGTGGAATGAAGCATCTGACAATATGTCTGGAAGGAAGATTTGATTATTCCGTCCAATCCTGATTGTCGGTACAACCGTTGAGGCGATTATTGGAGTACGAGTTATTGTACTGGTTTGTGCTGGTGTACTTGTATTCGGGGCTGGGTAAGCGCGATACGGCTCTAAGTGCGTTGGGTTTGCATTAACTTCTCCAATTTGATTGAAAATGAACAGTGTACAGAACACAACCAGGATGATGAAAAGGGTTAAGGCTTTTTGCTTTGCTGTCATTATGACCTCTCCGCTTCTGTATAGATTTATTTTATAAAAGTTGAACACGTACAAAATATATTATACAACCCAGATCAGAAACTTCAATCCCTATTTCGTCTTTAGGAATTCAGGAAAGAATAAGGATTACCAACCTTACGGCGCACGC
>JBBRAT010000053.1:0-24752 GCA_038206515.1 Anaerolineales bacterium | reverse complement strand
TGTCAAATCTCATAAAGTCGTATACCTGAACCTTAACAAAAGTCTCAAAAAGTCGTATCACATAACTGCCAAGCAAAAGCGAAAGCAGGATAGGTACGATGAGCCAAAAAGGACAAACAACCACATTGGAAGAACGAGTGACTATCGCCGAACGGATGAGCGCTGGGCAAAGTAGCCGTGAAATAGCCGAGCAACTGGGGCGGCCATTGGCGACGGTTCGTAAATGGCGGCAGCGGTATCGGTGGGAAGGAAGAACGGGGCTATCGAGCCAGATGGGTCGACCTGCGAATGGGGCGCTGGCAAATGCTCCAGTGGAGATGAAAGATGCCCTGCTGGGATTGCGAGAGAAACAACCTGGTTGGGGTCCGCAAACGTTACGGCTGGAAATTACGAAAGATGTGCGGTTTGCTGGTCTGAAGATTCCAAGTCGGGCGCGGATTGCGGCATACCTAAAAGAACAGGGGAAAGTTCGCAAGTATGAACGCCATGAGGGTTTGCCAGAACCGCAGGAACAGCCGGTGCAACGCCCCCATCAGGAATGGGAGATGGACGCCCAAGGTGTGACGACGGTCGCTGGATTGGGGAAGGTATCTTTCATCAACTTACTAGATGTCTACAGCCATGTCAGCATCGATAGTCATGCTTGCCCAAATGTCAGCCATGTCAAATCACAAGAATATCAGCAGGTCTTGCGGCGGGCTTTTATCCGCTATGGATTGCCGGAGCAGATTAGCCTGGATCATGACAGCGCCTTTTTCGACAACAAGAGTGCCTCGCCTTTTCCAAGCGTGATCCACCTTTGGTTGATTGGCCTGGGGGTTCAGGTACGCTTTATTCACAAAAGGCCGCCTCTGGAGCATTCCCGGATTGAACGCCATCATCAAACCATTGCTGGACAAGCTTTTGCGGGCCAGACCTTCACCGATGTTGCAGCGCTCCAACGCAGCTTGCAGGTACGCATCCTCTTTCTCAACCAGGAATACCCGACCCGTGCATTGGATGAGCAACCTCCCTTCCATGCCTTTCCACAAGCCAGGCATTCCGGTCGCCCCTACGTGCTCAGTGCAGAAGAACAAATGCTGGATATGCAATGTGTTTACACTTACCTGCAAGTTGGCCGTTGGTTCCGGCAGATTAGCTCGGTGGGTATCTTCTCGCTCGGAGGCTATGGCTACAACGCTTCAACTCAGTTCGCTGAACAGACCGTTGAGATCACCTTCAATGCCGCAACCCGCAAACTGATTTGCCTGCCCGAAAAGGGTACTACTGCATTTCAATTCGACATCCAAGGCTTGACCAAGTCGGCGCTGATGGGAAGTGCTCTGGCATTACCAGATTATGTGGCTTACCAACTGGCGCTCCCTTTCGCTTACCCTGATACGACTTTATGAGACTTTGTTAAAGTTCTATGGATACGATTTTATGAGACTCAACACCGGTTATATTGTAAAAGATGGAAATGACACAAATGAAGCAGCTTCAGCATACATTGACCTGACATTAAATCCTTAATGATCTATGGAGAAGCCCGCACGGGAGCATACTTCGGTTGAGCGGGGTTGAATGGTTTGATATAGAATACATCCCGGAGGAAAAAACTGGATGATGAAGAATGATACAGTGAAAAAATGGATGGGACTGAAAAGCAAACTTGCTTTGGGAGGATTGTTGATCCTGGCTACGCTAATTTGTTTGGCGTTAGAGCGGTTGCATGTGCGCTTGAATGGTGGTTATGGTTATTCGTTCCTGGTCTTTAACCTGATCCTTGCCTGGATTCCCTTTATTGCGGCAGTTTTGGCTTACCTGACCCGCCACAACCGAATTACTTTTTTCCTCATTATGCCCATCTGTACCCTGGTGTGGTTGGCGTTTTTTCCAAACGCACAGTATTTGCTCACCGATTTTCAGCACCTGGCGACCACTGATGGCACTGCGCCGGTGTGGTTGGATGTGATTTTGCTGATTTGGTTTGCCTGGACAGGGGTTTTCTTGGGGGTTGCTTCCCTTTATATGATGCAGGAAATTGTCACTGACTTATTTAAGCCCTGGGTGGGCTGGGTATTTGCGATTTCGATGACCATTCTCAGCAGCGTGGGGGTTTACCTGGGTCGCTTTTTGCGTTGGAACAGCTGGGATTTGCTGCAAGACCCGGTGCTGATTGCCAAGGATATGTATGGCATCGTTCGCCATCCCATTTCCAACCTGCCGACTTATGTGTTTACGATTTTGTTTACACTGCTGTTTTTGTTTATTTATCTCTCCATCCATGTTTTTGCGGATATTATCCAATCGCGCCGGAGTACCTTGGATAAGCGATAGCCATTACCAGGGTTGATCTTGAGATTCGCAATACTCCTGTACCCATGTCAGGATCAATTCTCCATAGTCGGCTAATTTCTTCTGCCCAATGCCATAGAGTCTTTTCACCTGCGCCATATTTTTTGGGTGAAGACTTGCAATTTCTAGCAAGGTGCGGTCAGAAAAAATAATATAGGAGGGAAGGTCTGCCGCAGTAGCAATTTCTTTGCGTTTTTTTCGTAGGATTTCAAAAAATTCGGCATTCAATTCGTCCTTGCTCGTTCGTTTCTGTTGTGTAGACCGTGTGGTTGGCGAAATTAGTAAGCCATCGAAGGATGCCCGCGTCTTCAGCATTTCCATGCCCTTGGGGGTAAGGCTCAACCTACGGTATTGGTCTTGGCTCTGAGTCAAAAAATCCTGCTCGACCAGTTGCTTGGCAAGATGCAGCCATTGTCTTTGAATGATCTCTTTGCCAACCCCAAAGGTGGAAAGAGTTTCGTGATGATTTTGTGTGACTTCTGCATCGGCTTTTCCTACCAATACATGTGCGTTGTAGGTAGCTGAAAATCGTCCGCCAGTGCGGTATACGCAGGATAGAAATTTCTGTGCCAAAAGAGTGACATCTAATGGGGCAGGCGCAGGAGGCGTGTCTATTCTATGGGGTGATGAAATGATAAGCGGATCACCCTTTACGCAATGATCGCACATGCCGCAGTTATTTTTTGGATACACTTCGCCAAAATGCGCCAGCAAAGGAACGCGCCGACAGCCGGTGTTTAACGCGAATTGTTTTATATCCTCTAGCTGTTGAAGCGCAATTTTACGTTCCTTGCCTGTTTTTTCTTCCAAAAAACGATACAGTTTAATTGCATCAACAGAGCGATACAATAGCAAACATTCAGAAGGCAACCCATCGCGCCCGGCGCGACCTATTTCCTGATAGTAGCTTTCAAGGCTCTTTGGCAGGTCATAATGCAGCACAAAACGCACGTTGGGCTTGTTGATGCCCATGCCAAAGGCGATTGTGGCAACCATGATCTGTACATCATCCCGGATAAAGGCTTCTTGATAATCTTTTCGGTCTTGAGATTCTAAGCCACCGTGATACGGTCGCGCGGAGTAGCCATTCTCGATGAGAAATTTCGCCAGGGTCTCTACTTGTTGCCGTGATAGACAATAGATGATGCCAGATTGATTTGGGAAGCGGCGCACAAATTGCAAAGTTTGCTCATTCGGGTTTTGCTTGGGCAGCACGGTAATTCGGAGATTCTCCCGGTCAAAACTGGAGACAAATTCGCATCCCTTGGAAAAATGAAGCGTATCTTGAATATCACGGCGGACGCGCTCGGTGGCGGTGGCAGTTAACGCCAGGCAGACTGCATCCGGGAATCGTTGGCGTACCTGCGCAATTTGGCGATATTCTGGTCGAAAGTCATGCCCCCATTCCGAAATGCAGTGCGCTTCGTCAATAGTCAGGCAGTCTACGCGAATATTCTTTAATAAGGTGGATACTCGATTGGTCAGCAATGTCTCTGGCGCAACGTAAAGCAATTTCACTTTGTCAGCGCGCACCAATGCCATGTTCGCGGAATATTCTTTTTCGGAAAGCGAACTGTTCAGAAAGATAGCCGGAATTCCCAGCGCGTCCATCTGCGCGACCTGATCCTTCATTAAGGCGATGAGCGGTGAAATCACCACCGTTAACCCCTCAAAAATTAACGCCGGAATTTGATAACACAGCGACTTGCCTCCGCCGGTAGGCATGACCGCTAAGGTATCCTGCTTCTGCAGGACGGAGTTAATTACTTTGCGTTGGAGGGGTTTGAATTCTGAGTAGCCGAAGCGGGTATTGAGGATGGCTTCGGGAGTCAGTTTTGAGGAGGGCATGTTTGTATTATACCGGTCTTTCGGGGCCATTTTTTAAAAAAGGTTTTCAATCCAGGCGATTTCGTAGTATATTTTACCCCTATGGCATGGATTAGCGTACAAGAGGTCAGCCTGGGGTTTGGCGGGCCGCTGTTATTTGACAGAATTAACCTCCAAATTGAACGCGGCGAGCGAATTGGTTTGCTCGGGCGTAACGGCATGGGCAAATCAACCTTGCTTAAGTTGATCTATGGGACTGTGCTGCCGGAAGATGGCGTCGTCTCCCGTCAACAGAATCTGCGCATCGCTTATTTGCCGCAAGAGGTAAACCCGGGTTTTGCCGGGTCGGTACGCCAGATTGTGGCAGGCGGATTGGAAGATTTTCCGCCCATTCCACAGCCGCAGGGTTGGGCAGAGCAGGGGCAGGTGGACAAAGTCCTTTCGCGCATGCAGCTGGATGGCTCGGCGCAGTTTGGTTCGCTTTCGGCTGGCATGAAGCGCCGCGTTCTTTTGGCACGTGGGTTGGCGCGTGATCCACAATTGCTCTTGTTAGATGAGCCTACCAACCACCTGGATATTGATTCCATTCGCTGGTTGGAAGATTTGCTGATGCGCTGGGAGGGGACGGTGGTTTTCGTCACCCATGACCGATCTTTCTTGCAGCGTCTAGCAAACCGCATTGTAGAATTGGATCGCGGGCGTTTGTTTGACTGGAACAGTGATTACGCTACGTTTCTGCGCCGCAAGGAATCCATTCTGTCCGCCGAACAGGCGGTCAACGCCACTTTCGATAAAGAATTGGCTCAGGAAGAACAGTGGATTCGCAAAGGGATTGAGGCGCGCCGCACTCGCAATGAGGGTAGGGTACGCGCCTTGCTGCGCCTGCGCCAACTGCGGGATGAGCGCCGTGACCAGCCCGGCAAAGTGCGCTTGCAAATTCAAGAGGCGCGCCGTTCCGGCAACCTAGTGATCGAGGCGCAACACCTGACCTATCGATACGATCAGCGTGCGATTGTGCAAGATTTTTCCACGCTTGTACGGCGCGGTGATAAGGTGGGCGTGATTGGTCCAAATGGGGCTGGCAAGACCACCCTGATTAATTTGCTCATCGGCAAATTGGCGTCACAATCCGGCGCGGTGGAATTAGGCACGCACCTGGAAATTGCTTATTTTGACCAGCTGCGCACCCAGTTAAATGAAAATCAGACCATCTATGAGAACGTGGGTCAGGGGCGCGATGCCATCACCATAGGCGGGAAAACGCGCAATTTGGTGGGCTATCTGGAGGATTTTCTCTTTGAACGGGAGCGGATTCATGCCCCCATCAGCGTGCTTTCCGGCGGGGAGCGGAATCGCTTACTGCTGGCGCGCCTGTTTTCACTGCCTGCCAATTTGCTAGTGCTTGATGAACCAACCAACGACCTGGATATTGAAACCATTGAGTTGCTGGAAGATCTGTTGATGGAATATAGCGGCACGCTGCTCTTGGTCAGCCATGATCGTACCTTCTTGAATAACTTGGTGACGAGTACGATTGCGATGGACGGTCAGGGGCAGGCGCGCGAATTTGTAGGCGGCTATGATGATTGGCTGCGTCAGGCACAGGCAGATGAAAAACCAGAACAAACGGCGCGGAAGACTAGTGAAGCCAAACCTGTTCCTATGGATGATCTATCACGCAAACCAGCTACGAAACTCAGTTACAAAGAGCAGCGCGCCTTGGAAGCGGACCGTCAGAGTTTGGCGGAATTGCCGGATCAGATTGCTGCTTTGGAAGCCGATCAGGAACGCCTGAATGCCGCTATGGCTGCTCCAGCGTTTTATCAGCAAGCACCCGCTGAAATTGCCACAACCATCCAGCGCCTGCACGATTTACAGGAACAGGTTACGCAGGCATATCAACGCTGGGAAGAGCTGGAGCAGCGCCTGGGATCATCCTAATATTTTAGAATATGGAAGTGATTTATGAGCCATCGAATTGCCCTGATTACAGATAGCACCAGTGATCTCCCCAAGGAATGGTTGCAGCAGTATGAGATTGGCATTGTGCCGCTAACCATTATTTTTGGCGATCAGCAGTATTTAGACGGTGTGGATTTACAAGCGGAACAATTTTATGAACGTCTTTCTATTGAATCCGCTCCGACCACCTCTCAGCCTGCGCCCAAGATGTTTTTAGAGGCGTATCAGCAGGCGGCGCAGCGCGGAGCGGAAGAGGTGCTTGTCTTTACGATTAGTTCTGCGATGAGCGGTACAATTGAATCAGCGCGCCGCGCCGCGCAGGATTCGCCCATCCCTGTGCAGGTGATTGACGGCAAAAATAACTCGATGGGCTTAGGCTGGCAGGTGATCGCAGCTGCCCGCGTGCGCGAGCGGGGCGGTAGCCGTGAGGAAATGCTGGCGGCAGCGGAATACGTTCGCAAGAATATCGTTTATTATATCTCCCTGGATACTATTGAATATCTCAGCCGGGGCGGGCGTATCAGCGAGGCAGCCAGGTTTTTAAACTCTCTACTGCACATCAAACCCCTCATTTATGTGCGCCCTGATAGCGGCACAGTAGGGGCATCCTTGCCTGCTCGATCGCGCAAGGCAGCAATTGACTCTCTTTATAATGAAGTGTTCAAACGTCTCTCTTCCAACCATCCGCTGCATATCACTGTGTTACACAATAATGCGCTGGAAGAAGCCAAGGAATTGGCGGAGCGGGTGCAGCGAGAACATTCTCCGCAAGAAATGTTTATCTCGATTGTCTCGCCTGTGCTAGGGGTGCATACCGGTCCGCGCGCCCTTGCGCTGTGTGGATATACTGAAGAATAAAACGCCGTTAAGCTAACACAAAGCTGTCATATCTGTTATATTGGTTTTCAACAATTGACAGCGGTTTTCAGAATCGGTATGATGATTTTGTAAATTTCTGGTAGATCGAGTGTAGGCTGATGAGGCAGAGACAACAAAAGGGTTTTTTGGTTTGCCAGACTGCTATTGTCCTACAATTTCCTCTGCTAGCTCTATTCTGTAACTTGAGGAGTAATTTTTTATGAAAATACCATTCTCTCGTTCTCTTTCTTTATTATTGCTGGTCGTGATCTTTTTAACGACCAGCGGTGCGGCGCATGCGGAAAAGATGACAGATGCTACTTCCCCTTCATCCTCTGCGGTACCTTCGTTAGGTACAGAGCCTGCTAATCCTACCTGTCATTTTAGCGTTGGAACTGCTTTGGGTGTTAATGGATATGATATTCAATCGTTGGGCGTGGGCAGCTACCTGGATTGGGGCAGATATCGTTCCATCTCAGTGCCTGCTAGCATTAATTATAACCGCGTGTTGCGCTTGAGCGATGCGGAATTTACGAATACTCTGAATGGCTTAGATGCGCTTATTCCATCGAATAAAGGCGTGGTATGGATTATTGGCAACGAACCTGACTCAGAAGTGACCTACCAGGATCATGTTTCCGCTCAGGTGTATGCAGAGCGTTACTACGCCATTGCTACCAGAATTCGTTTGTTAGATTCTACTGCGAAGTTGGGCTTTGGCGCAGTCATTGAGCCTACTGCTATCCGCATGCATTACTTATCTCTGGCGTTAGACCGCCTGACGCAATTGGCTGGCAGCAAACCAGCTGCGCTCGCCCTGATTGATGTTTACACCATTCATGCCTTCATTTTGAACGAACAGCCCATTTATGACCCAGCCACCGGAAAAAACGTCAGTTGGGGCGCGGGTGTACCCATTGGGTATGATGCGAATACTTGGCCCGCCCCCTATGTAATTGACTTGGGCAATGGTGAAGTAACAAAGGTACATGATATTACCATCTTCGAAAATCGCATCGTTGCTTTCCGTCAGTGGATGCAATCCTTGGGCGATCAAAATAAGCCATTATGGGTGACGGAATATGGCGTTTTGTTCCCCTCCGTTGATATTGGTTTCGAGATTATTAGCGAGGCAGATACGATTGCCTTTATGGAAGCCAGTTTTGACTATATGTTGGGAACCAAAGATCCGAACTTAGGGTATAGCCTTGACCAGAATCGCCTGGTGCAGCAGTGGGTTTGGTACAGCCTGAACGATTATCTTACTCATTTTGGCGGTTCTCTTTATAACCCGCTTAATCATCAAATGACCGATTTGGGCAAGCACTTTATGAATTACAACCCGTCCGAAGCAGCGGTGCCGATGGTCAACCCGGATATGTATGTGGTAGGTGGTGGATTAACAGCGACCCCTATTTATCATGACCCTGTCTCTGGGCAGTTTGGTTACCAAATCACTGTGCGGGTTGGAAACAAGATTTCATCTGACCGGCTAACGAATGCTACGGTAGATCTATATGACGGCACCCAGCTGATCGGCACCGCTCCTGTACAGATTGCACGTTGCGCAGGTACAGGTGTGGCGATATTTACGGTCAAGGGCACTGCTGGAAATCAGTACACCTTTAAATCGCACGTCTCCGTTGTATCTGGGAATGGCACTGATGTGGATCCATCTAATAATGATCTGACTTACCCACCGGTGACGTTATCCAATGCGTATTTCCAATATGTTCCGCTCAGTATGCACAAGTAGAGTGAATTGGTTTGAATATATGAACCTGCTGAGGCAACTCTGCAGGTTCATATAACGGATCATTGAGGCAAACACAACCCGATGGCTCGAGCTTCAATTCAATCTTTCGTTCAGAAAAACCGGCATTTTTTATATGCCGGTATTTTTCTATTTTTGGCGTTGCTGCCGTTGGTAAATTTGCTGATTTTTCTGGCGAATACTGGCGCGGATTCTACTTCGAATGATTATCTGCGCTTTCTCCGCCTTGCGGATCAGGTGCTGCGACCTGGTTACAACTGGACGCATTATTTTCATGATTCTTTCGACAACAACGTCCATTGCTATGCCTTCCTGTTCCTCTTCCGCCTGGCGTTAGCACAAGTCACGCACATGAGCATTTACGCTGAGGTTTGGCTAGGGGTTGGGCTGGGGTTAGTCAAACTCGGTCTGATCTTTATTTATTTCACGCATTTTTATCCTGGTAAGTCTGGTTGGCAGTTCTGGCTGGTGCCTGTGCTTTCGGCGTTGGTATTTTCCCCATCCCAAATTTCAGCCTATTCGTTTGGCGAGACGGCTCTACAGTTTGGCATGACTCAGGATTTTATTCTCTTGGGGTTGTTTGGCTTGCTTCTTCTGCCGCGCCGACCCTTTACGCCCATTGTTATGGCAATCTGTGGTGTGCTGGCGTCTTATTCGGGGGGGAGTGGGTTGATGGCTTGGCCCGTTTTCCTCGCAGCTATCCTGCTGACCGAAGGGCGCAGTTTCCGCAAGGTGATATTTTGGGGAATTGGGGCGGGGGTTGGCATTTGGCCTTACCTGGCTTTTTCAACGGTTATTCAAAATGCTGGGAGTTCCTTTGTTTTCCCCCGCGTGCTGCGGATGCTTTTTACAGACCTTGGCTTGCCGCTGGCGAATGAGATTAATTTTGGGCTGATCGAACATCCAGCAGCCTTTTGGAATGGCGTGTTGGGCTGCGGAGTGGCTGGGTTGATGATCTTGCTGCTGCTGTGGAAAGGGTCTGCCTGGCAGCGGAAGGCCGCCGTTCCGGGCATCTTGCTGATGCTGTGGAGCGGAGCAGCTGCGGCACAGGTGGCGCTTTCGCGCGCTTTAATTGCTCCCTGGTATACGGCTTCCTCTATGTTGTTTTGGCTGGGGTTGGTAGGCTTGTTGGCTTGTTTTTTATGGATTGACCCTGCCAGTTTGCCTGAGAAACCTCTATCCAGCCGTATTTATTGGGGATTAGCGATCATCGGGTTGCTGGGGGTGATTGGGTTATATGCCTGGTCAAACCGCACCTTTGAGGATAAGTCTTTCTACCTGAATTCACGCAGCCCGTCTTCGGCTGCCTGCCTGGCGAATTATGCAACTGCCCCTACGGATTGCGAGGAGCGGGTTTTTCAGTGGGGAATCGGTCATCCTACCTATTTATCAGAGATGGGCAGCATTTTAGAACGCTGGCAGTGGTCGGTGTTTGCCTTGCCGCGCGAAAAGACCTTACAGGGCGATTTCGCACTGGGGAAGGTGGCTTTAAGCGATTTGCAAGGGGATTTCCGCGTGAATTGGCGGCTGCCGAATAGCGATATTGAGGCGGATTGGTATGATTATCATCACCTGGATGTGATCCTCGCTTCGGGGGAGCGGCTGGCGTGGCGGGTACAGCTCCCCGCAGGGTTGACGGAGGCGCAGCTTCAGGTTGGAATTGCGGGGCAAACCCCTTCCAATTGTGAGGGGAATGATTTGCTGATTTCTGTTTCATTGACCGATCAGACTAGCGTGCCTGTTTCGCTTTTTCACAAGCGAGGTCTGTGTGCATTCACTGCGCCGAAAACCATTCATTCTGATTTACTGAAAGATGCAGGAAATACCGTAGTTCTTTGGTTTGTAAATGGCGGGCAAGGGGATATTCGTTTACAATACCCTAATCTGAAGTTGAATGCCCCACGCCAACCCGTATTCGCAAATTGGATTGCGCCCGAAACGCGCCCCGCGAATACTGATCTGGCTGAACAACCCGCCAAAGTGGATGCACGTATTCTTTTTGACGCTGCGTCACCGCTTTGGAAGATACAGAATTTCACCGCATCCCCAGGGCAGCCTCGCCTGACCGTTACCGGTGCGCCTGCGCAGGTCACCTATATGTTGCCGCAACCGCTATGCCTGAGGCAATGGTCGCAAATGAACGCGCGTTTGGCGCTCTCATCCGCATACCCGGTTCGGCGCGTTCAGGCGCAGGTTGGTTACGTGCGTGAGAATGCGCAAACGGGCGAAGCGATTAAGGATTTGCCTGTGCTTGCTGGGGAAGATTTGCACGATTATCAGATGGATTTGGATCGAATCAATTTGCCCGCAGATGCTTGCCTGACCTGGGTACGGATTGCTCCTCCTCAAGGCGTTATTGGCGATGGATCAACCTGGATGAGCCTGGAGGCGTTCGGCTTCGGCGTTCGTAGCACACCCGCAGCCCGCTTTGGGGTGAGCAACCCACCCTAAGAGAAGTGAGAAGAAGAGAATGGTACATTTCAATTGCCGTTTGGGAATAAAAATCGGGGGAGGGGTCATTGGATTCCTGTTGTTGATCTGGTTAATTTTTTTGGGAGTTCATGCTTATGGGCTTTATCAGAATTACCAATCTGCCAAAGAGCTTCTTGCTTCCAGTGGGACAGGCAGTGCGGCAGGGAAGTCTCTTTCGTTGCAAAGGGTGAAAACAATTGCGCAGGATAGCCAATCGCATTTGCAAGGATTGCGCGCCGGTCTTTCTCCTCTTTTTCCCGTCTTCAACTTACTGAGAGGAATGCCAGGGCAGGTACAGCCTTTATTCGATTATGCAATCAGCGGGTTGGATGCAGCCCATAGTGGGTTGGAAATTGTGCAACCTGCCTGGGATCAAATTCAGGCTGGGCAGGGCAAAGCTATTCCGCTGTTCGTTAAGGCGCTGAACGATCATCCTGATCAGCTCAAGGCGTTGATGCAGGCGATCCAACAAACGGCGCGCTTACGGCAAGCTATTCAGCCTGAATTGCTGCCTGAAAAGATCGCAACGCCTCTGCGCGCTGTGGACCCCGTTTTAGATATGGCTCAAAAAGCCTCTGGCGCGTTGGGTGATCTGCCTGCGCTGGCGGGGGCTGGGCAAGAGCGCGTCTACCTGGTAGTGGCGCAAAATAGTGATGAATTGCGCGCCACGGGTGGATTTATTTCTTCCATGGGCTTGCTGCACGTCCGCGATGGCGAAATTATTTCTTTAACGCTGAATGATGCGTATAGCGTTGATAATTTCAACGTGGATTATCCCAATCCGCCGCAACCTTTTATGGATTATTGGTTAGCAGAGATGTGGATGCCTCGTGACGCCAATTGGTCACCCGATTTCCCGACCGCCGCGCGTAAGATTGAAGAACTATATCAACTGTCCACCAATCAATCCGTAGATGGGGTTATTGTTTTTGACCAGACGTTTGTAAAAATGTTGTTGCAGGTTTTAGGTCCAGTGCAGGTAGAAGGAATGGAGCCAATCAGCAGCGAAAATGTCATCTCCTGGATGCACTCAGCTTGGTCACCTGGGGAGGGGGAAAAAATAGATCTGGTGTGGATGGCGCGCCGCAAAACGTTTATCCCTCTGCTTGGAAAGGCGATGATCGCCCGACTGACGGAAAATCACGATATGGGGCAGCTTCGCGCGGTGGCTACTCAGTTGATAGAAATTATCCGTCAGGGACATTTGCTGGTGTATTTTCATCAGCCAGAGATGCAGCAGGCGCTGGCTGAGCTCGATATGGATGGCGGCGTGCGCCCAGGCAGCGGGGATTTTCTTTTCTTGGTGGATAGCAACATGGGCTTTAACAAGGTGGACGCGATCATGCAGCGCAGCCTGCAATATCAGGTAGATCTTCGTCAGCCCGAAACCCCTAAAGCTCGCCTGACGATCCAATATACGAACCCGAACACACAGGCGGTGCCATGCAAGCATGAAGCCCAATATGGCAAAACCTATAATGACATGATGATCCGTTGTTATTGGGATTACTGGCGGGTATTGACAGCCCCAAGCAGCGTATTGACCCATACAACCGCGCAGGTTGTGCCAGCTGAAGAAATCTTAAGCCATAAGGCATGGCTAGGGCAGGCGAATCAGCAAGGAGCTGAGGGAAATACAGTTCAGTTGGATGGCTTTCAGGTGACTGCTACCCATTCGAGCCAGAGCATTGAATTGGAATGGCAGCTTGTGCCAACCGTGCTAAAGATGGAAGGGCGGCATGGCAGCTATCAATTGCGGATACAGAAGCAGCCTGGGGTGATCAGCTATCCGGCGAGCGTTGAAGTCAGCTTACCTGCTGGAATGTCAATCCAAAATCCGCCAGCCGGGTGGCAACCGCAGAAGGATGGCTCAGTATGGCGATGGCAAGGGATGATCGACCGTACGACAGCGTTTAATCTTGACTTTGCTGCACGCTGACCGGAGTGGGGTCAACTTTGCGGGAATCTAAAATATTCTTGATCTGTGATCTGCTGCCTGGGCGAACGATCAAATAGGCTCCAGCCATAATCAAAATTAACAGCGTCCCTAGAGCATGTAGCAGCACGGCAAAAGTAGCCCGCTGCGCTTCGGTGACAGCGATTTCTTTGAGACCCAGGATAGCAAAAAAGTAAAAGGGTCCCATATTTCCTGGACCAAGCGCCGGAGCAACCCCCACATAGACCAGGGTCAATACCAAGATACTGGCTTGTAAATCCACAGGCATATCTAAAGCAGCCAAAACGAACAGATTGGTAGCCGCCATCACCAGCCAGGTTAGCGCGGTGATGCCCAACGCCAGAATGATGCGATTGGGTTGGCGCAGCCACTGCGCGCTGGCAGCCAAGCGATCCAGGCGGATCATCCAGGGATGCGTCCAGGCGGGCAGATGCGGCAGCAGGCGGGCGCTGAAGTTTTTCCAGATGCGTGGACCGAACCAGGCTGCACTGATTAGAAAAATGGTAGCGGCAATCATGCCAGGAATTTGCCACTTAGGTGGGACGACCAAATTACCGCCAAACCCAAATAACAACACCACCAGGGCGACCAAGTCAAGATATTTTTCAATGAGAATCGCCGCCACAACGCCGCCGGTGGTGTCAGGCGCTTCCGCACTAATCCAACCGATGCGGAACAGTTCACCGGCGCGAACAGGCAGGACGATATTGGCGGCTTGCCCTACCAAAAATGCGCCGATGGTTTGCTGCCAGCGGGTTCGCACCCCAAATTGGTTAAGCAGCCACCCCCAGCGCGCAATCTTCAGCGCAGTGCTTAGGAATACGGAAAGAATCGCCAACGCCAGCCATCCAAAATGCGCTTTGATAATCTGTTGGGCGATGTTTGCTAAATCTACCCGCCAGAGTGAAGCCACCAGGAATAAAATACCCAGCAAGATACGCAGGGCTTGAGAGAGAATTTTCCAGGCGCGCGTGGCTCTAAATTGACATAGATGGGTTAAGATCGCGGTTAATGACATTGAAAAGTGACACCTTGATTATCGGATTTCAACTCAGTGCGGCATATCGGTCGGCTTGGGTTGTATTGTATCAGCAAATTGATCCATTGTTCACCGTCCAGGTCTGCTTTGTCTGGGTAGCGCAAGTCGGGGTAAGTATGTCTCAGCGTATTGCGATACCAATCAAACTCTGCCAGGGGCAGGGTGAACAGGCGTAAATCAGGGCGTTGATGCAAGCCAAAATGTGCGTAATCTAACGGGAAGCTATCCTGATCGGTGGTAGTGAGGATAAGTGCATTGGGCGGGGATTGGGTGAGCAGGGCGGATTGAAATTGAGCGGCGCGCGGGTCGTTGTTGGGGTCTACCTGGACGGCAGTCACAGGCAGGCGGATAAGAAGGTAGAGCAAGAAGAATAGGGATACCACTGCGCCGATTGGTTGTTGCCGCCAGCGCCATCCCCATAGTATTGTCAACCCAAAGGCAATCCACGCTGCGTAAGCCCAGTATGCTGGAATGAGATATATCTCCGCATCGGTGGATTGATAGTATATAGAAAAGAGCGTATAGGCAAATACTCCCCAGGCGATGAGCCAGAAAGAGAATCGCCGGGTTCGCCACGCTGATATTGCGCCAAGAATGCCCAAAAGCGTCCCTGGGATGCCGAATTGAGCGAGGAAGAGCGAGCCGCTGGCTGTAATGCGCCCAATCAAGAGTGCGGAGGGTGGGTGCAGGAGCATCCCCTGGTATAACTGACCGCTGACCACCCACAGGAAGCTATCCCACGTTTGCGGATTGCCCCAATTGATGGGTGGGTACGCACGGGCAGCCAGAGGCAGATATACATAGATACCCATGCCTGCCAGCGCAGGAAGCGTACCGGCGCATAATGCTGACCAACTCCTTCCGCTTTGCCTGGCAAAGAAGACGGTTAACATGGCTGCGGGAGCCAGTAATACCAGTGTCAGGTGATTGCCCAGCCCTGCCCCCAGCAAAAGAGCCAGCAGAGGCAGCCACAGCGCATCCATGCGGCTTTTTGGGCGGGTCAGACGTTGCGCCCATACAAAAAAGAGGGACACAAACAGCGCATTCAGCGCGTAGACTTCCACAATGACCGCTTGTGACCAGATCAGCGGGCTGTTGCCCCATGTAAAGGCGGCGCAAGCGGATGCGAAGGCAGTCGCCCATTTTCCAATCGTGCTAGGGGAAGATAATTCGCCTTGCAGCCAATAGCATAACA
Source organism: Anaerolineales bacterium (assembly GCA_038206515.1). Taxonomy (GTDB): domain Bacteria; phylum Chloroflexota; class Anaerolineae; order Anaerolineales; family Anaerolineaceae; genus DSYU01. Next base: position 9,331 of record JBBRAT010000053.1, on the reverse strand, counting down.
ATCCACCTGCCAGGCTAGCTGCCAGCGCGGAAAGCAGTGAACCGCGCCAATAGGGTGTTGAAATAGGAATCAGTTGCGTAGCATGTAGCAAAAGCAAAGTTGTCGGATAGCCGCTGGGGTGAGCGACCCCCAGGGTAAGCGCCGCCGCCATGAGGTCACCCCCATCCGATCCATTATTTGCCCAGGTGATATTTTTTGCTAACATGGGCAGGTAAGCAAATAATAATCCGGCTGTCACCACGGCAGCCGGAATCCAGGAGGGCATTCTTTTTTCATAAGATAGGGAAATGCGCTCCCCTATCTTATGAAAATATCGAAACACGATGGTATCCTTGCCTGCCAGAAGGATTGGGATTCATGCGCTAGGGTTTGGCGGATACGGTTCCTAAAGCAAATAGCCCAACCTGAGCCGTGTCACACATGAAGCGCGCCGCCTGGTTTTTCATTGGCTCAATTTTTGGATTGGGGCAGACAAGCCAGCTATGTTGGTCAGGGCTGTACCAAAAGATTTGTAGCGGATTGGTTTTATCATTTGCCTGGGCAAGTTCCTGTGCATTCAGGAAAAAGATCGGGTGAAAAACGCCTGTGTTGCCCAAAACAAAGCGCGCATATTCCTTGATGCCCAGGATATTGTCATGCGTGGCGCAGCCTTCTTCTTTAATCAGGCGTTCTTTTTCTACCATCAGCACGTCTAACAACGGGCGCACAATCGTCACCGGCTGATTTTTGGAGTATTCGCTGGTTAGTGGCAAGACGGTTAAGATAGCATACCCTTCATTGCACCAGCCCTGATCAAAACTGACCCCGCCCCAGGGAGCATTTTGCATAAGAACCTGGATAGCCCCACTTCCGGGCATAAAATATTGCGCGGTGATTGCCAATGTATCAGGGATGGAGGTGATCGCCGCTTGTGGCGTGGCAGTGGCGGTAGAAGAGGAGGGGGCGGGCGTCTCAGTTGGCGCGCCTACAGCCGTTGCGCTGGGAACAGGGGGCTGCGTGGGCTGAATCGCTGCGGTGGCGGTGGCTGCGGGCGGTTGAGTAGGTGCGATGGTAGGCGGCGCTATAGAGGTGGCTGTCTGGGTTGGGCGGCGAGTTGGCACGGTCTGCGCCAAGCTGTTCCCCCAAGAAAAATTTAACCCCACCAGTGCCAGCAAAAGAGCAAAAATACCGATAGCTGTCCATCTTTTTGTTGGTTTCATTTTTATCCTCAAAATAAAAAAGAAGAAAAGGAAGATCAAAATTATCAATTGTATAGTCTTATTATAACACAAGGAAAAAGAGCTTTTTTGTTCTCCCTTATTTAAAGCAACAAAGCATCCCATTTGGTTAACAACGGGATGCTTTGTTGCTTTAAGATATAATCTTTACAAGATGATTGCGTACCCCGCCATGCCGTGTGCCGCGAAGTTTTGAACCTAAATTCGAAACCAGGAACCTCACCCACGGACTCCGCCTTGGCTGTTGCCCCGAAGGGCAGGGGCCTATCGCGTTGCCGAGGGTATAAATGGCTCCCCTATTCACAGGTGTTGGCTCAAAACCGGTGATGCGGCATCACGAACACAGCAGGGTCATTCATATATACCATGATTTATGAGGCTTGTAAACGGGCGGGCAATGCTGAAAGGTTTTTGCATAGTATCAGGAAACTCTGGGGTTAATCAAGGCGCACTCTCCTTATATACATGTTCCCCTAGCGTTGATTTTCACACTTTTTGGTTATGGAGGCACTCGTATGAAATGGGTTACACGGTCGCACGTTCATGTAGATCGGATTGCTTGTCCCTGGCTGATTACGCGATTTGTGGATAGCGAAGCGGAATTTCTTTTCGTACCCGCCAATCAGGTGGAGATGGTAGTCAAGGCGACAGGGGCGATTCCGTTTGATATCACCGGTGTTGAATTTGGGCATCACGAGGGGCGCTGTTCTTTTGAATCGATTATTTTAGAATATGATCTGAAAGACCCTGGTCTGCTGCGCCTGGCGAAAATTGTGCATGCCGCCGATGTCGCTGCGGATATGGATACCGATCCCATTGCGCGCGGACTGGAAGCGATTGCCAGCGGCTACAGCCTGCGCTTCCCAGAGGATGCGGAGAACCTGGCGCATCAGTTCGAGGTATATGATGCCTTATACGCCTGGTGCCGCCTGGATGTTGCCAGGAAATAGCGTAAACGCGATTGCATAAACGCAGAAAGTGCCGATCCTGAACGATGAACGATAAAAAAGATATTACGCTGCTATTTATCACCCGCAGCACGCGCCTGTTTGCTTATGGGTTTTTGTCGGTAGTGCTTGCCCTTTACCTGTTGGAAGTGGGGATTAAGGAAAATCAGGTAGGGCTGCTATTGAGCTTGACGCTTTTGGGGGACGCAGGCGTTTCGCTTTGGCTGACGACCTTCGCGGATCGCATCGGTCGCCGGCGGATGCTCATTCTGGGTGCGGCGTTGATGGTATTAGCAGGCGTGGTCTTTTTGCTCACCGGCAATTTTATTATCCTCACCTTGGCGGCAATTGTTGGCGTCATTAGCCCCAGTGGAAATGAAATTGGGCCCTTCCTTGCCATTGAACAGGCGGGCTTATCCCAGCTCGTGGAAAATGAGAGGCGTACCCAGGTGTTTGCCTGGTATAACCTGGCGGGGTCTTTCTCGACCGCCACTGGAGCGCTGGTTGGCGGCTGGTTGGCGCAAGGCTTACAGGGTGGCGGAATGACCGCCTTGCACGCTTACCAGGTGATCCTGGCGGGCTATGTGCTGGCAGGCTTTATCTTGATCCTTTGTTTCCTGCAAGTCTCAAAATCCGTTGAAGTTGCCCCAGCAGCCGTCACCCCGCCGAAGAGCATATTCGGGCTGCATCAATCGCGCAAAGTGGTCATGCAGCTCTCCTCCTTGTTCGCCCTGGATGCCTTTGCGGGCGGATTTATCTTGCAGAGCATGCTCGCCTTTTGGTTTCACCTGCGCTTTGGGGTGGATACTGGCGTGATTGGCAGCATCTTCTTTGGCGCAAATTTGTTGGCGGGCATTTCTGCCTTGTTGGCTGCGCGGATCGCCCGCCGGTTTGGGCTGATTAACACGATGGTCTTCACCCATATCCCTTCCAATATTTTGCTGATGCTTGTGCCGCTCATGCCTACTTTACCCCTGGCTGCGCTGGTGCTACTCTTGCGTTTTAGCATTTCGCAAATGGATGTACCCACGCGGCAGTCCTATACCCTGGCGGTGGTTGCCCCGGATGAACGCTCGGCAGCTTCAGGCATCACTACCATCGCGCGATCCCTGGGCGCGGCAGTCTCTCCCACCTTGACGGGTATCTTCCTGAGTGTGCCATCCTTGATTACCATGCCGTTTTTCTTGTGCGGCGGCTTGAAAATCGTGTATGATCTGCTGCTCTACCGTCAATTCCAAAAGGTAAAGCCACCCGAGGAAAAGAACATATCGGGTTAACTTAAGTGGTAAAGGAATTTATACACAAAAGAGGGCAAAATAAGGTGGAAAAAGAAGACAAATTACCGGTATACTTAAAACATGATTGAAGTGACCCCAACTGTAAAAATAGACGAAAGCGAAATCCAGCTTGATTACATTCGCTCATCGGGTCCCGGTGGACAGAATGTGAATAAAGTGGCGACAGCGGCGCAGCTGCATTTTAACGTGCGCGCCAATCATAATTTGGACCTGCCCGTGAAGAATCGCCTGATTCGCCTGGCGGGGACGCGCATGACCAGTGAGGGCGTATTGGTGATTGAAGCCAAACGCTACCGTACCCAGGAGCAGAATCGTGAGGATGCGGTGATGCGCCTGGTCAGTCTGATTCGGCGGGCGTTGATTGAGCCCAAGGCGCGTCATGCCACTCGCCCCAGCCTAAGTTCAAAAATTGCGCGGGTAGAGACGAAGAAAAAGCATGGTGAGATCAAAAAAACGCGGCGGACAAACTCAAAAGATTGGGAGTAGCTTTTTTACGTCACATCATATGGGAGGTACTCAAAAAACACCATTCTCTCAGGAAGTAATCTGACTCTGAGAGAATGGTGTTTTTTTTACGGACTATGGTTGAATAGAATTGTTAATGACTAACGGAAGGCAAGTGGGTCATCAGTGCATAAGTGGATTTCAATCCGCCCTCTGCAATGTTAATTGGGGCGGAACAGTATTCTATTTTACCGCCCCGCGAATTTATAGCCAGAGTTAACGCCTGACCATCGGCAGGAAACAACTAAAGCCGAAACCAGTGGAGTCGAAGCCAATGGAGTATAACTGTCCAGTACTTGTACTATCATTATCTTCAAAATCCGCGGAGTAAAGAATAGTTGGCGTCTGCGGATCAATCGACAGGGTAGGATATCTAGAATTTGGCAGGCCATCGTTGAACAAATTCCAGGTTTTCCCGCCATCGGTGCTTTTATACACCCCGTGATAAAATGTCCCTGTATAGAGTGTGGTTGGCGTCTGCGGGTCAATGGCCAGGGACCAAATAGCCTCACTGGCAAGACCAAGCAGTTTCCAGCTGGCGCCGCCATCCGTACTTTTATAAACGCCGCCGGGATCTTCCCCCGCGTAGAGAGTATCCGGCGTTTTTGGATCGATTGCCAGAGAAACAACCCAGCCGCCGGCCAGATCGGCGCTGGCCAGATTCCAGTGATCGCCGCTATCGATGCTTTTGAACACACCAGAATGTGTTCCCGCATAGAGGGTGGATGTCGTCTGTGGATTAATCACAATGGGATAATCACCACCGTAATTCGTCAAGCCAACGTTGGCCGTGTTCCAATGATCGCCGCCATCTGTGCTTTTGTATATCCCATTGAATTCTGTTATCGCATAAAGGATGGAGCTGTTCTTTGGGTCGATTGCTATCACACTAACATAAGGATGGGATGTAATGCCATTGTCGATCTCGTGCCAGTTGTCGCCGCCATCCGTGCTTTTATAAATACCGCGGTTATAATATGCCCCCTCGTAGAGGGTAGATGGCGTCTGCGGGTCAACCGTGATCGTAAGAAAATTCCCTTTAGGCAAAGCGGTACCGCTTGAAGCATTTCCATTGGCCGGTTTCCAGGTGCGGCCGCGATCCATGCTTTTCCATATCCCGCCGCCTGCTTCCCCCGCATAGAGAGTAGAAGGCGTCTTCGGGTCAATCGCCACGGCATCAATTTTATGGTCGCCAAGCCCGGTTAGTGTCCACACATTGTTGCCCGCCGAAGCGCTGCTCGCCTGGCTGGCGCATAACATCAGCACCAGAGCGATCATCATTACAATTTGAAATACCTTTTTATTCCACATCATTCATCTCCTTAATTGACCTGATCTATTCCTGGAAAGGTCGTTCCGTGTAACCGAAGTTCTATTTTAAGCAGCAGACAATGCTGGATTCGTCCGTTACCGCTTCAGGGAAGGCAGGCAAACCTTATAGTAACCAGTGGTAAAGCTCCCCCAGATGCTGGTGTCCGCATAGGTCGTTCCACCGGCATTCACGGCGCGGACCTGCCAGTAGTAGGCGGTTTTGGCTTTCAACTGGGTCAGGCGGACGCTGGTATTGGCTCCGGCGCTCATCCAGGCTGTGTCGCAAGCGCTATTGTTGGTGGTGTCGTAGCAGTACTCATAGCTGGTTGCCCCATCACTAGCCCCCCAACCGAGGGTTGGGTTGGGCGTTACATCCTTAACCGCGTTTGTTGGACCGGTTTTGTTGAAGCTGGCAGGTGGCAGTACCTCGTAATACTTCATCACGGTGACTTTGTTGCTGCTAATCCCATCTTTGTAAGCCACAAAGGGCGTGCCACTGCTATCCAGCGCCAGACTGATACTGTCAACTGTTCCGGCAGAAAAGCCGGCTGACCCTACGGCTACCCAGGCAGTGCCTGTGTACTTCATCACTGTGGCCCGCGCATTGATCACGGGGGTACCATTCTCCTGATAAGCCACGTAGGGCGTGTTGTTGCTATCCAGCTTCATGGTGGGTTTGGATGCACCGGATAGAGAAAAGCCAGCGGTTCCTACAGTTTGCCAGGCAGAACCTGTGTACTTCATCACTGTGGCCTTGTTACCGTTGGTGGCATAATCCACGTAGGCCACATAAGGCAGGTTGTTGCTGTCCAGTGCAATACTGGTCCACGTACCATCACCCGCAGAAAATTTGGGTGTCCCTACGGTAACCCAGGCGCCGCCGCTGTACTTCATCACCGAGACACCCGTGTTATTATCCCCATCCCGGTAAGATATATACGGTATGTGGTTCTTGTCCAGCTTCAGGCTGATATCTGTGACTACCGAAGAGGTAAAAGCGGCTGATCCGACGGTGACCCATGAGGCGCCATTGTACTTCACCACCGTGGCCTTGGCGCCATGGCTCCAATCCTCATAAGCCAAGTAAGGCGTGCCATCATTATCCAGCGCCAGGTCGAAAGAAAAATATGCAGAATAGATGCCAAGCCCTACGGTTTCCCACTTGGCGCCGTTGTACTTCATGACTATGACCGGACGCCCAGAGATACTTAAATCGACGTAAGCCACGTAGGGATTGCCCTGGCTATCCAGCACCAGTGTGACATAATCTGTTTCACCCGCAGAAAAACCGGCTGCCCCCATAACTTGCCATGTGGACGTTGCGTTGTTGTACTTCATCACCGTGGCTTTTTGACCGTTGGCATAATCAGAGTAGGCCACGTAGGGAGTATTGTTCTGATCCAACGCCATGCTGGTATAGCCGGCGGCATCCGACGAAAAGCCGCGTGACCCTACCGGCAGCCACCCGCTACCGGCCCAGGCATATATAGGTGGGTAGAGAACCCATGCCAGCGCCAGGATAGCGAGCGTAAATAATGAAAAAATGCGTTTGATTGTCATGCAGCCGTCTCCTTAAAAAAAGAATTGTCAGTAGCGTCTTGCCTTTGTAATTCCATTTTGAAAAAATCCATGAGTTCACCCAAATCCTTGAAGCCGCGCCGTTGACCGGTTTTTGGTTCTTCGAGTATGAAGCGCCAAGTGGCTGAATGCTCTGTAGCATCCTCCATGTTTTGCCACAGATGCAGGACATACACTTGATAATGCGACCGTTCGCTAGATTGGTTCAATGAGTTTTCCTTCTCACGCATAATACGCTCGTTGAGTGGGCTATAATCTTAGAATATCGAACCAGTGTTGAAAAAGTGTTGAAAGCGGGATGGTTGATCGCATGAATATAGCCAATCCATTTGAACCTAAATTGAGAATTTATCTGCTTGGCAGCTGCAAATTTCTGTTCGAAGGGAATATCATTCGCCTGGAAACAGCGAAAACCAGTGCCCTGCTTGCTTATCTTGCCTTACAAACCAGACCGCAACCGCGCCAAAAATTGATTGGGTTGTTTTGGGGTGATCAACCCGAAGTGAACGCCAACCGTAACTTGCGTCACGCCTTATGGAACATTCGCCAGAAACTTAATTTGCCTGATCAACCGCCGATTCTCCTGAGCGACTCGCAGGGGATCACTTTTAATGCCACTGGTGATGCCTGGCTTGATGTGCGCGAGTTTGAGCAATGCTTGAAAAGCGCATCCGATATCCCCGTTGCTGCGCTCCCGGATGATCGTTATACCTTGCTGCGTCAGGCGATAGACCTTTATTGGGGCGACCTGCTGGATAGCATATATTTGGATGACGCGCCAGAGTTTGAACAGTGGATGCTGATGGAACGCGAACGGCTGCGGGCGCAGGCGCTCGAAACCCTGCAACGTTTGGTGGAATACTACGTGGGATGGGGGGAATACGTCACCGGGTTGGATTACGCGCGCCGATTGTTGGAGATGGAACCCTGGTTGGAAGAAGCGCATCGGCAAAAAATGCGCCTACTTGCCCTGAGCGGGCAATATTCTGCCGCGGTGGCGCAATACGAAACCTGCCGCCGCGTATTAGCAGAGGAACTGAATATCGAACCTTCGCATGAGACCCAGGCGCTTTATAAATCTATTTGCGCCAGCATGGAAGGGAATTGTTCTGAGCGACCCATCCCCCGGCGCAGGCTGCCACCTCAGTCCACCCCGTTTGTCGGGCGCGAGGAAGAATTAACCCAACTTGCCGGGTTATTGGACAATCAGGCTTGCCGGTTGATTACATTGGTGGGACCGGGCGGAATTGGCAAAACACGCCTGGCTGTGCGCGCGGCTGCGGCGAGTGTAGGGTTTCGCGATGGAATCTATTTTGTTCCCTTGGTGGGCGTGGCTTCGAGCGATTTATTGGTTTCCGCAATGGCTGATGCGCTTGGACTGACCTTGTACGGCGGCAAAAGCCTTCAGGAGCAGCTTTTGGATGCGCTGCGCGAGAAAGAGATGCTCTTGCTGATGGATAATTTTGAGCATTTGCTGCCCGCAGCGGAATGGGTGGCGGAAATTTTGCGCGCCGCGCCGCGTGTGAAAATCCTGGTTACATCTCGAGAGCGGTTGAATTTGCAAGAAGAATGGTTAATCTCGGTGGGCGGATTGTGCTATCCCCCAAAAGAGATGGAAGTTCTCTCTACATCATGCCACGAGCCTTACGCAGCCGTCCAACTTTTTGTTCAGGGCGCCCAGCGCGTGCGCCTGGGGTTTGTATTAACCGAGGCTGACCAGCCATTCGTGGTTCGGGTCTGTCAGTTGATGGATGGAATGCCTCTGGCAATTGAATTGGCGGCGAATTGGGTTCGGCTGCTATCTTGCCAGGAGGTGTCCGCGCGGTTGGAGAAGAGCGTGGATTTTCTTACCACCGCCTGTCGTGATTTGCCTGCCCGCCATCGCAGTATCCGCGCTGTATTTGACCAATCTTGGCAAATGCTTTCTCCTGATGAGCGCGCGGTTTTCAAGCGGCTGACCGTTTTTCGCGGCGGATTCCGTTCGGAAGCCGCTGAATCCGTGGCGGACACAACTTTGGAGCGGCTGGCTTCCCTTGTGGATAAATCTTTCTTGAGGCGCAATCCGGCGGGACGCTATGAAATCCATGAATTACTGCGTCAATATGGCGAGGAAAAGTTAAGCGAGGAGGAAAAAAGGCAGGTCCATGAGGCGCATTGCATTACCTTTATTAAGTTTCTTCACGACCGCGAAAGTAATTCGTCTAAGGGGAAGCTCAAAACCGCCTTTAATGAAGTTGCTGAGGAGATTGAGAATATCCGCGCTGGCTGGGAGTGGGCCGTGCTACACCGGCGCATCGCTGAAATTGGGCAGGGCTATTACAACCTTTATTACTTTTCTAGCTACCTGACAGTTTGTCATAAGAGGGGGAAGAAATCAAGGACAAAAGGGATGGAATTAGCCAAATGTCTTTCACGCATATAGAGACCAATGCGAAAGAGGCTCAAATCGCGGCGGTCAGAACGGTCAACAAGGCGG
>JBBRAT010000052.1:0-25632 GCA_038206515.1 Anaerolineales bacterium | reverse complement strand
CACTATCCTTGCACTTTAAGAAGAAAATAGAGAAGGCATGGCTCAAATCGAGGATAATAAGGTTTGTCTAGAACCGAATCCTCGGAGGAGAACCATGCCCAAACCAATTGTATGCCTATCCGATGCATTACGTCAATTCGCGGAAGCGTTTCGATCGTGTTTCAGTCAGCGCCAGTGGAAGTACTTCGTCATCGTACTGATGGGGCTAATGGAATGCGAAGAACGGAAAACGATGACGGGGATGCTGCGGGTGGTGGGGGAACGGATCAGCCTGTCTGGGATGTCTCGGTTTCTGAACAAGTGGCCGTGGGATCCCATGGAAGTGGCTGGTACCTGGCTGAAACGCTTTCGTGAACGAATGGAAGACCCCGTTCAAGCGGAACATGTTCGTCTGCGTGCGGAACGACCCAAGAGACAAGGACGCCCCAAAGGAACCGTTGTGACAGGTTACCTGGCGTTGGATGACTCGGTGCATACCAAAACGAAGGGACGAAAAATGGGCGGTTTAGGGCGGCATTACTCCAACACCGAGAAGCGGGTGGTGGCTGGACACTGCTTATTCACGGGAGTGTATGTTTTGCTCGGGCAGCGTTGTCCGTTGGCTCCCCGACTGTATCGCCAGAAATGCGACTGTGAAACGGCTGAGGTTCCGTTTCAGAGCAAGATTGACTTGGCGGTTGAGCAGATCGAGCAGTTTGAGCCGGTTCCCGACACCCACACGCATGTCCTGATCGATAGTTGGTATCACTGTCGACGTGTGCGCCGGGCTGCGCAGAAACGGGGCTGGGACGTGAGTGGCGCGCTGAAAAGCAACCGCTGCATGCGCCTGACCCTCCCGAATGGAGAGCGGGAATGGATCCAACTGTCCAAGTATGCCGCGCAACTGAGCGAACAGGACTGGCAAGTGGTGATTTGGCCTTCGGCAGAGGGCGGGCAACCGGTGTACGCCCATCTGGTTCACACCTGGATCCGCAAGTTAGGTCCCACCACCCTCCTGATTACCTGCCACGATCTGACCGATCCGGGCAAGTCGCTCCGCTACTGGGGCAGCACCCGCCTAGTCCTGACCGCCCAGGCCTTGATCAACATCCTGGCGATCCGTTGGGAGGTCGAAACCTTCTTTGAGTATGACAAGGACCTGTTGGGCAGCGATCACTACCAGCTCATGAGTGCCCAAGGCGTTCTACGCTTTTGGACCCTCACTGCTTGCATGATGGCTTTCTTGGAAGAACGGCGTGCCGCTTCCCCACTAACCTGCGGTGACATCCGCCGAGCGATCCAGGACGAACACCAGACCAATTTCCTTCATTGGTTATTCACCCAGTTCGCTTCTGGTCGTTCCGTTGAGCAAATTCGCCTACAATTGGCTCTATTGAATTCTTAAAGTGCAAGGATAGTGTTAATTTCTTGGTGGTATGAAATGGGTGCTATTGACTGGTTTCCAACCCGCTGGATGGTTCCTCCTGAAACTGCTTTCCTCGCGCGAGATTGACCAGAATGCTTAGTCCATCCACTACCTGGGTTAACTCTACCTCACCCAATTGAGTCAGCCACTCGCGGAGTTTCGTTTCAGTCTGCTTATGACGGCCCATGATCAAATCGGACCCGTGGCTGGTCAGGCGGACCAATGTCCGCCGGCGGTCCCTGGCGTCTTCAGACCGCTCGACCAGGGATTGATCAACTAACTGCTGGACGAGAATACTTGCAGCCGGGCTGCCCATGTTCAATAACCGGGCTAACGCGCTGATGGTTACCGAACCGTGATGGGTCAACAGCATCAATGCTTTCAGCTGGGATATGGTCAGGTCGGTAACCACCCAGTCGGGTAAGATAGCCACGCGTAAGGCATCCCCAAGCCCCAGATAGGCTTGAATAATTTCGTTTTCCAGGTCAGTAATCGATGGTTTTTCCATTTCGCTCCGTTATACTGGCGGTATCCGACAACCGGAATACCAACCCTTGATTGCCATCCACCCGGATTCGCTCGCCATTATGGAGCACCTTCGTGCCTGTCACCGTGCTCATGACGGCCGGGATGCCATATTCACGGGCAACAATGGCCGCATGCGATGCAGCGCTGCCGCTATCCACAATCACCGCTGCGGCGCGTTGGAAAAGCGGCGTCCACGAAGGATTGGTATAGGGGGCTACCAGCACCTCCCCCGCTGCCAGTTGGTCAAATTCGGAAGCGTTCCGAATAATCCGCACCGGCCCCTCTGCCACACCGGGGCTGCCTGGCATTCCGTTGAGCAGTGCGTCGCCGGTTGGCAATGCATGCGGAAACAAGCGTGGGTCAACCAGCGGTATCCCTTCCAATTCAACCCGCGCTTGCTTTCGTCTGTGGATCGCGCCACGCAGCGCTTCCGCAGTGTCTGCCAAGATCTGCTTTTCATCCCGAATCCCTTCCAGTTCACCCAGCGACAGATGAAATATGTCTTCTGGCTGATCCACAATCCCCTGCTCGATCAGACGCCTACCCATTTCTAAGAAGGTCCGCCGGAATAATGGCAGGGCCAGCGTGGCGTTAAAATGGGTATCCTCGCGGATTTGCAGCAGCGTCCGCGCTTCGGTTAAAGTCTTCAAGAAACCAGACCGAAACGGACCGAATCGTAACAGATGGTGCTTGAGCAGGGCATCCCGGGCTGCCCGCCAGGCGGGTTGATCGGTGCGTGGCTTAAGCGGATGCGCGGCAAAGCTTTTGATCATCCCCAATACCACCGCGGGGGCATCTTTCCAGGTTGGGTGCAGCGCTGTGCTGAGGGTCGTTTCGCGATGTCCATAATCGTCGAGAAATGCGTGGAACGCCTCAAGAAAGGCGCGCCCAGCGGGGTGATCTGCCAGGACAGACATTAACTGCTGGGGTTCGTGGATAGAAAACAGCGCCATCAGCTCGGGGTCCGCCCGCACCTGATCTGCCAGACGCTCCAGTCCATGATTGGCCTCCACAGTTTTGTTTTCCACGCCAGAAAGCAGCAGCAAAAGCTGGCTGGATTCTCCCAGCAGGCCCAGCATCAGGCGCAGCCGTACCACCGCAAAGACGGCTCTGGGAAAATAACGCCGGCGGATTTCTCCCGCTACCAGAAATGGGATGGCTTTGGTGGCGCGAACCAAGTCCAGCAACTGCACCCAGGAGAGAGCGCGCACATCCTGCTTTTCCATCGCGCGAACACGAGTGCAGGTATCGACCAGCAGCAGGTCGAACTGCCAGCGCAGGGGGTTGTACCGAAAAGCGAGCAAAATCAAGCGTGCCGGCGTGTATAGTATTTTCCAAGTCGGCTGGGGAAAGCTGGTTTTCAGACGAATGACGACCTGATCTTCGGTCTCAAACATCTGGCCCATGTGCCACTTTAATCCCAGCGCCGTAAAGATTGGGTCAACAGCACTGGATAATGCGGGCAGCCAGGTGTCTAGATCCAGCGGGTAGGGCCGGGATGGGATCATTTCCCCAAAATTATTGGCCAGCAGCCGCTGCGGCAGGTTGGCATGCGGCGGCGGGTCAGGCAGCGCCGTGATGGGGCGCGCCTGGAGGATATAGATCTGCTGATCGGCCCAGGCCCACTCGATATCCTGAGGCGGTCCGAAGTGGTTCTGAATCGCCATCCCTAGCCGGACCAGTTGGCGCAGGACCTTGTCCGGCAGCGCGGCGAACCCTGCCGGCAGGGCGCCTTCTACCAATTCAGTGCCGCCGCCTGACCGGGCGCGAATCATCACTTCGCGCCGCCCAGAACGCCGTTCGGTGATCTTCCAACCCAAACGCTGCTTGCGCAAGCTGAAATGATCGGGTGTCACCAGGCCGGAAACCACGGCCTCGCCCAGTCCAGGGTTTGCATCGATCATGATCGCATCGCGTTCCCCCGTCACTGGGTTGGCAGTGAACATCACCCCGGCATAATCCGCTGCGACCATTTTTTGAATCACCACAGCCAGTTGGACATTCTGCTGATCCAACCCCAGCCGTTCCCGGTAGGCAATGGCGCGGTCGCCCCATAAAGAAGCCCAGCAGCGGCTTACCGCATCCAGCAGGGCTGCTTTACCAATGATATTGAGATAGGTTTCCTGCTGCCCGGCAAAAGCTGCGCCCGGCAGGTCCTCAGCGGTAGCACTCGAACGCACAGCGACGGGACCCTCCCCTAACTCGACATACGCACTAGAAATTTCGCGCATGATCTCGCCTGGGATAGAAGCGGTTTCAAACGCTTCTCGGATGGCTGCTCCACTGACCTCAGCACCACCGCGATGCGTTTCATTTAATATATGTGTGATGGTCAGTCCAATTTGATGCTGCTGAACAAAATGTTCGTAGGCGTCTGTCGTCACAACGAACCCAGGCGGGACCGGAAAACCGGACTGTACCAGCTCACCCAGATTCGCGCCTTTTCCGCCGGCCCGTTCCAGGTCATTCCTGGAGATACTTGCCAGGGGAACCGTCCATTTCATTTCCGTTCCAATCTCATTTGGCATAAATAATCCAATCCGATCATCCAACCTGCTTCAAGAAAGAAATTCCTTATATTACTTCAATATATAATAACTATTATATATTGTCAATGTATTTATTAAACAAAATACAGCTTTCTCAAAGTCGAGAATTTCGTAAAATAAGGGATGAGGGTACCATTTCTTCTAAAAAAGCCTTCGGTGCACTCATGATTCGTCTCGGCTGGGACCGTTTTTCATAGCTTTCAAATGTGAAGTCTGGTTTTCAGGATCTGAAATTTTAGACTCATATATAATTCGAACGAGGTAGATATCATCCTTTAAATTGGATAACCAATTATGAAAAAACTGACCAACACCCCTCTCACTCGAACAGCCTGGGCTGCCGCCGCTGGTCAGACCCTGGAACCAGTACATCATCCCAAGCGACGGCACCCAAACAGTTCAGGGGATCTGGATGGGCTGAATCAGCATCCCGAAGACAGCCAGGTTGCGCTCGCTGAACCTTTTCGCCAGCCGGCCGATCAGACCAGCTTGAACGAGGGTGTTCGCAATCCCCACCGCCACCAGCACCCCAGCGATTTGAAGGGGGCTGACGCCAAACGCGCGCAGGAAGGAGACCGAGGCGATACTGTTAAACCCGGTTGCCACAAAGCTAAAGATCACCTGAACCAGCAGCAGCACCTTCAACTTTGGGCGGCGCTGCAGATGGGTGATCGCGGAGAACGGGTTGATTTCTGACCACTGCACCGCTTCTGTGGCGGAAGCTATAGGAGAGCTTCAATTATCCGATCCGGCCATTGAGGCTGAGGAGCTAAAGACGGGCTGGCATGAACAAATGCGCGCCCAACGGAGCATATTACTTGGGCAAGCAGATCCCTGGATACCACCTCCAGCTAGCTTTTTCACGGCTCATCTCGGCTCCTTGTCGATTGTAAATAAGTCATGACACGCTGATATTTTTTGTATTCGTTTGTTAATAGACTTGTAAGGATTTTTTGGTATAATTAATATAATCGATCAACGCTTTATTTTCTTAATGGACGACAATCATGTTTACACCGCAACCTGAATGTTCTACTCCCCCTTTTTTATGGAAATTGTGGATCTACACCAATTATGACTGCAACCTGCGCTGCTCATATTGTGTGGCAAAATCCAGCCCCAATGCACCCCGGCGGGCACTGGGATTAGACAACGTAAAGCGCCTGGTGGATGAGGCTGCCGATCTGGGTTTTGCTACCATTTATTTTACGGGTGGGGAACCCTTCCTCCTCAATGATATATATGAGATGCTGCGCTATTCTTCCGAGCGCGTGCCAACCACCGTATTGACCAACGCGATGATCCTGCGCGGGTCGCGGCTGGACCGGTTGACTGAAGTGGCAAATGACAACCTGGTTATTCAGGTCAGCCTGGACGGGTCATCCTCGGAGGATCACGATGCCTATCGCGGGCGGGGGGCCTGGGATAAGGCAGTGGAAGGGATTAAGCTGCTGCAAGAAAGGCGCTTTCGATTGATGCTGAGCACAACCGAGACGCCGGAAAATTCACCCCACCTCAAACAGATTTGCGAATTTCACCGCAGCCTCGGCATTCCGGACGAAGATCATTTCGTGCGTCCGTTGGCGAAGCGCGGCTATTCCAAACAGGGGCTGGAGTTGGATAAGACCAATTTAATCCCAGAAGTAACCGTGAATGTGGATGGCGTCTTCTGGCACCCCTTATCTACGGATGAGGATATGCAAATCTCCCGGACAATTTTCCCATTATCCGATTCGGTTCATCGAATCGAGGAACAGCTGCAAAGCATCGCGCTAACGGGTAACGCAGCGCTCACTTCTTTTACCTGAGGATAAAACAGCGCTTCCGTGCGAAGCGCAGCTTCTATGGAAATCAAGCCAATTCCATCCATTCATTTTTTTCGATGAGAGAGAAGAGGAGGAAATATGATTCGTGCATTTGTCTTTATCGAAGCGGAACCGTCTAGAGTGCAGGAGCTGGTGCAGGAGATAAGCGAGCTGCGCCTGGCAGCATCAACCGTGAAAGCGATATATGCCGTGACCGGACATTGGGACCTGGTGGCTTTAATCGAAAGCCCGGATGTGACCAGCCTGGGCGATTGAGTGGCGAATGGCATCGGGAACGCCGTGGGCGTTCGACATACTGAAACGAGTTTGATCATCTGGTCGGCGGGTACTGCTGAAACCGGGAAGGATTCCCAGGCTTCCAAACCGAAAGCAGCGTCTCCAACGGAAGCACCCCTGTTCAATGCGGAGCAGTGGTACAACGCCGGTGATAAAGGCTGCGCGGCAGGGCCGATGGATGAAATCGCCGCAGTGATGCGCAAGATGGAGCCGGGGCAGAAGTTGGAAATCTTCGCCACCGATCCGACCGTGCCAGTGGATTTAGCTGCCTGGTGCCGCATGACCGGACACGCGCTGGTTGAGCAGCAGGGCAGTCATTATCTCGTCCAACACAAATAGCAAGGAGGATACTGATGGGAAAAATCATGATTAATATTTCGCACAACAAGGATGATGTTGAGAAAGTCACCCTGGGGTTCGTGGTTGCCAACGCGGGATTGACGGCCGGGCAGGAGTCGACGGTCCTGTTGACTACCGAAGGGGTCTGGGTCGCTACTCGCGGGTACGCCGATGGATTACAAGCCAATGGCTTTGCGCCGCTCGCAGAAGTGATGGCGAATTTTGTGAAAAATGGCGGGAAGCTGTGGGTGTGTGGGGCCTGTGTGAAACCGCGCAATATCACCGCCGAGCAGCTGATTGAAGGGGCAGTGCTGGTTGGGGCATCCGCGGCAGTGGAAGCCTTGGTTAGTGGAGCGCAAACCCTGAGTTTTTAAAGGTAATTCCATTCGCTTATATAGTCTTACTGCGAAGTTGAGTATCCCCATGCCGAATATGCTGCTCGTGGTTGCAAAACAACCTTCACCTGGCCAAACCAAGACCCGTCTCTGCCCGCCTTTAAACCACGCGCAGGCAGCCGATTTATACGAATGTTTCCTGCAGGATACGCTGGACATTATGAGCTGCGTGCCCAATGTTCAGCGAGGGATTGCGTACCTTTCTGAAAATGGACCGGGCTATTTTCAGAACCTGGCTCCGGATATGGCCTTGATCCGCCAAACCGGCGCGTCGCTTGGCGAGCGGCTCGACAATCTACTGACCCAGGTTCTGGCAGATCAGGCGCAGAAAGCCGTGGTCATGGATAGCGACAGCCCGACCCTGCCTCCCGATTACCTGGCTATGGCTTTCGACCGACTGGATGCTGCCGATGTGGTTCTCGGGCCAACCGAAGATGGCGGTTATTACTTGATTGGCATGAAAAAACCCCACCCACGCCTGCTGCGCGAGGTGCAGATGAGTACGCCCCACGTGCTGCGCGATACGCTGGCGCTGGCGAGTCAGGTGAGTGTCGCGCTGCTGCCAACCTGGTACGATGTGGACAATGCCACCGACCTGGAGCGGCTGCGCGCTGAATTATCCCAGACCACCCCCCTTACCGGCAGCCATTCGCGTACCTGGTTCGCAGCCAAAGGGTGGAATTAAGCCATGCCGCTCTCGGTTTCGCTGGTGATCCCGGTTTACAATGAAGCCGAATGCATCGCTCCCTTACTGGCGCAAATTCCGCCGGGGCTGGTGCAAGAGGTGCTGGTGGTGGATAACGGCTCGACGGATGGCAGCGGCGAAATCGCGCGCCGGGCCGGGGCGATGGTGGTGGTGGAGCCGCGCCGCGGGTATGGCTTCGCCTGCGCAGCCGGAGCGGCCGCGGCATGCGGTGAGGTGGTGGTATTTATGGACGGGGATGGCAGCTTTGTCCCGGCGGAGCTGGCCCGGCTGGTGGCGCTGCTGGGAAGCGGCCAGGCAGCGCTGGCGCTAGGCTCGCGCAGCCTCCGGACGCTCTCTCCAGGCGCGATGCCGTCGCACCAGGTATTTGGGAACCGGTTGGTGGCGCAGTGCATCAACCGCATGTATGGCACGCGCATCACCGATCTGGGTCCCTTCCGCGCGCTTCGGCGCGACCTGCTGGCTTCCCTGGCGATGCGCGAATTTACCTATGGCTGGCCGGTGGAGATGATGGTTAAGGTGGCGCGGCGAAAACTGCCCATCCAGGAAGCATCAGTCACTTTCCGACCGCGGTTTGCCGGGAAGTCAAAAGTGGGCGGAACCCTGCGGGGGACCGTGTTGACGGCTTACCGGATTTTCCGGGTCATCGCCCAATATTCCTTGGTTGAAAGGTAAGGTTACCAGGTTGTATGGCTGAAAATCGGATCGTAAAACAACCCGCGGGTACCCAAAATCCGCAGCTCCGCGCCCAAACTGTGGATCAGCTGCCACGCCAGCTGTACATCGAGGTCACCAACATTTGCAATTCTTTATGTGCGTCCTGTCCCTTGACCTACGATCATTTCCAACCCTTCGAGCCGAAGCAGCACCTGAGCTGGGAGTCCTTCCGGCAGATTGTCGACCAGGTTCCCCAGATCGAGCGGGCCGTGCTGCACGGGATCGGCGAGCCGCTGTTGAATAAAGAGCTGCCCAGGTTTGTCGCCCATCTGAAGGAAAGGGGGGCGCAGGTGCTGTTCAACACCAATGCCATTCTACTCGATGAGCAGCGGGGAGACGCGCTGGCAGCAGCAGGGTTGGATGAGTTGCGCGTTTCGTTGGACGCGGTGACGCCCGAGCTGTACGCGCGCCTGCGCGGGGTGAACAAACTCCCGGCGGTAATCGCAAACCTGAAAGCCTTTGTGGCGCGGCATGGCGCACGGCAGCCGAAAGTATCCTTATGGTTTGTGGGCATGCAGGCCAACCTGGCGCAGATCCCGGATTTCGTCCGGCTGGGCGCGGAAATCGGGGTGCCGGAAGTCTATCTGCAGCGGCTGGTTTACTTTGGAGACGGGCAGAGCATCGCTGAGCAGTCCACTATGGTCCTTGACCAGACCCTGTTTGGCGCGCTGGAAAGCCAACAAACCGACGTCATCACCGAAAGCGAGCAGCTAGCGGCCAGTTTGGGCATGTCCTTCCACGCCTCAGGGGCAGCAACTCCCTTAGAGAGCATCGTATTCAAAGGCGAACACCCCTGGCAGGGCTGCATGCGCCCCTGGAGTCTGATGTATATCACCGCGAACGGTACCGCTTTGCCATGCTGCGTCGCGCCGTTTGCCGTGGCTGATTTCCGCTCGATTGTCCTCGGAAATGTTCTGGAAAATCCGCTGGCAGCGGTGTGGAATGGTGAACGCTACCGGGAGTTACGCCGGGCGGTGCTAAGCGAAGCACCAAAACCGTGGCCCTGCCAGTTCTGCGGAGCAAAATGGAGCTTGTAACCAGATGGATTAGCGCTGGATGAAAGGAATCGCCATGAACACAAAATCAAGGGATGGGTATCCGCTTTCACTCGCTGACGGTCTTGCCTCCGACCGGCTGGCCCGCGGGGGGATCGTCTTTGCCAGGTTGATGATCGGCTTGCTGTGGATCACCCAACTGGCCTGGAAAATGCCGCCTACCTTTGGCTGCCCGGCCAATTTCGCGGTGAGTACCAGCTTTACTGCCCGGACGAGCGGACTGTGCGATTGGACCGGCTTGATGGCGATCTATTCCATCCTCCCGCTGCACGCTGCTTTTGTAAAAAGCATCATCATCCCCAATATTGCCTGGTTGGGCTGGTTGATCTGGCTGATGGAAGTGTTCATCGCTGTTTCGCTGGTCTTGGGGGTATTCACCCGCCTGGGCGCGTTCGTTGGCTTTATTCAGGGTCTCAACCTGTTTATCGGCCTGATCGCCGTACCCTACGAGTGGTACTGGAGTTATGGGATGTTAATGACGCTGCAAGTGATCTTTTTCTGCATCCCGCCCGGGCGGATCTGGGGCATCGATGGCTATTTGCGCCGCCGGTTTGGGACGACTGGAACAGCCCGTTCCTTAACCGCGCGCCTGGTCCAATGGCTGACGTAGACGTCCAATCGCCTGAACACGTTAAACAGGTTAGCGATCGTCCATGAAATCCTTTCAAGTTGCAGCGAAGCAGCGACATTTCACGATTATGCTGCTTGCCATCCTGGGTGTTGCATCAGCCATTCTCTACGGATATGCATTGTGGCTAAAAGACCTGCGCGTTCAAACCCTGCGGTTTGAGTGGGTCTTTTTTGCGCTCTTCTTTTTATACATCCTGTCCGCCTGGCAGGTTTTGCAGGACAAAGCGCCGTATGCCCGCTGGGTGCTGCCGCTCATCTTTGGTTTTGCGCTCATCTTCCGGGGCATGTTGATTTTTTCACAACCGACGCTGTCCGATGATATGTACCGCTATGTCTGGGATGGACGGGTGCAGGCGCAAGGGATCAACCCATACCTGTATCCACCCAACGCTCCTGATCTGGCGCCGTTGCGCGACGGCGCGATCTGGCCATCAATCAACCGCAAGGGGGTGGTCACCATCTATCCGGCGGGTGCGCAGCTCGCCTTTGCCGCCATCTGGCGCATCTGGCCGGATCAGGTACACTGGTTCCAAGCCATCATGACCCTTGGCGACCTGATCGCCGCGGCGCTACTGTGCTTTTTGCTGCGTTCCCTGGGACGCTCTCCCCGTCTGGTGCTGGTCTATCTCTGGAATCCGCTGGTGGTCTTCGAGATCGCCCATTCGGCGCATATCGATGGATGGGTGCTGCCCTTCCTGGTGGGCGCCTGGCTGGCCCGCCAGAAAGGCCGCGATGCACTGATGGGCTTGTTACTGGGTATCGCCACGGCATTGAAGCTGTATCCGGTCTTGCTTTTGCCGGTCCTATGGCGGGTGCTGGACAAAGAGGGTCGAATCCGTCCGGCCTGGGTCACGCCGGTGACTTTCCTGGCCGGTTTTCTGCTTCCTTATCTCCCTTACCTTTCAATTGGCCCCAGAATGATCGGATTTTTGCCAGGGTATTTCCACGAACAGTTTAATTTCTTGTTGACTGCCCCTATTTTTTATTGGGTTTTCCAGGCCGGCGGTCAACCTGAATGGGTGATTGCCCTACTGATCGCGGTGGTTTTGGGAATGATTTACCTGACCTTTTTATTTCACCCGGCTATCGACGCGGAAACGGCATTGCGCCGCTGTATCTGGCCGATAGGCGCTTTCCTGCTGCTGACGGATAACTTATTCCCATGGTATCTGCTCTGGCTGGTGCCGCTTTTGGCGGTTTTCTTGCCGCGCCGCCAGGTGAACGAAAGTCAGGTTGATCTGGCCTGGCGGCTTCTGCATACGAGCTGGAGTGGGTGGTGGCTGTTCAGCGGCCTGGTCGCCCTATCTTATACGTTTTTTATTAACGTGTCGACCAACTTTGTCGCTATTTACATTCAGTTCATCCCATTGTATGAATTTCTGTTGATCGACCTGGGCCGCTGGCTCAAAAATAAGTTCCAGCAGGATCACAAGTGGCGACTCACATAACGAACTTTTTGATTGGCAAACCCAGGATTCAGGCCGGTCCAACGCCCAGGCGATCACAGACTATCAAATATTTCCTCACCAACCAGAACGCCAACTCCATGGGAGATGCTTCCTTGAATTTGGAACAGCATACCATTTCTCTATCGACAGGACTTGCTTAGCCATTCGTCCATGTCGGGTGAAAGCATGACTCCCCCTCGAAAAGAGCGCCGTGATTGAATCGCAATGAATACCCTAAGATTCATGTAAGAAAAGCGTAAGAAATCCTGAGTGCAATTATTATAAATACAAACAATCCACATTAGATTGCCCGGTGGCTTATCCGAGGAGCGTTATTCCGGGGCAAATGGCAGTTATAAGCCTGGACTGCTCTGCATCAGTCCGCCATCTACAAAAACGGTGGTGGCGGTCATATAATTGACGCCATCACCAGCGAGGAATGCCACAAGGCTGGCAATCTCCTCCGGTTTGGCAATGCGCTTGAGCGGGATCGCATCGTCCAGCGCTTGAACCTTGGCCGGGTCTAGCAGGGTGGATTGATTAATCGGGGTGGCGACGGCTCCAGGGCCTACCCCTATCACCAGGATATTGTTTTTCGCCAGCTCAAGCCCGGCGGTACGGGTCAACATGCGCATCCCGCCCTTGGATAGACAGTAGGGTGTATTCCCCGGCATGGGCCAATCTTCATGTACGGAAGAAATGTTGATAATCCGTCCACCCCCTCCCTGCTGAATCATCTGCCGGGCAGCGATTTGGGTGCCAAAGAAGGCGCTTTTCAGGTTGACCGCCATTACCCGGTCATATTGTTCTTCCGTTGTATCCAGAATCGAACTGCGGGTCTCGATCCCGGCATTGTTCACCAGAATATCGAGGCGACCAAAGCGTGTCAGGGCTGCATCGACCAGCTTTTGCAGCTCGCTGATCTGGCTCACATCCGCCTGTACGGCAATCACCTGGTCGCCCAACGCTATCACCTGCTGCTCCAGCGCCTCGGCTGCCTCTGGATGAACCACATAATCGATCACCAGGTTTGCTCCCTGGCGGGCCAATTCCAATGCAATCGCTTGACCAATCCCACTATTGCCACCGGTCACAATGGCTGTTTTCCCTTTGAGACTCATTTTTCCCTCGCACTGCTGATTTGAACAACGAAATTTTTGCCTTCCCAATGTCTGGCTTCGGGCCAGTAGAAGGTGAAATCAATCCTTGCGCCGGCGGGCAGTTCCTGGGTTGGCAGATCGGCAATCTGGATATCAACGCCAGGGTTATGGGTAGGCGTGTCTTGAATCGTTTGCCAGCCATCCGCACTCCAGTGGACAACTGCCGGGGCCTGCACCTCGATGCGCAGTTTTTTTCCTGACGGCATACTGCGGGTCTTGTTATTAAAACGCCAGGATGTAAAGATTGAGGTAGTCTTTTGTACCAGGTAGCGCTCTACTGTCTGGGGGGGCAGATCGAAAAGCACGCCATCGCGCAGGGAGCGGCGCAGTTTGATATATTCGGCGTGTGCCCATACCAGCGGCATGGCAGAGCCAGAGGGTTTACCAAAGAACAATTCTTTTTCAGGAATATCTGACCCACCCCACACCTGTTCGGGCAGCATCCCCCCTGGGTTGGCAAACGCTTCCATCGTTTTAAGCAACGCGCGGGCTTTTTCAATATGCCCGGTGGCCAGTTCAAGCATGGCGCGCTCTCCGCCAAGCAGCGGCCAAAGCTGGCCCACCCCTGTGCCATCAAAAGGCAACCCATCCCTATGCTCGCCGTAGCCATCCTCATTGTAGCGGTGCCAGGCAGGGCCAAACGGGGTTTCTACTTTGAGGCAGGCATCGATCACCTGAAGGGTGCTAACGATCCGGGGATCATCTGGAGCGCGCAGGCCAAACCGGACCAGGGCTAAGGCGTCTGGGCTGACAATCAAAGCCGCCGGTTCCAGGCTTTGCTCTGGCGGACGGTTCTTGATCGGCACAAAACCTCCGGCAGGCGAGGATGTTTCGGCAATATCCGGCGGGGTAATTCGCACGTAATAACCGGTCACGCCTACCTGCTTGGATAACTCGGTGTCCACCACATACGTCCAGTCGTCGATATGATCGTTCCAGATATCGGCGGTCTGGCGCAAATAATCTGCCAGCTCTGTTTCACCATGCAGTTCAGCCAGGTCGGCGGCGGCCAGTAGACCGGCGACTTCCACGGCCAGGGTAAAAGGCGAGTAGCCAGGGTCTTCTTCCCAACGATCCTGTTGGGTAACCGGCCCCATTTTGGCAATGAAACTGGCGGCGCGGTGAACCATGGCCCAAAAGTGCGGCACTTCTTTTTCTGGCAGTGCGCCCAGACGGCGGGCCAGGTCTACCAGCAGGATAGGAAAGGCCGTTTCGTCCAGTTGGATTCCATCCCAATAGGGGGAACCATCCAGCCACATATTCTGCGGCCAGTGCCCATCCGCATCCTGCGTGACCTTTAAATACTGCAAAACGCGCAGGGCATCTTCCTGCGCCCCAGCCGCCAGAAGCCCGGTCGCCGACTCAACCAGGTCGCGCGGCCAGACCAGGTGATACCCGCCCATGTCGTTATCCCCTTTTGAAGATCCCCAGGGGATCGATAGGCTGGCAATTAACCCACCGGCGAAGCTTTTTGCTTCGTGAACGCGCAGCACCATCATGCTGATCGGATAGAGATCATTCTTCTGGTCCATATCGGGCGGAGTATACTTTTTAAGCCAGGAGCGCCAGTGGTCGATATAGAGTGAGCGGGTCAATGAGAAATCCTGGTACAGACTGCTCAGCGCACGCTGCCCGGCCTCAGACTGGTTGCTCCCAAAACCAACGACCAGCACAAAAGAACCCTGCGACCCGACCAGATCAATTTCCCCGGTCAAGGCTACATTTCCATTTTCGGCCCGCTCATAGGCCCAGGTCATCTGCTTGTGCTGGGCGAGATCGCGCCAGCCATCCGAGACGCCAGCGAAACCCACCGAACGGTGCAGCCAGGCAGACGAACAGGCCAGGGCCAGGGTTATCCCGTCCTGCTGGGCGAAGAGCATCGGATAGCCTTTGTAATCCCCAACCCAGGCGGTGTTCTCATACCCCTGGTTGTGGATATGCGGAGCCAGGATCACGTAGAGGTGGTAATCAGCCAGCGATCCTTGCAGTGCGGTGAACCGGGTCATTTGCACCAGCGTATCGCGCAGCGGATCCGTCAAGATTTCCTTCTCAATTTTGAAGCGACCCTGCCTGCTGGCGTTGGTCAGGTGATAAGCAGGCACACCGGCTGAGATGTACTCCTGCTGGTGATCCATATCGCGTTTTTCCTCGGCGATAAAATCCTTCCCGTCGGTCACGATCAGGCCCATATCGCGGGTGCAGGCCAGATCCACGCGCGGATAATAGATCTCATCCAAGATGCCGTGACTGATCGTGAACCAGACCCGACTTGCACCGCTTAAAGAGGTGCCAACGCCACTTTTCGCGCTCGACGTCCAGCGTGGCGATATCCCCGGCCATCCGGGCGCAAACGTTCTATTGTCTGCCATATTCTTGCCCCAAGAACGATCATTGAATGAAGGTGATCCCTGTCGTATCGCGGTCTTGGCATCCCCTTTTTGGGATTGACGCAAAAGCACAGCGGATATCCAGTGATCCTCCGAATAAAACTCCCCCAAAATAAGTTTAACACGCAAAAGTGAAGATTATATTAACGGCTCTTTGGGAACTGGCGTGGTTTTATAAGGATCAACCCTGATACCCTACCTAACCCATTTATTGTGAACCTGATTGAGCAACAGGCGATAGATTTAATGGTGCTAACAGTGTCTGAAAAGAGGGTAACTGGTCAATGCGAGTTGAGACACAGTGCTGTAGTCAGCGCAAACCCAATTGAAACACGCTCAATTCGCGTTCTGGTCCCGGGTCAATCGCTCGCCGGGCGGTTTTTCCGGTTGCGAGAACCTGTTCTCCCAACTCATGACACCATAGTTTTGCGATCGCCAACGCCAAATAGGTAGACGCGGGGCTGCGTGAAGCCGCCGGTATAAACGCAGGCGATGCGGTAACGGTGGCGGTTGAGCCGTCGAAAGAGTGGCCAGAACCCGAAGTGCCGGCGGATTTGAATCAGGCGCTGGCGTCTGATCCGCAGGCGAACGCCCTATGGCTGCAAATCACCCCGATGGCGCGCTGGGACTGGATTCGCTCCACCCATAACCAGGAAACGCGCAGTCGTCGCATTGATGTCGCCTTATCGAAGCTCAAGTCCGGCGAACGAAGGCCATGCTGCTTCAATCGGAACCTATGCACCGAACCCGATGTCTCGAAAAATGGCGTGCTTATCGATCCAACGCATGCAACAAAGTAAAGATGCCTAGTGGGTGACTAATTCTATTTGTATCCCTCCTCTCTTAGGGGATAGGTCCCCCATTTCATCCACTAAAATTAGCGAGTATGCCATTTTGTGAGTAAAATAATCCACAATATGTATCTATTACTCGCGCAAATTTTCGGCTCGCCTCTCATGTCAACTGACTACAACCAGAGCGGATGTGTTGTTTATCTCAATGCTCCAATTCGTTGAACCTCTTTATGGAGAATTCTGTTTATGTCGTTTGAACCCGAACCAACAATGATGGAACTCTTCCAATATAACCATTGGGCAAACCAAGAACTTATGGCCATCTGCATGGGCTTAAGCGATGAAATGATTACAGGCAGCATTCCAGGCTCATACGGCTCCATTCGTGATACATTTGCGCATATTTTGAACGCAGAGATCAGCTTTTTGAAACGGATTCACGGGATTTACCCAGAACCCGACTTCCGTTGGGAAGCCAATCCAAGTCTGTCTCAAATGGCGGCATACGAAGCAACATTGAATAATGCGTTGTTAGATACCCTTCAGAATGTCCCAGAAACGCAGAACGTTCATGAAGAAGGGGATGGTTGGACATTTTATTATCAAGCACGACTGATTTTCATGTCTGTGGTTTATCATGGCATTTCCCATCGAACTGACATAACTACGGTACTCAACAACCAAGGGTTCAGCCTACCAGAACTTGATGTATGGGGCTATTGTTCTGCACACCCCGAGCGATTTCAAGCCAGATTATCCAAAGTTGAGCGGTGATACCTTTCAACCTATCTAGCAATGGACCCTGGTAAATTTTTAGTGAGGTAAAGAAGGCGGTGAGATGAAAACAAGTCTGAATCCTTCCTCGGAAGAGCAGTCCGCATCAGAACAAATCGATGCCATCATCCAGGAGCAGAGCGATTGGCGAGGTAAGAAATTAGCCCAATTGCGCGCTTTGATCCAGCAGGCTGACCCTGCCGTGGTTGAAGAAGTGAAGTGGAAAAAGCCCTCAAGACCTCAAGGAGTCCCCGTTTGGTCGCATGGCGGGAACATCTGCGTAGCCGATATCCTCAAGAACGCCGTGCGGCTGACCTTCCCAAAAGGTACTCAGATGGAGGATCCGCACAAGCTCTTCAATACGCGTTTAGACAGCAAAACGGTTCGCGCCATCGATTTCCACGAAAGCGACCCGGTCGATGAGGAGTCACTAAAAGCACTCTTTCTTGAGGCGGTGGGGTTGAACACGGCAAAAGAGCGTGCGCGATAGCGCGAGCGAGCTTACGAGATAGCCCAAGAAATAGTGAGCGCGATAAAATGAATTCACGATTAAAACAAGGAGGAACTTCGTCATGAGAAAAGTGATTGTGCTTGAACATATCTCCATAGATGGTGTCATCCAAGCCCCAGGCGGGCCAGAGGAAGATACCAGCGGCGGCTTCGCGTATGGCGGGTGGAGCAGTACAGATTCCGATGAGATTCTTGAAACGGCACTGAGAAAGCAGATGAACTCGCCATTCGATCTGTTATTAGGGCGTACAACCTTTGAAATTTGGGAGCCGTACTGGCCACAGCATACTGACATATGGCCTGGCGCCAGCACCGCGACCAAGTACGTCGCCTCGAATACCAGGACGTCTAGCGAATGGCAGCCGTCCGTGTTTTTGAACGGCGAGATTGCAGAAAAAATCGCCAAAATCAAGCAGCAGCCAGGGCCGGATTTGCACGTTTGGGGAAGTGGGAATCTTCTTCAGACGCTGATCAAGCATGACTTGGTCGATACGTTCTGGCTGATGATCTATCCGGTAACATTAGGCGCTGGAAAGCGGTTGTTTGCCGATGGCACAATCCCGGCGACGTTCAAGGTGACAGAAGGCGTCGTTACCCCAAGTGGCGTGATTGTCGTGAATTACGAGCGTGCAGGCGCAATCACCACCAGAAGTGGATGATGATTCCCCTTGTGTCAAGCCTTCGAAGGTAGGCCCAGGCTGACTTCTTTCGTTCTCACAGATGTACTTTCTCAAAATACCGGAAAGCATCAGCCGTTTCACTCAATGGATAACATCCATCGATCACAGGGATTACCTTTCCGGCTTCCAGGAGCTCTGCTATCAAAAGCAGATCCTTATGGATTTTGATTAGAACTTCTCCATCCTGGGGAGCAGGTTTTGGCATTTCCTGGAGCTGAAGAACATCCGGTGAACCGTATTTTGTACAAATAATCGCTTTCATGATCATGCACCTCCATGGGGATTATCGGAGAGCTTCGCTTGAGCAGACCTGGCGGGATTTGCGGAAGGTTCGAATCCCTTGTCCAGACGTCGGTAACCATAGCCAATACTTATTCCTAGAGCGAGAAACCTTAGTCCATTAAATATTGTACTGATGAGAAAGTATCGTAAGACATCGCCTGTGGCAAGAAAACTTGAGGGACCTCCGATCAGGATGGTGACAAGGATCAGGACAAGGAAGGTTAGGACGACGGATTTCATCATTGGATTCTTAGTTTGGATCCTGTCAAAGAAACGAAGCAGGAAATAGCTGACGCAGAGCCCGATCATCAAGCCACCCATCAAGGACTCAAGCAGCATTGGATAATAAGAGATTGAAAGGGCAGTTCTATATTCCGCCGCAATCGGAGTTCGGGAAATCGCGAAGTTTGCTCTGCTGAGCTATTGATTGCAAGAAATATTAATGTCATAATGAACGCTGTGCTGATATCAATTCAATTCTGTCACCGTATCGCTTCAACAGGCAAGAATAGACGCGATCCGATGCGTCTTGCGACCGAGACACGGCCTTGTAGCCGGTCGATAAAACACGGGCAGGTCAGTCCTATTAAAATCAATTATCGCTCATGTTGTTCTAAAAAGGGAGAAGGACTCGCTGATGAATGATCATCCTGAATCATTTGAACCCCTGATCAAGATGCCCACCGGCATTCAAGGCTTTGATGAGGCCTCTGGCGGTGGGCTGCCACGTCACCGCACTACCCTCTTGTTGGGTGGTCCCGGCAGTGGCAAAACCGTCTTCAGCTTACAGACGCTGGTTAACGGTGCGCAGAAGTATGAGGAACCGGGTATTTTTATTGCATTCGAGGAGAAAACAAGCCAAATTCTGACCAACGCGGCTTCCTTCGGATGGAATTTGCAGGATCTGGTGGCCCGCAGGCTCTTTTTTATCGATGCGCGCATGTCGGTCGATGCCGTAAAAACCGGCGGCTTTGACCTGGCCGGTATGCTGGCCGGTGTTAAAGCCAAGGCGGAAGAAATGAGTGCGTCCAACGGTGGAAAACCCGTCCGGGTGGTATTTGACGCCGTCGACGTACTCCTCTCGCACCTGGAAAACCCCCTGGCTGAACGCGAGGAAATCTACCGGATTCACAACTGGCTGGCTGAAAACCAGATCACCGGCATCATCACCGCCAAGTCTGGGGTAGAAGGCGCGCCCCGCACCGAAACCGGGGCTTTGCAGTTCATCGCTGATTGCGTAATCGAACTCAAACGTGCCATGCGAGAGAGCATCTCGCACCGCACTCTGACCATCATCAAGTACCGCGGCTCCGATTTTGTCGAGAGCGAAGTCAGCCTTGTCGTCGGTAAACAGGGGATTGATGTGCCCAGTTTGAGCATCTTCGACATGGATTATGCCGTTTCTTCTGCGCGTATCCCCACGGGCCTCCCGCGCCTCGACACGATGATGAGCGGTGGCTACCTTTCCGGCAGCAGCATCTTGATTACCGGGGCGCCGGGTACGACCAAAACCATGCTGGCGGGTAGTTTTCTCGAAGCCGCCTGCCTGCGGGGTGAGCGCGCGCTCTACGTCAGTTTTGATGAAGGTCCGGCTGAAATCGTGCGCAACCTGGCCTCCGTCAACGTGCAGCTCGCACCACACATCGAAAGCGGTCTCTTGTGTATCTCTTCCAGCCGGGCAGAAGCACGCAGCGCAGTCGAACACCTGGTGAAAATCAAACAGATGATCCGCCAGCACCAACCCACCTGCATGGTGGTCGACCCAATCTCTTCGATGGTGAAAGCCGGCGGCGAAACGCTGGCAAAGAGCATAGCGCAGCGCCTGATCTATGAAACCAAGGCGATCGGCATCACCCTGCTGATGACCAGCCTGTTAGCCGATTTTGATCAAATGCTGGAAGCCACCCCCATCGAAATTTCGACCATTGCCGATACCTGGATCCATCTCTCGTATGTGATCCAGTCTGGGGAACGCAACCGGGCGCTCACAATCGTTAAAGCGCGCGGCACGGGGCACTCCAACCAGGTGCGCGAGCTGGTGGTCAGTAACGATGGTCCCGACCTGCAAGATGTGTATATGACCGGCGGCGAAGTTTTGATGGGCACCCTGCGTTATGAGCGCGAGGCTGAAGAACGGGCTGGCCTGGCGCGTCACCAGCAGGAGACCGAGCACTACCGGCGCGAACTGCAAGCGCGCCAGGCGGAGGCGGAGGCGCGGATGAGAGCCGTGCAGCAAGAAATTCAGGTTGCACAGGAAGAGCTGGCTACGTTAGATCAGGCTGCTGACCAGCAGTCTGAACAACGGCAGCAAAATCAGGACGAAGTGCGCCGGATCCGGCGCGCCGATGCTGACGACGACGGCAGCCGTGGCAGTGAAGGGTAGTAGCCGATGATGGAGAATAAGCCCCAAAATCCGTCCCAGCCTGAGTGGAAGTTTCGCCTGTACATCGCTGGTGACAGCCCCCATTCACAGGCGGCGCGGGCCAACCTCGAAACGATACTCCACAGCCTGCCCGAAGGTTGCTATCAGGTTGAAATTATTGATATTCTCAAAGAACCCATGCGCATGTTCGAAGACGGCATCGTCGTCACGCCGATGTTGATCAAACTGTCACCGGCGCCCGTCTGCCAACTGATGGGTAGTTTGAGTGACAAGAAGCGCGTCCTGCAAGCCCTGGAAATACGGGAGGCGCAAGATGAATGACTTGCAAATGAAATATCGTGCTGGCGAAATTGCCCCAGAAGACTACATTCATGAGCTGGAGCGCCGCCTGGCTGAATCCGAATCAAACGTACAGGCGCTGGTGGCGGCCCAGGTAGATGCCGTGCTGGAAAGCCAGCAGACCACACCGCTGCTTCTGCGCCAGGCACAGCTTGCTTTGCAGCGCAGTAACGAGCTGTTAGAACAGCGCGTTACTGCGCGTACCGCCGCCCTGGCGGAAAGCGAGTTGAAATACCGTTCGCTGTTCCAATCCATCGATGAAGGCTTCTGTATTATCCAACTTTTATTTGATCAAACGGGTAAGCCAGTCGATTACCTCTTTCTGGAAGCGAACCCCGTTTTTGAACGCCAGGCAGGTTTTCAAGCACCTGCCGGTGTGCGAATGCGCGAGATTGCCCCCAACCATGAACAACACTGGTTCGATATCTATGGCAAAGTCGCCACAACGGGTGAGCCAGTGCGATTTGAAAATACTGCCGCACAACAGAATCGCGTGTTTGATGTGTTTGCTTTTCGCATCGGTGACCCGGCAGAACGGAAAGTTGCAGTGCTCTTCAATGACATCACAGAACGCAAGCAGATCGAAAACGCCTTACGCACGAGCGAAAAAAATCTGCGTGAAATTATGGAAAGCATTACCGATGGGTTGGCGGTGCTGGATCGCAATTGGGTCTATACCTACATGAATGACACCGGCGCTCGTATTATCCAAAGGAAGCCGGAGGATTTGCTGGGCGGCTATATCTGGAATCTCTACCCACATTCAGAGGGAACCCGGTTTTTCTCCGGCTATCACGAGGCGATGGAAACGGGCCAGCCGGTCCATTTCGAGGAATATTACCCAGAACCACTCAATATGTGGTTGGAGTGCCATTGCTACCCCTATCAAGATGGGCTGGCGGTCTACTTCCGCAACGTCACCGAACGCAAAGCAGCCGCGGATGCCCTCAACCGCTACGCGGCCCAGCTAGAACAGCTCAACCGAGAATTGGCTTTCGCGAACCGCGAACTCAAGGATTTTGCATCTATCGCTTCGCACGATTTACAGGAGCCTTTACGCAAAGTTAAACAGTTTGGCAAAATGCTGCAAAAGCATGCTAGCGCGGCACTCGCTCGTGAGGATCAGGAATATCTAGATCGCATGCTGGACGCAGCCCAGCGCATGCAGGATATGATCACCGAGCTGCTGGATTATTCACGCATCAACATCCAGGGCAATCCTTTCACCCAGGTAGATTTAGCCCAGATCGCGCGGGAAGTCCTTTCAGACCTGGATGTCCGCATCGAACAAACCGCAGGGACGGTAGAAATCGGGGAACTGCCGGTCATCGAAGCGGATCCTCTGCATATGCGCCAGCTCTTTCAAAATCTGATTGGCAATGCCCTTAAATTTTACAATCCCGGTGCTGCACCGGTCGTGAAAGTAAGGGCTGAAGACGGTAAAATGGAAGGCAGTGGGGAAGAAGCTCTCTGTATCCATTTCCAGGATAACGGCATTGGCATTCCAGAGCAGTATCTGGAAAAGTTATTCCAGCCGTTTATGCGCTTGCACGGCCGCAGCCAGTACGAAGGCACCGGGATGGGTTTAGCGATCTGCCGGAAAATTACCGAGCGGCATGGCGGGACGATCACAGCCACGAGCCTGCCAGGGGAAGGAACCACCTTTATTGTTATGCTCCCCAAACGGCAGAGGAAAGGAACCGATCATCCTTAAAATCCGGCCGCTTTTTGTCGTTAATTTCGGCGGACACACCATGAGATTATTTTTCCGATACGCTCACACAACTAGAGTCCGGCGCTGATCCAGTAGCGCCAGAGGATAGCGAAGGTATGGAGATGTCGTCCTGATCGATTATGACCTGAGCGTATATTTTGGCATTGATCTCATCCGGGAGTTCGTCAAAAACGGCTACGGGGGCCCCCCATGATCCTGCTGACGGGACGGGGCAGTTATGAAGTGGATCGGGAGGCAGCCCAGGTGGGCGCGCCGCGGACGATTTGAATAAAAACGATCTGACCCCCGCCCTGCTGGAACGATCCATTCGTTTTGCCATTAAGCGCTAAAGTTGGTTCCATGGAACGATATCCCCCATTCCTTCACTGCCTGGCCAACGCCCACACTTTGCCTTAGTGACAGTCGGTATTACAGAGCGAAAACAGGCAGAAATCGAACTTCAAAAGAGTGAGCAGCGCTTCCTGATCGCCTTGAAAAATTCACCGATCGTCGTCTTTACCCAAAACACCGCGCGGCGCTGCATTTGGGACAGGGGCAGACGACCGCGGGACTTTCCAAAGCGGTCTGCGTCTTCGGTGCAATGATCTGCTCCACGGCGAACAAAACCGCAAAGATGCGCGGTTCTGCCACCCGATAGAATATATTCCACCCATCCCGCCTGTCCTGGATCAATCCGGCTTCGCGCAAGGCCATCAGCTGCTGAGAGATGTACGCCTGGCGGTAGCCCAGGTGCGCTTCCATGTGGCAAACACATTGCTCGCCATCGCGCAGGATATTCAAAATCGCCAAGCCAGCTGGATGGGTCAGTACCTTCAGCAGCTGCGCCTGCGCTTCATACGTTTGCGTTTCAATCAAAGGATCATTTACTATATTCACAACCTTGAATGTGATTATAACACGTGCAGAGCGAAAAAAGTCCATTTGTCACCCATTACAGGTGACAGACGGACGAAAGGTTAAATGACGATCCCTACCTTTACCGCTGGCGATCTCGGGTCGCAATACAGGAGTCCCAAAACATATGCATCGCCCGGGTAAAAAATTTCTGGCGGTGATAGATCAGATTGAACTTCCGTTTTAACCCCAATTCCTGAACGTCCAGCGTTAACAATTTCTTTTGCTCCTCTTCTTCCGCGATGGAAATTTTTGGCACCACCGCCAATCCCAAATTAGCAATCACCGCCTGTTTGATCGCTTCAATATTGTTATAAACTCCGACTACCTTCCAGCTTACCTGCGCCGCTTGCATGGCATGTTCAAAAATGGCCTGGGTTCCGCTGCCAGCTTCCCGCACGATAAACCCTTGATCGTTTAAATCAAGCACCGTCACTATTTTTTTCTGTGTGAGCGGATGCTGTGGTGAAGCAATAACCACCAGATCATCCTCACGGTACGGCTTTTCGATCATGTGCGGCGAAGTGATGGGACCTTCCACTAACCCAAGATCCAGTTGGTCTTCTAAAATCAACTTTTCAATCAGCGTGGTGTTGTCCACCTGGGTAAAAACTTCCACCTCTGGCGATTGCTGCCGAAAAGCAACCACCAGCTCTGGCAGCAGGTAGGACCCAATAGTCAGACTGGCACCGATGCGGATCGCGCCGCCCTGCCCCAGATCGGCCATTTCTTTGCGAGCCTGATCAGACAAATTCAAGATATGGCGCGCGTAGGAACGCAAACGGTCTCCGGCAGCCGTCAGGTATAGGCGGTGGTTTAATCGTTCAAAGAGGCGCACCTCATAATACTTCTCCAGTTCCGCAATGGCCTGGCTGATGGAGGGCTGCGCAATATACAGTTCCTTGCCCGCACGGGTCATACTGCCCGTTTCACAAACGGTGAGAAAGATTTTCAGATGTCGAAAGTTCATAGCGAAATACCTATCACGATCATCAAGTACTCATATTTTACAAATAAATCATCCGTTGGTATAGTAAAAACATGGCTGAGAAGCAGGACCAATCGCATTTGTAAGGGAGAAATTCCATTCGATGAAGCGTTCCATTTTAGAAACCGTCCCTGGATTATTGATCGCACTGCTTATTGCTCTGATTGCCTATCTTTTGGGATGGCTGGTTCCAGTGGTGGGCGGTCCGGTGTTTGGCATTACCCTGGGCATTCTAGTCGCCACCCTGATAAAAATGCCCGCACCCTTTGGCAATGGTCTGAAATTCACTTCGAAATACATCCTGCAGCTGGCCGTTATCCTGCTCGGCTTTGAGATGAATATGGCAGCCGTGATCCGGGTCGGGCAGCAGTCCATCTGGGTCATTTTTCTCACCCTGACCGCGGCCTTCCTCACCGTCATTCTCGTGGGTCGAGCGCTGGGGATTCAGCGCAAACTGGCAACCTTGATTGGGGTTGGCACCGCCATCTGTGGCGGTTCGGCCATTGCCGCCGCTTCGTCCGCCATCGATGCTGATGACCAGGATATCTCTTTCTCCATATCGACCATCTTTCTGTTCAACGTGGTGGCGGTCTTCCTCTTCCCAGTCATCGGGCATCTGCTCAAGCTGACCGATTCCGGGTTTGGCATGTGGGCCGGCACCGCCATTAACGATACCTCTTCGGTGGTTGCAGCCGGGTATTCTTACAGCACTGCTGCCGGCAATTTCGCCACTGTGGTCAAGCTTACCCGCAGCCTGATGATCGTCCCGGTCACTCTGGCGCTGGCCCTGCTCTATTCCCGAGATCGTAGCAGCAAAACGAACTTCAACTTCGCC
>JBBRAT010000051.1:0-26756 GCA_038206515.1 Anaerolineales bacterium | reverse complement strand
AAATATGCCGATTTCTCACCCACTTGGAAGGTGTTTTTGATGGTCCTATGACTTTTGAGTAGCAATTTGATGTCATTTTTGACCATTTTGTCCCAATTTCGTACTATGAATTTGAGGAAATGACCTTTTTGCAGTAGCGTCTTTATTACATCCACCGCCACCCGCATATACCTGGTGGATGCGGACGGAGCCATGATCGCTACCCCGCAGGCGGATCAGTTGATGAAACCCGCGCCCGCCTTTCTGAGCAGCTTCTTAAAAATCCAACAACCCACCTGGAAGAGCAACGCCCCCGACCAAGAAGGCACCGTCACACTGATTACCGCCATCCCCATGACTGGCGAGGTGGGTAAAAAGCTAGGCTGGCAGTTGATTGTGGTGCAGCCAGAGATGGAAGTGCTGTCCGCTTCCATTCGCAGCATCCTGGGCGGACTGATTGCCCTGCTGGTCGTCAGCCTGGGGTGCATT
Source organism: Anaerolineales bacterium (assembly GCA_038206515.1). Classification (GTDB taxonomy): domain Bacteria; phylum Chloroflexota; class Anaerolineae; order Anaerolineales; family Anaerolineaceae; genus DSYU01. The sequence continues at coordinate 26,288 of JBBRAT010000051.1, read as the reverse complement.
GCGTACGCATTGTTCGCCGTAGGCTTTATCGCTGACCCCATCCGCGCTGTTTCGGATGCGCTGGCGGGGTTGGCGCAGGGCAATTTGGCGAACGATCACAGCGGCAAAGGCTGGCGCACCCCCACCGGCACGCGCGAAGAATTAGGTCAGCTCAAAGCCAACCTGAATGCCCTGGTGGATTATATGCAGAGCATGACGGCTTCCGCCACTGCCATTGCCAGCGGCGACCTGAGTGTGGAAATTTCCCCCCGCTCGGATGGGGATGAATTGGGGCATACCTTCCAAGGGATGGTAGTTACCCTGCGCGACCTGATCGGTCAGGTGACGGGCAGCGCGCGCGATGTGGCGCATTCCGCCGAGCAGATGGCTGCCAGCGCGGCAGAATCAGACGATGCTACCGAGCAAATTGCCACCACCATGCAGCAGATAGCGCGCGGCGCATCTTCGCAGTCGGATTCCGTGCTGCGCAGTGTGCAATCGGTGGATCAGATGGGCGAATCGGTGCAAGGGGTGATTCGCGGCACGGCGGCGCAGCAGCAGGCAGCGGAAAACGCTGAGTCTGTCACCACCCACCTGACCCAGACCATTCAGCAGGTGGCGGAAAATACGCAGAGCGTGCGCGAGCAGTCGCAGCAAGCCGCCGCGGAAGCCCGGCGCGGGGCAGAAGCCGTGCGCCAAACCATCACTGGCATGGAAACGATCCGCGAAAAGGTACAATTTTCCGGCAATAAAATTCAGCAATTGGATGGATTTTCCACCCAGATTGGCGCAATTGTAGAGACGATTGAAGATATTGCCGCCCAAACCAACCTGCTGGCATTAAACGCTGCTATCGAAGCGGCGCGGGCAGGCGAAGGCGGGCGTGGGTTCGCCGTGGTGGCGGCGGAAGTCCGTAAACTGGCGGAACGCTCGGCGGCATCCACCAAAGAAATTGGCGGACTGGTACGCGGCATCCAAACCACCGTTGCCGAATCGGTGATCGCTATGCGGGCGGGCAGTGAGCAGGTGGAAAGTGGCGTGCAGCAAGCGCGCAGCGCCGGCGATACCCTCACCGCCCTGCTGCTCTCCTCGGAAGAAGTGGCGGCTCAGGCAGCCCAGGCAAGCCAATCCGTGCAAACGATGGCTGAATCCGCGCAGCAAATGGGCGAAGCCATGCGCCTGGTGGCAACCGTCACCGCGGAAAACGCCGCCGCCGCCGATCAGATTGCCGCTGAAGTGACCCGCGTGACGGAATCGGTGGAAAATATCGCCTCCGTCAGCGAAGAAAATAGCGCAGCGGTCGAAGAAGTGAGCGCATCGGCGGAAGAAATGAGCGCGCAAGCCCAGCTCACCGCCCAGTCCGCGCGTGAATTGGCGGAAATGGCGCAAACGTTGCAGCAAGCCGTAGCGCATTTCCAGGGTACGGACGTGGAGCAGAGCCGCGCGGTTCAACAAAAGGCGGCGGTGAAAAAAGAACGCATGAAGAGATAATTCTTCCGCTTCTCTGCTATAATTAACCTTGACCGGCGTGATTCTCTTCCCTCACACTTTTTCGTGGGGCGGAACCCTTGCGCCGGGCAAGGAGGGATCTGAATGGATTGGATTCGCATCGCAAAAACAAACGCTGCGCCGGTGATGGTCCATGGGCAGAAAATTACCTGGCAGAACCTGGCGGTGCAGGTTTGGGTGCCAGGCAAAAAGGGCGGGGCAATTTATAACCGCCCATTTCGCGTCACCGTGGAACACCCAGATGGGCAAACGGAATCCCACCTCATCTTCAACTACACCCGCCTGGCGTGTGGGTTGGTGATGGGGCTGGGACTTTTAAGCGTCTTTTCAATGATCAGCAGGAGGAAAGCATGATGGAAGATCCGCAAATGAATGAAAATATGGACGACGCGCAAGCGAAGATGAATGAACACTACGAAGCTGTGGTTGATCAAACCGATTCAGTGATGGGTGAGCTGCTGGCATCCGCGGACGTGAACGCTGTGTTCGGCGAGCCTATTGAACAGGGCGATTATCTGATTATCCCTGCCGCCGAAGTGATGGCGGTTGCCGGGTTTGGCATGGGCAGCGGCTCTGGCTCTGGACCCGATGAGCAGTCCGGGAAAAATGCGGGCGGCAGTGGCGCGGGGGGCGGCGGCGGTGGGCGCGTCTTCTCTCGCCCGGTGGCGGTCATCGTGGCCGGTCCGCATGGGGTGGAAGTGCAGCCCGTCTTTGATATGACCAAAATCGCCCTGGCGGCTCTCACCGCGCTGGGCTTTATGATGGCGACTGCCGCCAAAATGCGCCGCGGCAAGTTCTAAGATCACCCCACCCTGGCGAGAAGATCGCTCGCCTGTCCCTCCCCAAAGAACAGGGAGGGTAAGGAAATGCTCCTCTTGTCCCCCCTGTTCTTTGGGGAGGGCAAAGCGAGTGATCTTCTCGCTGAGGGTGGGGTTCCCCTGGCAGTTAACAATACTGTCATTTTTTCTTGACGCATTTTCGGTTAAAATAGGGGGATAACTTTTTTCTAAAGGATGCCCCCTATGCCATTGCTTACTTGGACGCCCTCTTTTTCCGTGGGAATTCAATCCATTGATTTGCAGCATCAACGCCTGGTTGAGATGATTAACAACTTGCATGAAGCCATGGCAGTTGGCAAAGGCAAGGATGCGGTCGGACCCATTTTGGATGGGTTGGTGGAATATGCCCAGGTGCATTTTGCCATGGAAGAAAAGCTGATGCAAAAGTATAACTACCTGGAATATCGCCACCATAAGGATGAGCATGACGAGTTCGTCAAGAAGGTCGGCGCGCTGCAAAAGCAATACCAGACCACCTCCGTGGGGCTGACGGTGCCGGTGATGCAGTTCCTCAAAGAGTGGTTGACCAACCATATTATGGGGACGGATAAGCGGTATATAGAGACGTTCCGCAAAAACGGCGTGGTCTAAATAAATAGAGGGTTATTTTTTGAGCGCAGCTCAAAAAATAACCCTCTATTTATTTAAATTACATTCAGTCCGCGTTGGGCAACCTGTTGACGCAGGGCATCCAGCGCATCCGCGGAAGGGGAAGCGACCCCGCCCATGCGGAACGGCTTGTCGAGGCGGACGTAGCTTTCGGGCTGCGGCTGATAGGGCATCAGCTCCACCTGCTCAGGCTGAACGCGGGCGGCTTCGTCTAATAATGCGCCAAAATTCACGGCATCATCGTTAATCCCAGGTAAAATGGGCAGCCGCAGGTAAATCCGCACGCCTTGTTGGCGCAAATATTCCAGGTTGCTCAGGATGCTGGCATTCGAGACGCCCGTGAAGAGCTTATGGCGTTCCTCATCCATGATTTTTAGGTCATATTGGAAAAAATCCACCCAGGGCAGCACGCGCTGGAAGGATTCCTGCGGAGCAAAGCCGGACGTATCCAGGCAGGTTTGCCAACCGCGCCGCTTGCTCTCTTGCAGCAGCGCCAGCAGAAAGGCACGCTGCATCAGCGGTTCGCCACCGGAAAAGGTCACCCGGCAGGGCGTATCTGACGTATCCATGCCCAATGCGACCATCTCATCCATCACGTCCGCCACGGATACGCGCCTGCCCACCACTTCGCGGGCATCCTCGGGGCAGCTGTCTACACATGCGCCGCAGACGGTGCAGCTTTGGCGGTTGGTGATGACCCCTTCCACCTCTGGGTCGCCGGTATACAGGTTTTCCTGCACCTGAATTGCCTCAATCGGGCAATTTGGCACGCATTTGCCGCAGCGCACGCAGTGAGTTTCATCCAATTTCATCTCTGGCGAAGGCTGCTTGCCTTCCGGCGCGGCGCACCACCAACAATCCAGCGGGCAGCCTTTTAAGAACACCGTGACGCCCTGCGTATCTTGGGCATCATGGACGCGAATGTCATAAATTAATCCGGTAGGGAGTTGCGTCACAGGGGGGGCATCCTCTCAGCAATAAAAGTGGGGGGAAAGAGGGATTTCTTTCCGCAAGTTTCATTATACGAACTTTGCCCCCGCTCCCCAACCGATAAAGATCACCTTTTTGCTGACATTTCGCGCTCTTTTGTGCTACAATAGGGTGAACCTCATCTATGTTTGGCTGGGGTATTGAGTCTGTTCCTATGTTACCAAAGTTAGCCCCCTTGTGGGAGAGGTGAAATCTGGATACTTCTGTACTTGCTCCATTAGAAATTGCTCGCGCCATCGTCAATACGCTGGAAGATAAAAAAGGCGAGCAAATTGTTTTGCTCGATATTCAAGCAGTTGCTTCTTTTGCGGATTATTTTATTATTTGTAACGGCACGTCTAACCGGATGCTTTCCAGCCTGGCGGAAGCCGTATCCGAAGCGGGCAAGCAGCAGTTTGGCTTGTTCAGCGGCATCGAAGGCGGCGCTAATGACGGCTGGCTGCTGGTTGACCTGGGCGATGTGGTGATTCACCTCTTTTCGCCTGAAATGCGTGAATATTACGCCCTCGAAGAACTCTGGTCGGGCGGCAAAGTGCTTTTGCGCGTGCAGTAAAAATAGGTACGCATCAAAAAAAAGGGATGACCGCAGTCATCCCTTTTTTTTGATGCAAAATAGCCTGTTCGCCCTGGCGAGAAGATCACCCCACCCCTAGCCCCTCCCCGCAAGCAGGGAGGGGAACAAGAACGGGGAACAAGAACGAAGCTCTTTCTTCCCCCTCCCTGCTTGCGGGGAGGGGCTAGGGGTGGGGTGCGGTACCTAATGCACATATCCCAACGGGCTGACATGCGCGCCATTGATGCTCATCTCAAAATGCAAATGCGGACCGGTGGAACGCCCGGTGGAGCCAATGTTGCCAATGGTGCCGCCCTGCATCACGCTCTGCCCGCAGTTCACGCCAATCACGCTGAGGTGACCGTAGAGAGTCTGCCAGCCGTTGCCGTGATCAATGATAATCATATTGCCATAGCCATAGTCGTTCCAACCGGCATAGACGATGACGCCACTATCAGCGGCATAGACAGGGTTGCCCAACTGCCCGGCAACGTCAATGCCGTAATGGTTGATGCCGGGGTCATAGGTATAGCCTGAAATACTGTGTTCGGTGGAGGGCCAGACAAACGTGCCGGTGCCATTGACCCCCGCAGTGACCGTGCCGCAGAAGCCTGCGCCCATGATGCGCGCCACGCCCGGGTTTTTGCGGGTGACGACTGAGGTGCCGTTGGCGCGAAATTCCCGTACGCCGCCGGGGATGAGCAGCACCGTGCCGACCGCGATATTCGGGCTGTTGAAGCTGCCGATCGTATCCGCGTTCAGGTTATTGGTGGGCCAGCCGATGATGTCTTCTGGGGCAACCTTAAAATACTTCGCCACGCCGTTAAGTCCATCGCCCTTTGCCCAACGATACAAGGCGCCATCCACCGGCAGAATGCGCAGTTTTGCGCCCACGCTGAGGAAGTCGGGGTTATCAAAGAAGACGTCCGCGTTGCCCCACATAATGGTCTGCGGCTTAATTTTGAATTGATCGGCGATGGCATACAGTGTATCGCCCTTTTTTACCTCATAGCTGCGCACCTGGAAGGCGGAAAAATCCGGCAGGGTGGTATGCAGCTGCACCATGCGCGGCACGCCCGCAGCAGGCACGCCTGGCGCGGATAAGGCAGGCAGGTCGTAAGGCGGCAGATCCACCACAGCGGTGGGGGTGGGGCTTTGCGGCGTAAAAGTCAGCGTGGATTGCGCGGCGGGCAGGGCTGCGGCGGACGGGGCGGCGGGCGCAGTTCTGCGCTGCCAATAGCCCCAGGCAACGTAAGCCAAAATCAGCAGCGCCAGGACGGCTAAAGCGGTCAGCGCGCGGTCAAGCCAGGGGGAAGTACGTTTTGCGGCGGGCGAAGAGGGCGCGATTGCCGTCTCATTCGCAGTAACAGCCTCGTTCGTGGTTGCCGCATCCTCTGCGGCGGGAATTTCAGAGATAGGTAGTGACATTTGTTCCTCATCTGGGATCATAACACAGAAAGGGCATTCCCTCAACACCTGTAGTAGAATGGTGGATCATGTTTTTGTTTTGTGTAAAATACACAATCCAATGGCGCATAGCAAATAATAGAAGGAGGCGGATGGATGATTCACTTGCGCAAAGTGCAGATCAACCGCTGGAAGCCCTGGCCCCAGGCGTTCCCATACACGGTGGCGGTGATTGCCAGCCTGCAAGAGGTGGAATTTAGCGCGCCGGTGACGTTTTTGGTGGGCGAAAATGGCAGCGGCAAATCTACCTTTCTGGAAACGCTGGCGACCGCCATTGGCTCCATCACCGTAGGCAGCCAGGGGGTCAACCGTGACAAGACTCTTGCTCCCTTGCGTGAATTAAGCCGCGACTTCCGTCTGGTGTGGAACAAGCGCACCCGCAAGGGCTTCTTTATGCGCTCTGAAGATTTCTTCGGCTATGCCCGCCAGATGGACATCACCCGGCAGGAGATGGAAGACGATTTGCGTCAGGTGGATGAGGAATATAAAGATCGCTCCGACATGGCAAAGAACTACGCCCGCATGGCGTATGCCGGGCAGCTGGGGGCGATGCGCGAGGATTACGGCGAGGGGGTGGATGCGCGTTCGCATGGCGAAAGTTACCTGAAATTGTTCCAGAATCGCTTTATCCCAGGCGGGTTATATCTGCTGGATGAACCCGAAGCGCCGCTTTCACCGCGCCGCCAGCTTGCGTTTTTGGTGCTGCTGAAGGAAATGGTGAAGCAGCAGGCGCAGTTTATCATCGCCACCCATTCGCCCATCCTGCTCGGCTACCCGGGCGCATCCATCCTCAGCTGCGATTCGGGCAAGTTAGAGCCAACCCCCTACGAGGAATTGGAGCATGTCCTCATCACCCGCGATTTTTTAACCCACCGTCCGATGTATTTGAAGAATTTGGGGCTGCTGGACGAGGAATAATTTTGCTAGACCCATCTCGGCAAGGAATCATCTCCATTCTGCCAACTTCTTAACGCCTTGACCTTCTCACCATAAGGTACAAGAATCAAAACAGGGTACACGGCGATTTTGCTGCCGTGTACCCTGTTTTATTGATCTAAAGGAAACTTACTGCAACAATTCCACTTGCGTACTGGTGCCGCCAGTGCTGGTCGTGGTGGTCTGGAAGATTTTGCTGCCGTCATACTTGATCTTCAGATTGCTAGAGCCAGTCACCGTCACGCGGTCGCAGATAAACTGCGAGTAAAGGGTGGTGGAGGTGGCGCCGGTGAAGGAGCAAAGCGAGGACGGCGCGTACCAGGTGCCAGACTGCGAGGCAACCGCCGTGCTGCCCGTCTGGCTGACGGTGCAGTGATTGGTGCGATCCATATATAAGGAAAGACCGTTATAGTTGCCGCTGCCGGGCGCTGTCCAGTTGAACGTGCCAGAAGCCCCGCTGATGCTGAAATTGCCGCCCTTCAGGTAGATCATGGTGCCTTGCAGCGAGATTTCAGTGCTGCCGCCCATGCTAAACGCATCCTGGCAGCTAGGGGGCCCGCCTTGCGGTTGGCTAAACGGCGCAGTGAACATGCCCAGTCCGTTGAGCAGCGCGCCGGTATTGGAAAGCGGCGATGCGCTTGCCCATTCCGTGCTGGTGGGGATGCCTGTGCCTTTGCCTACGCCGGTGATCAGCAGAGTGACACCATCCATTTTTAATTTGGCTGCGCCGCTGAGCGAGAAGTTATCCACCCAATACGTACCTGGGGGAATGATGTAATACCAGCTTGCGCCGAAATCAGGCAGGCAGTAATAGCCGCCGCTGGTCAATGGCACGGTGTAAGGGTTCGACCATGAGCCATATTCCCAGATGTCACTCGGGAGGTTAATGGTGGTGCAGCCGCCGGTTGGGTAGGTGGGCGCACCCAGGATGGAAAGGAACGGGTCTGCCATCACGGGTACGGTAGCGTTGACCGAGGGCGTGGTGACGCTGCCCGAGACGTTGCTGCCAGTGATACGGCTGGTGCCGCTAAAGCTGACGGTGCCCGAATGAATAACGTTGCCGTTAATGTTGACAGAACCGCTCAGGCTGGTGTTGCCTTTAATCTTCATGGGGGTCGCGCCGGTCATGTTGAATGAACCGCCGCCCGAGCCGTTGACGTCGCCGCCAACTGTCATATCGCCCGCGTAGATCGCAGAACCGGCGTTATCCGCGGCGCTGCCGACCACGTTGAAGGTCGTTGCATCCACCCGCGAAGCGCCATCTTGATAATAATTGCCGCCGACCAGGAACGGGTTGCCCACCAGGTGAATGGACGCGCCGTTGTGAACGTCCCCGCCCACGGTAAACGCGCCGGAGGTATCCGCGCTGCCTGCGCCGCTGGTTCTCAGGTTGCCCTGAATGGTGATGACTTTGGCAACGCTGCCCCCGCCGGTGGCATAAATGCCAAACGCGCCGCCCAGGTCAGCCCCGCCATGCACCATCGCCCAATCCATAAAGGTCTGGGCAGAGCCATTTTGGAGGAAGGCTTGCGAGTTGTTGGAATTAACGTAAATGCCGCCATCCACGGTGAGGTTTCCCGCGCCGGTGTTCGTCACTGCCCCGGCAATGGATGGATTTAAGGCTAAGATAGAAACTTCGCCGCCCAAGGCTGGACCGGTGGAGGTGGAGGATCCGCCGCCCGTACCGGTTTTGCAGTGGCTGACGGCGCGAACCGTCTCCACCAGGGGTTGATTGGTGACAAACCCAGAGAAGAACGGTTTGGTAGTGGTGGTGATGACCACTTCCACCGCGCCGGCATCCGTGTTATACGGCGCAACCGAGGGTGGAATGTTTACCTGAATGTTCGTCTCGGCGTTGCTGCTGTAGCCATTTTGCGTCACAGAGGCAAGCGCAGCGGTGTTTGCGTCCTGCCCCTTGCATTTGGCATACGCCCCGCTGAGGGCTGCTGAATCGGCGACGTTTTGCGCTTGCCGCCGCGTGACGTATAATGCTCCGCCATCCACTGCCAGGGCTGCAAACCCCAGCAAGACAACAGAAACAAGAATAATGAGGATAAGCGCCTGACCTTCTTCTCTACGTGTATTCATCTCTTTGTTCCCCGTTCTTTCTAATCTGAACCGACCCTGGTTTGTTGGTATGCGTGCCTGAAGTTAATTTGCCTCTGGTCTACTATATATTATAAGTAAGTCTTGAGTAAAGTTCCAATACAATTACCTTACAATTTGCTAATTGACTTGCAAAGAAAGAGGTGGTCATTCAGAGGAAGGGTTTCCCTCGATCCATCGGCTTCGGAGTATCCTCGGCAAGCCACAAAACCAGTCTAGCAAGAAGATTCTTCAACACTCTCTCCGGCGAGTGATTTTCTCGCCAGGCATAGAGGGGTAATGTGCTTTTATAACTTCAACACCGTGCGGACTTCCTTCCAGACGGGTAGGAGGGCAACTGCGCCACCCATTGCCAGGGCGAACAAGCCGTAAGGGAGGGGCAATCGCGCGGCAAAGGGCAGCAGCCCCAGCCCGCCAGTGACTGCGCCGCCGAGGATGCCCCCCGCCAACGCGCGCCAGAAGGTGGACCCCAGCCGCACCGGCTGCGTCATGCGCCTTCCCAGCAGGATCAGCTGCACCACGCCCTGCATGGTCACGCCCAAGGCAACCGCCAGGCTGATTCCCGCCACGCCCAGGGGCGAGTAGAGCAAGGCCGCCAGCACCACGAATGTGAGTAGGTTCAGCGCGGAGGTCAGCAAGGGAATAAGGGGCTGCTGACGGGCGTAGAACGAGCGCGCGGCGACTTCCATCAACGCTTCGCCCGCCAACCCCACCAGGAATCCGCGCAACGTCCACAGCAGGGTATCGGTTTGGGCAGCGCCCAGGTGGAAGGCAGCCGCCAGCACCGGACGGAAGCCCACCCCCACCACCAGCATAATGGGCAAACACAGCGCCACAATCACCCGCGCGGCGCGCTGCACCGTTTCGGTAAATTCGGCGCGATTCTCTCCGGCGGCGAGTTCGGCAAGGGTAGGCAGCAACGCCGTGCCGATGGCCGTGCCGATCAGCGTCTCAGGCACCTGATTGAGCATGTATCCCAGGGTCAGGGCGGAAATCGAACCTTCGCCCAACCGCGAGGCAAAGTTATCCCGCGCCAAAAAAGTCAGTTGAATCATTGCCATCGTCCCCAGGCGCGGAGCCATCAGCCGCAACACTCTTTGCACCTCTGCCGTGCGCAGCCCCAACGCCGGAATCCAGCGGAAGCCATAGCGCACCAGCCCAGGGATCTGAATCCCCAAATGCAGCGCCGCGCCCAAAATCGTGCCATACACCAGTCCATAAATCCCCAAACCAAAGCCCGGCAGCTGCACCGGACCTAGTTTATAGCCGACCGCCGGGGCAAGCACCACCGCGCCAAAAATCTGTCCCAGGTTATACAGCAGCGGCGCCATGGCGGGCAGCAAAAAGTGCTGATTGGCTTGCAATCCGGCGATCACCAGCCCGCTGATGGCAAAAATCATGGTGGCGATTAAATCCAGGCGCATCAGGCGGATGACCAGGTCTTGCTGATCCGCGCTAAAGCCGGGGGCGACTCCAAATTGACTGTGGACCAGCGGGTCCGCCACGAGGGCAATGAGGATGGCGAACGCGCCGGTGACGATAAACGCCAGGTTGGCGATTTTGGAGAATAAATCCCAGGCGCGGGCGCGACCTTGCAGGGTGAGTACCTCTGACAGGACGGGAATAAACGCCATCGCCAGCGCGCCGCCGGAAATCAACGCAAAGAGCATATCCGGGATGTTGTTGGCAACATTGAAAGCGTCATATTCATGCGAAAAGCCAAACTGACGCGCCAGGAGGATGGAGCGCAAAAATCCCACCCCCTTATCCAGCGCAAAAAAGACTGCCAGCAGCAGCGATACCCGCGTTAATCGTGAAATCCGCGACATAATGGTTTGGTTTCCTGTTCCGGTTGAGTTGCATGATAAAGGATTTTAACATATCTGCGCCATTCCGGGATTGGTCTATTTGGGATGCGCGATTATGGCGCATTCAGCCCCGCGTAATCCTGTGGTATGATTGACCCAAAGGATTGCCGAACCTGCGATGACCCTTCTCCCCACCTCTCCCCCTGTAAATCGCCCCGCGCAGCAGCGTAACACTGCGAATCACTGGGCAGCCACGCTGATTGCGGCGGGCATTACCTTACTGCTGATCGCGGGGGTGCTGATTGCCTGGCAGGATGCGCTCAACAACCCGGTGCAGCCCCCACAACGCGGCAAATCGTTGGATGCGCTCGTCCTCACTGATTTGCAAGGGCGCGCGGTCCCCCTGCATCAATACACCGGCAAACCGGCGCTGCTGAACATCTGGGCGAGTTGGTGTCCGCCGTGCCGTCAGGAAATGCCTGACCTGCAAGCCTATGCCCAAAAGCACGCCGACCAAAACCTCGTTCTGCTTGCCATCAACGCCGGCGAATCGTCCCAAACCGCGGCTGCGTACATGCAGCAAAACGGTCTTACCTTCCCTACCTTTATTGACCCGCAAGAAAAATTAATGGACGCGCTCGCCATCCACGATTACCCCACCTCGATCTTGGTTGGGCGGGATGGTTTGGTGAAAGTCATTCACGTGGGCTTGTTTACTCCGCAAGCCCTCGAAGCCGAACTCACCCCCTTCCTGAAGCCTTAATATGGAAGCGCCTGTGCCCGGTCAGCCTGACTTTGCTCACGCGCAGGGGTACGCCCTCCACCGGCTAACCCATCAGCTTTCGCCTCTGCTGCATTATCACTGCCTGGATCACACCCTGAAGGATACCCTGCCCGCCGCCGAACGCCTCTGCTGCCTAGAAGGGGTAGATGACTACGGCACCATGCTGGTCAAAACCGCCATGACCTACCACGACGTAGGCTTCACCGTGCAAATCCGCGACCACGAGAAGGTGAGCGCGCAGGTGGCTGCCCAAGTGCTGCCCGGCTTTGGCTATTCGCCCGAGGAAGTCCGCCAAATTTGCCGCATGATCCTCGTCACCCACCTGTTCACCCCGCCGCTCACCCAGTTGGAAGCCATCGTAGTAGATGCCGACCTCGACTTGCTGGGGCGGGAGGACTTCTGGCAGCGCAACCAAGCCCTGCGCACCGAACTGGCGGATACCCTCAACATTTTATTTACCGATGAAGCCTGGCTGGAAGAACAACTTAAATTTATGGACATCCACCGCTACCGCACCATCTCTGCCCAAGGGCTGCGCGGGCAGGGCAAGCGCTGCAACCGCGCCTCCTTGCTGCGTCAGCTGGAACGCACCCGCCAGGAGAAGCGCGCCTCTTAAATGGATCATTTATTGGGGATTAAAAGGATCGTTGCTGAGAAGGAATTACTTTTCCCACTCAGCAACGATCTTTTTAATCCCATCCTCTAATCCGTCTTATTCGTCTAACGAACGCTTTAATCGCACGCCTGCCAGGATGCAAATGAGCGTCATGGCGATGGCGGAGGTGACGCAATAGGGGCAAACCTGATGAATAACCGCTAGCTCCAGATAGGTGAGATAGGCGGAATACAGCGTGCCTGCCAGGGCAATGCCAAATTCCATATAAACGCCCCATTCGTGGAAGAAGCGGCTGCGGCTTTCCATGATTAACAGCGCCAGCAAGGTCAGGTATGCCAGCGCGCCAAACACCGCCACTGGAATGCCCCACACCCAGGAATAAACGCTGGAGTTGACGGCTTCGCAGCCGCCCACGCCAGAGCAAAACAAACTGGCTGGGGAAAATTTAATCCACACCAAATAGAGCGCTACAATCAGCCCCAGCGCACTGAAAGCCGCCATCCACAGGGCGAGCTTGCCGGGCGGAAGCCCTCGTTTTTGCGCCAATCCCGTTGTTGCGGGCGTAACGCCTGGCGGTACGCTTGGCGGTATGGCGGGCATTTTGCCGGGCGTTTTGCCGGATGACATTCTTCTTTTATTGCCCATGGGCTTTAATCGCTGCGTCAATGGCTGCTTGGATCGCCGCATAATCCAGCGGATTTGCCACCACTGTCCGATCAATGATGAGCGTGGGGGTGGAACTCAGTTTATACACCGCCGTTGCCATATTAATATCCGAATTCACGCGCGCGGTCGTGCTGCCCGAATCCAGGCAGCTGTTGAATTTGTTCGTATCCAGCCCAAGGGAAGCGGCAAACGCCTTCAGGCGGTTATCCTTAAACGCGCCAGAAGCCTCCGCTTGTTGATTGGCAAACAGAATATTGGAATAATCCCAAAAGCGACCCTGGTCAACGGCGCATTCGCTGGCTTCGGCTGCCCGCTGCGATTCGGTGCCGCCGGTGTTCTGGTCAATCACCACAAAATGATGATACTCCACCCGCACCTTGCCGCCCGGCACGTAGTCGCTGATGATTTTACTCATCACCTCATCGTGGAAGCGTTTGCAATACGGGCATTGATAATCCGCAAATTCCTGAACAAGCACCGGGGCATTGGCTGCGCCCAGAGCTTTGCCATCCACCTGGGGCCAGGTTTGGGTGGGGACGGCATTAAACTGCCCCACCGGTTGACTGGGCTGCGGAATTTGCAGAATCAGAATAACCACAATCACCACTGCCAGCGCAACCACCCCCCCGATCAAGAGCATCCGGTTGCGGCGCGCTTCCTGCTTACGTTGCTGCTTATAATTCATCTTTTTCGCCATAATCACCACCTTTTAATAGTAAAAATTATAACATAATCAGCAAGGAGAGCCAAATAACCCCTTTGGCTACGAGGGTTAACTTCCTGTTATGTGCCAGAGTAGGAACAACCGGATTATACTTATTCGAGTTGATTCGTTCTTTCAGCAGGAGAAGAGCATGTTTCCTTCCTTTAAACGCTGGTTGTATCAGGGGAAGCGTCCGAATATCATTGCGCGGGCATTGAACCGCGGGTGGGCAATGATCCATTCGATGGGAATTGCGCCCAATTATCTCGTCACGCTGGAGGTGACGGGGCGCAAGTCGGGTCGGGTGATTTCGTTTCCGCTGGCAATGGCAGTTTGCGGCGGCGAGCGGTACCTGGTTTCGATGTTGGGCACGGAAGCAAGCTGGGTGCGCAATGTGCAGGCGGCGCAGGGCAGAGCGGTTTTGCGTCATGGGCGGACGGAGCAGGTGCGGTTAGAGCCTGTGGCGGTGGAGCTGCGCGCGCCGATCCTGAAGGAATATTTGCGCCGCGCCCCTGGGGCAAGACCCCATATCCCGGTGGATAAAGATGCGGCGCTGAGCGCGTTTGAGGAAATCGCCGCGCAATATCCGGTGTTCAGGGTGGTGAAGGTGAATTAATGAAGGTTTATGGGGGATAGCATGATAGGGATCAAGAGGAGCGATCTTCTCCTCTTGATCCCTATCATGCTATCCCCCTGAGATTTTTAATCAAACTCGGTAGGCAATTCTGAATTCTTGTGATGGGCAAACAACATGGCAATTTCTTCGAGGGTGACGCGCCCCGTGGAAAGCTCGGCGGGGATTTGGTCTTCGGCGAAGAAGGCGATTTCGCTGGTTTCGAGGCTGGGGGCGGGCGCGCCGCCGGTCAATTCGCAGATGAAAAACAGCTTGTAGATGGAGAAGTAAAAGGGCGGAAAGTGGCGGCGGTCGCGGTCGTAACAAGCAGCCAGCTTGACGGTGTGCGCCAGATAGCCGGATTCTTCACGAATTTCGCGCTCTACGGCTTGTGCCGGACTGTCGCCGGGGTCTGCCCAACCGCCGGGGGCAGCGTCCACCTGCCCGCGTCCAGCGTTTCGCGCACCAGTAGGATGCAATCCCCCTGAAAAACAGCGCCGCGCACGTCCACTTTGGGGGTGGCGTAGCCTTTTTCACCCTCAAACAAGCCTTGCAGGGTTTCCGGGCTGAGGGTGGTGTATTCAGCGGCAATTTGGGCAGCCAGGTGGTTGAGTTGGTGGAATCGCTCAATATCAAACGGGTTGGTGGAATACGCCAGCCCGTTTTCGGCGATGCCTTGCATTTCCTTCACCCACGCCAGCCAGCGGGGTTTAGAAGTGTTCATGGCGCGGGCGCGTTCCCTCGGGCGTGCGGTTGTGAGATAAGAACCAGGCGTACAGATCGGGGTTGTTGTAGGTTTCTGTCCAGGAATCATGCTCGGCTTCGGGGTAGAGGGTGAAGCGCACGTCCGGCGCGGCGCATTTGGTTAGCTCATCCACCAGCTCTTGCGAAGCGGAAGGCGGGACGACTGGGTCTTTGGCACCGTGAAAGACCCAAATGGGCGTATTTTTGATCTCGCAAACGCGCTCAGGGAAGCCAAACGCCCAATATCCCATCCCGCAAATGGGGGCGATGGCGGCAAAGCGTTGTGGATATTCCACCGCCATGTGCCATGTGCCAAACCCGCCCATGCTCAGTCCGGTCAGGTAGATGCGGGCGGGGTCTACATTCAGGGTATGGATGGACTCTTCGATGAGCGCATCCAGGGCGGGCAAGAAGTCCGACCACCAGTGGTTGACCGGGCATTGCGGCGATAGGGTGATGAAGGGCAGGTCGAGCGTATCGGCAACTTTGGGGATGCCGTGAACCGCCATTTGCTGCAAATCGCTGCCGCGCTCGCCCGCGCCGTGCAGAAAGAGAATCAGGGGCAAGCGTTCGGAAGATTGCGGGTCGTATTGGCTGGGCAGGTGACGCAAATATTCCAGCCGCGTAGGTTGGATGAGGGTTTTTTCAAAGGTGAGGGCTTGTTGAGGCATAAGAGGAGGCTCCTGTAGGATAACGGTTTGGATAGGTAGCGGCGTACGCCTATCATCAGGTCAGGATCACGGCGTTTCCGCCAGGAAAATGATCCGAATATGTTTGGCGCACGCAATGCGCTACGCGGACGATTGGTTCTATCTGATCTTAGTATAATGCGCTTCTGGCAAGCGGGGGGTGGCAAGCCGAAAGGGAGTATCAAAAAACCTTTTTGGTCACCCTTTTTCCCCCGATTTGTGGGTATACTTAACCGCATGGAGATGACCCCCCTTCTGAAAATGCTGAAAGCCGGACGAATTGTAGCGTGGCTGGTGATTTTTTGGACGGCGTGGATGTTGGCGGCGTGCGCGGGCAGCCCAGGCGCTGCGCTTTCACGCGCTACGGTCGTGGCGCAGGCAGCCACCAGTTACCCGGCAGGCTCGCCATCGCCAAATCCGACCGCTACGGATGTGGGGTATGCTGCCAATACGCCCGTTGTGAATGCAACTGCAACGGCTACTCCGAACGCAAATGCAACCGCGACCAGGAATCCAGCGGGAGGCTACCCGACAGACAACGGGACGCCCTCGCCCAGCGTTCCAACGGCGACGGGCAATCCAACCAGTACCCCCACGGTTGCCGCCACGGGAACGGCGGCTGTCACCCCCACGCCCACCGTGCCATCCGCCACGCCCACCAGCGCGAACACCGCCACGCCGCCGCCCGTCCGTCTGGGAACGCCTATCACCGGCGAGCTTGCGCCCTTGCAGGAGGGCAACCTCAAATCCCTGGGTTTGGCAGCGAGTTGGGGACGCGGGTCAGTGACGGCGTTGGCATGGTCAGCGGATGGCAAGTGGACGGCAATCGGCACAGCCGGGGGCGTGTATATGGATACCGGTTCCCCATTAGCGGAAAACATGAATGGCCTGATCATTTCTGATACGCAGCCGGGCAGCGTGAAAAAGGTGGCGTTCCCCCCGGTGGATGCGCCTGCTGCGGACGCGGATGGACTGCTGCTGCTGACCCGTCAGATGGACACTGCCGGACATACGCAGGATCGCCTGGCGGTGTGGCAGCTTGGACACAACGTGCCGATGACCACGATGGGAGGATCGATCTCTTTGGTAACAGACGAGGAGATTTTGGACGCGAGCTATGCCCAACGCCAGGGCAAGCGGGTGATCGCCGCGCTGGTGACGCATGCCAACGGCGTGGATGCCGTGATATTGGATCAAACCACCGGCAAGCTCAACCCGGTCGCCACGCTGAACACGTCTGCGCGGGTGCGGTTGGGGGCGATTTCACCGGATTTCAACTGGGCGGCGGTGGTGGATGAGGGCGGCGTGCGCCTGTGGAACACTACCACCGGAAGCCTCAGCGCGCCGCTCGATACGGGGACGCCCGGCGGAATCACCCGGCTGGCGTTTTCACCGGATGGGAAGTTGCTGGCGGTTGGCATCACTGATTCGCAGTTGGATTATCAAAACACCAACGCTGTGCAGCTTTGGCGGGTGGGCGAACCGGCGGCGCGCGCGCAAACCTTCACCGATCCGTTTGCCGCCAATGGGCTGGCATACGCAGATGGGCGCGATCAGGCGCTGCTTTCCCTCGCTTGGTCTGCGGATGGGGCGCAGCTGGCGGCGGGCATGGCGGATAGCGGCGTGCGCCTCTGGCAGGTGGGGTCAAAGGATAAGCCCAAACGCTTGTGGGCGGATGGGCTGCCGATGGCGTTGACCTTCTCCGCGGACGGTACGCAGTTGATGACCGCCAACGCCCAAATCTTCAACCTCTTGCACGATGATAGCACGCCGGGCTTGGCAGATTTTTTGCCCACGGCGCAGCGCATGGTGCTTTCACCGGATGGCAAAATGCTGGCGTTGCTGGCTGGGCATCGCCTGGAGCTGCGCAGCACGGAGGATGGTCGCCTGATTTACGCGCTGACCGATTTGCCCGCGCCGGTGCGTGACCTGGCGTTTTCGCCGAATGTCAGTTTGCTGCTGCTCGGCTGTGATGACGGCACCGCGCGGCTGTATCGCGTTTCGGATGGACGCTATTTGACGAACGTGGGGCTGCCCACCGTCAACTCGCCGGTCTACAGCGTGGCGTATTCCCCCAACGGCAAGTGGATGGCGGTCGGGCGGGCGGATATGACCATTCAGGTCTTTCGCGTATTGGATGGCGTGCTGATGCTGGGGCTGCGCGAGCCGTTTGTGGCGTACCGGCTGCAATTCTCGCCGAATGTGGATCAACTGGCTTCGCTGACCACTTCAGGAGTGCGCCTGCGCTTGTTTGGCGGCGAATTGCAGCGCATTTCCACTTCCCTTCAGGCGGATATTGGCGGGGTGGGGCTGATGGACATGGCGTACTCGCCAGGGTCGGAATCTATTGTCGTGGTGGGCAACGGGGTGGTGCGCGCCATCGCCCCAGATACCCAAAAGGTGCGCTATACCCTGTCCGGCGGGCAGGGGGTGATGCCTCTGACGGCTGCATATACGCCGGATCATGCTTTCCTGCTGGTCAGTTGGTCGGATCATACCTTGCGGGTGTATTGGGCGGCGGACGGCACGCTCATGCGCCGCGTGGAGCATGGCGAAAATTTTACCAGCCTGCAAGTTTCGCCGGACGGCGCGCGCATTTATACGCTGAACGCCAACGGTGTGCAGGTGTGGGGCGCAAGACCTTAGTGAAGTGCGTTCCGCCACAACCATCCTCCCTCTGGAGTGAAAATGTTGGCAAAATTTATTCGACTTGGAATCTGGGTATTTATCGGATGCTGAAAAATAATCCATAAAATCAGGGCTTTTGACTAGGAGAAGTGCTTATGAACACAAATAAGGCCTGGCTTGCGCTGGTTCTGCTGTTCCTGGTATTGGCTCAGGCGGCCTGTTCGGGGCCGTCCGAAACCGCAACCCTGCTTCCGGTCGCACCAACCGCAACGGCAGCGGTAAGCCCGCCGCCCAAACCTTCCGCAACCGCGGCGCAAACCGCAACGGCTGCTGCCAGTCCCACCCCGGTGGTCACCATCACTCCCTCTCCCCAGCCCAGCCCCACCACGAATCCGATCCTCAGCCTGGGGCAGGTGGTCAAAGTCAATGACCTGGCGATGGCCGTGATTGGGGTGGAATTCAGCCCGGACCAGGTGCAGGTGATGTTTGCGGCAAAGAACACCGGTTCGGTGGTGGTGACTGTCAGTGCTATCTATTTTTCGGTCATTCCGGCTGGCGGGTTGGCACAGCAAGCGGTTTTTTGCAAGAGCGCCAGCGGTTCGACTCAGGGCTTCAACGGTGTATTGGAGCCAGGCGATATTTTACGGGGCACGATCTGCTGGGAGACGAAAGCCAAAAACGCAGGACAGGACAGACTGCAGGTGATCTACACCCTTGCTTATGGCGAACGTGCAGCCGTGACCTGGGATGTTTCCAAGCCTGGCGCAGTTGAGGTGCCGGCAGAGATTGCCACCAGCGGTTCGAAAACCCCGATTCATCCCCAGGGCGAAACGGTCACCCAAAAGGATTTCAGCGTCACATTCGATGGGATCACACTCAGCAGTGATCCTCAAGTTAATACCAAGTTGATGATCGGCAGTTTCACGGTTGAGAACAAAGGCAGCAGCAGTGTAAAATTGCCCTCTATCGGGAGCAGTTTTATCCTGAAAACAGCGGACGGCTACACTTTCTTGCAGCCAATCAGCGGTCACCTTTGCCAGAATTCCTTCTCCGATGTAGAGATTAAGGCTGGTCAAAAGTTGAGCTTTACAGTGTGTTATACAACCTCTGGCCCCTCCGTGACTGCGGGTACAACTGCCCGCTTTATCAGCCCGGACCGCAGTTGGTTCGCCATTTGGGCCTTAAAATAAGCATTTTTTGTATCCTCTTAATAATTCAGGATAAACATAAAATGAGTATTGATATTATATCTGCAACAATTCATCTAACATACGGGTAAATTCGGCGGGGTCCTGGCAGGTGAGCATAACCTGGCGAAGCTCAGGGGTGAGCCGATCCGCCAAAATACGGGCGGTGTATTTGCGAAATAGCACCAGTCCGTACGGCGAGCCGTAAAAGCGCAGGCTGCTTTCCAGGTGCTGATGCAGGGTATCACGCAGCAGCGGCAGGGGGACTTGGGGGCGATCCATACGGCTGAAGATCCACGGGTTGGCGATGGCGGCGCGGGCGATCATCACCGCCTGGCAGCCGGTGCGGGCTTTAATTGCCGCAATATCTGCCACTGATTTCACATCCCCGTTGGCAATCACCGGAATAGAGACTGCTTGGCGCACCTCGGCGATGGCATCCCAATCCGCGTGACCGGTGTAGCCCTGTGCACGGGTGCGCCCATGCACGGCGATACACTGCCCGCCGTTTTCCTCGATCATTTTGGCAATTTCCAGGTAGTTCAGGCTGTTTTCATCCCATCCCAGGCGGATTTTGCCGGTGATGGGAATATCCATCTCGCGCGAGAGGCGGCTGAAGATTTGGGCGATCTTCTGTGGGGTGCGCAATAGCCCCGCCCCCGCCCCGCGCCCCGAAACGCAATGCGCCGAGCAGCCCATGTTGATGTCAATAATATCCGGGTTGAGGGCGCGCAGCTTGTGGGCGGCTTCAATCAGGCGGTCAGGGTCTTCATCAAAAATTTGATAGACGATGGGGCGTTCCGCTTCCAGATAAGAGAGCTTACTTTCCAGGTGCGGGTGGCGGCTGACCACGTCTATGGCGTTGATAAATTCGGTGTAGCTCATGGCAGACCCCAGCGAACGCGCCAGCGAGCGGAACGGCAAGTCAGAATAGCCATCCATCGGCGCAAGAATCAGGTCGCCATAGATGGGGATGCCGCCAATGTGGAAGGTGGGGGTCTCAGTCATGCGCGTATCGTACCATTAAAAGGATACATAATCCAGGCATGGTTTACGCGTCTGCGTATTTTTAACTATTTTTTGCTGCTATCTCTTGTTTAAAAGGAGTGAACCATACGGGCTGGGGTTTGCGTTCTGGTTTGACGAGCGTCTCTAATCGTACTGGGTTAGCGAGATACCACTCGAAATCACCAGGTTCACCTGTACAGCCAATAATCTGAACGCTTCCAATTAGTTTGCCAGTGGGCAAATCGCCAGGTTTCAGATTTAAGTCTTTAAAATCTCTTTCATCCCCTGGTTGTAAACTGGCGTAAATATAGACTCGCCCACGAATGCGGGTGATAATGGAGCGGTATTCAATTTGCTTCGTTCCATTCATAATCATTTCAGCATAAGGTTGGCGAACACTCAATGCCCGATTTTGAATCGTTCCATTGTCAGGGATGGGAGGAAATTCAGGCGTTTTCTTGGGGCGAGGGCGGAATAGTTTTAAAAGCCACATTGGATTATTATTTTCTCCATGCCATAAATTATATCAAGGAATTGAAATTGTTATAAGGATTTATGATTTAAAGCCATTCGTCCAACCTGTTGCCCCCGAGTAGTTGGACGAATGATGAACGGTTTTTCAGATGACCACGTTCAACGCAATGATTTGTTTGGGCTGACTGCGATGAAAGGGAATATTACCGTTCGGCAGAATGATCTGCTTAAATCTCTTTGATCATAGCGGAGAATTATCAGAATTTCATTAGATTTAACAATGAATTCGTTAAGAATTTTGTAATGTTTGTACAATTGTATCGAAATAGGAACAAAAAACCCCCTGAAGGGCGAACGTGCGCGCGCCCTTCAGGGGGAGTGGTTCCAATTAATGGTGGAAAGAGATTATTTCTTGCCGACTACCGAGAGGACCGTGCCATTGGTGGAAGCATCCGCGCCGGGGACGTAGACGATGACGAAGCCAGTGTTGAGCTTGGCATCATAGAAGACGCCGACTTTGTTCGTGCCAGCGGTCTGGACGGTGCCTTGCGCGTTGATACCCGCCTTCGTGGCAAGGTCTGAATAGTACGCCAGGACGGCATCCCAGGTGGTGGCGGAGGGGACGCTGAGGGCTTCGTAATCGTAGTTGGTCATGCCGGCGGATTTGGCAATGTCGGCAACGACTGCGTCAAAGGCAGCGTTTTTGGCAATTTGCGTAGAGCCGGTGATGGCGACAGGTTCGCCAGCGGGGACACCAGCGGCGGGGGTGGCAGTGGCATCCGTGCTGGCGGCAGTGGTGGCGGTGGCATCAGCCATCGCCGGGGTGGCAGTGGCATCCATGCTGACGGTGGTCGCTGTGGCATCCATGCTAGCAGTCGTCGCGGTGGCGACTACAGCAGGGACGTCCGTAGCGGAGGCAACAGTGGGGGTGGCGGCGCTGCACGCAGAAAGAGCCAGAGCAGCTAATACCAATACACTTGCAAACCGAACAGGTACTTTAGACATTCTTGTTTCTCCTATAAAATGGTTGATAAGCACGGCTTCTCGATTTTTCTATCTAATAAAAGGGGGGAAGTTGCGCTCGTCAGGGGTCATTTATACCTCATTTAAGCATAATACAAGAGGTTTATGAGAAAGTTATTAGCTTCAGGTCAATATGGGGTCAAAGAGTTAAAGAGCGTGACGAAACCTTATATATCACCAGTTATTTTAACCTTAAACGAGTAAAATAGTATACATAAGGAGATTTAACGATGACAAGATTTCGCGCGAACATTCCTTCTTCAGAAATTACCCCCGAATCGCTCTACATGAGCCGCCGTCAGTGGATGAAGTGGGCGGCGGTGGGGGCGGCTGGGGCGACGTTGGCGGCTTGCGCGCCCGGCAGCAGTTCTGCGGGCAGCTCTGCGCCAGCGGCTACTCCCGTCAAGGGTACGGTTATCCCTGGGCAGACGGATGAGTTGGGCAATAAGCTCAATTCCCTAGCAGATATTACCCATTACAACAATTATTATGAATTTACCACCTCCAAAGAGGATGTTGCTCCCATGTCAACCGGTTTCAGCACGGACGGCTGGCAGGTGGAGGTGGGAGGGTTAGTGAATAAGCCCGGCAAATTCAGCGTGGATGAGCTGATTAAAAAATATTCGCCCGAAGAGCGGATTTACCGCCTCCGCTGCGTGGAAGCCTGGTCGATGGTCGTCCCCTGGATGGGCTTCTCGCTGGCGAAGCTATTAAAGGATGTGGAACCGCAGAGCGGCGCGCAATATGTGGCGTTCACCACCTTGCAAGCGCCGGATCGCTTCCCCGGGCAGAAAGACCCCTCTTACCCCTGGCCCTACAGCGAGGGGCTGCGCCTGGATGAAGCCATGAATGACCTGGCGATTTTTGGGACGGGGCTGTACGGCAAGCCGCTGCCCGCGCAGGATGGCGCGCCCATCCGCCTGGTGGTGCCGTGGAAATATGGCTTCAAGAGCATTAAGGCGATTGTGACCATAGACCTGGTGGCAGAAATGCCCAAGACGATGTGGTCGAGCATTGCCTCGAACGAGTATGGGTTTTACGCCAACGTCAACCCGCAGGTGGATCATCCGCGCTGGTCGCAAGCCACCGAGCGGCGGATTGGGGAATTGGGTCGCCGCCCAACTTTGATGTTTAACGGCTATGCCGAGCAGGTAGCCAGTCTGTATACCAAGCTGGATTTGCGGGCGAATTATTAGGAATGCAGAGAAAGAAGCGGCGTTCCTACGGCTGGTTGCAGGTCTGCGTTCACATGGCGGCGTTGCTGCCGCTGGCATGGCTGACCTGGCAGGCAACCCAGGGCGCGCTGACGGCGAACCCCATCCAGGCGGCGGAGCAGCGCACCGGCGATACCGCCATCACCTTGCTGCTGCTTTCGCTTGCCTGCACCCCGCTGCTCACCATCACCCAATTTGCGCCCTTTCAACGTTTCCGCCGTCCGCTGGGGGTGTATGCGTTTCTGTATGCGTCCATCCATTTTTCGCTGTTTGTGGGGCTGGATTATTTGTTTGATTTCCGCGCCATTTGGGCGGATACTTCGGGCAAACGCTATATTTGGGTAGGGTTGGCGGCGTTTGTGGGACTGATCCCCTTGGCGGCGACTTCTTTTACCCGCATGATGCGCCGGATGGGCAAAGACTGGAAGCGGCTGCATCGCGTGGTGTATGCGGTGGCTGTTTTGGCGGTGATTCATTTTGCATGGGTGGTCAAGGGGGATTTGTCGCGCTTGCAGGGGGATATTGCTCGCCCGGCGTTGGCGGTGGTCGTGGTGGCGTTGCTGTTGGCGGCGCGTTTGCCTGCCGTGCGCAAGCGGTTGAGGAGAACATAAATTTATCCCTCAAAAGTCACGTCATCAATATCGGATAAAAATTCTTCCTGGCGGATGCAGTTTCGCCCGGATTGTTTGGCGAGATAGAGCGAGCGATCCGTGCTTTCGATCATTTCGCTCAGGGAACGAGTGCAGCTTTCATCAATGGCGACCCCCACGCTGATGCTGGCAACCACACCCAGCGGTACGCCGGGGCGTTGCAGGGGCGCAGGCAGTGCGAAATCATAACTGGTCACGGCGCGGCGCAGGCGATCCGCCACCAGCAAAGCGGTGTTGCGTGAACATTCGGGCAGCAGCAGCAGAAATTCATCGCCGCCATACCGCCCGAGCATGTCTTCTTCGCGGATGCACTCTTTGCAGTTTGCTAGCGCCAGGCGCAACACTTCATCGCCCACCTGATGCCCAAACGTGTCGTTAATTTCCTTGAAATAGTCAAAATCAAAAAGAATCAAGCCCAGGGGATGGTGGAAGCGGTGGGCGCGTTTTATCTCGCGCTCGGCGTTTTCCATCAAGCCGCGCCGGTTGAGCACGCCGGTGAGTTCATCGTGGATGGCGCGCTCTTCTAATTCGGCATACAGGCAGGCGTTTTCGATGGCGAAGGCAGCCTGGTTGATATAGGCGTTAAAATGAGTCAGCTGGTTGGAGGAAAGCGGTTGATGAGGGGGCAATGCCACAACCAGGCAGCCAATCAGCTTGCCGCGCGAATAAATGGGCGCGCCGGTGCTCGGCAGAGGAAGTGGGAAGGCGACTTGCGCTGTGGGTAGCGCAGGGCGCGAAAGGGCGGTGGATAGCGGGGTGGTTTGCATCCAGTTCCACAGAGAGGCAGGCACGGGTTGCCCGGAACGCAGCCCATCCGAAAAGGTTGAAAATGCGGAGGAATATTCTTCGCCCTTCAGACTGCTATATTGAATGAAGGATTGGCGGATGTGCTGCCCACTGGGATCCGTGACGAGAATGAACGCAGCCTGGTAGGGCAGAATAGGCTTTAGGTTTTGCAGGGTCAGTTCCAACACTTCTTCCAGGTTGAGCGAATGATTGAGGGCGGCGGCAGCGTTGCGCAGCGTATCTGCCCAGGCGTGATTTTCCTCCGCCACTTTGCGCAGTTCATTCGTCAACGCTTGTTGGCGGCGCAGCTCTTCTTGCTGCTGCTGATTGGCTTGCTCGGCAAGTTTGCGCTCGGTGATGTCCATCAGCATCAGCAGCGCGCCGTCACTGGGCAGGGTGACGCCGGTCAGCGGGTCCGCTTTGGGGAGGGAATGGGGATGATAGATGGGGGAGATGTGCAGCGAAAGGTAGCGCGGCTTACCCTCTAGCGGGGAATATACCTCTCGCACTGCCACGCCACTTAAAGGAACGGTGAGCGAGAGGTTAGAGTCAGCGGGCATGGGCGCGCCGATCAGCTTCCGCAGCGGGCGGTTTAGGTAGGCAGCGGCAGACTGATTCGCGTCCACCACTCGCCCGCCGCTATCCAGCACAATGGCGATAATGGGCATGATGTCAAAGACGCGCTCGCGGGCGAACGGCACGCGGTTGAGCAGCTGAAAGCGTGTCAACGCTACCAGCCAGGTGACTCCGGTAAAGAGCAGAAAGAAGGGGGTTAGGTCAGGCAAACCGAGGGGCATGTACCCCAGCGAATAGGTGAGGTGACTGAGGATGGGCGGCAGCGCGCCCGCCATTAACCACAGGCTGCGCGTGGAGGTCAAGCGGTGATTGCGCCAGGCGGAGCGGATCATAATGACCATGCCAGTGGCAACGATCAGGTAAGAGTATGCTAGCCCTACCCAAAACAGGGGTCCGAACTGCCATTGCAGCGTCGTCAGCCCGGCGTGGGTTTGTAACGCCCAACCGCTGCCATACCAACCGTGCAGCGAATTGCTCCACGCAGCTAGACAGAGGAGTGTAGGCAGCAGGGCAAGCAGCAGCATGGCGTAGCGGGAGACTTTTTCTTTGCGCCGGGTATATTGAATGCTGAAGATTAACCAGGCAGGCGGCAGGGCGAATGCCCCCAGTAAGGAGGCGAAAAACCAGAATTTCGCGCTCGGCAGGTCTATGCTGGCAAAGGTAAGCAAATACGCCGAGGCATATTCCCCGGCAGCCAACATTAATATTGCCAACGCGCCCGCGCCGGGGGTAGTCCGCCGCCGCCAGGCGTATTGCGCCACCGAAAGGTACAGGAACGCAATAATCGCCGCAAATCCTACGAAACGAAGGTCAATACTCATTCCTTGCCTATATAGTAGCATCCATGCTCTCATTTAAATTATAAAAAAGTTTGATATGTATATCGCAAAAACTTACCTAAGTATACTCCGATTCGGGTAAGCTGATAAGGTTTTTATGAATGAATGGGAGGGTGTTCTTGAACGCTATCCTTGCACAGGCGTAATCCCATTCCTGTAGTGGCGCACAGCGGGCGCCCACCGGTGTTCGGGCCTCAATATGTTTTTAACCAGAGAGTGGGCGCAATAAAGGGGGGGCCCCCCAGTTCGGCCCAACCACGGACGGGCGCGGCTTGTACCGTACAAATACGTT
>JBBRAT010000050.1:0-26830 GCA_038206515.1 Anaerolineales bacterium | reverse complement strand
GCCGCCTTCGTGACTGTCTTGCTGACGGGCCGGGCGCTGGGCATCGACCGCAAACTGATGACTCTGATCGGGATGGGCACGGCGATCTGCGGGGGATCGGCCATCGCGGCGGCCTCCTCAGCCATCGACGCGGATGACCAGGATATCTCCTATTCCATCTCAACCATTTTCCTGTTCAATGTGGCGGCTATTTTTCTCTTCCCGGTCATCGGCCACCTGCTCAAGCTGACGGATACTGGCTTCGGTATGTGGGCCGGGACGGCGATTAATGACACCTCCTCAGTCGTTGCGGCGGCCTATTCCTACAGCACCGCCGCCGGGAACTTTGCCACGGTGGTCAAACTCACCCGCAGCCTGATGATTGTGCCCGTCACGCTGGCGCTGGCCCTGATCTACGCGCGCGAGCGCCAGGACGGCGCCACGCAATTCAGCCTGGCGCGCGTGTTCCCCTGGTTCATCCTCGGGTTCCTGCTCGCCTCGCTGATCATCACCCTCGGCGTGCTGCCGAAAGCGGCGGTCACCGCCCTATCCCAGACCGGCCGCTTCCTGATTATCGCGGCCATGGCGGCGATTGGGCTAAATACCAACATACAAGCGTTTCGCAGGGCCGGTCCGCGGGCGCTAATTCTGGGGGCGGCTACCTGGCTGGCGGTCATGTTGGCGTCCCTCAGCGTGCAGTATGCCTCGCAGTTATGGTAGTGCCGGTGGACAGCAACCCGCAACCGGCTCGTAAAGCGGGCAAAACCAACGAGCACCTGGCGAACGAGCGCACCTTTCTGGCCTGGATCCGCACCGGCATCGCCACCATGAGTCTGGGTTTTGTGATTGCGCGTTTCTCTTTCTGGCTGCGTGAAATTGCCATTTCTTCTGGACAGGGCGCGGACATACCACGCACTGGGCTGTCCTTACCGATTGGGTTAGGCATGGTCGCATTTGGCGCATTGATGACTCTGCTGGCCGCGCTGCGCTACCGGGCGATTGGCATTGCCATTGAGCAAGAAAGCGAGCATCCCCGGCCCACCCTGATTGTTATCACCACGGCGGCTGTCATTCTGCTGGCCGTGATCTTAATCGTTTATCTCATCGTCGCATCAAGTCAGTTATAAAAGAGGGGGATGCCAATGGAAATCACCCAATGGATTTTGGTCGCAATCGTCGTAATCCCGCTGGCACTGGTGATGCTGAACCGCCTGCGCATGGATCTGGCGGCCCTGCTGATAGCGGCGCTGCTGGGCATTCTCCAGTTCGCCGGTTTCGCCATGCTCGGTCCCGCGCATACCCCGCAGGATGCGGCGAAAGCCATTTCCGGGTTCAGCCAATCCGTGGTGATCACGCTGATCTCGCTGTTTATCCTGACGCGCGGATTAGAGAAAAGCGGCGTCACCCGCTGGATTGCCCACCAGATTATCCGGGTGGGCGGTAAAAATACGGGCCGGTTGATCGCCCTGTTCGCAGCAGTCACCGCGCTGCTCTCGCTGTTTATGAACAACCTGGCAGCCGGGGCGCTCGTGCTGCCCAGCGCCATGGAGGCCTCGCGCCGCACGGGGATTAAGCCCAGCAAACTGCTCATCCCGGTCGCCTATGGCAGCCTGTTGGGCGGTGTGGCGACCTACTTTACCACCGCGAATATCATCATGAGCGACCTGCTGCGCATCGCCAACCCACCTCAAGCCCCACTGCATATCCTCGACTTCACCCCCACCGGCGGGCTGATCGCCATCGCCGGGATCGTGTTTTTATGGTTGTTCGGCAGCCGTTTACTGCCCGACCGCGAACCGGCTGCCGGGCAGGGCGTCACCCGCCGGACGGGCAGCGAGTTGGAGGAACTGTACCAGATCGGGGAACGCCTGTGGCGGGCGCAGCTGAAACCCGAGTCGCCCGCCGCCGGTAAACCGCTGGCGGAAATGGCGATTGGCAAAACGCTGGGCATCACCATCGCCGCCGTTGAAAATAAACCCGATGTGCTGGACATTCCTACGCCAGGCCAGCCCATTCAGGCAGCAGACCCGCTGGTGATCATCGGGCGCGAGGAAAAAGTGCGCCAGCTCGAAGCCCTTGGCTTTGATATCTGCCCCCTCGAAAAGCAAAATTACCTGAGCGTGCACGGCTTAACCCTGGCGGAAGTAATCCTCGCGCCGCACGCTGCCTGGGAGGGCCAGACGCTCAAAGCACTCGATTTCCGCAAGCGCTACGGGCTCTCCGCGATTGCCCTCAAGCGCCTGGCCCGCAGTTACCGCACTGACGTGGGCGATATCCCGCTGGCGATGGGCGACTCGCTGCTCGTCCTGGGGCCGCCCGAGCAGATCCGCGCGCTGCAAAAAAGCCCCGAAGTGCTCGTTTTCGAACCCGACCTGGCCGACCAGCCGGTCAACGTGCGGCAGGCGGCTCTCACCGTTGCGGTTACTCTGGCGGCAATTGGGGCTTCTATTGCCGGTGCGCCGGTGTTCTTGAGCGTGCTCACCGGCGCAGTCGTGATTTTGCTGCTGAATGTGATTTCGATGGAAGAAGCTTACCACGCCATCGAATGGCAGGCGATTTTCTTAATTGCTGGGATGTATGCCGTCAGCCTGGCCATGGTCCAGACCGGGCTGGCTAATCTGTTGGGGAAAGGCATGCTGGCTCTTGTCACACCGTTCGGCGCGTTAGGCGTCGCTGGAGGTGCCTACCTGCTAACCGCCCTCCTGGCCCAGGTGATGGGCGGGCAGGTCTCGGCCCTGGTCACCGGCCCGGTCGTCATTAGCGCGGCGCTCAGCCTGGGCGCCAATCCGCAGGCGGTGGCGGTCGCCACCGCGATTGGTTGTTCGGCGTCGTTCTTTACCCCCATGGCCCACCCGGTCAACATCCTGATGATCGCCCCGGCCAACTATAAATTCAGCGATTTCCTCCGCGCAGGCTGGCTGCTGACCCTGTTGAGCTTTGTGATGCTGCTGATTGGGTTGGTGGTTTTCTGGCACCTTTAGTTTTTTTCGGTAGAGGAGTTTCGTATGCCCAATGGCATTCAGATCGGATCGTTGACGATCCACTTTTACGGGATCATCATCATGCTAGGGGTGGTCGCGGCGACTTTCCTAGCGCAAAAAGAGGCCAACCGGCGCGGGCAGGACGGGAATCTGGTTTGGGATTTGCTGCTATGGGTGTTAATCGCCGGCATCCTCGGCGCGCGGATCTGGCATATCCTGACGCCCATGCCTGATCTGGTCGCTAAAGGGATCACCCCTGGTATTACCTGACCCATCCACTGGATGCCATTGCCATCTGGAATGGCGGGTCAGGCATCCCAGGTGCGGTGATTGGCGGGGTGATCACCCTATTTTTATTTGCTCGCAAACACCATCTGCCCTTTGCCGTCTGGTTAGATCTGCTTTCGCCGCCTCTGGCACTCGGCCAGGCCATTGGCCGCTGGGGAAATTTTTTCAACCAGGAATTATATGGCGCGCCAACCCATCTCCCCTGGGCCATCTATATTGATCCGCAGCGCCGGTATCCCGAGTTCAGGGATGTTTCCTACTACCATCCCTTGTTCCTGTACGAATCACTCTGGAACCTGGCCAATATGGCGCTGCTGTTATGGGTCTCAAGGCGGTTCAAAACCTGGCTTCGACCTGGCGACCTGTTTCTGATCTATCTGGTTATTTATCCGCTGGGACGTTTCATGCTCGAATTCCTGCGCCTGGATGCATCGACCGTTGCGGGAATCAACATTAACCAAACCTCATGGGGGCTGTGGCACTTATTTCTATGATCCTGCTGGTCGTGCGCCATAGGGTTCATCATCGCATCGAGATGAACCCGGTCGGTTGATAAAGTGAAGACCTCCCGTCACACGACAAGGAGGTCCTTCATCCATCTTCTGTTGGGCTGCTCAGGCCGTTTTTTCTAAAGCCTCGCGCACCCGCTTGAGACGAGCTGCCGCTTCTTCTGCAACGGGCTGAACGCCCGAAGCGGTGACAATCCCGAGCATCGATCCGATGTTTGACCGCCACCTCCTCCGCAGAAGGCGGCTGGGGTTGATAATACAAGCTGGATCGGCTGATGTTCAGTAAGTCAGCCTATTCGGACAGCGAGAGTTCGGAAGATGTGAATTCTATCATGGCTAATCGCTCCGCCCTATTCGTTGTAGCCAGATTTTTTTTGAGCCAGTTGACCTGTGTCGTCAACCGCCCAATCTCGCTGTATAGCTCATTCACCTGCCGCTCTTGTTCTGCCTGGCGCTCCCGTTCGCCTTTGTTCTCATCCTCAAATAAGCGCGGTAAATTTTCCAACGCCTGTTTTTTCCACCGGTATACAACATTGGGGTGAATACCTTGTTCCGCGGCGATTTGATTCACCGTTTTTTCTTCTTTCAAGACTTCGAACGCGATTTGCGCCTTCTGGCTGGCAGTGAAATGTGTTCTAGTGGGCATAGTGTCTTTAGTTTACACCTTATTTTTGTCCCTTTTTCTGTCTAAATTTCCTTATCCACTATAGCCGGGCTTGTCTAGACAGACAAGTCCGGATTTCTCAGGTGATTCAGGTTATTTACTTCTTCACAATTCCTGTGACCCATGCAATGAAGTTGGTTGTACTGTCTCCGGTACGTTCAGCCATGGTATGCGCCTGATTCCAGACGGTGGCAAAATCGACATCATTGACACCCTTGTAGTTTTCAAGGGCCAATGCCAGGTTCATCTCTACAGGTGTCGCTGTATCACCCTGGTTGATGCCCGTACGGATCCTCCAATGCGGTGCAACAGTAGATGTTTGATACCCTTCATAATAAGGCAGCAAATAGTACATTGGGTTATACATATTCATACGGGACTGAATACCGTTGTTGAATTTATCAACAGCCTTCAGATCCGTGGCATAAGCCTCTATATAAGCAACATCCCAATCGGAAAATGTGGCATACGTTTTCTGATTCTTGGTCAGAAGGTCAGCCAGCACAAAGTCAAAGTGCAGTGAATCGCTGGCATCATTCCCAAATACGTTGTTTTCAGGCTGAGTACGTTTCAGATCATCGAATGCTCCGACACTCTTGGAGGGTGTCTTGAGGTGGGTTACAAAATCCGCCACACTGGAAATCGTGGCCGTATTGCTCGCAGAATTGTAAGTGACCCACTGCTTATCTTTGTTCAGTGCAGTGATGTAGTCCTGTACGGTTTGATAGGTCGCAGGTGTTTCAGTCGCGGTACCACTTCCATCGGGCGCACCAGCGGGAGGCGTTTTACCAGGCGTTTCATCGGGAAGCGTTCCACCCGGCGGCAATCCTCTACCCGGTAAACCACCGCCCATGCCACTTGAGGTTTTGGTATACGGGAATTTTGTATCTGCCAGGAATTGATTCAAGGATTCTTCAACCGTGGACAGGACATATTTGTAATAACTTCCGGCCGCATAGATGCCACTGGCAGATTTTTCA
Organism: Anaerolineales bacterium; assembly: GCA_038206515.1. Classification (GTDB taxonomy): domain Bacteria; phylum Chloroflexota; class Anaerolineae; order Anaerolineales; family Anaerolineaceae; genus DSYU01. The sequence goes on along the minus strand of JBBRAT010000050.1, from coordinate 21,429 downwards.
AGGACGAGCACATTCCCATTCTTATCCTTAATGCCAAGTTTATTGATGTAGTCTGCATAAGCAGTAGCCAGGTCTTTTGACAGGACAGAAGTCCAGGTGGTAGCTGCGCGTGTCGCTGTGGATGCATACTGGCCCATATTCCATTCATAGGCCTGGTCGGCATAATCAAGGCTGGTAATTGGACACCACGCCATGGCACCACTGACGGCATCACTGATGGTTGCACCTTTGGCGTCAACCATGGCTGCACCGATGACTCAAGATATGGATAATAAAGTTTGCTGTCTCCAGACGCACTCATCACTGAGGTTTGTGCTCCGCCGCCGCTCATACCGAACACGAAGATACTGTCTGTGTTACCGGGAAGAATGTTTTTGTTGTAACGGATGAAACGGACGGCAGCCTTCAGGTCTGTTACTCCCCAGGGGGCGCCGCCACTATAGATCAGCTTTTTGTTAGCATCATAGCCATTGTCTTTTCCGCGCATACCGGCAAGAACATAGATAAAACCTGCCTTAAGATAGCTGGATAGACTGTCGTAGCTGTATGCTGTCGGTGCCTTTTGTGGAGCATAGGCAGGAGTATTTACCGGAAACACCATAGGCGCAGTTTTTCCAGTAAAGCCGTTGATGATGCCCTTCTCATTGAGCGTGGCTGTATATTTTCCATCACCATTGGCTTTAGCAGTCATATAAGCGCCGGGCACATAGATCCCTAAGGTTTCATAATCGGTAGTTTCCGGCTTTGTACAATACTTGATTCCAATTTGCCAATAGACATCGTTGGTTGCATCGTATTGCCATGCCTTGGTATTGAATGTAAGCGCCGCGGCTGCGGACGTGTTATCAACGGTCACCTGAGAGTTTGCGGTAGGCGACCCAGTCGATGTTTTCGTACTTAAAGCTATCGCTTGCGATGTCGTTGCAGCGGGAGTGCATGCAACCAGGAAGGCCCCCGCCATCGCGGTCGTTGAAAACTTTAGAAAATCACGTCGTGAAAATAGGTGGTTCATTTGGATGATTCCTTTTCCTTAATTTTTTTGGTATCCTCATTGATATTACTGTGCTAATCTGAAGAAATTCTCAAGATAACCCGCAAAGATTCTGTGAATTTCACAGGATGATAGGATGTATCTTTTTAATAAAGCCTGAAGATTTGCAGGGGTTCTTGAGAATTTCTTCAGAATAATATGCTATGATTCTTGTCATAAGAGTGACCCAATTCAATTCGAAGATTTTCAAAGGTGAGTGGATGGCGCAGCGAATCCTGGTTGTTGATGATGACAAATCCATCGTAAAAATCTTGCGCGGCTACCTGGAACAATCCGGATTCATTGTCCTGGATGCGTTTGACGGCGAAGCCGCACTGCATATGCTGCGCCGGGAGCGCCCGGACCTGGTCATTCTGGACCTGATGATGCCCAACCGCGATGGCTGGGAGGTTACCCGGATTGTCAGGGCAGACCCAGTTCTTGCTTCCACACCGGTCATAATGCTCACCGCGCGCGTCGATGATGACAAATGAATTGGTAGTTCCCTTCCTCCCTCCATAATGCTCACCGCGCGCGTCGATGATACCGATAAAATCGTCGGCCTCGAACTGGGCGCGGACGATTACATCACCAAGCCCTTCAATGCCCGCGAGGTCGTGGCGCGGGTCAAAGCTCTCCTGCGCCGCACTCGTCTCGACCAGCTCCAGAGCGCCGCCCCGCACGTTTTGATCTTCGATTCCTTACTGCTTGACCTCGACCAGCACACCCTCACCCTGGACGGTACCCCAATCGAGCTGACCCGCACGGAATTCAGCCTGCTCGAAGCTCTGATGCAGAACCCAGGGTTCACCCTCACCCGCGACGAATTATTGGAGAAAGCCATGGGATACGCTTACGAAGGGATGGGCCGTGCTCTGGACACCCACATCCGCAACCTGCGCCGCAAGATCGAACGCAGCCCGGATGAACAGGCCCTGATCCAGACCGTCTACGGCGTCGGCTACCGCCTGGCGGGAGAGCACAGGTGAACCGCCTGTGGGTCCGCCTCAGCCTGATGATGAGCGGTGTGCTCTTCCTGGTGTTTTTCATCCAGTTTCTTTCAATAACTCTCGAACCAGGTCGCTCGGTTGGAGACCTGCCTCCAATTCGGTCCGGGATTCATGAGTCCGGCGAGGCTCCACCCGATGAAATCACCCGCCGACTGTTCCTCTGGATGGGCTTTTCCATTGTGATCGGGTTGGCAGGCGGCGTGGTGATCAGCCGGGTTATCAGCTCTCCAATAAGTGAACTGGCGAAGGCCGCCCACCGCATCGGCAGGGGCGATCTGGATGTGCGCGTCCCAGTTCGCGGCACCACGGAGATTATCGAACTTGCCGAAACATTCAACCGTATGGCGGTTGACCTTCAGCGCGCCGAAACCCTGCGCAGCAATCTGATGGCGGATCGCATAGGCCGCCAAACCATTATGCTCGTACCACTCGCTCGCGCGCCGGTGCAGTTCGGCCACACCCTTTTTTTCTTCCCCTGTCGATAAGGTGCTGTTTCGCAGCAACCGCTGGCGCAGTAAATCCGCAAAGAGATGGTGATAGCGATACCAACGCCGCTCGCTATCCAGGGAGACGATAAACAAGTTGGCGCGTTCGAGATATTCCAGGGTCAGCTGACCCACGGTCTCCTGCCCGGAGGCAGAAGCAGAAGCCAGGACAGCATCACACAGCGGACCGCACATACGGTCAAGGATGGATGTTCGCAACAGAAAAGCCTGAACATTTTCAGGCTGTTGGTGTAAGACTTCTTCGATCAGATAGTCCAACACGAAATGGTGACTTCCGGTAAATGATTTGATGAAATTACTGGTATCCTGATGACCCTGCATGGAAATCGTGCCTTGAAAAGCAAGGGCGGCTAATTGCAGGCCGGCGATCCAGCCTTCGGTGCGGATCTCCAATGCCGCGATATCTTCTGCTGAGAGGAGCAACCCCATCACTCGATTGAGAAAATCGGCGGCCTCAGCGGAAGTAAAACGCAAGTCAGCAGCACGCAACTCAGTTAATTGACCACGGGCGCGTAACCGGGCGAGGGGCAGGTGGGGATCCTCGCGGGTAGTGATCATCAGGTGCATCTGGGGTGGCAGGTGCTCGAGCAGAAAGGTGAGGGCCTGGTCGATGGGCTCCGAATTGATCATATGGTAATCATCCAGGACCAGGATAAACTGATCCGGGATGGCGGCAATTTCATTAAGCAGTGTTGCCAACAGAAATTCATTGATTGTCGTCAGCGGCTGCGATGATTGAATGGCTCCCAATACCCCTATTCCAACATCGTTTGAGATCTTTTGTAAAGCCGCCACCAGGTAAACCAGAAATCGAGCAGGGTCATTATCCCCTTCATCCAGCGACAGCCAGGCAACCGATCGTTCACATGCGGCGACCCATTCGCTGACCAGGGTCGTTTTTCCAAAACCGGCGGAAGCGGAAATCAGGGTTAGTTTGCGTCCCAAAGAGAGACCCTCATTCAGCCGCTCAACCAGGCGGGGACGAAGGACAATATTCGACCGAGGCGAGGGGATATAGAGCTTCGTAGCCAAAACTGGCATGAACATAGATCAATTATAGACCAACCAATCGATACGCTTGCTTCTACCATACCAATCAAGTTGCTTCACGCGGTTGACCCGGTCTGCCACCGCTAGATGTATAATCCAATTTAGAATGTCCTTCTTTCTCCTTTCCACCAAGCTCTATATTCCGCCAGTTCGTGCAGGCGCCATTACACGCCCGCGATTGACGGAAAAACTGCTGTCAGGCATAAACCATCCGGGCAGCTTTATCTTGCTGTCAGGCCCAGCCGGATTCGGGAAAACAACTCTTCTAGGTGAGTTTGTTGCCCAGATACAGCAGCGACGTGAACCGGCGGTTCGTACTGCCTGGCTTTCGCTAGATGACGGCGATAACGATCCGAACCGGTTCTGGAGCTACCTGATCAGCGCCTGCCAAACCGTCCTTGGAGAGGCCGGGGATACCGCGCTCGCGCTACTGCGCACGCCGCAGCCGCTGCCGGATGATGCAATCCCCACCTTGCTGATCAACGCTCTGACCTGTCTGGATCTTTCTTTGGTCCTGGTTTTGGATGACTTCCATACCATCCAGAATACGGAACTCCACGCCGGCTTCCTGTTTCTGCTGGATCACCTCCCGCACAACCTGCACCTGATCGTTTCCACCCGCACCGATCCGCCCTGGCCGCTGGCCCGCTACCGGGCGCGCAACCAGTTGACCGAAATCCGCGCGCAGGATTTACGCTTCCGCTTGGAAGAAGCAGCGGCGTTTCTCAACCGCACGATGGGGTTGTCCTTGTCCGCGGACGCACTAGCTGCTTTGGAGGAGCGGACTGAGGGCTGGATTGCCGGCTTGCAGTTAGCGGCCTTGTCGATGCAAGGGCGTAGTGATATCAACGCCTTCATCCAGGCCTTTACTGGCAGCCATATCTACATCGCCGAATACCTGGTCGATGAAGTGCTCAAGCAGCAGACCGAGGAAATGCAGGCTTTCTTGCTGCAAACTGCCATCCTCGATCGCATGACCGGAGTGCTGTGCGAAGCTGTTACCGGCTTATCGGATGGCCAGGCCAAACTAAAAACCTTGCAGCGCTCAAATATCTTCATCAGCCCTTTAGATGATGAGGGCCAGTGGTTTCGCTACCATCACCTGTTCGCCGATTTGCTCAAGGCGCGCCTGCAAAGCAGTCGGTCGAAAGCCGAGATGGGTGCGCTGCATCAACGCGCAGCCCGGTGGTACGAACAGAGCGGCATGGTTGCGGAAGCTGTCGAACATAGCCTGGCCGCGGGGGACTATACGCATGTGGTGCGGGTTGTGGAAGCAGCCGCCCTGCCGATGATCCTGCAGGCCCATGTGCGCACCATCGAAGGTTGGCTGCAAGCCATCCCGGCTGGTTTCATTGAAAATAGCCCAAAAATCAACATGGCCTATGCCTGGATGTATTTGCTGCGCGGAATGCTGCATCAGGCTGCGTCTTTTATCGAACGCTTACGGGTGTTTTTTGCCACATCGAACACGGATGCGATCGAGCCCTCGCTGCAGGTCGAGTGGTTGGTCATTCAAGCGGAACTGCTCATGGGCCAGGGGCTGGCACAGGCGAGCCGCGATCTGTCCATCCAGGCCCAGAAACTGCTGCCAGAAGTGGATCCCAATATTCGCGTGATGGTCTACACCACGCTGGCAAAGGCTTACCAGCAGACGTTTGATTATGACCGCGCGGCTGAGATCTTTCAAATGATTGTCCTGGATGCCCGACGCATCGGCGATATGACTTTAGAAATCCTGGGGACTTCGGGTGAGGCGCAAATGGTCTTAAAGCAGGGCCGCCTCCACCGTACCTATGACATCGTCCGCGAGGGCATCCGGCGGCTGGAACTGTCGGGCAAGAAGGTGCCCTTCAGCGCGACGCTCTACGGCGAGTTGGGACAGGTTCATTTCGGCTGGGGCCAGTTCACACCGGCCAGGGAATATTTTCAGCGCTCGAAGGAAGTCAGTGGAAAAAGTGGGTACAGCGACTCGGAGATTTACTTCCATCTCATGCTCTCCAAAATTTGCCAGATGGAAGGCAATCTTGCTGGCGCGATCGACGAAATCGAGGAGGCCAGTCAGTTAGCGGGTCACATCCCGCCGGTGATGACGCGGGAAAACCTGATTGCGCAGCAGGTTTGGGTCGATCTCGCCACGGATCGATCAGACGCGGCTGAGCAACGGCTGGCGGTCGACGGTTTCCAATTCGGTGAAACCTTCCGTTTTCCCGAGCTTGCCCCGGGCGCACCGGTCACCTTCCAAGCCGGTCTGCTTTATAACAGCGCATTGCGCGTCCTGCTGTACCACGGGAAAAGAGGCCAGGATCCAGCCTTTTTGAAGCGTGGGATTGACCTGGCTGAGCGCGTGGTCCAGGGCGAATGCCAGTGCCAGGATCTTCCGGTGGCCCTGGAAACGCTTTTACTGCTCAGCCAGATGCATGCACTGCTTGGCGAAGGGCAGCAAAGCTTGGCTGCGGCTTCTAGAGCGCTGGAGCTGGCCGAACCGGAAGGGTTTATCAGCCCGTTTGTTGAGGAAGGGCAGCCGGTTGCGGAGATTCTGGTGAAGCTTTTAACGAGTGACCGGCCAGGGACCGCTCAGTCAACCTACCTCCAGCAATTATTAGCTTCTTTTCCCAAGGCTCCAAACCATCGAGAAGAAACCGTCCATTCTCCCACAGTGAAAATACAGCGTACAGAGACACTGGCGGAACCCCTATCCGCGCGTGAGCTGGAAGTGCTCCGCCTGATCGCAGAGGGTGACTCGAACCAGTCCATTGCTGAAAAGCTGGTTATCACGGTCAGCGCGGTCAAGAAGCACAGTGGGAATATCTACGGCAAGTTGTCAGTCAACAGCCGAACCCAGGCTGTCTCGCGTGCCCGCCAGTTAGGATTGCTCGCTCCAGACGCATAGCTCTAGATACGGAATTTCCCCGTTTCCACGAAAGCAGGTATACGAAAGTACACCTGCTTTTTTTCTTTCCCCATTACAAGACACCACCTTCGGACAGTGACTTGACCTGCACATCGCCCTATAGTGGTTGTAGAACAAAATTGATTAAGGAGAATGAAATGACCGCAAAAACCCTTACCACCCGGCAAGCTACCGTCCCCAGCAAAACGAACGGTTCTCGCTGGCAAAATATCTATTCCCTGGGCGGCGCTGCCGCGTTGCTGGTTGTGATAACCGTACTGGCTGAAATCCTGATCACCTTCCTACCGGGTGGCTATACCACTGCGGAGACGGTGACCGAATGGTTCGCGCTGTTGCAAAACAATCCATTTCTAGGTCTGCGCAACCTGGGCCTGCTCAATATTGTGATGAATGCATTCGGGATACCGTTGGTGTTTGCCCTGTATTGGGTGCACCGCAAAACCAACCCATCCCTTGCCGCCCTGGCGCTGATCCTTTCGTTGATTGGGGTGGCCATCTTTTATGCGACCAATCGCGCCTTCCCCATGCTGAACCTGAGCGCGCAGTATGCGGCAGCCAGCAGCGCAGCCGAAAGAACCATGCTGGAGGCAGCCGGGCAGGCCATGCTGGCGGTCGGCCAAAGTCACACGCCGGGCACTTTTCTGGCCTTCTTCTTCTCGGAAATTGCCGGCATCCTCATGGCAGTGGTCGTGCTGCGTGGGAAGCTGTTCCACCAGGCCGCCGCATTCGCTGGCATAATCGGCTACAGCTTCTTGTTGATCTTTGAGGTGCTCTCATCGTTCGTGCCCTCTACGCATAACGCCATCCTGATCCTGGCAATGGTGGGCGGGCTTTCTAATATCGCCTGGTACATCCTCGTGACTGCGAGATTCTTCCAACTTGGCAGAGCGGCTTGACGTGCTAGACGATAAAGGAGCATTTTCACCGATGGAACAAACCATGAACGTTTCCAATACACAATCAAAAGTTTTCTACAAGGCAGCGGGCGTGTTGGCGATATTGATTGTGCTGGCTGGGTTAACCGATGCTATCACATCGATGGGCACCGCGGCGCAAGATAACAGCACCGTTCGCATGATCGAGTGGTTCACATTATTTCAAACCAACCGCTTCGCCGCATTCAGCCGCCTGGGGTTGATCAACATCCTCACGCTGTCGCTGAGTATCCCAATTTACCTTGCGTTCACGCACGCTTTTCAGCAGCATCGCCCCGCCCTTGCCGTGCTATCCTCGGCCCTATTTTTCATCGGGACAGCGGTCTACCTCTCGAGCAATACCGTCTTCTCCCTGTTTGCGATCAGCCAGCAGTACGCAGTGGCGGCCGAAGCGCACAAGCCCCTACTCGAAGCCGCCGGGCGTGCGGTGCTGGCGCAAGGCGCTGACCTGACGGCCGGCACGTTTGTGGGCCTCTTCATCACCCAAATCGCCGGACTGCTCATTACCAGCGGGATGCTGCGAGGCGAAGTGTTTGGAAAATGGACGGGCATTACGGGTCTGGTGGGCTTTAGCCTGATGAGCGTGTTTTTCATTCTCACCGCCTTTGTCCCCGCGCAATACGATACTGCCATGCTGATCGCCGCACCGGGCGCGCTTTTCATGATAACCTACCAAATTTTGATCGCTCGCAAGTTCTTTCAACTTGGAAAATAAGGAGGGAAAAGCAATGGCTAACGACAGAATATTAGTAACCTTTGCCAGTCAAGGTGGCTCGACTGCCGGAATTTCTGAAGCAATCGGACAGATACTCACTTCAAAAGGTGCTGTCGTTAATGTAATGCCCGTAAAGGAAGTCACCGATCTCAGCCCATATCAGGCAGTCGTCATCGGAAGCGCTGTGCACAGCGGCAAGTGGATGCCGGAAGCGCTTGCCTTCGTCGAACGCAATCAGAACGCTCTCCGCCAGATGCCTACGGCAGTCTTTCAAGTTTGCCTGACGCTGGCTGCCAGCAATGAACTGTACAAAAAGATGGTTCCGGATTGGTTCGCGCCACTACGCATCCAGATCCAGCCGGTCGCCGAGGGAAGTTTTGCCGGAGCGCTCTGGCCCGACAAATATTCAAGGCTGTCCGAAAAGCTAGGATTGCGTATCTTCTTAGCCGCCATCAAACTCAAAGCGGGCGACTACCGCAATTGGAATACAATCCACGCATGGACGGAACAAATCAGTCCGCTGCTGCATCGGTAGATCACACGATGGAAAAGCCAACCATTTATGAGATTCGGGTAGAAGGGCATTTGACGGATCGCTGGTCCGACTGGTTCGATGGACTGGCGATCCGGAATGAGCCGAATGGTGACACCATTCTTTCCGGTTTGATGAGCGATCAAGCCGCTTTACTGGGTGTGCTGAGCAAATTACAAGCACTCAATTTACCGATCATCGCATTGAATAGAAAACGGACTGAATCGTTTTAAGAGACCCAATCAATTATGGGATTGTGCGTCGAGTTTTCAAGCGGATAGCAGGCCTGAAAGCCGGCATTTTATGCCTTTTTCGACGACATCCCGCGCTCAAAAACGTATTGGGTGTAAATTCAGCCAGACCTTTCCGTCCAATCCCTCTTGTAAAATTTCTTTTTTATGAGGGGGTAAACAATAATTCTTCTGCTAAATGCGCACATAGAAGCAATTTTGACAAACACCCGATCTCTTCTGTCTTGGAAGTTTCCTGGAAGACTGCCGAATTCATTGGTTATCGGTTGCGCCCTAATCTACCGTTTTCTGCTAAGATTGAAATAAGATTTCAAAAAACCGTAAAACGAATTTCACAAACTTGGGAATCCCTTCGTGGGTAAAGGAAATTAATCGCATCCCTTCCGGAAAGTAGGAATAAACTCATCAACCCCAACCCACATCAAGAAGCTTTGCCAGCCCAATTGTTATGAACCAAGCTGACGGTTCCACCCTACCGTTCGGGTCTCATCTTCCGCCTGAGCGAATGGGCCGCCCACGATCGCTGCGATTCCGCCTCGCCATCCGAGCGAACGGCAATACAGTTTGCCTGGCTTTCTCTCGATCCGGCGAATAATGAGAAGCTTCGTTTCTGGCGTTACCTGATTGGTGCAATCCAGACAGTCCTTCCAGAACTGGGACGAAACGAGCAGCGTATGCTCTCTTTCTCTACGCCTCCTCCGATAGAGTCGCTCCTGACCGGCCTGCTAAACCAGATCGGAGCGCAATCGAATCGGATTGTTTTGGTATTGGATGACTACCATCTGATCATTGGGCCAGCCATTCATGACAGTATTACCTTCATCCTGGAACACATGTCCGGAAACATGCAGCTTGTCATTGTTACCCGGGCAGACCCGCCACTGCCGCTCAGCCGCCTGCTCCGAATCATCCCAAAAATTCAGGCACTCAACTTAACGATAATTTCAGCCAGGAGAAGACTGGCTGATTAGTTCAAAGAAAACAAAAAGCTGAAGTATTGTGCGTCGAGTTTTTTAAGGGATAACAGCCCTTTTTGCCAGTATTTTACGTCGTTTTGGCCGAAATCCCTGCGCTCAAAACTTATTGTGCGAAATCTTTTATCAGAATCAAAAGAATCATGTTTTCTTGGCAAAACCCGATCCTCTTAGGATGAAGGCCCAGGATTTTCATCCAGCCCGCACCACTTGCAGCTCAATTCCCACAAACGCCGCGCTTTTTCTTCATCATAGGAATCAACACTTGAGCGCACCTCGACTCCATCGGCAATAAGCTTGCCCCCAACCTCTCCATAGCGCGGGTCAGTTGCGGCGATCAGATAGGATGCAGAAGCCTCCTCAAGAGAACTGGCAAAGGGCATGCGCGCCAGGATCTGATTGTAGAAAAACTTTTCAAGCGGCGATTTGCGGCGATCGCCAATTGCCTGTGGAACAAAGCCGGGGCATACCGCGTTCGATGTCACACCCGTTCCCGCCAGCCGGCGATCCAGTTCATAGGCAAACCACATATTCGCCAGTTTCGAGTTGCGGTAAAAGACCTGAGGTTGGTAATACTTTTCTCCCCTCAGGTTGTCGTAATCGAAATCTACCCGCCGTCCGCCAGCATATTCGGGGTTGTGCAGCCGTGAAGATACGGTGATCACCCGCGCAGGAGCGGATTGTTTTAGATCGTCTAGCAGTAGATTGGTGAGCAAGAAATGCCCCAGATGGTTTGTGCCGAAGGTCATTTCGAAGCCATCCGCGGTAAAGCTGGGCTGCTTGCCAGGCACAGCCCCACCCGCATTGTTGATTAACAGGTGCAAGTGGTAGCCCTTCTCATGAAAAACAGCCACGCACTGCCGCACTGAAGCAAATGAAGCCAGGTCTAGCGCGATTGATTCGAGGCTGGCATTGGGATTATCAGCTCGAATCCGTGAGATGGCTTGCGCGCTGCTGTGTTGGTTGCGTGAGGCAAGAATGACATGGAAGCCTCGTGCTGCCAGTTTCTTGACAGTCACAAAGCCAATGCCGCTGTTCCCGCCTGTGATCATTGCTACACGAAGTTGGTTGGTTGTCATGCGATCTCCCTGGTTCGATTTTCCAACGGTGTCTGGACTTGCTCTGGTTTGAGAAACACCCAAGCGATGATGAATAGGATCGCCATCATCACTCCCCACACAATGAATGGCAGCCCGCCATTTACCTGGAACAGCACGCCACCCATGAGCGGCGCAACGATATTGGCTGCGCTGATTAACGAAGCACTGATGCCCAAAATACCACCGCGTTCATTAGCACTGACTCGCTTCGTGATCATGCTGTTGATACTTGGCTGCAGCACGCCACCGCCAATACCTGCCGGAACCATCATCACCATCAACCAGCCAATCCCCACAAGGCCTTTATTGACATCTTCTGGCAGAGTAATTGCTAAGGTGCTTGTCGAGGGTACTATACCGGTGGATTGAGACGTCAATTGCTGCCTGATTTCCGCCTTGTTGTACCACGGTGGCGGCTGAGCAGGTGTAAACGCGATAAGCAGCAATCCCACCGATAGGGTAATCAACCCAAGAAAGATTAGCTTTCGATCCCCAAAGCGGCGGCTCCACTTCCCGATAAAATAGCCCTGCACTAATACCACAACGATGCCAACGAAGACGAAGATTACCGCATTCCCCGATGCATTGAGGCCAAGCCTGTTGAGCGTAAACAGCGACAATAGCTGCTCAAAGCCCCCAAAAGCGATCTGTTGGGCAAAACCTAACGCCAGAAGCAAGGCCATCCCCGGATAACCGATTGCCCTGGCGAAACCTTTCAGGCTGAATAAGTCTTCGGAGCTTATTGAATCACCAGGCGTTTTATGCGTTTCTTCCAGCATGAACCAGGATAAGATAATCGAAGCTACTGAAAAGAAAGCGGCGGCAAAGGCAGGCACATGGAAGTTATTGCCACTTACCGCCAGAGATACAAAGGCGATCAGCGGCCCAATGATGAAACCAAGCCCGAAAGCCGCACCGAGCAGCCCAAGACCCTGCGTACGGGTTTTCTCGGTTGTGCTGTCAGCGATAATTGCCTGCGCCGTGGCGATATTCGCGCCTGACAGCCCGTCGATGAGCCTGGATATGAACAGCACCAGCAGGCCGTTGGCAAAACCAAGCATCAGAAAACCAATCAGCGTACCTATTTGGCTGGCGATCAGAACGGGTTTGCGCCCAAAGCGATCTGATAGGCGGCCCAGAACCGGAGCGCCAAAAAATTGTAGAGCGGGATAAGCGGCGCTTAACAGGCCAATCATTGCTGGGGTTGCGCCAAACGTCGCTGCATATAACGGCAGCAGTGGTATGATGATCGTCAAGCCCAGCAGATCGATTAGCACGATAATGAAGATTGGCAGGACTTTCTTAAAGTCAAGTTTCTCTTCGGAACTTTCTGAATTTTGCTTCCTTGAGTTTTCCACAGAAAATTATCCTATCCAACCTTGCGGCAGCAGTGATACACCAATAAAAACAATGACCAGTACCCCCACAATTAGCGCAACGTTGTTACGCGCGCGGGTTTGCATTTCGGCATTACGCCAGCGCATCGACAAATGCGCAACGACTGCCGCAATGATCATGATGAAAGCATGTTCGATCCGATAGCGCGGAAATCCGACTCCGGCGAAACCGGACCATAAAATGAAGATAAGGCCAATGGTTACCTGCAAATCGATCAGACCGCTAAATGCCGCCATCAGACCACGGTCGGCCTTTTCATTGCGCGTTCCACGCAGCCAGACCAGCGCAAACCAAACCAAAGAAATAAGGCTGACCACGACGACCAGCCAACGTACCACTGAGTGGATATCCAAAACGATGCCAAGCGGGTTCATGTTTTATCCTATGGGTGACCTTGATGAGATCCGTTTCTGTAATTCATCCATCCAGCGCAGTTCCGATTCGAGATGCGCGCGCTGATGATCGATGACGAACTGAACGAATCCCTGGTGCGTTGGGGCTAAACCTATTGCTTCGATTAAAGTTAGCAAGACGCTTCGGCGCTGCTGAAGGAGGTCAAGCAGTTCAGCCTGAGAAAGGCTGTCAGCAAATGCCAATGCGATATCATCGGCAAACTTGATCGGATCGTAATTTGCAAGGCTTTCGCGCAGCAATTTTTGGAATTCTACTTCTCCAGCCGGCGTAATCTGATACGTGCGGCGTGGTGGGCGGTTGCCTTCCCGCTCCTCCGTCCACGAAATCCATCCATTTTGCGCCATTTTGTCGAGCAGAAAATATGCCGTCGGCTTTTTTAGGTCCGTGCACATTGCAAGATCGCGTTCGATGAACTCGATAATCTTGTATCCATGCATTTCTGATTGACGAAGTAATCCCAGCAGCAGCAATTCACGATTCATATTCCATCCTGAATATTCAGCATTGACTATTCAGGATTATACTACCACTTTAGGAAATGTCAATCCTTGATACTGAATTCGGTACCCCATTATCCATAGTGGATCACTCAAGCAGCTGGCTGGGGCTGCCAATTTTGAAGCTGCCGAAAAACGCCGGATTAGAATCCAGAAAGCGGTGGGTTATTACGCAATCCGCAGCTCGCATAATCCGCTGTCCGTAACGATGCTTGAGCCATGAGACCGGTATAGCATATATGAGATTCATGAACTAACCGCCACTTAGTGGATCCCGAAGAATCCAGGGGGTCTTTTCAAGAGAGTCACCATGTTATTTGCACCCCATGTTGCATGAAAACTTACGGCGGCGTCGCATGAAGTTAAGCACAGTACGAATTTTTTAAAGCCGCCTATTTTCATAACAGTTTTCACGCTCTGCTTTTTCGCCTTTCCCAAATAGACCGGGTATCCCTTCCACCACTTGCGCTTTCCAGTGATACAGTTGATTCGGATGTATCCCATATTCCGGCGATATCTGGGCGGTTGTCTTCGTCTCTGCCAGCATCTCTATGACAATCTTTGCTTTTTGTTCAGCTGTGTAATGTTTTCGCATCGCTCTTTTTCCACCTTATTTTTGCCCTCTTTTGTGTCTGAATTTACTTTACCACTTAAGTCCAGGCGTTTTTTTGGGAGGCTTTTCATGTTTTATGCTTCGAGGATTCGCTTTGAAGGTCATAGAATCGTATAATAACGAATAGTAGACATTGACGATATAGGATTATTCTGTATATATCAACGAAATGGCTATATATAAGAATATTTTCCTTCTTGTTGGGTGGCTGTCAGTGGTATCCTGACACCCTGGAGATTGCCGCGGATATCTTTTTTCGAAAGGTGAGCCAAACATGACAAAACTACGGGTGGACTTTTTTTCAATTTCGCTGGACGGTTACGGCGCCGGTCTGAATCAGAGTTTCGATAACCCGCTCGGCGTCCGCGGGGAATCCTTGCACGATTGGTTCGTTGTAACGCGTTCCTTTCACCAAATGACTGGCCAAAATGAAGGCGAGACCGGTATTGACAATGATTTCGCGGAGCGCGGCACAAAGAATCTCGGCGCATTCATTATGGGACGCAACATGTTTGGACCACCACAAGCTGAGGACTGGTCCGATGACACGTGGAAAGGTTGGTGGGGGGATAACCCGCCCTATCACGCGCCTGTGTTCGTACTCACCCACCATCCGCGTGCGACCATCACGATGGAAGGCGGCACGACATTCCATTTCGTGACCGATGGCATTCATGCTGCGCTCAAACTGGCCACCGAAGCGGCGAACGGCAAAGATATTCGACTGGCCGGTGGCGTGGCGACAATCCGCCAATACCTGCAGGCAGGGCTGATTGACCAGCTGCACATTGCTATTTCGCCGGTACTACTTGGCACAGGTGAATCGCTGTTCTCCGGCATTGACATGCTCAAGCTCGGTTACATGGTCACAGAACATGTTCCGACTGCAAAAACAACTCATATTGTTCTGTCGAAACGTAAGTAGACCGGGTCGTGAGGGAAGCCCAAACCGTTACGATTACCCGGATCATTCGATCCGTTTATGCAAAATGAAGGGAAAAACACGTGCTATGATAAAACCTCGGCTCTATACAATGAGCTTCGCAAGGGTCTATCCTTTGTATATTGCGAAGGCGGAGAAAAAAGGCCGCACGAAAACAGAAGTCGATGAAATCATCCATTGGTTTACGGGATATAGCCAGGAAGCGTTCGAGGCTCAGCTGGAAAAGCAGACAGACGTTGAGACCTTCATTGCGGAAGCGCCTCAACTGAATCCTTCACGGGCTTTGATCAAGGGGAAGGTTTGCGGCGTTCAAGTGGAAGACATCGAAGAACCAACCATGCGGGAAATTCGTTTCCTGGATAAGTTAATCGATGAATTAGCAAAGGGAAAAGCGATGGAGAAGATTTTACGAAAGGAATAAATCACCTGGTAGAAAGCATATTCCTTGTGGTTGTAGATGGAATACAAAAAAGCTTCCTCAGGAGGCAAAAATGAAACGCAAGTTGATTTCGAGTGGAAGTGTGGGAACGAGTCGGCGAAGTACATGGAGAATTCTTTCGCGATATCCGCCCCGCCAGCGCCATGGTCCAGGTAACCCAATTACTCGATCCGGACTGGCTGGTAGAGATCGAAGCAGACGCAGTTATTGATGCCAATGCAGCCTGACCCCCTCTGCTGAAACGGATAGAGAAACACTTGCTGCGCAGTTTAGCTCAAAGCGATTTAGACCTGGTATCACGAGCCAAAGGAGACTCAAGCCCCATGGCACATCTGATTTATTCGGCAATCTCGTCCCTCGACGGCTACATTGAGGATATGGACGGTAAATTTGAATGGGCAGCGCCAGACGAGGAAGTCCACAGCTTCATAAACAACCTCGAACGCACCACCGGCACCTACCTCTATGGGCGCCGGATGTATGAAACGATGATGGTTTGGGAGACCGACCCCGATTTTGCCGCTGATTCTCCAATCACGCGCGACTATGCAGAGATATGGCAAGCAGCCAACAAAATCGTTTACTCCAGGACATTGGGGGCGGTATCCACTCGCAAAACGCAGCTTGAGCGAAACTTCGACCCTGAATCAGTGCGACAATTGAAAGCATCTGCGGGGCACGATATTTCCATCGGTGGTCCTGAGCTGGCCGCCCATGCCTTCCGGGCCGGGTTGGTCGATGAATGCCAGCTTTTCCTTGCACCGGTTCTGGTCGGTGGTGGTAAACCAGCACTCCCGAAGAATTTCCGCCTGGCGCTGGAACTTCTGGAGGAACGCCGCTTTCACAGCGGCATGGTTTACCTCCATTATCGAGTCACCCAGAAAACAATGTCCACCTGATAAACCAACCTGTGTGAGATGGGCATTCAACGAAGCAATAGCCACCGCACCTTCCGTTTTACAAGGCCGTTCGCCAGACAGGTGAAAGGCTCAATGGTATCAACCAATATTTCGAAAACAGGAGATTCACATGACTGAGCCAATTGCTCCCAGCCAATTCAACGCGGCCGAAGGCGTCGAGGACTGGCGACTGACCAGCGAAGGCGCGACGGCGTTCTTCCGCACCCGCTCGTTCGCCGAGAGCGCCCGGTTCGTGCAGGCGATCAGCGAGCTGCCAGGAGTCGAAGATCACCGCCCCAACGTTGATGTGCGACAAAATGGCGTGACGGTGCATATGATCACCTATACCGATACCTACTTTGGTCCCAGCCACCAGGATGTCGAATTAGCCAGGCAGGTTTCGGCGGCTGCACACAAACTGGGCTTCTCCGCCGACCCGTCCGCGATCCAGAGCCTGCTGATCATCCCAGGCGCGACCAACATCACCGAAATCATGCCATTCTGGCGAGCGGTGCTCGGATACGAGCCCCGGCGCGACAGTCCCAACGAGGATCTGGTTGATCCGCATGATCGCGGAGCGCCATTCTGGTTCGAGCAGATGAACGAGCCACGCGGTGACGGCGGCGGCGCGATCCACGTCGCGATTTGGGTGCCATACGAACAGGCGGAAGCCCGCGTCGCGGCGGCGCTTGCCGCCGGTGGACGGATGGTGCGTGACGAGTTTGCGCCCTCCTGGTGGACTCTGGCGGACCCGGCGGGGAACGAGGCAGATATTGCTACCGTGAAAGGCCGCGACTGAGCGCCGCTTTTCACATACCAGATACCTTTGGAGGATTCTTCGATGGTAAAACAGCCTGAGTTCCGAAAATATCTTCCCCTGCAGGCATGGTTTCGCGACCAGCCAACGACCCTCGAACAGATCGAATTAACCTTTGACCAGGTCGAAGCAATTCTAGGATCCGCTTTGCCGAAATCTGCGACGAAGCTGCACGCCGCCCACAAACAGTCCCTTGCCTGGCTCCCGCTTCAGCTGTTGAACGGCCTGCCCCAGATCCCCGCGCAAGAGCTCCGCGTTCCAATCGACCCGCTCCAGGGTGCTCGACACGACGTACTTCTTGGCCGCGTCGATCGTCCGCGCGAAGGGTTCCATCCAATCGGGCCGCACACCCATTCGCGCCGGGGGCCGCCAGGCTGCCTCCATCATTTCGTACGTCACCCGGCCAAAGATCAGGGCATCGGCCTGGGCGATGTTTTCCGCCGCGTGACGATGCAAGTCCTCGTCCACGATGCCTTCACGATGATCGCAGCACCCGTCTAAGGTGATGTTGATAGAATACCGAATGGGTCGCATTCCGTAAAACCTCCTATCTTGATCAGTCCGCCTGACGCTTCGGTTCAGCGGCGCGCAGCGCAGCGGACAGTCTGCTGCAACCGGTTGTTATGCGCCAATGAACGGATGGATTCCAACCGAAACCTTGCTTTACCGGAGCTGCTCGGCAAGCCCGACAATGATGACCTCGGGGCCGCGGACGTAGCAGAGCCGGTACGTGTCCTCGTACTGCACCACTTCGCCGTCGATAACATCGACGGCGAACATGATGCGGCGGATCCCGAGAGCGTTCACCGGAACGTTCTCAGGTCCCGTTCGGATCGCTTCCGGCGTGTGGAACTTGTCCAGCTCGATCCGTCCGTGGCCGTCCGGCGTGCGCAGCAGGGCGATGGTCGCACGAACGTTTTGAAGGCCGATGAGACGATCGACCGAGGGGCCCTCGACGGTCGTCTCGCCTTCCAACTCCATACCCAGCGGACGAAGAACGCCTTCGCAGCCTCAAGGTCGTCGACCACGATGAGAACGTTGTCCATCCGCTGAAGGGTCATGTCTCACCTTAAACGCTGCTTTACTCGTAAAACGCTGGCGCTTTTTTGAGTGTTTCCCACTGCGCCTGGTCATGACCGAAAATCACCAGCCCGATCTGCTCCCGTTCGACTAGATCCAGCAGTTTCATCGTACTGGGGCGGGTCGCTTCGCCGTCAGGGTTGCTGCCGTCATCCTGCGCGTCAGGGGTAAAGCCCGCGCCGAAGGGTACCGCGTCAATCGTCAATAAAATCGCCCCCGTTTTGGGCAGCCGCACCAGCACCGATTGATGTCCCGGCACATGCCCGCTCGTGTCAATCAGCTCCAATCCCGGCAGCAGTTGCGTGTCCCCATCCACCAGCCGAATGCGCTCCATTGGCTGATCCCATTGGGTTCGAATGGCAGCAAAACGGGGGTTGCTTGCTGCATCCAAATGATGCACACGCTGAACAATATATTGGGCCTTCGGGAAGGCTGCGTGTCTTCCGGCATGGTCGATATCATAATGCGTCGAAATAACGGTATCAATATCGTCCGGTCTTATGCCCATGCTCGCCAACTGCTCGATCACGTCCTGCCCATTCTCAAAATCCTTTTCTTCTTCAGGCATTATCTCCGGCAGGCCGCTGTCAATCAGGATATTTTTGCCGTCACCTGTTTGCACCAGATAGCACACAATCGGAATCTCGTATTCCGGCATGGACCCAACCACCATCAGATATAAACGCTGCGCAGCATTTTGGCTCATCATCATTTCCTTATAAAAAATAGACCCTATGAAATTACCATACTCATTTCCCCCAAAGTATACCAAAATTCGTAACTGTTCAGAGATGGCGAGCCTAAATGGTATGGTTGTGCCCACGGTCAGCCAAAAAATCCAGGGAATGAGATGTCGATTCAAGGTGTGGCATCACTTGACCTGACTTTCTTCATCTTCATGAAATACGCTTTCTGGTCCGCGTCGAGGTGCTCGATGGCGTAGCGGTTAGGCCGCGGGACAATCGATTTTGAGCCGTTTTATGCAGCGTTGAAGAGGCAGGTCCCGAATGTGACGATATCACTTGAGGTAGAGGATCGCATGGATGTGAAAATGGGGGACCTACGCAATCTCATCGCTCGATCTGATGATGACAAAATAAAAACGTAATCCGCTATGATGGTCCTTGAGTCGTTTCGTTGGTTTGGCGGCAAAACTTACCCCTTTTGGGTTCCCGTAAACCCAGCGATGGCAGGAAACAACTTTGTTGAAGAGGCACGGCAGTCTTTCCATGAGAAGAACGTCCCGTTAGCGCATTTAGGTGATGGCTCTTGAAACCTGGTTTTTCCGATGACCACATCGTTTCCGAGTCCGTAAAGACGATAGGACTGTCCGCTGATTCGCACGATTAGGCGCTCCTCAGGGTCCTTATCTTCCCGTCGGCATGAGACTCAACCTCGTGTTTAAGATCTGACCCGCGTATACACCAGGTCCAGGTCTTGCTCCCAATTAGAACCATCATTCGACAATTCCCCATGGACCGTGATGGTGTTTCGGTCATCGCTAATCTTTCCAGTCGTACGTTGCAAGAACCCCTTCGCATTCCGCCACGTCTTCCAAACGCCATCTTCAAACGACATCTCGTAGATCCTGGAAACACCCCGCTCATCGAAATAGAGCACCGAACAAGATCCGGTCGAATCATCTCGGCTGATGACTGCCACTGCATTTGGCGGAAGAGGCTGCTCAAAATAGGTCTGCCAGAGGAGGTAAGCGCCTGCTTCGATCCACTCAAAGGTTGCGCGCCCACGGACTGGTTCAGGGATTCGTGGATGGTTACCTTGCAGTTCCCATTCACCAACCAAAACATCCATATTTTTGAGCGCCGGGTTCGGCTTTAGCCAGGATTGGTTTGAATACTGATGCATGTGTTTTCCCTTCCTTTCCTATGGTCATTCGACAAAAGGTGTTCGCCGGAGCCCTGGAGAATCGGGCTGATGGCGATATGTAATTCGTCGATGAGTCCGGCTTGGAGATACTGACGGATGGTGGCCATTCGTGGAGGGATTCGCCGCTGACACCGAGCGGGTTCTCGAGGCTCTGGTTCGGTCCGGCGCCATAACCATCGATGGATATCGAGAAACAGTTGACACGAAGCTTAGTTATGGGTTTACTCCGGTAGTTCTGTTGACCGTCAGGAACCAGGGTGTGTTGCGGGTGGACCGGCAAGCACCCTTGGAACATACTCCAACAGTTGAATTCTGCCGTCGAATGTCCGGCTGGCAACCATGTCGAGGGCCACATCGGGATAACCGTCGTAGATCCGGTCGTAGCCGGTGCTCCCGGTGATCACGGGGAAGACGACTACCCGGAATCGGTCTACGAGGCCTGCTTTGAGAAGCGAGCGGCACAAGCTTAGGCTGCCAAGCGTGCGCATTGGGCTGTTGGCTTCCCGCTTCATCGCTCTCACGGCTTCTACCGCATCCCCGCTGACCAACCGGGTATTGGTCCACGCTAACGGGGGCTGCAGTGTCGATGAGAACACCACTTTAGGCGTATTGGTAAGCGCATCGCTGACGACTTGTTCGTCTGGTTCCAATGTTTCAACCGCCGCGGCGTATCCATACATCTCACGGTACGTGTTCGCTCCCATCAAGATCGTATCGTCGCGTTCGGGTGCCTGACCGAGCCAGGCGAGATACTCCGGGCCCTCAAGTCCCCAATACCCGGGCCAATCTTTCGCGGCGCCGTAGCCGTCCAGTGACGTGATGAAGTCTACTAACAGTTCATTCATACCAGTTCCTCCTGTGTGTTTGCGTCCGAGGGGGGCACCTGCCATCTCCTCGATCGACGCTTTCAGTTCGAGGCATCAGTGACTGCTTCCCTCATTCCTCGTTCTGCCAACGCTTTGCCTTTTCTCTGTTCGTCGGGAATACGTGCCATGATTTCCTCAGTGGATGATCGATTCGTATTACCGTCCGCCGTTTATTCAAAGGGCCAAGCACAATTGAAAATCGCCTCTAAAATGCACATGCCTTACGCCTGTGCATTTTGGAGTAATTCACTCAACATATTATAATATTTTGAAAATGGATAGGCAAGGTTATCAGGGCAGCCCGCCGGAATCGGCCTGTCTCCTATAGATGCGTAAAAAGAAAGCGGACACGAAATATCGTGTCCTGACAGTCCCTAATTTATAGAGTGAAATGTCAACACAACCTGGATCATTTGTTAATTTCACTATCCTTGCACTTTAAGAAGAAAATAGAGAAGGCATGGCTCAAATCGAGGATAATAAGGTTTGTCTAGAACCGAATCCTCGGAGGAGAACCATGCCCAAACCAATTGTATGCCTATCCGATGCATTACGTCAATTC
>JBBRAT010000049.1:0-27101 GCA_038206515.1 Anaerolineales bacterium | reverse complement strand
ATTACTTTTTTTGGGTTTTTATTTTCTATAATGGGTTGTTTTTTTGGTTGTGTTGGTTGTGGGGGGGGGGGGTTTGCGGGGCATTTTTACCCCGAAAACCGCCGACCACCTCATTCCCAGAGTTCCGCTATTATAAACGAAATCCTTGTCACCAGTCATGCTATAATCATCTTCGCCTGAATAACGAGACGCTTTACCTAAATTCTAAGGAGACATTCCATGATTGATTTAAGCGTATATGAACTATGGTTTATCACCGGCTCCCAGCACCTTTATGGACCCGAAACGTTGCAGCAAGTTGCTGAAGATTCGCAAAAGATGGTTCAAGGGCTGAATCAATCCGGCAAACTGCCCGTGAAACTGGTGTTCAAGCCCGTTCTCACCACCCCTGACGCCATCTATCGCCTCTGCCTGGATGCAAACTCCGCGCCCAACTGCATTGGCATTGTCACCTGGATGCACACCTTCTCGCCCGCTAAAATGTGGATCGCCGGGTTGAATGTGCTGCGCAAGCCGATGGCGCACCTGCACACTCAATTTAACCGCGAAATCCCGTGGGATGACATTGATATGGATTTTATGAACCTGAATCAGTCCGCGCACGGCGACCGCGAATTTGGGTTCATTGGCGCGCGTATGCGCCTGGATCGCAAGGTGATTACCGGATTCTGGCAGGATGAGGACGTACAGGCGCAGCTTTCCACCTGGGCACGCGCAGCCTGCGCCTGGGCAGATGCGCAGGGCGGGAAAGTTGCCCGCTTTGGCGACAATATGCGCGAAGTGGCGGTTACCGAGGGGGATAAAGTCGAAGCCCAAATCCGCCTGGGTTATTCCGTAAATGGCTACGGCGTGGGCGACCTGGCTGGGTACGTGCAGTCCGTGATGGATGCCGAGATTGACGGTTTGATCCGAGAATATGAAGAGAGCTACATCCTGGATGCCGAAGTTCGCCAGGGTGGGGCGCAGCGATCTTCTTTGCGTGAGGCTGCTCGCATTGAACTGGGCATGCGCCGCTTCTTGGAAGAAGGTCAGTTTAAAGCCTTTACCACTACCTTTGAAAATTTATATGGATTAGAGCAATTGCCCGGCATCGCTGCGCAGCGCCTGATGGCTTCTGGCTATGGCTTTGGCGCAGAAGGCGACTGGAAAACCGCTGCCCTGGTGCGCGCAATGAAGGTGATGGGCGCAGGCTTGCCCGGCGGCACTTCCTTCATGGAAGATTATACCTATCACTTCGCCCCCAATGGCGGCTCAAAGGTGTTGGGCGCGCACATGCTGGAAGTTTGCTCTTCTATTGCTGAATCCAAGCCATCCCTTGAAGTCCATCCACTTTCCATCGGCGGCAAGGCGGACCCGGCTCGTCTGGTCTTTAACGTCAAAAACGGTCCCGCCCTGAATGCTTCGCTGATTGATATGGGCAATCGCTTCCGCATGATCGTCAATACCCTGGATGTCGTCCAGCCAGATCGCCCGCTGCCCAAGCTGCCGGTCGCCCGCGTGGTATGGCAGCCCAAGCCCGATATTCGCACCGCCGCTACTGCCTGGATTTATGCCGGCGGCGCGCATCATTCCGGCTTTAGCCAGGCGCTCACTGCTGAACATTTGCAGGACTTTGCCGAAATCGCCGGATTGGAATTTTTGCTGATTGACGAAGACACCCGCCTCACTGAGTTCAAGAAAGAGTTGCGCTGGAACGAAGTCTATTACCATCTGGCGAAAGGCTTTTAATCATGCCCATCGAAGTAGGATTAGTGGGTGAATTGAGCATGACTGTGCTGGATACAGACACCGCCCGCGCGTCTGGCTCTGCGGATGCTTCTTTGCAGCCTGTGTTTGCCACCCCGCGCATGATTAGCTATATGGAACGCACTTCGCATATCCTTATCCAACCTCTGCTGTCCCCTGGTCAATCCAGCGTTGGCACGGTGGTAAATATCCGTCACATGGCAGCCACGCCGGTGGGGATGACTGTCCGCTTTCGTGCCGAAGTGACTGGCGTAGACCGCCGCCGAATCACCTTCAAGGTAGAAGCCTGGGATGAGATCGAAAAGATTGGCGAAGGCGAACACGAACGCTTCATCATTGACTTGGATCGCTTCACTGAGCGGCTCGAAAAGAAGCAAAAAGGCGAAAAGTAGCCTTGTTTTAACAAAAAGTGGAACACCATTGGGTGTTCCACTTTTTGTGTTGAAATAGTAGGTTTTATCCCGCAATCACAAAGCGCAGCCCGATATTAAACAAACGAATGGGCAAGGTAGCCGCGTATTCTTGCGCTTCCACGCGGCGCGCGCTTTCCTGGGTGAGGGCGGCAATCTGCTGCATGACCTGTTCAGTCACTTCTTTCACCCTCGCGCGGTCATCACTGCTGCCCGCGAAGGTCAGTGGTTGACCCACCGTCATGGCATAGGGACCATGCAAATACCATTTGCCAGGTTCAATTTGACCTTCCACTTGGGTATTCAGAGTTTGCACGTAAAAGGGGTCTAAGGCAATCCCCACTGGGATCACCGTAGCGCCGGTTGCCAACGCCAGGCGCGCTAGACCGCTATGCGGTTTGTTAAAGCCGCCCTCTGCTGGGCTAATTTCTCCCTCTGGGAAGATGACCACTGTGCGACCGGCGCGTAAAAGCCGTTCCGCTTCTTTCAGCGTGGCGCATCCCTGCCCATGGGTCACCGGCAAATGCCCCGCCATCTGCAATGATTTGCCAAACAGCGGCACTTTAAACAATACGTCTTTAATTAAAATCGTGGTTTGTTCGGGAACAAGCGTGGTAATGATGGCGGGGTCTGACGTAGAAGGGTGATTGGCTGCCAAAATTACGGGACCGGTGGGGCGAGGGTACTTCCAGATAACATCCATCTTGAGTACCGTGTGAGCCGCCAATGTAACCAGTCCGCGACCCATTCTATACCAGGCAGATTGAAACATGAACAATCCTCTCTCTGAAAAGGCGTGATTACAGATCTGCCGAGAGGGATTTTCTTCTTCTCATCAGTCCCGGGCAGATTAAAATTTGCTTTTTGTGGGAAAACCGCTGACGGTCAATCGAGCAGAAAACCAGGGTGGAGCTGCAAGCACTCAATCTAAATAGTATAACCCCCTTTTGTTGGCTGCGATGCGTTGCGCAGGGGTGATTTCCTTACAAAGGCGTAAATCTTTGATAGATTGGTCTGATTTCCTGCTCTTATGAGCAGGATTCCTCCTCATCCAATATATCTTTGATCTGATTGATAACGATGGGTATATCACCAGTGACTATCACCCCCATGATGGTTACTGCTCCAGTTTCCCCCCATCCGCTACGCGGACGGGGATGCCGCTGCGAAGATAGAGGATGCCTGAGCGGTAACAAATTTTCGCATTCCCCAGGTATAATTAACCCATCATGGAAAAACTCTCTCAAGAAGCTCTCACCCTGCTGAATTTGACGTTAACCCCGCGCCAACTCAACTGCCTGAACCGCTATGAGCAGCTCTTACTAGAATGGAACGAGAAGATTAATCTGACCGCCATCCGCGATGTAGAAGGCATCCGCACCAAGCATTTCCTCGATTCGCTTACCTGCCTGCTTGCCTGGCGTGAAAATCCTCCCACTAGCTTAATTGATGTTGGCACGGGGGCGGGCTTCCCTGGCATTCCCCTGAAGATTATTCATCCGAATATGCGCTTGGTTTTGGTGGAATCGGTGGGCAAAAAGGCGGATTTCTGTCGCCTAGTGGTGAAGACCCTCGGGCTGGAAAAAGTGGAAGTCGTGCAAACCCGCGCTGAAGAGCTGGGACAGCTGCCTAAATTCCGCGAACAATTTGATTGGGCGGTAGCGCGTGCGGTAGCAGGGTTGCCCGTTTTAGCGGAATATTTGCTGCCGCTGGTTCACATTCGCGGTGGGGTGCTGGCAATGAAGGGTGAAAGCGGTCCAGCGGAAGCGCATTCTGCTGAGAGAGCTATTCACCTGCTGGGCGGGCATTTGCGCCAGTTGCTGCCAGTGAATCTGCCGGGCGTGGCGGAAGATCGTTACCTGGTGATTATTGATAAAAAAGCCGCTACGCCGCCCAACTATCCACGCCGTGTGGGCGTGCCTGGCAAAAGCCCATTAGTTTAGAGCTGCGGCATGCACACCAACCCCTGTTCCACCCGCCACACCGTTCCATCCGATACAAATTGCGGGTCAAACAGATGCAGGTCGGTGGTCGTCAGCATGGTTTGTTCATATTCGCTCAGGAAAGATTGCAAATCAGCGCGCCGCTTCATATCCAGTTCTGCCAAAATTTCGTCTAAGAGCAAAATGGGCCACTCACCGGTGCGATTTTTCATCCAACTGACCTCTGCCAGTTTCAACGCTAACATGGCGGTGCGCACCTGCCCGCGTGATCCATAATCCCCCAGGTCAATCCCATTGCTCAAGAAGCGGATTTCATCGCGGTGCGGTCCCAACGTGGTCACGCCGCGCGCAATTTCCTCCCGCCTCCGCTCCACCAATCCCTGAAGCATCCCTTTGCGGATGCGTTCTTCGTTCAACCCGCTGCGGTCAATTTTATTGCGCAAGGGCAGGCTGAACTGACCTTCCGGCGCGGGGACGGGGTCATAGCCGGGTTGGTAGATGATTTGCAGCACTTCCTGTCCATTCGTCAGCCGATGATGGATGCGCGTTGCCAGCTGCTCCAGCTCCTGAAGGGCAGCAATGCGCACGTGAATCAAAAAAGCCCCACGCTCGGCGATGATTGTATCCCAATACGAAAGCTGGTCGGCATCCCCACCGCGCTCGCCCAATTGCTTCAGGAGCGCGTTACGTTGCGTTAACGCCTGGGCATATTCACTCAACGCCCGCGAATACCCCGGCACCGCCTGCGCCAGGGTCAGGTTCAGGTAGCGGCGACGATCATCCGGGCTGCCTTCAATCACGCGCATAGACTGCGGCAAAAAAACGACTGCTGTAAACTGCCCCATCGCCTCGTAGACGGTGCGCTTCACCCCGTCCATCAGAATCTCTTTGCGAAATCGTGGAACGCTGCCCCCATTGGCTTCTTGAATGAGGCGCATTTCAATTCGGTGCGGCTGTTCAGCGCGGATATACTCTGCCACCAAACGCGCCACTGCTAACGGTTCGCGCGCCTCTAAAAAGTTAATCATCTGCCGGTCATTTTGCGCATGAAACGAGGTGAAGGTTGCCAACAGATAAATCGCTTCCAAAAGGGTGGTCTTGCCTTGCGCGTTATCCCCAACCAATAACAAAGTACGCCTGGGTACGTCCATATCCAGGCGGGTGAAAGTGCGGAAATTGGTGAGGGAAAGATGCGTCAAATGCAAAGGTTATACCTCGTCGTTGATGGTTTCCCCTTCTTCTGCCCGCCACACTTTGAACGCCCGGTCAGTAAAGAGGATACCGTCCAGGTGGTCAATTTCGTGTTGAAAAATGCGCGCAATCCACCCGCTGGCTTTGATCTTAATCGCTTTGCCCATCTTGTTGTACCCGCGCACTACAATTGACTTATGCCGTTCCACCTCGCCCACAATCCGCGGCACCGATAAGCACGCCTCTACGCCTTCTACCTTTTCTTCCGAGGTTTCGATAATTTCAGGGTTAATCACCACAAAAAGGTGTTTCGGCACGGATTCATCTTCATCATTGCCATATTCCACCACAATTAATCGCTGCGAAATGCCCACCTGTGGCGCAGCCAATCCCACCCCAGGGGCTTCGCGCATGGTTTCCACCATGTCATCAATTAAGGTTTGCAAGTCTTTATCAAAGGTTGTCACCTTGTGCGCTTTGCGCCGCAGCACAGGGTCAGGGGTAAACACAATTTCTCGAATGCTCATAAATCCTTCTCACTCATCACTCTCTGGGACGTTTATCCCCAGGAGTTCTTATTTTACCTTTAAAATCCACTTTTTGCAGGTGGAATAGTGGGGGGAGGAGGCGCGCTGGCGGGCGGCTGGTTGCGCCGTAATACCTGATCATACGCCACCAGTGATTCAATCGTCCGTTGACGGTCTGCTTCCTGGGCAGCCTGACGTTCGGTATACGTTTTTGCTGTGAGCTTATCAAATAACTCGCGCTGCACGCCGGATGGGTTATACACGTCATCAAACGTCAGCTTCCGTTCCCCCACCAGGATATAAACGGTGCCATAATTAAGCAACAAGCCGAAAAAATTAAGTCGTTTGTACTCGATCGATTGAATTTTATTAATGGGCGCCACATCGCGCTGTTCAGAGCCAAGCGGCTTTTTATACACGTCAATTACCTGGTCATTGGTGATAATATACACATCATTGTGCCAATCCCAATAGTTATAGATCAACCAGCCTAACACAAATATGCCAATAAAACCGGTGACGCCGCATACAGCCACGAGGGAAACAAAATTATATTGGTTAAAAAGACGCATCCCGATGATCGCAAATAAACCAAATAATACCAGTGTTTGAAACCAAACCTTGGTCAGCAGGATAAACCAATGCGTCCGGTAGATAATGGCGCCGTTTCGCTCGTAGCGTACATGCAAGATGTCGGAAAAGAAAAGTTTTAATTCGCTAGGTGGCTTCTCTAGCTTTTTCGGCGCGGCAGGCTTCGGCATGGGCAAATAGCCTAACGTCTCTGCAATTTTCTTTTCCAGCTTGTGCTTTTCTGCCTGGCGTTGACCGGTTTGGGCGCGCAGCTGCTGTTGCTCAACAATGCCTCTCACTTGCTCAGGCTGCACAATTTCCCGGAACATAATCGTCCCCATCAGGGTGCGGATTGCCACATTCCCGTATCCTAGCACACGCCCAATCGCGCTAGTATTGGTGGTGCTGGTTTGCAGTGCCTCATTGGGCGCTTCCTGACGACTTTCATACAGCATCACCACCTTTTCCTGAAAAACCACCCGCCGGTTGGTGATGAAGTAATAATCATTCGACCAGTCTACCCAAGACCAGATACCCAATGCCAGGCTTATGCCAAAAAGAATACCGCCAATCAAGCCGCTGGTAAGAATGGGCAAAGCCAGGTAAAGATGTAAAATTAGAAAGAGAAAAAGACTGGTCACCCCCAGCAAAATGGGGATTGTGATGTTTCGTAGCATAAAAAACGCATGTCGCCGCGCCACATAATAGACGGTCTCTTCCGGTTCCAGCCAGGAAAAGCGGGAATGGAGCGCCAGCCGGTACGTATCCAGCACAAGTTGCAGATGAGACGAAAGATTTGGAAAGCGATCTACCAATGTTTTCAGGGCGGCAAGATCCAACCGCAGTAAAGTACATTCGGCTTCACTGCTTATGGTTTCCTGGCAGACCATTTTTTCGTCCAATATTTCTTGTCCGAAGTAATCGCCCTCTTCCAAGATTCCATACGGTACAGGTTGCGCATACCGCGAAAAGCTGCGCGTCACCTTTAACTTGCCGTCATAGACGAAATAAAAGTACGCAATATCATCCCCCTGCTGAAAAATCACCGCAGCAGGGGCATAGTCCGCAACTTCAAACAGGTCAATCACTTCTTCCAGCTTGCTGCTTTCAATCCCACGGAAGATGTGACAACTGCTGATTAATTTCAAGACGGCGGCGCGTTCGACAGACATTCTTTAAGTATAAATCAATCTTCTGTTTTGTGTTGCGGCGCAAGCGCAAAAAGAGGATGAATCAATAAAGATGAGGGATTTTGTCCCTCATCTTTATCATTCAACCCTCTTTAAAAATTTTACTCTTTGTCTGAGTCCGCCGCGCCCATCGCTTCCGCGATAATTTCAGGCTCTGGCGTGACCGGCGACTTGTGAAACACGGTACGGTTGGCATCCGCGTCAAAATCAACCAACACGTGATCGTTATCATGGAACTCGCCCGAAAGCAGGCTGATAGACAGCGGGCTTTCTACGTATTTTTGCAATGCGCGGCGCAACGGGCGCGCCCCAAAGTTCTGGTCAAAGCCAACTTTCGCCAGCCAGGCGCGCGCTGCCGGGGTTAATTCCACCGTCAAATTATGATCGTGCATCCGGTCACGGATTTCTTGCATCTGCAAGTCTACAATCTGATTCACTTGGGCTTCCGTCAGCGGCGAGAACATGATGATCTCGTCAATCCGGTTGAGAAATTCAGGTCGGAAGGTAGATTTGAGCGCCTTTTCAATCTTATCGTGCATCAGGCGTTCTTCAGCATCGTTGTTATTCTGCAAGAATCCCAGCGTGCCGCCCTGCCGGACGAACTCCGTCCCCAAGTTCGAGGTCATAATCAGCACCGTGTTGCGGAAATCTACCAAACGTCCCTGTCCATCCGTCAGGCGACCGTCATCCAAAATTTGCAGGAGGGCGTTCCACACTTCCGGGTGCGCTTTTTCGATCTCGTCAAACAAAATCACGCGATACGGTCGGCGGCGGACGGCTTCGGTCAGTTGACCGCCTTCCTCGTAGCCTACATATCCCGGAGGCGCGCCAAACAACCGGCTGACGGTGTGCTGCTCGTGGTATTCGCTCATATCCATGCGCACCAGCGCGTCTTCATCGCCAAACATAAATTCAGCCAGCGCCTTGGCGAGTTCCGTCTTGCCTACGCCTGAAGGCCCAATGAAAATAAATGAGCCAATCGGTCGGCGTGGGTCTTTCAAGCCAGAGCGCGCCCGGCGGATGGCGTCCGCGATGGCGTGGATGGGTTCATCCTGCCCAATAATGCGCTCGTGCAGGCGATCTTCCATCTTCAACAGCTTGGCGGCTTCGCTTTCCATCATTTGGCTGATGGGAATGCCCGTCCACTGCGCAATCACCTGGGCGATGTCATCTTCATCTACCACTTCGTCCAGCTCATGTTCCGTTTCCCACCGCTCGCGCTTTTCGGCAAATTCCGCTTCCAGGCGCAGCCGATCCGCCTTCTTGAGGGCGGCGCGCTCGTAATCGCGCTCTACGCCAGCCCGCTGCTCTTCTAAGGTCAGGCGTTCCACCTCTCCCTTAAGGGCTTTCAGGTCCGCCGGTAAGGAATACAGCGCCACGCGCAATTTGGCGGCAGCTTCATCCATCAGGTCAATCGCCTTATCCGGCAGCCGCCGATCAGGTACATATTGGGCGGAAAGCCGCGCCGCAGCCACCAGCGCCTCATCCGAGAAGCGCACCTTGTGATGCGCCTCGTAGCGGTCGCGCAGTCCATACATCATCTTGATCGTATCTTCAATGCTGGGTTCTTCTACGAATACGGGGGCAAATCGCCGTTCGAGGGCAGAGTCTTTTTCAATGTGCTTCTGATATTCGTCCAGTGTCGTTGCGCCCACGCATTGCAACTCGCCGCGCGCCAGGGCAGGCTTGAGCATATTGGATGCGTCCATCGCGCCCTGGGCTGCCCCTGCGCCCACTACCGTGTGCAATTCGTCAATAAACAGGATAATTTCACCCTCTGACCGCTGCACTTCTTCAATGGCTGCCTTCAGGCGTTCTTCAAATTCTCCGCGGAAGCGTGAACCGGCAATCATCCCGCTTAAATCCAACGACATGACGCGCTTGCCCGAGAGAATTTCCGGCACGTCATTGTCGGCGATCTTCTGAGCTAACCCTTCCACGATAGCGGTCTTACCCACACCTGCTTCGCCAATCAGCACCGGGTTATTCTTCGTGCGGCGCGAAAGAATTTGCATCACGCGCAAAATTTCGTTATCCCGCCCAATCACCGGGTCCAGCTTCCCTTCGCGGGCTTGCTGTGTCAGGTCGCGCGAGTATTTCTCTAAGGTGCGGTAGCGCGTCTCAGCTTGCGGATCAGAGACCCGTTGCCCGCCGCGCAGCTGCTGAATCGCATCATATACCCGGTCACGGGTAATCCCAGCGCCTTCCAACAAACGCACCGCCGGGGTATTTTTCTCGCTTAATATCGCCAGAAAGAGGTGTTCGGTGGAAATATACTCATCTTTCATGCGATTGGCTTCTTCGTTCGCCTGGTCAATGATGCGCTTCACCCTGGGCGTGATAAAGATTTGCCCCGCGCCGTTGTTGCCAAATATACTTGCCTTCGGACTGGTGCGCAGGACGTAATCTAACCGCTCGGCTAATGCGTTGGAATCTACCTTTAAAATTTCAGAAAGCTGAGAAATCACCCCCTGCGGCTGCTCAATCAACGCCAATAGGATGTGTTCCGTATCAATCTGGTTATGCCCATACCGCTGGATAATCTCCGCAGCGCGTTGAGCAGCTTCTTGCGCTCGCTCCGTAAAGCGATCAAATCGCATCATAAGTTCCGTCCTTTTTACAAGTCCATTGCCTTGTTCAACCATTATAGAACATTTTGATTAGATTTAAAGCGATATTCTATAAGAGAATTATAAGCGTTCTGTCGCGCTTTTGCAGAAGGAGAAAATGAGGTTTAGACAGCCATCTTTTAACCATACATTTAATAGAAGCACTTCTTCATTATTTTTGTTGATACACATCCAAAATGATATTTACTAATAATTCGTGAAACTACTTGATTTTTATAAATAAAAGATGTAATATAAATGTAACCACTATTATTCAGTGCCGAAAGTCCTCAGTTTTTGAGTTGTGACCTAAAAACTCCTATTATATTTATAATAGGAACAATTATTTTGTATTTTTAAATAGAACATTAAATCGGAGATAAAGACCTATGAATACATCGAAGCATTTTTATACAATCGTTTTTGCGTTAGCGTTTATACTGAGTATTTACTTTGGAGTTTTTCGCGTTCAAGCTAATTCGTCAATGAGTATTTCTGTAGCAGACGAACAACAAATAAAACAGGTTATCAACAATTATTTTGAAGCACGCTATCAATCTTTTAAGACTTTACAGTTAAGCGATTTTGCCGCTCTTCTTATTTCTAACAATGATAATCAAAAGGAAATTGAAAAGCTGGATTTGAACATTTATCAACACAAAGTTAATCAGCTTAAGTATCAACAGTATACTTATTATTTAGATTTTGGAGAAATGTCATTTGACTCCACAAGCGCACTTGTAAATATCAAGGTAACAGAGGGTAGTGATGTTCTCTATGTCAATATGTCACCTGAGATGACAAAGATGAGGGGCTTAGAGCATATAGTCATTTTGCAGAAAGTAAATGGAAATTGGAAAATTTATTCGGATAAATATGAAGATGATTTTTGGAAAATGATGAGGAGTTCAAATTCAACGAATATACAATTGCGGAGCCAAATTGATAATGTTGTAAAGCAATATTCACTTATCAAACCGAATCTTTTAAATTCCGCTTCTAATAAGGCTACTTTATTAAACGCTCAGAATTGCACAATAGATGGGGTCAATGTCTGCTTTAACAGACAAGAAGCCAGAAATTATGCAGATACTTATTACTACAATCCTAATCCTAATTACCTTTATGCATCTCTGGATTGTACTAATTTTGTAAGTCAGGCATTATATGAAGGCGGGAATATTTCAATGTTCAAACCTAGCGAAGGCATGGGAATGCTTTCCACTGCTGGATGGTTCTATACAGATAGGTTTGATTATGGTCGCTCAACTTCCTGGGCAGGGGTAGAACCATTTCATGCTTTCTTTGTACCTAAACCAGAAGAGAAACATTTCTATTATTTAGGCGGACCGATTGCCAGAGAATTAAATCAATCTGATTCCAATGATATGAAAAATCTTCAGATAGGGGACATCATTCAGTTTGATTGGAGTTGTACTGATGAAAATGGCTGTGAATATGATCATAGCGTAATCGTAGTGGATATTTGGGGATATAATATTTATGTTGACGCACATAGCCTCCCCTACGAGCACAAAGTTTTAACAGCTTATGCACCTTGGAATGCAATCCGATATATTCATATCAATGACCATTTACAGCAGCGCCCAGCTTATTTACCCTCGTTGTCAAAAAATGTTTTCTCTGCTCCTATTGTAGGTTCTCCTTATCCTGCGCCTGGAAAAAGCGTAAGTAGTAATTCTTCTTCAATGCCGGCCTATCCGGCACCCATTTCCAATGATGTAGTGAAACCTGATCAGGGTTATCCTGCTCCGTAATAAAAATCTGATATGTGGGATAATCTCCGAAAGATATGTTTTGGGGGATGGATATTAGTCTTAAACAAAGACTGGCAAAAGCAGGATGTTGCTATTTAGAATGAGGAGATAAGATGAAACATAAATTATTTTTCTTAATTTTTACTTGTTTGTGGCTAGGTGTTTTGTTTATTGGTTGCACTCCAACCATACGCACGGTAGAAGTCACGCGCATTGTGCCGCAAACGGTAGTCGTCACCCAGGTGATCCCCCAAATGGTTCAGGTGAATATCACCAATACGCCTGAGCCTACCAAAACAGTAGACTTGTCTCCCACGCGCACGCCTACCCCTAAATGGACCCCGGCTTTCACAGAAACCCCGGTGACGATTTGGCTCTTAACGCCCGGGATGGATATTTTATCGAAAACGAATAGACCCAACATAGAAAAATTTGTTTCGGAAACCTACATCAAAACCTACCTGGTGATGACCTATGGAGAGTCATCTTTCACGGACGGGAAAATTTTTTGTGGCTACGTGCCTCTGGGAATTGAAAATGATGGACGCGCCCTTAAAGCTTATTTAAATATTCTCTGCGAGGAATATTATCAAAGCGATCAAGAAATTAAAAAAGGAACTGGACTTGGACTTCCTGTTGTTTTACACATCGAAGTGCGCGATGGGCAATACAGAATCATTAAAAGTAGTCGCTCCACGAACGATTATGGGCACTATTTAAATTCAAATTTCCCGGGTTCCATTCGTTCCCTCATAGATGCGCCATTTAACCCAGGAGGCGAACCGAATACGCTTACAGCCGCATCACAGGAAATGAGTCGTGTAATGAAGCAAGAGGTAAAAGCTTATTTTGGCAAGTAAATAAAAAGATATCCTGAAGGGAGGATATATGAAGCGAAAATTACTCTTTAGCGTTGTCATTTTCATTTGGTTTGGGGTGATCATAGGCAGTTGCGATCAAAAAATACAAACGGTGGAAGTGACGCGCAATGTTCCACAAACGGTTGTTGTGACCCAAATGGTCACGGAAATGATCAAAGTTGGTCTCACCACAACCCCGATGCCCATTTTTACACCCACGCCGACCATTACCCTTACCCAAAGTCCTCAGGGAATACATTCTGAAAACGTTTGGACGCCGATGGTTTTAACGCCTGGCTTGCAGTTGATTGAGCAATCAACCCGCCCAGAGGTCGAAAAGATCATGCCAGCGGAAGAGATTAAAGCCTACCTGGCAATGAGCTATAGTCGCCAGTCTTTGGGCGGGAAGGTGTTTTGTGGCTACCAACCGATCGGGATGGGAAATGACGGCAGTAATATCCGGTTCTATTTGTGGATGGACTGCGTAGAATATTCTCTGGTTAATCAATCGTTGATAAAAGGGTCAGAAATTAATGAACCCATCACGTTATTTGTGAATACCTGTTGCGGGAGCAATCGAATTATGGATTCTTGGGATGCGGGCGAGCAGCTTCAACGCATCTCTGTTAACTTTCCCCCACAGGTGCGGGAAGTTATCCTCCGTAACACTCCCTATTCAGATGCGCTTGATAAAGATATTGCCGCCTTATCCCAGGCGTTAGAACAGGAGGCAAAGACCTATTTTGGAGAGTGATCTTGGGCGCAATCACCACAACCCAAGCTGTTTCGCCCTCCCCTGACCCGGAAACACAGTCGCGTGGTCGCTTAATCCCAGCTGCCCGATCCGCTGGTAAAAGAGCTTGCCCAGTTGAAATTCTCAATCTCGTAGCAAGCCGAGCGTGAGTCGCAATAGATACATTGATGTTGGCAGCCGCGATACAAATTCAGGTTATATTGGATGCCAAAAATGCCATCCGGCTCTTTGACGGCTGTCACCAACGTCTTTGCCTGAATTTCGATGACCGCCATTGCAGCTTATTTTTTCAACCAAGCGAGCATTTGCTGGATACTGCCGGTTGTCAGTCCAATGCAGGTATCCGCTGCGCCATAATACACCCGCAGGGTATCCGGCTCAGAGGGGTGAATGACCGTCCCACACGGGAAGGTGACGTAGCCCACGTCCCCAAAGCGTTCGTAAGGTTCTTGCGGTCCAAAAATCCATTCATCGCCACGCGCGGTGCATCGGCTGGGGTCTTGCAGGTCAAATAGCGCCAGCCCCAGGCGATACAGCACGCCCGCGCCAGTGGTTTTCACCCCGTGATAAATTACCAACCAGCCTGCCGCCGTTTCAATCGGCGGGCAGCATAAGCCAATCTTACTGGCATCCCACCATGCCCCCACGCGCGCTGGCAACGCTCTAACGCGATCCGTCCAATGCACCAGGTCATCCGAATACGACAGCCAGATATGCCCGCCCTGGGTGCTGGCATTCACCGGACGGTGCATCATCGCCCAACGTCCGTTAATCTTATGCGGGAAGAGCGCGGCGTCTTTATCTTCTGGCGGCATCACCTGACCCATGCGCTCAAAGGTATGAAAATCCGCCGTCAATGCCAGCGATACGCCCGGTCCAGTGGGGGAATATGAGGTATACAGCACCCCATACCGTCCCAGTTCCGGCAGGAAGGTGATACGCGCATCCTCCACGCCCCAAATTTCTTCAGGGTAGTTGGGGTCAGGCGCAAGCGTGGGCTGCGGATTCACCTGCCAGCCGTCAATGCCGTTTGCCGAACGCGCCGCCGTCAGGTGCGAGATACCGCGCCGGTCTTCTACCCGGCATAGCATCAGGGTCGTGCCATCCGCCAGCAGGGTTGCGGCAGGGTTAAAGACGGTATTGGCGGAATAAGTCCAGCTTGACGCATCCAAAATGGGATTTTGAGGATGGCGCGTGAGCAAATCTTCAGGGAAAGTGCGTTGTGAGGTCATGCCTGAATTATATTACGGCTCAGGCGTAGGCTGCAAGGCAATCTCCACCTTCTTTTGTGGGCTGAACTGCGCCAGCAGCATCGCCGCCAGAATCAACCCACAGCCGCCCAGTTGCTGTAACGACAGGCTTTCACTCATCAACAGCCAGCCGAATAACGCCCCAAACACCGCCTCCATGCTCAGGATGATAGCAGCGTCTACCGTAGGCGCGCCTTTTTGCCCAACCATCTGCAAGGTGAAGCCCATCCCCACTGGGAACAGCGCGGAATATAACACCGCCTGCCAGGTGATGGCAAACGCTGCTACGCCTGCCGGTTCCAGAATGAGACCGGTCGCCATGCCCAAACCGCCGCATACCGCAAATTGCAAGACCGCAAACCAGGCAACGTCCACGCCATCATCCGCCAGGCGACCGACCATAATCACGTGGAATGCCCACACAAACGCGCCAATCAATTCCAGCAGGTCACCAGGCGAAAGGCGCAGCTCCCCTTGCAAACTGAGCAATGCTACCCCCACGCCCGCCACCAGTGCTGCAATCCAGGATGTCCACGACAGGCGTTTCTTCCATACCAGAAAGAGAACCATTGGCACGAGTACCACGTATAGCCCGGTGATAAAACTGGCGTTGCTGATGCTGGTGGTCGCTAACCCGGCTTGCTGTAACGCGCTGCCTGCATATAGCAGCGTACCGGTCAGCACAATCCAGGGCAGTTGGCGCCGCGTCACCTTCCATCGCAGGCGTGTGAGCGGCAGGAGCAGCAGGGCCGCAAACAAAAAACGAGCGCCGTTAAAGTAAAACGGATTTAAATATTGGGCTGCAAACCGCTGCGCAACAAATCCGCTGCCCCAAACGGCGGCAGTCAGCAATAACGTCAGGTCTGATTTCATGCGTGTGGTCATCGGCGTCCTCAAACGGTAAAATATCTGCTAGCATCTTTTCAAGAAATATTTGAATGAGCTTATTTTTGTGAGCTTCACCCACAAAAATAAGCTCATTCAAATATTAAGAGAGTAAACTTATCGCGCCAAAAGATCCGCGGCGCGTTGGCGGGCGATGTTTAACGTTTCTTGCGCTGCCTCGCGGTTTTTTTCGGTGACGCTGCCCAACATTAGCGCCAATTCGTCCAGCCGGTTGGAATCGCTCAACTGCTCCACCTGGGTAGAGGTGCGCCCATCATTTACCAGCTTGCGCACGCGAAAATGCTGATCGCCAAACGCCGCCAGCTGCGGCAAATGCGTCACGCACAGCACTTCGTGCCGCCGCGCCAGATGCCATAATTTTTCGCCAACCACCATCCCCACCCGTCCGCCAATCCCCTGATCAATTTCATCAAAGATCAGGGTAGGAATGTTATCCGCCTGCGCCAATACATTTTTCAATGCCAGCATCAGCCGCGAAGTCTCGCCGCCAGAGGCAATCTTGACCAGTGGCTTGAGTCCCTCGCCGGGGTTCGGGGCAATCAGAAATTCTACGCGGTCCATGCCGGTGCTGTCAAATGCTACGCGCCCGCCGTCTGGTCCAGGCACGCCTCGCGCGTCCGCCTCGCTCTGGAAGTCCACTGCGAATTGCGCCCCCGCCATGCTCAGGTCGTTGAGTTCGCTCTCGACCGAGTCTTGCAGGGTGACCGCTGCCTCTTTGCGCAGCGTGGAGAGGGCTACGCCCGCTTCGCCCAGCTTTTGCAGCGCCTTTTCTTCTTCGGCTTGCAATTCAGCGATCCGCTCGGTGGCATGGGCGATTGTTTCCAGTTCGGCGCGGGCAGTTTCAGCAAACGCCAGCGCAGATTCAATGCTGCCGCCATATTTGCGATGTAATTTGTGAATTAAATCCAGCCGCTCCTCAATCTGTTCCAGGCGGCGCGGGTTAAATTCGATGTTCTCCGAATACAGCCGCAGTTCGCCGGTCAAGTCGCTGAGGAGTTCGGCAATGGTATTTGCTTGTTCGCTTAATCCCGCCTGCGCCGAATCAATCTTGCTCAAAGAAGCCATCGCTTCCACTGCCTCACCAATCAAGTCAGAGGCGCATGGCGCTTCCGGCGAACCTTCATCCAGCAACGCCAGGGTTTGCTGCGTAAGGGTCGCTAGATTTTCTGCATTTGCCAGGCGATCCCGCTCCTGTTTCAATTCCACTTCTTCACCCGGCTTCAATTCCGCCGCATCAATCTCTTGCAACTGATAACTCAGCAAATCCGTCTTGCGCTCGGCATCCTGTTCTGTCTGACGCAGCTGGGTTAGCTCGCGGCGGATGCCCGTCAGGCTCTCGTATGCGCGGCGATAGCTGGTCAGCAAGGGCGCGCTATCAGCATAGCGATCCAGCAAGTGAATATGCTGGCGTATGTTCAGCAGCGAAAGATGCTCCGATTGCCCATGAATGTCAATTAAATATGAGCCCACTTCGCGCACCAGGTTGATATTGGCGGCGTGACCGTTCACCCGCGCCACGCTGCGCCCTTCACGGCGCAGCTCGCGGCTGAGGGTCAGGTAATCGGGGTCTTCCAGCAGGTCTTCGCGCTCCAAGATTTCATTTACCGCCAGGCGGTTAGTTGCGGAGAGCTTAAATGTGGCTTCCACGCTGGAACGTTCTGCCCCTGCGCGGATCATGCTCGCATCCGCCTTGCCGCCCACTACTGCGGTGATCGCGTCCAGGATAATAGACTTGCCTGCGCCCGTCTCCCCCGTAAAGGTGATCAGACCCGGCTTGAAATTCAATTCCAATCGCTGGATAATGGCAAAATTTTCGATTCTCAGTTCAGTAAGCATACGTTTAACAATCTAGGGTCGCTAACGAATTTGAATCCCGCTCAGGCGGTAATACGCCGAGCTGGTTGCCAGAAACAGATACAGCAGGGGCCAGATGAAATTGAGCAGGCTGCCGAACCCTGGGATCGCCCTGCCCCCGCTGACCAAAAGTAGCATGGCGATCAGCGTTGTGATGCTGGGCAAAATGCCGCCAACCACTACCCCCACCGCCGTCACCTGAAATAATAGCTTGCTGCGCCGCTTTTGAACTGCCGCGCGCACCGCTTCCGCCACAATCACCCCTACAATGGGCGCGACAAACAGGGTAAAGAATCCCAAAAATGTGGCGATCAGGCTGCCAACAAAGGAAATCGCACCGGCGATCAGCAGCGCGACCACATAATCGCTGGTGCGCGCCGTTTCAAATACCTTCAACTGACCGCGCACGCACTCTTTGCAGCGGTAGCCAGTGGGGGTCAACACC
This sequence comes from Anaerolineales bacterium, assembly GCA_038206515.1. Taxonomy (GTDB): domain Bacteria; phylum Chloroflexota; class Anaerolineae; order Anaerolineales; family Anaerolineaceae; genus DSYU01. Next base: position 9,068 of record JBBRAT010000049.1, on the reverse strand, counting down.
AAGCACTCGGTACACATCGGTCGGTCGCAGCGGTTACAGCGCAGCATCGTCACGCGGTCAGGGTGGTTGGTACAATATTGGGTGCCTGGAACAGGCGTTATCGGTTGTGTCATCGGTTAACTTCCTGTAAGTGGACTTTGATCCATATAAGCGGTGATATTTTGGTAAAAATAGCCAGGGTCAGAGAAACGCACAAAGCGTACCTGGCGTTCGTTGGCAGATACATGCACCGTATCCCCCTCGATCATCGGCAGCGGCGGACGACCGTCTACGCTCATCACTGCGTCATGCGTGGTGTGAACAATCATCGTCACGCTCGACCCTTCCGATAAAATAATTGCTCGATCCATCGAAAGGTGCGGGGCAACGGGCATGATGAGAATGTTGCGCAACTCCGGTGGCAGAATCGGTCCTCCTGCCGCCAACGCATACGCCGTGGAGCCGGTTGGGGTCGAGGCGATCAGCCCATCCGCCACGTAACGCGCCAGCTTGTAGCCATCCACCTGCACTTCCACCTGAATGGGGCGCACAAACTGCCCTCGGCAGACCACCACTTCGTTAATCACGTGCCAATCGCTCAGGCATCTCCCCTCGCGCAGGTGTTCCGCTCGCAGCATCATCCGCTTTTCCAGGCGATATTGCCCCGTCAGCAGTAGCGGCAGACGATTGCGCCATTCCCCATGTTGAATTTCGGTCAAAAAGCCAAAATGCCCCAGGTTGATCCCTAAAATAGGCGTTTCCAGGGGCGCGGCAAGGTTGCCCGTCTTTAGCATCGTACCATCCCCCCCCAGGGCGATCAGCAGGTCAAATTCCCCGCTTTCAATGCGATCCACCAGAGCGGCATCTTGCAGCACTCCCCAGCTTACATTTGGAATCCCATTTTCCCGAAGGAATTGCGCAATTCGCTCGGTTTCAGCTGCGCCCCCCACAATATCCTGCTGTGAGATGACGGCTACCCGCTCAGGAAGGGGAATTTCATATGCCATAACCCTTTATTATAACAGCGGATTAGGGATATTTTGCGTGTTTTTGTAGTGATAAAAAATGGTACTGCTCTGATAGTCCCGTATTTGAAGAGGGTTAATGATGGATACAAATAGACAATTTTCCCCTGCGCCGCCATGCAATGGTATACTATCGCCCAGAAGTGACCTATGCCATTGTTAAGCGCGACCAACCTTTCTAAATCCTATGGGGCGGCAGATATTTTTACTGGCGTCTCTCTTAGCGTTCCCAACCGCGCCCGCATTGGCTTGGTGGGTCCCAACGGCATTGGCAAAACCACCCTCATGCGCATTTTGCTTGGGCAGGAAGAGCCTTCCAGCGGCGAGGTGCAGCGTTCGCGTGGGATGCGCATGGGCTATTTGCCCCAAAACGCCACCCTTGATTCCGACCGTAGCTTGTGGGAAGAGCTTCTCAGCGTCTTTGATGAGCTGATCACCGCCCAAAAACGCCTGGCGGAGCTGGAACACAGTATGGCTCAGGAACAGGACGAAGCCCGCCTCGAAGTCGCCCTGGAAGCCTACGGTCGTCTGCAAGCGGATTTTGAACGGCAGGGCGGCTATACCTACGAGGCGCGCATCCGTCAGACCGTGGCAGGCTTAGGCTTTAGCCAGGAGGATTATTCCCGCCCTTTGCGCCAGCTTTCCGGTGGTCAGCGCACCCGCGCCCTGCTGGCAAAGCTCCTCCTCAGCAGCCCTGACTTGCTCATGCTCGATGAACCCACCAACCACCTGGATATTGCCGCTACCGAATGGCTGGAATCTTACCTGCGCGAATGGGAAGGCGCGGTTATGCTCATTTCGCATGACCGCTATTTCCTCGATCAGGTGACGGATACGATCATTGAACTCTTCCCCAGCGTCAATTTGTATCACGGCAATTATTCCGCCTATATTCAACAGCGTCAGGCACGATGGGATCGCTTGCAGCAGATTTTCACTTCCGAGAAAGAACAGCTTGATAAAGACCTCGATTACGTCAAACGCAATATTTCCGGTCAAAATGTGCGCCAGGCGAAGGGCAGGCTCAAGCGTCTTAGCCGCAAAGTAGAAGCCATTCAGCACCTGGGTATTGAAGCCGTGCATGGCAAAAACTGGTCTGAAATTGTGGAAGATGCAGACGTTTCCGAGAACCCCATGGGCGTGGATGAGGTGGAAAGCATCATCCATTCGCTGAAAATGCCATCCAGCCGCCCCTTGCAGCTAAAATTACACCTGAAAAGCGCGCCCCGCTCTGGCGATTTAGTCGTGCGCACTCAAAATTTACAGGTGGGCTATTTAGATGAGGGCAAACCGCTCTTCTCTGTGGCGGATATGATCCTGCTGCGCGGGGAATGCGCCGGCGTGGTTGGTCCCAACGGCGCAGGCAAAACCACCTTCCTCAAAACGTTGCTCGGGCAGATTCCCCCTTACAGCGGCGAGGTGGTCTTAGGCGCAAATTTGCACCTGGGTTATTTTGCCCAGGCGCATGAAAGCCTCAACCCCGAGCATACCCTCATGGCAGAAATTGAGCAGGCTGCCCCCAACCTGCGCCCCGGCGAAATCCGTGATTACCTGGCAAAATTTCTCTTCAGCGGGGACGATGTTTACAAGAAAATTGCTGTGCTTTCCGGCGGTGAACGCGGTCGTCTTGCGCTCGCTTGCCTGGCGTTGACGGATGCCAACCTGCTCCTGTTAGATGAACCCACCAACCACCTGGATTTGCCTTCGCAGGAAGTCTTGCAAACCGTGTTGGCGGATTTCAACGGCACAATCCTGCTCGTCTCGCATGATCGCTACCTGATTGATGCCCTGGCAACCCAAATTTGGGAAGTCAACCCGGAAGCTGCCGCCCTGCGCGTCTTTCAGGGGTCGTATAGCGATTTTCGCGCCCTGCGTCAGGCGGAACAAGAAGCTTTACGTCAGGAACAGACCGCTCAAAAGCAAGCCGCTGGAGCCATCATCGCCAAAGAATCGGCTGTCGTTAAAGCCAACGGGCGCGCCAACAATAACCGTGAACGCGCCCGCCGCCAGCGATTAATAGACATCGAAGCCGAAATTGCCGATTTAGAAGCTTCGTTTGCTTCCATTAGCAAACAACTCGAAAGCACTGCTCTTGACCCCGCCAAAGCCCACCAGCTCGGCCAGGATTACATGAACACCCAATCCACCCTTGAGCAGCGCATGCAAGAGTGGGGGCAATTATCGGAAGAAGAATAGTCCGCTGATTTACTCGCGGTCATACCCTGGCAGTTGAGGCCACACGCCCCCCACCGCCGCCACCGCCACAATGCAGCCAATCCCACCCGTGATGATCGCGGCGGGTAGTCCAAACGCCTGCGCCACAATCCCCGCCTCAATTTCCCCAAGTTGCGGTCCGCCCGCAAAGAAAATTTGATTGATGCTCACCATCCGCCCGCGAATGTAATCCGGCGTTTGCATTTGCCGGATCGTGTTGCGCAAAATGGTGCTGACTGAATCCGATGCGCCCACCCACACCAGGGCGAATAGTGTCAGCAGGAAGCTCTGCGATACGCCAAACAGGATGGTCGCCAGCCCAAAGCTCACCACTGCCCCCACCAGCAGCCGCCCTTGTCTGCGGATCACCGCGCGCTGCGAGAATAGCAGCCCCACCGTCACCGCGCCAATCGACTGCCCCGCCGAGAGCCACCCATATTGCACCACGCCCACCTTTAATAGGTTGCGCGCCACAAACGGCAGCAGAGTATTTGCGGAAGAAAAAAAGGTCGCCCAGAAATCCAATATCATGCTGGAAAGAATAATCGGGTGACTGCGGATAAAGTCAATCCCTTCTCGGATGGAGGACCAGCGCATGGCTTCGCGCCGTTCGCTGCTGATTTTCACCACTTGCGGGACGTTCCCCATCGCTACTAGCGCCACAATCACCGCCAGGTACGAGATTGCATTCAGAAAATAGACCCAATGCAGCCCCAAGGTGGAAATCACAATCCCGCTCAAGGCTGGACCCAAAATGGAGCCAGTATTAAAGGAAATCGAGTTCAGGCTAAAGGCATTGGTATACAGCTCACGCGGCAGCAAATTTGGGATTAACGCTTGCCTGGCGGGCATATCAAAGGCGGTTGCCATTGCCTGTATGCCCGTCAGCAGGTAGATATGCCAAATTTGCATGCTCCCAAATATGCTGAGGACGCCTAACGCCAGCGCGGAAAGCAGCATTACCGTTTGGGTGATGAACAAGACCGTGCGCCGATCAAATGTATCCGCCACCACCCCGCTGATGAGCGAAAACATCAATATCGGCAAAAAGCGCATCACGCCAATGCCGCTGACCACAATCGGTTGGTTGCTGAGGGTGCTGATATGCCAGAGCAGCGCCCAGACTTGCATCTGCGTGCCTGCTACGGAAATCAACGACCCCCACCAAAACCAGGCAAACTTCGGCTGCCTTAATGCGGGTGGAATCTGCATTTATGCTACGTCCCCCAATCGCGCAGATACAGGAAATCATAGCCAATCGTGCGGTTGCTGACCTTGGCGATGGGCGGCAAAATCCGCTTAAAGTGATTGCGCCGCACCCGTTCCACCACCGACTTCACAAAGCCTTCCGCAAACCCGGCTTCCACGCACTCGGCAGGGGTGTAACGCCGGTCAATCAGCAGATGCAAAAGCTGATCCACCTCCGCGTAGGTATACCCCAGCTCGCCTTCATCGGTCTGCCCGCTCCACAAATCCGCCGAGGGTGCTTTCTTGAGGATGGAATCCGGCACCCCCAGCGCCTGTGAAAACTGCCGCACCTGGGTCTTATACAGGTCGCCGATGGGGTTCAGGGCATTCGCCGAATCGCCGAACAGGGTGGTGTACCCTAGCAGAATTTCCGTCTTGTTGCCCGTACCCACTACCAGCCCACGAAACGCCGCGGATTGGTCGTAGAGGACGATCATGCGCATCCGTGCCATGATGTTGCCCTTGCGCGTGTTATCCATCTCTGGGAAGGCGGCAATCAGCGGGTCTACCATGTCGGTGATCTCAACGGTTATCGAGCGCACGCCGGTTGCGTCAATCACTTGCTGCGCATCTTCCAGCGAATCGCGCGAGGAAGTCTTGTAAGGCATCCGCACCGCCAACACACTTTCCGGTCCAAGCGCCTCCGCTGCCAGATAGCAAGAGAGCGCCGAGTCAATGCCACCCGATAGACCAATGATGGCGTGTTCAAAGCCCATGCGGGTGATTTCCGTCTTCAGGAAGCCAGTCAAAATCGTACGCGCCAGGTCGGCATTAATGGTTAAGTCAGTCATGGGGGTCATTTCCTCACCGTCCAAACGTGCTGGAAGGCTTGCTCAGGATGCGGTTCATCTCGCGCAGCACCAAGCCGGTGCGCTCATCCCGCAGCAGCGGCAGCCGTGCGCGGGTACGATGCAGCTCATTCAGGTCAATTTGCACCTGAGTGATTGCCTCATCATCATAGGGACCTTGCGCCAGCATTTCACCATTTGGGTCATACACGGTTGCGCCGCCCCAGAAGTGCAGTCCATCCTCGTAGCCCACCCGGTTGGTATGCGCCACAAACGTGGTGTATACGCTGGAATATGCGCGCAGAATGTGATTCACCCAGCGCGCTGATTCCAGCACAGGCTCGGCGTTCAATCCGCGCCCCGGCGAGGCAGAGGTAAACAGGAGCAAGTCCGCGCCATCTAGCCACAGCAAGTAGGGTGGCGAAGCGTGCCAGAAATCCTCGCAAATGAGCATCCCCATCCGCCCAAAGCGCGTATCAAACGCCTGCACCGAATCGCCCCAGGCAAAGAAGCGACCTTCATCAAATAGCCCATACGTGGGCATATATACCTTGTGATGAACGTGTACCACCTGTCCGCCGGAAAGGTACGCAGCCGCAATATAAAACCGGTTGCGCAGGTCTTCTTCCACAAACCCTACCACCATATCCAGGGAACGGCTGGCTTCCAACAGTGGACCAAAGTAAGGATCCTCTGCCGTGGGGTGACAGGCAACCGTTGGCACTAAATCTTGCAGCACGTATCCCGTCATGGATAATTCTGGAAAGATCAGCAAGTCCGCGCCATTGGCTTTCGCTTGCTGCGCATACTGCAAATGCTTTTCCAGGTTACGCGGTACGCTGCCGAGTACCGTATTGATTTGAGCTAACGCCAGGTTTAATTTCATAGATTTCTCAATCGGTCAGAGGTTTTGTCGGTAGATGAACTTCGCGCTGCTTCCACTTGCGTTCAACGAAGTGAAATAGGCTGTTGACTACGAAAAAAGCAAAGAGCGCCGCCAGAAAGAAAAGCGCCGCCCAGGTGTTGACGCGCACCCCATTCCACTCAGGGGCAGGGTCAGCGCAAATTACAGAAAAGACCAGCAGATTCACCAGCAGTCCGGTCAAACCCAGCCCAGCGAGTTGACCCGAGGGTCGCGGTAGGCGGATGCGACCTTCCAACACCCAGAAGAAGACCAGCAAACTAAGCGCCGCCAAAAATTGAGCCGGCACGCGCATCAGCGTTGCCCCGGTCTCATCCACGCTCGGCACGCCCCACCACCCCGAAGCCGGAATCAATGCCCCGTACGCAATGCCCGCCTGCCAGCAGCCCAGCCAGCACAGAATGGCAATCGGCGGCAACATCGGGTATAGCCGGTCGCTAATCCAGCCAATCGAAACGCGCTTAGAACGGGAGGTGCGATAGAAAATGGCAAAAAGGGTGAGCGCCAGGAATACGCCCGCCATCGCCCCAGGCCAGGTTAATCCGCCTGCCCACACCATCAAGGTGTCGAGCGGATGGCTGGTAAAGAGGGCTGCATTCTGCAATACATACCCTACCCGAGCGCCAATGATAGCCAGCAGCAGGGTAAACAGCCCCAGATTTGCCCATAGGTCACGCTGACGGGGCGCACTTCGTACCACCCGCCATACCCCTACTGACGCGCCAATCCCTGCCCACACTGCAAATCCAGCCATCTGATTTTGCTGCCTTTCCTTGCTCCATCATATCATATTTTGGCAGTGAGGAATAACCGTTGCGATTCCGCAATAGACGTTTTTAATCCGTTATAATGAGACCATCTTAACCAAAAAGAAGGTATTCAGCCATGCCGGTTGCCATTGGACTTGAATTAGATCGTGATGATCGTGCCATTGCCTGGGCGCTTGATTACCCGGGCTGTTTTGCCTATGGGAAAGACGGCACGGAAGCAGTCGTCGCTATGGCGCGCGCTCTGGTCAATTACGAAGCCTGGGCAAACCGTCACGGCGGCGAGGGCTGGCTTTCCTTGGGGGATTACGACCTGCGTCTGGTGGATACCTGGCAGGATTATAAGGTCAACCCTGAATATGACGTAGACCCCTCCGGTCGCCTGGTTGAATCATTCTTCCTGGCGGATTGGAAACCGCTGACCGAGGCAGAAATTCAACGTGCCCTCACCCTGCTTACCTGGTCGCGTCAGGATGTATTGCATATTACCACTGACCTCAGCCCTGAACAGTTAGATCATACCCTCGTTGGCGAACGCTGGAGCATTCGTGGCGTCTTAGGTCACATTGCCCACGCCGAAAGTTGGTATATGACCCGCCTTGGGCAACCTTCTTGCGAACCTTTCGCTGATCCTCAAGATGTTTTTACCAACCTGGCAGCCGTGCGTGCAGCTTTCAACGCTTTTCTGCCTCAGACAGCAGGCAAAGAGTGGGTGATGGGCAAGCGCGGCGAGATGTGGAGTCCGCGTAAGGTGTTGCGCCGCGCCCTCATGCACGAAATTGACCACATCCAGCATATCCATCAACTGCTCTAAGATTTCCCGAAATGGCTCAGGTTTCCCAGTCCGCGTAGTGGCGCACTGCGTGCGCACAGGGTAAGCAGGATATTTTCTTGGTGGAAACACGATAATGCTAATCTTCGCGTGGGCGCACGCAGTGCGCTGCTACACAGATAGCGATGTCTGTGCAGTTACTAATCAACATTTCCTTCCCTTTAAATGTACAGAGAGGCAGCGAATAAGCTGCCTCTCTGTCTTTATTTCTTGAAAAAATGGCTTGGTTAGACCGTTGGCACTGGGACGATCATCTTATCGAGGATCATCTCAAGCGCCATCGTGTGGCTGCAACGCCCACGTCCCTGGAAATAGTCGCAATCGCAACCCCATTCACCGTCTTTATAGGTTACCGTATGCGCGTTATTGGTACCATCTAAAATGACGGTGAAATCGTTGAAGTGGACACGGTTACGCTCTTCAGCATACCGTTTGGCTTTTTGAATCTTGCCAATCATGCCTGAATCCATGGTAGTAATACTCCTTTTCGAGAAGTGGGTAGGATGCAAAAAGGCACGCATCTAGCACGTGCCTTCTAAAGTCATCCTGGTATATGGATCAATACTCGCATTTCGTATGGTTTCTCCAATGCATAAAGTATAGCGCATCTTTGGAGGAAAGTCAACGTCTTTTTTCAAGCACCAGCGCGTCTTGCCCATTATGGTAATAATTGCGCCAGTAATCTACCCGCCCATAGCCTACTTTTTCATACAGATGAATAGCAGCCAAATTATCCACCCGCACGCTTAATTTTATCCGCCTAAACGGCAACAATTGCTCACATTCCTCGAGTAATACCCTGGCCATTCCCTTGCGCCGCTGCTCAGGCAAAACGCCCAGCGTAGCGATCCACGCCACCCCCTCGCTGGGGTGTGGATCGCCTGCGATAAACCCTACCATCCGCCCATCCACCACGGCCTTCAGGCGCACAACATGCGGCATGGTCAGCACTGCGATCAGGTCAAACAGGGGCCAGGCATCCTCCTCAAAGCAGACTTTCTCCAGGCGGCGCAGATCGTTCAGGTCTTGCCAGTTTGCTTTGGCAATCCGAAACATCCCTGCTGGATCGCTGATTTCGTTCACCTGCACATCCCTTTGTTGATTCGCCATCTTGAAGAACACCCTGACCTATATTTTGTGGGAGGATCAAAATTTTGCTCGCATCCTGTTATGATTATACTCTGATCCATTCCGCCTTTTCTAAGTTTATTGGGAATTGGCGTGGTAGTATTTGTGAGGGGCGATCTTACCCACTCAACAACGACCACCCCAAATACCCGCTGAAACTTTTCG